>JACZWL010000098.1 GCA_022572185.1 Pseudomonadota bacterium | reverse complement strand
TCCAGGCGGACTACCCTGCCTTGCTCGATCTGCCAGCCCCGTCGCTACGCATGTATCCCCCCGAGACCGTTATTGCCGAGAAGGCTGAGGCAATGGTATATCTCGGCAGTCTGAACAGTCGCATGAAGGACTTCTATGACATATGGCGAATGTCGCAACAGTTCAATTTTGAAGGTAGTGAGCTCTGTGAAGCAATTAGCCGAACGTTCGACAATCGCAACACTGAGATTATTGAGTTCGATGACCTCGTGGTCGAACTGCTTGACAACGACAAACTTGACCAGCAATGGGTCGCATTTGTTCGGAAATCAGCGCTCGTGGGGCCGGATACATTCTTTCAGGTCTTGGCTCCAATCAGCGATTTTCTATCTCCAGTTTTCTCGTCCATTAAGAGTGGCAATGACTTCGGCCGAAAATGGACTGCACCGGGCCCGTGGCGCGTCGATAACTGATTATGACTATGTGGTGGCCAGGGGTGACAAATCGGCAGGATCGCCGATTTGTTGCACGAAGCGACCCGAACGAAGTGAGGGCAAGGGCCATGGATGGCCCGCAGCCAATCGAACACCCTACACGCGGATTTTCAGTCCAGTGTTCGCAAGCTTCTGGCCTTATATTTCAATAAGTTAGCGGGGCGCCCGTTGCCCATTTTGCACCACAATGCATAACTTTGCAGGACTCAGTCACGCAAAACTCACGCACTTGTTGTAATGAAAAACCACCGAATTGCCGCTGCATAGGCGGCACAAGTACGAACCACAGCGTGTTTTGACAAGCGCCGGGGTGCCCCGTAGTCTTTCAGGCATACTCAGACAGGACGTTCCGATGGCCTCGAGAATAGAATCAGTTCAGGCGGCGGTCGCCGCAGATTCGCTGGCAGCGCAATACGCGTACATCCGAAATGCAACAGTACAGCTATGCCAGCACCTCGAGCCAGAGGACTACGTCGTGCAAAGCATGCCAGACGTCAGCCCGACGAAATGGCATCTTGCGCACGTTACGTGGTTTTGGGAGCGCTTCGTTCTCAAGGAATACTCGCAGACCTACGACTGGTTTAACGAGGACTTCGACTACGTCCTGAATTCCTATTTTTACACCGTCGGAGGAATGTACCCACGTCCCCACCGTGGCCTGCTGGCACGCCCGACGGTGAACGAGGTCTTCGCCTATCGCGAGTACGTCGACAACGCGATGCTCGATCTGATCGCCGAAAAATGCGGCGACAAGGACTTCGATTTCCTCATCGAGGTCGGTCTCAGCCACGAGCAACAGCACCAAGAACTCATCCTGGCCGACATCAAGCATGTATTCTCTGTCAATCCAGCCTGGCCGACCGTCAATCCGGCGCTCACGCCGCCACCGGTTCGGAAAAACCCGCCACACGAATTTCGCAACGGCCCATCCGGCGTCCGGCAAATCGGCCATAAGGACGCCAGTTATTGTTTCGACAATGAACTGCCGCGACACGCCGAATTAGTTGCAGAGCACCAGATCGGCTCCCGCCTTATCACCAATGGCGAATATCGCGACTTTATTCGCGATAGCGGATACACGAATCCGAAGCTCTGGCATTCCGATGGATGGGCGCTCATCAATCGGGAGGGATGGAGCCGACCGCTTTACTGGACCGAGGGGCACGATGCCGAATTTACGCTCGGCGGCAAGCGCGAACTCGACCTGCATGCGCCGGTGACTCATGTGAGCTATTACGAGGCGCACGCTTATGCCAAGTGGGCCGGAGCGCGCCTGCCGACCGAAGCAGAATGGGAGCTAGCCGCCGATGAGGAAGAGGTCAGCGGCAACTTCCTTGAATCCAATTACTGGCATCCAGTTGCCGCCAGCGGTTCACAATTATTCGGCGACGTCTGGGAGTGGACGTCATCGGCCTATTTGCCCTATCCCGGGTTCGTGCCGTTGCCCGGCGCCCTCGGCGAATCGAATGGCAAATTCATGTCTGGCCAGATGACGGTTCGGGGTGGTTCCTGTGCGACCGCGACGGAACATATGCGCGCGAGCGTACGCAGCTTTTTCTATCCTCACCAGCGATGGCAGTTTCTCGGAATTCGCCTCGCGAAAGATGGAACTATCTGAAGCGACCTGGCGCATGCGCTCGGAGTTAAGGATGAACTGCGGGTTGCGAGAATCGAAACAATGGAAACCAATGCCGATCTCGATAGTCGTCCATCCGCAATCGGCAGTCGTGCGATTCACACGGTGCCCGTCATTGATATCAGTGAGCTTGCCGGCGAAATTCACCGCGATTTGGCATCCGTACAACAAATCGCGGATGCTTGCCGGAAGTTGGGATTCTTTCAAGTTATCAATCACGGCGTCCACAACGACGTGTTCGAGCAAGTCTGGGAACAAACGCGGGCGTTCTTTGCGCTACCCGCCGAGCAGAAAGAGAAGGTGCTCCGGACAGGAGAAAACCCTTGGGGGTACTACAACAACGAACTCACAAAGAATCAGCGCGACAAGAAAGAGGTTTTCGATTACACGACTGACGGTGTCGATGCAGTTTACGGCGCCGAAAACCGCTGGCCGGATTTCGATCAACGCTTCCGCCCAACGCTAGAATCATATCGCGACGAGTGTGCCTCACTGTCGCTTCGCCTGCTCCAGGCGATGAGCGCCGCACTTGTCCTGGACCCGCAGTTTCTGAATCCCCTCTTTGATCCCGAGCACACCGGGTTTGTGCGCCTGAACTATTATCCGGTAGAGGATCCCTTGGAGGGACGCGACGATGTCGCGCATCTCGATGTTGCCGATCTCGGTATACATCATCACGCTGACGCCGGCGCATTGACGGTGTTACTCCAAGATTCAGTCGCTGGGCTGCAGGTGTTCAACAGTGGTTTATGGTATGACGTGCCCCCGATCGCGGGTGCACTCGTTATCAATACGGGCGACATGATGCAGGTTTGGTCGAACGATCATTATCGGGCACCGATTCACCGAGTGCTGGCGATGGAAGCGACCGAACGCTACAGTATCCCGTTCTTTTTTAACCCGAGTGCCGACGCGACCATCCGTCCCCTACCTGCCATGGTTAGCGCCGATCGGCCAGCACGTTATCGCCCGATAGAATGGAAAGACTTTCGCTCGCGCCGCACAGACGGCGATTACGCCGACTACGGTCCTGAAGTTCAGATCGCCCAATTCCGCATCGTCGACTAGACTTCTACCCCACGTATGATGTGCGCTTCGGTACGTACATTAGCTTCCGGTTAGCGTGGGCACCAAATGGGCACTTGGCTCAGTAATTGGCGTGTTGATGCAAGGAAAACATTCGTAAGTACTTTATAAAATTGGTTGCCAGGGGCGAACCGATTCGCGAAGCGAATCAGGAGCGCGGTGCTACCCGAGCGAAGCGAGGGCAAGAATCGGCCTTTGCCGATTCGCAGTCAATCAACCACCGACACGCGGATTTTCAGTAAACAGATTTCACAACCCTACGTAACCCACCGTAACCCAATCAGACGTTTAGCGGCAGATTTTTAACACCGTAGGTTACCTTGAGTGACGGTAGGTGATCCTGGTTTGGGCACCAAAGTGGGCACCTGGGCAAAAATTAATAAGTCGCTTGGGTAAAATGGGGTCGAAACGCACGTATTTTTGGAAAGCTCGGTTCAACCCTGTTTTCCGTTCCAACCGAATAAAGGGAAGGCATGACATGGGACGATGGCGTCCACCCACCCCAAGCTCGTCACCGTACATCACGCCGGCGGGCTTCTCCGCCCTGCATAAAGAGTTGGACGACATCTGGCTTCGACGCCGCGATGTTGTAAAGGCTCTGGCTGAAGCCGCCGCCGAGGGTGATCGTTCGGAGAACGCCGAATACATTTACCGCAAGAAAGAATTGGGTGGTTTGGATCGGCGCATTCGTTATCTTCAAAAGCGCCTGCCCGCGCTGAATGTGGTTCGAGAAC
>JACZWL010000059.1 GCA_022572185.1 Pseudomonadota bacterium | reverse complement strand
CTTTAGGACGCTGATGCGGAACAGTATTCGCATTGGCGCCTCGACAGCGGTGCCGACGACTTCACCCATTCCCTGGACGGCGTGTGTATCACCGATTGAAAACAAGGCACCCTCGACGAACACGGGAAAATAGACAGTTACTCCTGCCCCGATGTTCGGGTCGTCCATGTTGCCGCCGTTTGCACGGGGCGGGATCGTCGTCAGCATTTCGTCCGTATCGGGCGCAACGCCCATTACACCGGCAAACGGTTTCATCGGAATATCGATGCCATCGGCGAAATGCACGAGCTTGGCTTTCTTGTCCAGTTTGTAGGTCTTAAAAACGGTTTCCTGGTTTTCATCGCCCAGAAACCCGAAATGTGGACTCATACCCGTCCATCCCCAGGCTCCCGGTTCGAGTTCCAGCAGCTCGACCGCAAGGACATCGCCGACTTCGGCCTCGTCGACGTAAATCGGCCCGGTCAAGGTATGTACTCGATCCATGTCGACGCTCTCAAAGTCATCAACAGTGGAATCAATATTCAGTTGTCCGCCGGTCGCCTCGTGCGTAAACGCCTCAATCACGCTGCCCGAGGGGACTTTGATGGCATACGGAATAGCACGGCTAAACTTGTTATGCGTCTGGTCTGTGCCGATGACAAACTCGGGCTCAGGCAAGTTGCGGCTCGACGTAGGCGATTCCGTGTCAGTGCAGCCGATCAATCCCAGGACCAGACCAATAGTAAAGATTCTTTTCATTTTTAGTATCCGATTGCCTCATGACTACCGGGGGCCTCACAAGTGTCAGGTAGCATTTCGTTGCTGTTCTTTTTGATCCTTGAAGTAGCGTGCGTAAACCTTATCCATGATGTTGTCGGGAATCTTCAACCCGTCGATCAATGCCGCAAGAAGCTTCATTTCCCCGGCGTCTTTCTCGTTGTCTGCCGAGATTACGTGCAGCACCATCAACATCAGGTCCTCTTTGTGTGGTAGAGCCAAACTGGCGTTAACTTCGGCCAAAATCTCGTCGAGATGCGAATCCGCAGAAAGTTCATCCGCAGCACGAGTAACCAAACTTAATGCCTCGCCTGGCTCAAGTGGAAATCGTTGCCGTAACATTTCCACCATGCGCACGGTTTCGTCCAGCGAAATGCCACCGTCACTTTTGGCAACGAGCGTAATCAGAGACGCAACCAGGGTCTGGGCATCCAAATCACTCGCCAGGCTCGGAAGATCAATTGTGAAGCCGGTCTTCGCGTAAATCAGATCTGTGAGTTTCATGGCGATGCCTTCTCTCTTTTCAGTATGACGATCACAAAACAGGTAACGCCGATATACATGAGAAACACAATTGGGAGCGCGATCCCGGGCCCGACCAATCTGTCTGGCGCTTCATTGGGCGACGAACACCTCATTCGTTCTGCTGCGGCGCAAGTTGTTGTTGAAGGCTCGCAATGTCGGGAAACGCCCATTGCTCCGCAATCTTACCGTCCACCATGTGGTAAATCGAAGCTTCGAGAACGTCAATTTTGTTGCCTGTCGCCGGAATACCAAGAAACTCTCCATCGTGAGTGCCTCGTGACCGATAGCGCGTCGCAGCAAGATTGCCGTCAACAATGACCTCCAGGACTTGTTCATTCCAATTCGGGAATGAAATTCGGTGCGACTCCACGGTCTTTCTGAGACCGTCTCGCCCGTTGACCGTCTGTCCACCTGGAAAATGGCCAACGTAGTCTTCCGTATAAATGCTGGAAAGCGAATCATAATTTCCCTTGCTCCACACCTCCGTATGTTGAAGTTCCAGCGTTCTTTCGACGCTGGCGATATCAACACTTGTGAAGTCGCCGCAGGCAAATAGTGCGCTCGCAAGAACTGTCACAAGTAGAACTGTTCTGTTTGTCATGTTGAGTTTCCGGTAATCGCCTAACGGTCTGGCTCACTTGTGCCAGTATTTGGCGTGGAGCTTGCGTATGCAAGCTCAGTGACAGATACATCCGGCGGCCAGTGCAGCGATTTGTTAGGCTGCGAATTCCTACCATCTTGGAGGCTTGTTGATCGATCGACCTGAAACTCCAACGTACGGGTCAGAAAATTGATGTGTCGCATAGCGTTCTTTTCTGATAAGAAACGACTTGTTAGTGATCGAATTTAACTCTTTGTTCTTGCGTTTATACGGAAACGCGAAACATATTGTCTTTGCTGGATAGACACTTGCTGCCATTCGCACCGCCGGCGCCAAATCGGTGTCACCAGTAACCAAGACTACTGTATCGCATTCGTCTAGGTGGAAAAGCTCCATAATCTTCAACGATAGAGCAACGTCTGTTTCTTTCTCTTCGTAGTGGACATTGTTGGTCTTACAATTTCGACACCAGACTGTTTTGTACTTGAAGCGACCGAGCCGGATCTTGACGCCGGTGCTTTTCAAACAATCAATGTAGTTTTGATGTTTCCGCGTAGTACCAGGGCGTTTTGAATCGATATGCTTGGCGAGCGCGGAAAAATAGTAGATATCGGTAAGCACCGCATCTCGACCAAAAATGGATATATAGGAACTGAGCAGAGAATGAAGGTCGAGCCAAAGAGTTGAACCGCCGGCCAGATCGGCACGCGCTTCCTTTGCAGAATGGTAGACATTAAACCCGTCCACCAGGAATGTAACTCTATTCATAAGGCAAAAAAAACCCTCCGGGTCGTAACCCGAAGGGGGCCAGAGAACCCGTGGGTCCATCTGGGGATGACTGTGTAATTATGGCGATTATCTGCATCTAGTCAAGGGGCAATATCTCAATATTTCGCCCAAATATTGCTCAAAAAGAGCCTGTGAGCCAGATTCAAAGACAAGGGTCGGTTCACTGCCTAACGGTTTAGCTCACTTGCAGCCAATATCTGGCGCGGCTGTTGTCTTTGCAATAGCCGTGACCGATACGTCCGGCGGCCAGTGCAGCGATTTGTTAGGTGGCTCATTGCGTTGGAGACAATTTGTCCAGAATTCTGATTTTTTCGCCGGCATTTTCATCTCTTACAGTCGCTCCGCACAGCAACGAAATTGAAATTCGCCCATCCTCCAGCTTGTGTCCGAATATTAAGTAGCTGCTATCCTTCTCAAGCGAGGATGCGACTCCTGATCCACGGCTGGGGTAAACTTTTGCAATGACCAAAGTCGTTTTCTCTCCCTTCCACAGCTTAAGAATTTCAAATACGACCGTTTGATGGAGATGCTCATGATTTTGGCCAGATTTGATCGCGTTGAGAAGCTCAGTCATGCTGTTCGCGGCGGGAGGGCCGGCGGGAGGCGGGTTCCGTGGTAGCGGGTATTCAGCCGACTTAACCTTGCCAAGGAATACGACATCAGCCTCAGCCAAATTCTTCTTGACCCAGTCGGCAGGCTCAAGGTCGCGGTCTATACAAACATACGAAAATGCCAACGCTTCAGTTGGGGCGAAGAAGAAAAAGATGGCGACTGCTATTGTCGTGTGACGCATTATTGTTTCGAGCCACCTAATAATACTTATTGGACAAAACTGTCGCATAGTTTGTGGAAGATTATACGACTTTGAGGGCGGTGGTCTGAAGCACCCGCCGTTCCTGGGTTTCGGCTGTCAACTTCCACTGCCCATCATTTTCGGGCAGTCTCTTTTCCTATGAAACTGGATCGATTTATCAGGCTGGCACTCGGGTTCCTGATTCTGCTCGTGTTTGTCATTGCGATCGCGGCATTGCTGTTCGTTACAGAGTCTGCGCTCAATGTCTGGGACCGCCTGGTGCAGGGGCCGCGTCTACTGCTGTATGGCTATATATCGGTCATGGTGGCGCTGGTCGTTGCCGCCATCTGGCTCGGTATTCGTCTGCTCGTTCGACGCAAGATCGCTGAACCCGAACGGCGGCCGGCAAAGCTGAGCAAGTCCGATATCGAAGCACGCCTGCGTGAGGCGGACGCGGCCGGTGTCGATGTCGGCGAAGCACAGGCCGAGTTGCGTGAGCTCGCGTCCCGCCAACAGGCAGGATCGGTTCATTTATGTTTCTTCGGCGAGATCAGCACGGGCAAGAGTTCCTTGATCAAAGCCCTGGTTCCCGAAGCTGATGTCGTGATCGATGCTGCCGGCGGCTCGACGATGGACATTCGCCACTATCGCTGGCGCGACGATGTGGGCCTACAGATCCTCCTGACGGACGTACCGGGCACTGGCGGTCTTGAAGAAGGTCTGGATAAGCTTGCCGAAGAAGAGGCGCGCCGCTCGCAGGTTGTTATCTTTGTCTGTGAGGGCGACCTGACCCGGGCTGAAAAGCAAGCCGTCAAGCGCTTGCTCGCGCTCGAAAAACCCCTCGTGCTGGTGATGAACAAATCGGACCGTTATGACGCCGCAGAGCAGGCGGCACTCATGCAACGGCTGCTGGATCATCTCAGTGATCTCGGTGGCGAGATCGCGAAAGGTCGTGTGGTCGCTGTGTCTGCCGGTGGTCAGCTTGACCTTATTGAAAAAAAAGCCGATGGAACGGAGGACACTGTGCGCCGCGAACGTCCTGCGGACATCGGTGTTCTTGTCGTCGCGATCAATCGTTTGCTCGAAGAAGACTCATCAACGCTCGATGCGCGCCGCGACAGGGCGGTGTTTCAGCTGACGGCCGAAAAGCTGGCCGCGGCAGAGCAGAAATACCGACAGCAGCGCTCGGAACAGATTGTTCGTAACTCGACGCGCAAGGCGGTTGTCGGTGCACTGGCCGCTGTCAGCCCGGGCACCGATGTGATTATCCAGGGCTACATCGGTACCACGATGACGCAGAGCCTTTGTAAGCTATACGGTGCGTCGCCGCGCGATCTGGACATCGAGGAATTCCTGAGCTTGAGCCAGAGCCGGGCGGGCAAGGCGCTGCCATTGAGCCTCGCCGTCGCGGGCAACGGTTTGAAGGCCTTTCCGGGCCTGGGCACTGTCGCCGGAGGCCTCGTGCATGCGGTAGCCTATGGCCTTATCTTTGATGCGCTGGGCAGAAGCCTCGTGCACACACTGACCAAACACGGTGAACTGGTTCCCGAGACGGCCGCAAAGGAATTTGAGGAAGGCATCAGTGAACATATTGAAGCGGGTGTTCGGCAGGTGGCCAGATTGGCCCTGGACCAGCAAAAAGACGAACACGGGTCCGGAGGATGACGGTGGTTCCCGGCACCTTACGCTCGCCAAGGAAAGCCTTCGCGACCTGATCGAAGATGTGCGATTGCCTGCCGGCATCCGCGAGTCCCTGGTCCATGATTATGCTGCGGTCGAAGCTATGCTGGACAAACTGCAGCATGGCCATCTGCACATCGCGGCTTTCGGTCGCGTCAGCACCGGCAAGTCCTCTTTGTTGAACGCGCTGATCGGCGAGGAAAAATTTACGGTCAGTCCGCTGCATGGAGAAACAAGACAATCGGCGATGGCGCCCTGGTCGGAAATCGAGGCGGGCGGTGTTTTTCTGATCGACACGCCGGGGCTCGACGAGGCGGGCGGCGAGGACCGCGAGGCGCTCGCGAAAGAGGTGGCGAACCGCTCGGATCTCGTTATTTTCGTACTGGACGGCGATATCACCGAGAGCGAGTGTCAGGCGTTGAAGACATTGCTCGAACAAGGCAGGCCGGTGATCGTGGCCTTGAATAAGCGTGACCTGTACACGCAAGACGAGCTCGATGTGTTATTGCAGTCTGTGCGTGAAAAAACGGCAGGAGTTGTTCAGTCAAGCGACGTTCTTGCAGTCGCAGCACAACCGAGGCCGCAGACGGTTGTCGAAATCGATGACACGGGAAACGAGACAGTGACATCACGTGAGCGTGATGTTGATATCGGGCAACTCAAAGTGCGGCTCTGGGATATTTTCGAGGCGGAAGGAAAAACGCTCGCCGCACTAAACGCAAGTTTGTTTGCAGCCGATCTCAGCGACCAGGTGGGCAAACGCATTCTCAACGCGCGCCGTGAACTCGGTGACAAGATGGTACGCACCTATTGCATTGCCAAGGGGATCGCCGTTGCCTTCAACCCCGTGCCCGTCGCTGATCTGTTTGCTGCAGCGTTTATCGATGTCGGCATGGTGATGCATCTGTCGAGGGTCTATGACCTGCCGATCAGCAAGAACGAGGCGGGGTCCCTGATCAGGGTAATCGTCGCCGAAGCTGCCGCTTTGATGGGCACTGTGTGGGCACTGCATTTCCTGTCCAGCGCACTCAAAGTCGGAACGCTTGGCTTGTCCACCATTCTTACAGCCGGCGCACAGGGAGCGATTGCTTATTACAGTACATATGTCGTCGGCCAGGTAGCCGCGGAATACCTGGCCGAAGGCAAATCCTGGGGCGAGGGCGGGCCGAAACGGGTCGTGCAGGAGATCCTCGACAGCCTGGACAAGGAAACCGTATTGCGGGATGCGCGGCGCGAGATTCGTGCGCGCCTCGGCATGAGTACCGCCAGTGGCTAGAAACCCAAAGTCTCAGTACAGAATCGAACGCATCTGGGCGACCGTCTGTGATGTTCCGGCGGGATCGGTCGCGAGCTATGGCCAGATCGCGGAGATCGCCGGCATACCACGCGGGGCACGCCAGGTTGGCCATGCACTGCGACAGTTGCCGGGCAAGACTGACGTACCCTGGCACCGTGTCATCAGGTCCTCGGGCAGGAGCGCGTTTGACCAGGGTAGCCGGGCATACAATCGGCAGGTCAAGCGCCTTATGATGGAGGACGTTGTCATTCTCGAAGGGCGTATCGACATGCAACAGTATCGCTGGCAACCGGATCTCGATGAACTCTTGTGGAAGCCGAGCGCGGCCTGGGACAATGCGCCATCATGAAGCGAAAGCTGCTTTCGCTCTATCTGACTGTTATTCTCAGCCGGCGCTATCGCTCCATTCGGCGGCTTTTTGCAGAGCTGCGCAGAATGGTCAGCTTCAGGGATCACGTCGTCTCTGTTTTCCTGCAAATCGATGATCCCTACTCTTATCTGTTGAGTCACTATCTGCCGCAGCTTGGCGTGCAATATGAAAACATCGAGCTGCGCTACTACCTGTGCCAGGCGCTACGCCATGAGTTCATGCCTGCACCTGACATGTTGGCCGAATACTCCGTAATGGAATGCAAACTGCTTGCCAAAGAGTTCGGGGTGCCGTTTCTCGACAAGGGCGAGGCGCCAGTTGTCGAGCATCGACGCGCCCTGCTCGATTTTTTAGCGGAGGAGCAATTCGAAAAGGACTTTGGCGAAACGTTTGGCCAGGCGCTCAGCGCCTACTGGCGAGGTGATCCGGAGGGTATCGTCCGTCTTCTCGGGCGCAGGCAGCCGGAACGGCCCGAGACGCACATACTGGTGTCGCAGAATCAGTTGCTGCTAAGGAAGCTGGGCCACTACAACACTGCGACGATGCATTATGCGGGCGAGTGGTATTGGGGCGTCGACCGGCTGCACTACCTGACCAGCCGCCTCGATGCGCTGGGCTTGAATCGCCGGGACGAGCCGAACACCGAGCTTGCGTCGCTGCAACAGGCGAAAGCTTTGAGTCTGCCGGCCGCTGTCCCCGCCGCGGCAGAAAGCCTGCCGGTACTGGAGATGTTTTACTCGTTCCGAAGCCCTTATTCCTATCTGGCGCTGACGCGAACGTTCGAGATCGCAGACGCGTTCGGCCTGAAACTCGAGGTCAGGCCGGTGTTGCCGATGGTGATGCGCGGCATGTCGGTGCCGAAACAGAAGCTCTTGTATATCATCAAGGACGCCAGTCGGGAGGCGCAACGCCTTGGCGTTCCGTTCGGCAGGTTTTCCGATCCTGTCGGTCCTGGGGCGGAGCGATGTATTGCCGCGTTCTACTACGCGCAAAGCCAGAATCGCCAGCGTGACTTCCTGCTGGCCGCCGGAAACGCAATCTGGCATGAGGCAATTGATGTTGCCGAAGACGAAGGGATGCAAGAGGTGGCTGGTCGATCAGGGCTTTTCTGGCCGGAGCTTGCGGCGGCGCTCGAGCAGGACGAATGGCGATCGACTGTCGAAGAGAACCGCCAAGCAATGACCGAGGCCGGCGTCTGGGGCGTACCCTCTTTCAGAATAGGGGAGCTGGCGCTGTGGGGCCAGGATCGTGACTGGTTACTGGCAAGAAAGATTGAGGATATGTGTCATGCAGGCGACGGAATAATGATATGAGAATGCCTGCAGTCTATTTTTCACATGGGCAGGAAAGCGGCCCATGGGGTACCAAGATTGAGGCGATGGCGGAGGCCGTGCGTGCCCTCGGATGTCGCGCCGAGAGCATCGACTACCAGGGCATCGCGGACCCGACAGAACGCGTCGACAAGCTCATAGCGGAATGCCAAGGCCTTGAAGAGCCGCTGATACTGGTCGGATCAAGCATGGGCGGACATGTCGCAACGGCTGCTGCTGCCCCCCTCAATGCGATCGGGCTCTTCGTGCTTGCGCCGGCCTATTACATCGCCGAATATGAACACCTGACGCCACCGGCGCCCGATATCCCGATAAGCATCATTCATGGCTGGCGCGACGATATCATTCCACCGGAAAACAGCATCCGCTTTGCGAGCAAATGCCACGCTACACTGCATCTTGTTAACGGAGACCACCGACTCACAGAGAACATTGATGAGATAATCTACTATCTGACCAGGTTTGTGAGGGACCTAAGCGGCGACAATGTGTCTGGATTGTGAACAACAATTGAGGCACGGGAGAAAAGAAATGAAATATTTGACGATTCTTGCGATGGGGTTGTTTATTGGCGGTTGCGGGGGTTCATCCAACGATGAAACGGTTGGCCAGGAAATTGCTGACGAACTCAATGAAGCCATGGACAAAGCGCGCGAAGTCGAGGATCAGATCATGCAACACAAGGACGAGATCGACGATGCGGTTGAAGACGCGGAAGAAGCAATAGAAGACACCCTGGACTAAAAGCAGACTGCAGGAACAGATTGCAGGCGCGGCTGTAGGAGCGGCTTCAGCCGCGATACGCGATTTGTCGTATTCGAACATCGCGGCTGAAGCCGCTCCTACGGCCGCTCCTGCAGTTCGCAAAAGAATTAGTCGCCAATGAATGCAGCCGGATTGATCTTTCGACCCTGGTACTGGATTTCGGGCCGGATCTTCGCGACCTGGGCCAGGCCTGCCGTTCAGCCCGATAATCCCGTGGAGTTCCTGCCGGGCGCCGATGCAGAAGTCTGTTATGTGCTCGAAACCGGTGGCTTCGCCGATACGCTGGCGCTGGAACGGATTTGCAGGATCTACGGCATGCCGTCACCCACTGGCAGCCTGAACTTCGCCGGTATTCGCGAAAGCCGGCGAATTATCGTAATGCGCCGTATGCGAGGCTTCATATTTCGGCGTAAGCGGATGACCGGATCCATGCGGCTCAAGCGCCTCGTCGAGGCGAGTATCGAAGCAGGCGGCAAGGAGTTGTTGCTGATTCCTGTCGCGATTTACTGGGGCCGTTCGCCACATAAGGAACGGTCACTCCTCAAACTCTTGTTTTCCGAAAACTGGGACGTGGCAGGCCCTACGCGCAAACTCTTTGCGACATTGCTGCACGGCAGAAATACGCTGCTTCGGTTCAGTGAACCCGCGACACTAAGCTCGATTATTTCCGCAGGCCTCAAACCCGAGCTGGCTTACCGGAAAGTCTCGCGGATCCTACGCGTTCATTTCCGTCAAAGACGAACGGCAACCGTCGGGCCGGATCTTTCACACCGCCGCACGCTCGTTAATCAGGTGCTGATGAACCCGAAGGTTCGACGCGTCATCAAGGCGGAAAGTGGAGATAACCGCGCGCTGCTGGAACGCAGGACGCACCAAGCACGCAAGTATGCTCAGGAAATCGCTGCACACATTTCTTATCCGACAATTGCAGTGGTTGGGCGATTTCTTGGTTGGCTTTGGAACCGGATGTACGACGGCATCGTTCTCAATCACGTCGAGCGCCTTCACGAAGTCGCCAGAGACAAGGAAATCGTCTACGTACCCTGCCACAGGAGTCATTTCGACTACCTGTTGCTGGCATACATCGTCCACGAGCAGGGCCTTAGTATTCCGCACACAGCGGCAGGCATTAACCTGAATATCCCGGTCGTCGGGGCGATATTGCGGCGAGGCGGTGCGTTCTTTTTGAGAAGAAGCTTCAAGGGCAATCGACTTTATGCCGCGGTCTTCAATGCGTACCTCCACGAGATTCTGAAACGTGGGCATGCCATGGAGTATTTCGTGGAAGGCGGTCGCAGCCGGACCGGCAGACTGCTTGCGCCCAAAGCCGGCATGCTGGCGATGACGGTACATTCATATATGCAGGACCCACGCCGCCCTATTTTTTTCATGCCGATCTACTTCGGCTACGAAAAGCTCATCGAGGGTGATTCGTTCATCAGGGAACTTGCTGGCGCCGAAAAGAAAAAGGAAACGCTGATCGGACTGATCCGCACTGTCAGGTCTTTGCGCCAAAACTTTGGCAAGGTTTATGTCAACGTCGGCGAGCCTGTGGAGATAGAGCCGATCCTCGATGAACTCAAACCGGACTGGCGCGAGGCAATGGAACATGAAGAAGAGCGCCCGGCCTGGATGAACGAGATCATCGATGAACTTGGTACGAGGATCATGATTGGTATCAACTCTGCTGCCGCAGTGACGCCAATCAGTCTGCTTGCAACCGTTCTGTTGTCCACGCCGAAACAGTCCATCGGAGAACTGGAGCTCATTCGCCAGCTCAGAATGAGCCACGACTTGCTTGCAATATTCGAGTATTCCGGCTCGGTGACTGTACCCGACTGGTCGCCGGAAGAAATAATTGCGCACGGGGAGAATCTCGGTGTTATCGGTCGCACAACGCATCCGCTCGGGGATGTGTTGCACATGTCCGAGCACGAAGCCGTGCTAATGACCTATTTCAGAAACAACATACAGCACCTGTTTGCGATTCCGGCCTCGGTAGCCTGCTGCTTCATCCACGGACGCCGCCTCGAGCACGCGGAACTGCAGCGGCTCATCCGCATGATTTACCCTTTCATGAAAGAAGAGCTTTGCCTCAAGTGGGACAATGAGGATATCGACGACGTGACAACTGCAGGGATCAATGCCCTGCTCGACCTGGAAATTCTGGTTCGTAGCGAGGACGGCAAAGTGCTCATACGGCCACCAGCCGGTTCCGGCAAGGCGTATCAATTACTGATGCTGGGGCAATCGATGGTGCCGATGCTGCAACGTTTCTATCTGGTCATTTCTCTGCTGGTCAAGAACGGCTCGGGAGTGCTGTCTCGTGCCAAACTCGAACGTCTTTGCCAGCAAAGCGCCCAGCGCCTGTCGATGATTTATGGGCTGCATTCTCCGGACTTCTTTGATAAAGCGCTTTTCCAGGATTTTATTCGCATATTGCGCACGCAGACGGCGTTGCGACGGAATGAAGATGGTCTGCTCGAGTTTGATGAGGACATCACCCGCATTGGTGCAGATGCCCGGCTCGTCCTGGGCGAAGAAATCCGCCACAGTATTCTGTCGCTGACGTTCGCAGACAGGGAAGAGGGTCTGGGTTCTTGAAGGTTGTATCGTTTTACCGATTTCTCGATTTAGCGGATCCGCAGGGACTTAAACTATCTCTGCAGTCGCTATGTGACAAAAAGGGCTTGCTGGGCACAATTCTCCTTGCCGAAGAAGGCGTCAACGGTACTCTCGCAGGCAGCCGTGAAGCTGTGGAAGCAGTACTCGCCTGGTTGAGGGATACGCTCGCACTGGAACAGCCAATCGAAGCGCGCTGGACGGAGGCCGGGAAAGCCCCGTTTCGCCGTATGCGTGTACGGTCAAAGAAGGAGATTGTCACGCTCGGGCGACCGGATATCAGGCCGCATCGGTCGACCGGCAGGCATATATCTCCGGACGAATGGAACGAGATCATCGATAACCCGGGGACTTTGGTCATCGATACGCGCAACCATTACGAGATCGAAGTCGGCACCTTTACGAACGCCGTCGATCCAGGCACAGACAACTTTCGCCAGTTTCCAAAGTTTGCGGAACAACTGGCAGAGGCCGGCAAAGACCGGCCATTGGCGATGTTCTGCACGGGCGGCATTCGCTGTGAGAAGGCGACCGCACTGATGCTCGAATTGGGATTCTACGAGGTCTGTCAGCTTCGGGGCGGCATTCTCAATTATCTGGAACAGGTCGCCAAGGAAGACCAGCGCTGGGGTGGCGAGTGCTTTGTATTCGACAGCCGCGTCGCCGTCGATCGCGATCTCGCTGACGGTGGCTACGCCCAGTGTCACGCCTGCCGACGACCACTAAGCAGCGAAGACTTGCAGTCATGCGATTATCGAGAGGGTGTTTCCTGCCCGCGATGCATCAGCGACCTCGACGAGGAGAGAGCAGAGCGGCTCGAGGAACGTCGGCGCCAGATTCAACTCGCCCGTTCTCGCGGAGCAGCGCACCTTGGTGCTGTCTTTCCTTCGTCAAAAACAGCCAACAAGTGAAATATGTTCGTGTGCTAGTCTGAGCGCGGCGGCAACGCCATGTCTTCGCGAAGAAAGGCCGGCAAGTCATGCCGGCCTCCGACACCCGCTTTCTTGCAAATCGCACGCGTCGCACCACATCCTTATCGACCTCGATATCGAAGACCAAAGAGGCCTGGGTGGCGATGCGCTGGTAAGGGAAGCTTGGTTTTCTGCGTTTCATCTCGATGATCGCGCAGATCAATTCCGGAGAAGGTCCTTTGGATCCCGGCTTGTCACGATCACCAATGCTTAAATAGTGAAGCTTATTGCGCTCCGGCCGCAGTCGGCTTACCGCCTGCACGATAAACAACGCCACCTTTCATTACAAAACTGATGCGCTCGAATTCGCCCGGGTCTTTCAGTGGATTACCGTCCATCGCGACAAGATCGGCATAGCGTCCGGCCTGCACGGATCCGACCTTATCCGAAGCACCAAGCAGATCGGCAGCATTTCGGGTGGCGCTGAACACCGCATCCATCGGGCTCATACCACCTTCTATAAACAATGCAAACTCCATTGCATGATCTCCTTCACCGAGGTCAGTGCCGTAGGCAATCGTCACGCCGGAGCGGATCGCGAGTGGCAGGTTACGTTTAGGTAAAAGGTCATTATCCAATTCCTTTTGTGCTGTGCCGGGTCTCAGCAACTCCGGATGATCGCGGGCGGTTGCATAGAAGACATCGAACACGGTCAGCGTAGGAACCAAGTAAGTTCCGCGCGATTTCATCAACGCAAAGGTGTCCGCGGTCGCGAATGAGCCATGTTCAACTGAATCGACGCCGGCACGAACGGCGTTTTCGATCACCACGGGCGGATAGCTGTGGGCCGCGACCTTCATGCCCAGCGAATGCGCAGTCTCAACCACGGCCTGTATTTCGTCGTTCGTCATCAACTGCTGGCGTGGGTCCGTACCGGTGGATGCTATCCCGCCGGAGGGCACAATCTTGATCAGGTCCGCACCGCGGCGCTTGTGTTCACGAACCCGAAAACGAGCCTGTTCGGGTGAATCAACGATACCGTTTTCCCAGCCCGGATTTGACAGCGCCGGGTCCATACCAGTGCTCGGATCGCCATGCCCGGCCGTTGGCCCAAGCGCCTCCAGCGCAACCCACAGCCGTGGGCCAGCAATCTTGCCGGCGTTGATCGCATTGCGAACCGCGGCCGAGGCGTCACCGCCACCCACGTCACGGGCACTGGTGAATCCTTGTTGCAGCATCTGCCGCGCGAATAAGGCGCCGTCGAAGGCCTTGTCGATTGCCGAGTGTGTCACGTTGTACTCTGTGGCATTCGTTCGGCTCGGCAGCCTGGACGTAATATGCACATGGCAATCGATAAATCCCGGTAACACGGTCGCATTCGAAAGGTCGATGACCTCAGCACCACGCGGCCTCTTAAAGCCCTCCTCAACCGCTACAATCTTGTCATCCTGCACGAGGATCGAAACGTCTCTCTTTGGTGAATCAGATACGCCATCGATTAGAGTACCGGCGTGGATGACCAGGTCGGTAGCACCGACTGAGCCAGCAGCCAGGACGAGAAGTAATGTCAGTATTGTTTTCTGTGGGCGGTGATGTTTCATTTTGATAGATTTTCACTATTTCAAGCAGGCTATATCCTCGTCGAGCTCCTCTCATTTCAGGTTACTGAGGTTCCGGCAGATATCGTTGAAACCAGTTGAGCATCCTTTCCATAGAGTCAGTTCGCTGCTTCAACGCCCAGACAGAACGAGAATGACCCACTCCTTTGTAGATGGCCAACTCCGATGCAACGTGATTCTGCTTCAGGCTCCTGTAAAATTCCCAACATTGGCCAATCGGATCGATCTTGTCATTCTCGGCACAGATCAATAACGTGGGCGTTGTAGCGTTTCGTACGTGAGATAAAGGCGATACTTTGGTGAAGAGATTCATGTTGTCGTACAAATCACCAAGCAATGCCCGGTCATATCGATTTACTTCCGGCAGTTCGGTGCCATATTCACTAATCCAATTAGTAACCGGAGCACCAGACACCGCAACTTTGAACCGGTCTGTTTGTGTTACGGCCC
>JACZWL010000018.1 GCA_022572185.1 Pseudomonadota bacterium | reverse complement strand
TTCTCGGCATCGGTCTGCTCACCGCATTGATCGCACGGATTCCGGCTGGCGAAACGAGTCGCACATTCATCAAGGGTGCTGCAGAAATGACTGCAGCGGCTTTGATGGTCGGGTTTGCGCGAACGATCGAGGTCGTGCTCTCCGACGGTCGCGTCATCGATACCATCATCAATGCCCTCGCGAATCTGCTTAAGAATTTCGGAGCGGAAGTATCTGCGCTGGGCATGCTCGTCGTGCAGACGATCTGCAACTTCTTTATTCCTTCCGGCAGCGGCCAGGCATTTGTAACGATGCCGATCATGTCGCCGCTCGCAACACTCACCGGCGTCCCGCAGCAGACGGCCGTATTGGCCTACCAGTTTGGTGACGGCTTCACAAATATGATCGTCCCGACCAGTGCACTGGTCATGGGGGCCCTGGCGCTCGGCAGGATTCCCTACGGCGCCTGGGTCAGATTCACAGGGCCGCTGTTACTGAAGCTTTTTGCGATGGCGGCTGTCTTCCTGATCCTGACGATCCACATTGGCGACGCCGTCGGCTTCAATCCGTGATTTCGGCCGAAAGCATCCAGCGGGCTGGCGCCAGCTTCAAGATGGTGGCCGGGCAGTAACCGCGGCCTGAAACATTCCTCTGTCCCAAACACAGCGGGAACAGGAAAGCCTTGCTTGCTCAGGTCAGACTGGTGTAGAAGATCAGGCCGATGACCACGGGTGCGACATATCGAAGAATAAAACGCAGGTACCCAATAAGCACTTTGTTCTGCAAACCGAGCTCGTCCAGGATTGCTTTTTTCGACATTATCCAGCCGGCAAAGACTGCGATGAGCAACGCATTAAAAGGGAGCATCAGATTAGATACGAGAAAATCGAGCAGTTCGAAAATTCCTTTCCCCTCCAACAGTGGCACGAAGCTCAGTAATTTCAAATCCGACCAGACATTGAAAGACAGTAAAGCTGCGATACCCAGCACCCATCCACAGCTTCCAGCGAGAATTGCCATTTTTGGGCGGGAAAATGCCTTATGCTCCTCCAGCCAGGATACTACCGGTTCCAGCATTCCGATCACGCTTGAGAATGCCGCAAAAAACAACAAGATAAAAAACAAAAGACCCACGATATGCCCGCCCGGCATGTTGCCAAATGCCACCGGGAGCGTGACAAATATCAAACCCGGTCCACCGGCAGGATCAAGGCCATGCGAAAATACCAGTGGAAAAATGACGATGCCGGCTAACAGCGCTACGGCAGTATCAGCCAGCGCAATCGTCAGCGCCGCTTTTGGCAGGGATATCTGCTTAGGGACATAGGCTCCGTACGTAATCATTACGCCCACACCTATTGCGACGGAAAAAAACGCTTGCCCCATTGCAAGAAACACGACTTTAGGCGTGATCTTGCTGATATCCGGACTGAACAGAAACTCCAGCCCGCGGCTGATGTCGGCGTTTATCACAGAATTGATTGCGAGGCCGATAAGTATCACAAACAAACCCGGCATCATGAACTTGGCGATGAGCTCGATACCGTTGCCGATGCCGCGTGCGACGATAAAAACGGCAGTGGTAAGGAACAACGTGTGGAAAAACAATAACCGTAATGGCGATGACAGCATTTCATTGAATGCACGTTCAGAGTCAGCGCCGCTGAACTGTGAAAAAGCATTCACCGCAGCTTGCACGATGTAGTCGATCGACCAGCCCGCCACGACACTGTAAAAGCTGAGGCCGATTAGCGGAACGGCAATGCTGAGCCAGCCAATAGCATGCCATGAAGCGCTCGCGCCTGCCTCGCTCGACAGTTTGCGCATCGTCGAGATAGGGCTGCCCTGGCCGCGCCGCCCAATCGCGAGCTCGGCGGCTATGATTGGTACACTCAGAAATACGACGAAGCCGATATAAATCAGGACAAACGCACCGCCACCGTTTTGGCCGGCCATGAAGGGAAAACGCCACAGATTTCCCAGCCCGACGGCTGCTCCGATGGTGGCAAGCAGGAATGCAGTCCCCGATGACCATTTTTCGTGCTTGAAAGCAGTGTCGAGTGATTTATCCATGGAATTGTCCTCGGGAACGTGAACCAGATGGCTTCGAATAGAGCAGTTTACTCAACGGTTATCGGCAATCCGACACCAAGCAGAATTCATTTTTCGAAATATTCTTGCAGCCGATCCATGGCTTGCTCTAACCTTTCGTAAGGCTCGGCACCGAAGCAAATGCGCAGATGCCCTTCGCCCGTGGATCCATAAAATGCGCCGTCCTCCGTAACGACATAGGTCTCCGCCAATATCTCCTCCGCTATCTGCAGCGACGGCTTGCCGATCGCACTGACATCGGGAAATGCATAAATGGTTCCCTGTGGCGACGGGCATACAATTCCTTTTATTTCGTTCAGGCGCCGGCATACCAGATCTCTGCGGCGGGCATCCTCTTGCAGCATTTCAGCGAGACAGTCTTGTGGGCCGGTAATTGCGGCGTAAGCGCCTGCCTGAATAAATACGTTGACATGAGCGACATCGTTTACGGTGATCTTCAGCAACGCGGGCATGAATTCCTTTTTGCAAACTACGTAACCCAATCTCCATCCATCCATCGCAAACGCTTTGGTGTAGGCGAAACAACTGAATGTCCGCTCCCACATTCCGGGTAGCGAAGCAATGCTGATATGTTGGTGACCGTCGTAAGTAATCTGCTCATAAACCTCATCACTTATTACCAGCAAATCGTGCTCTATGGCCAAATCGGCAATGATTTTGAGTTCGTCAAGACTGAAAACCCTGCCGGTTGGATTGGCCGGGTTAACGATACAGATCATTCGTGTCTTCTCAGTAATTCGCGATTCGATCGCCGTTCGATCTACCTGAAAACCGTTCTCCCTGTCCAGGGGTGCCGTGATAATCTTGCCGCCAGACAGCTCTATCTTATTGATATGCTGGGGATAATAGGGCTCCAACAGAATAACCTCATCACCCTCATCCAGTGCCGCCATGAAGACCGCATAGGCAGCATGAGTAAGACCATTGGTGACCAGAACCTCGTCGGGTGATACGTCGAGCTTGTTAAGCGACTTGAGTTTGCCCGAGAGCGCTTCACGAAGCTTGGAGTCTCCGGGAAACTCTCCGTAATGCACAATTCCGTCATCGAGTGCTTTCTTGGCAGCCTCCTTGATATGCAATGGCGTATCGAAATTCGGCCGGCCGACCTCAAGATGAATAACATCCTTGCCCTGAGCCATATATTCCATGGCTTTTTCGTACATCCCGAAGCTCTTTGGTGAGCTTTGTGTGATCCTATCCGCTGGCCATTTCATAAGAACTCCCGGCATCCGGCAGGACGAAACCAGCCAGATGATATGCGCCGTCAAGCGGCGCCTGATGCCAAACCAAACATGACAAATATTGAAAAACAGCAATTCCCGTCATGCTATCCATGTATCCGTTGCAGCGTTTATCCTCACTCGGAAGATTTGATTGATCCGAGCTTTCAAAACGTCTAATTTGTTGCTTGCGGTTAACCAAGATCCGGACATGCCCGCCACAACTCTCACTGCCCCGACACTGCAAGAAATTCGCGCGGCCGGAAATTTGCTCGCGCCATACATCATTCGAACACCTCTGCTGCGCCTCAATCTTCACGACAGAGCGGACGAGATTTACCTCAAACTCGAAAACCTGCAACCCATTGGCGCATTCAAGGTTCGCTGCATGGGCAATGCCATATCGACCGGGAAGTCATGGCGAAAATACTTCAGCAGTAACTTTGAGTGCGGCTGTGCTGTTGTTGTCGAGACTGTAAATCACGCCGTCACGCATGACGAAGTGGATACGCAAGTATAGATGCCCGCAGCGGAGGCATAAGCAGGGATTCGGATCCCGTAATCGTACGCCTTAATCTTTGCAAAGGGCGGTAGCCTGTTCGCCTGAATCCGCTCGAGTATCGAATCAGGCAGCCAAGCCCACAGACCGTCATGAAGTGTTTCAGGCGTGTTACCAACTTCCTGGGCAACGAAGAAGGCCGCCAAGATCATGCAAAGAAAATTTTTCATACGCATAGATCGAAGCACCCCTAAGGTCGCGCTTGCTCTGCTGGCAACAGTTTGCCGGGATTCAGGATATCGTGAGGATCCATGGCAGACTTAATGGTCCGCATCAGCGCGACCGCCTCTTCCCCGAATTCCAGCTGCAAGAATTTTCGCTTGCCCAGCCCGATACCATGCTCGCCGGTGCAGGTGCCGCCCATGCGAATCGCCCGCTGCACCATTCGCTCACTCAGTTGTTGTACTAGTTCGTATTCCGCCGGGTCATCAGGATCGATAAGAAAGACATAGTGAAAGTTTCCGTCGCCGATATGGCCAAGGAGAAATGATGTTATGTCGGCACTTCTCTCTACATCGTCGCGAGTCTCGCGGATGCAGTCTGCCAGACGCGAAATCGGTACACAGACATCGGTGGCATATGTTTTTGCAGAAGGTTTGACCGCCATGGCGGCGTAAGCTGCGGAGTGTCGCGCGTCCCACATTTCACGCCGTTCTTCTTCGTAGGCTGTCCATTCAAAGTCGGAACCCCCAAGATCTGTGCAGATTTCACCAACGATTTCTGCTTGTTCCTTTACTGACGCGTGACTGCCGTGAAACTCGAGAAAAAGTGCAACTTTTTCCGGATAGCTGGTTCCGGAGTACTGATTGATTGCTTTCATCTGGGCCGCATCGAGCAGTTCAACGCGCGCGATAGGGATACCAAACTGTATGGTCTGAATCGCCGTATTGACGGCGCCGTCGACATCGTCGAAATAGACCCTTGCGGATGAAATTGCCTCTGGTTTGCCGTGCAGGCGCAAGGTCAGTTCAACAATGATTCCGAGTGTTCCTTCTGACCCGATAAAAAGATGAGTGAGGTCGTAGCCCGCTGCGGATTTTCTGGCACGATGGCCCGTTGTGACGATGCTGCCGTCTGCCATCACAGCTTTCAGCGATAAAACGTTTTCCCGCATGGTGCCATAGCGGACAGCGTTGGTACCCGATGCGCGTGTCGCCGCCATTCCGCCAAGAGAGGCATCTGCACCGGGGTCAATCGGAAAAAACAATCCGCTATCGTGCAAATAGTTGTCAAGTTGCTTTCGGGTGACGCCCGCCTGGACCGTGCAATCCATATCCTCTGCGTTTACCTGAAGAATGGCATTCATTTTCGAAGTATCGATACAAATTCCGCCCTTATGGGCGACAGTGCCGCCTTCCAGTCCGGTGCCAGTACCAAAGGCGATGACAGGTATTCTGTGCCTGCTGCATATGGCAATCGTCCTGGAAACCTCCTCAGCACTGTTCACAAAACAGACAGCGTCGGGAGGTCGTGCCGGATGCCACGATTCGTCGTGTGAGTGGTGATCGCGGACTGCATCGCTGATGCTTAATCTGTCGCCGAGGAGTTCGTTCAACTCATCGAGTGCAATCTCAAGGCTTTTAGCTGGTTCGTTCACGGGATGCCGGCTTCGTTGTAGATGTGGTCATAGCTCTTTGTTACCGTGAGCGCTCAGTTGAGGCTGCACTTTGAAGAATCGTATCGTGACGGGTGAACACGGCGGCATAATGAGAGCGATAGGGCCGGAAGTGCGCGTTCACTCCTCGGCCTCAACTTTATAACAACCATGACGACATCGATACGCTTTTTCGCGCATTGAAGCGACAAAAGCATCTGTTGATCTGACAGACACAAACCTTTGGGAAAAGACGAAATGAGCACAGCAACAATCGCACGGCTCAAGCCGTATCTCGTTCAGCTTGAGAAGGGTAAGAGCTACTTCTGGTGTGCCTGTGGGCTCAGCAAGAAGCAACCGTTTTGCGACGGATCGCATAAAGTGACGGAATTCCTCCCGCTAAAGTGGGTTGCGGAACAAACGGGGGAAAAGCTTCTCTGCGCTTGCAAACATACCAAGGCACAACCGTTTTGTGATGGATCCCACAACAGTCTTTCCGACACCTATGCGGAAGCCGGTGAGGCTGATGGCGTCGGCGTGGTACTTGTGGATTACGTAGCGGGCGAGGGCGGGGCATTAAAGGCAAAGCTGGATAATGGCTGCTACGTCATTCGGGTGCCCGAGTCAGCATTGTCGACGCTTGGCACTATGAAGATCTACCCGGTTATCGGCGTGGTCGATGGCGCGAAAAATCTATCGCAATATCAAGCGGTCGTAGCAACCGGCCAGTCACCCGTTCTGAGCTACCCTGGCAGCGATGTCGTGCTTTTTATCGTCTCGGGACAGGGCACCGTCAATATCGGCCATCGCGCGTTTCCTGTCTCGGCCGAGAGCGGTGTGTGCATTAAACCGGGAGAGGGTTTTCAGATTACCAACAAAGACGCGGAACCCATCGCAATGAATATTTCGGTTTGCCCACCGTGTGCGACACCCGAGACCCTGGAGCAGATGCCGCAGGTTTTCGATACTTCAATTCCGGATCGCGTGCAGGGTGTGGATGAAAGCAAACAGGAAGCAATGGCAGACCGCTTCTTCCAGGTATTGATCGGCGACAAGACTCATGGCACACCGGTCTCCCAGTTCATCGGTGAAATTCCACAGTCGCGTGCAGCGCATCACCGGCATTTGTATGAAGAGACCATCACGATACTCTCAGGTGAAGGATTCATGTGGACTGACGAGACAAAAACGCCCGTCAAACCGGGTGACACTATTTTTCTGCCACTGAAACAGGCGCATTCTCTGGAGTGCACATCGCCGGATGGCATGCGTCTGATCGGCTTGTTTTATCCATCGATGTCACCGTCTATCAATTACTGAATGCCGTCAGCGCGTCGGGGCGATTCTGGCTAGCACCGTTTTGGATGTTAGGCGTTCCGGCGCGAGAAATATCCACTTTTCGGCTACGATGGCCAGGTCTTCATGCACAGGCTTAATGCTTGCCGATGCTGCCGTATATCGTTGCCCCATAGCCGCGATCGCTTCGCTAGCCAGTCAAGACAGATTCTTGAAAAAACAAGGAGATTCGCGGCAGACTAAGGCAGTATTGCCGCAGATTCTTTGTTGTTGCCAGAGCGAAACGCCATGAGCAAGACCTGGGCGATATTGCCGGTCAAGGCATTTGATCGGGCCAAAACACGTCTGTCATCCGTGCTTGCGGGCACACAGCGCGAAAGCGTCGCCCGGCTGATGGCGACCGATGTATTGAGGGCCTTATGCAATACGCCGGAAATCGATCGCATACTGTTACTGGGGCAGGGCCCTGAACAGGAAGAACTCGCGAGACGATTCGACTGTGCGTATGAGAATGATGACCCAACGCTCGACGTGTCCGCTAATGTGACCCGGATTGCACAGATGCCTGAAATTCAGTCGGCGAAAACGTTCCTGCTGGTCGCCGCGGACCTGCCGCGCCTTTGCAGTCAAGATTTCGCCCGCATCCTGCGCGGTCACCAGGAGGGAGTCACTATCTGTCGTGCCGTCCGGGACGGCGGCACCAACGCATTCATTGCGACGATGCCACAGCAGGTAAAGTTCTCGTTCGGCGCGGGCAGCGCAAAGCGGCATGCGTTGGCGGCTCAGGCCGCAGGGCAGAAGGTGAGCGTGCTTGATGACACCGCGTTTCAGCGTGATATCGACACAGCCGACGATCTGCAATACTTATGTCGCCAGAACGATTCCTGCGACACGCTAAAGTTTCTGCAACGATCTGGTGTTGTGACGCGGCTGAATGACAGGGTCGCTGCCGCCGAAACTGCGTAATTCAGAATTATGAATTCTACAGATCGAAACGAATTACTGCGCATGGGGGATAAATGGTCCCTGCAACGCCTGATGCGTGCAGCCGCCAGGATTCGCGACGCCGGTAGCGGCAACGTCGTGACTTACTCGCCCAAAGTATTTATTCCGCTCACAGAATTGTGCAGGGATGTCTGTCACTACTGTACCTATGCCAAGACGCCGCGACGGGTGGCGCAACCCTATCTCGATCGCGATAAGGTCCTGGCGATTGCCCGGGAGGGCAGACAAGCCGGTTGCCGCGAAGCGTTGTTTACCCTCGGCGACAAGCCGGAACTCCGCTATAAGACCGCCCGGACTGCCCTGAAGGCGATGGGGCACGACACGACTCTGGATTACCTGGCTGAGATGGCCGAACTCGTGCGCCGGGAAACCGGCTTGTTGCCGCACCTCAACGCCGGCATCATGTCCTTGTCCGACTATCGGCGTTTTCGCGCTGTTGCGCCGTCGATGGGAATGATGCTCGAAACCACCTCGTCGCGTCTTTCCCTGCGGGGCGGACCGCATTATGGTTCGCCGGACAAGCAGCCGTCGGTTCGACTGGATTCCATCCGCGCGGCTGGCGAAGCCCGGGTACCTTTTACGAGCGGCATCCTGATCGGTATAGGCGAAACCCGCAGCGAACGGATTGACAGCCTCTTGGCTTTGCGTGCCTTGCACGAGCAATACGGGCACATTCAGGAAATCATTATTCAGAATTTTGTGCCGAAGCCGGGCACAAAAATGGCAGGTTTTGCGCCGCCGGCGAGAGAAGAGTTGCTCTGGACGGTGTCGATCGCGCGTCATGTATTCGGGCCCGACATGAGCATACAGGTGCCGCCGAATTTGAATGCCGAGGATCCCGTGGCCCTCATCCACGCGGGGATCAGTGACTGGGGCGGTGTGTCGCCCGTGACACCCGATCATGTCAATCCGGAGTCACCCTGGCCGCCTGTGCAGGATCTGGCCGATATTACGGCGACGGCGAAAAAAAGTCTGATACCGCGTTTGACAGTTTATCCGTCATACATTGAGGATCGTGATCAGTGGATAGACTCCGGACTGATCGGCGCCGTACTGCGGCACGCGGACAGCGATGGCTATGCCCGCGATGACAGCCGTCCGGAGGAATGGGCGGTCGGTGCAGAGGTAACTCCGCCCTGGCGATTGCAAGGTGCCGGTGCCAGCAATCATGAAGTGTTCGATGCACGCCTGAGTCGTATTCTCGGACGCTCCCGCTCCGGTAAGCGTCTGACGCGAGCGGATGTCGAGGTGTTGTTTCGCGTCCGCGGCAGCAGTGTTGCAGCGGTTTGTCATGCGGCGGATCAATTGCGTCGTGAAGTGACCGGCGACGTTGTCACGTACGTCGTCAATCGGAACATCAACTATACGAATATCTGCCTTTACAAGTGCTCGTTCTGTGCCTTTTCAAAGGGCAAGACGAGCGAGAATCTGCGTGGCGCGCCATACGTCGTCGATCTCGAGGAGATAGAGCGCCGCACGGCGGAAGCCTGGAGCCGCGGTGCGACAGAAGTCTGTTTACAAGGTGGTATTCACCCGGCGTTTACTGGTCAGACCTATATCGACATTTGCCGCGCAGCGAAACGGGCTGCACCCGATATACATGTACATGCGTTTTCACCGCTCGAAATTACTCATGGCGCCAGGACATTTGGTGTTTCTGTTGAGCATTTCCTGGCACAGCTGCAGGACGTCGGCCTCGGCACTTTGCCCGGCACGGCAGCGGAGATTCTCGATGATGACATCCGCCGGATTATATGCCCGGACAAGATCACGGCGGGGGAGTGGCTGTCCACCATCGCGGCCGCACACGGACTGGGTCTGCACACAACCTCAACCATCATGTTCGGTCACCTGGAAAAAATTCAGCACTGGGCACGGCATCTTCTGGCGATTCGCGACCTGCAGGAACGCACTGGCGGCATAACAGAATTTGTCCCGTTGCCCTACGTGCATATGGAAGCGCCGATGCACCGCAAGGGCTTGTCAAGGCCGGGTCCAACCTATCGGGAAACAATACTGATGCATGCCGTAGCTCGGCTGGTACTGCATCCCTTGATCCCGAACATCCAGGTCTCATGGGTCAAGCTCGGCGAGGCCGGAGCTGCCGATTGCCTGAATGCCGGTGCGAACGACCTGGGTGGCACCTTGATGAACGAGTCGATATCGCGTGCGGCCGGCGCGAGTCACGGTCAGGAGATGGCGCCGGATGCGATGGACAGATTGATCAGAAGCATCGGTCGTCACCCACGTCAGCGCAACACGCTCTACGGCGAGACGCCGACAGACCGGGTAAGTGCTTCACACAGTGCGGCGGCATTGGTGCCCGTACATAATCTCAGCGCCCGCAATTTTCGACAGTTCGATACCAGTTTGCAGGCGCAGTGATTTCACCTTGATCTGTACGACTTTCTCAGCAGATTATTCGCATTAAACGGCAGAGCGGGATGACGCAGGAAACTCGTTCGGTAGCCAACAGGAAATTCGCCTGGATCAGGACACCACGAGGGGCGCACCTGATACTGACTCTGACGGCCCTGTGCCTGGCGGGTAATCACGTTATCGGCAGAAGCGTACACGGCGAGATTCCCCCTTTAGGACTATCCTTTTGGCGCTGGACGGTTGGCGCACTGTTTCTGGCACCCTTCGTGGTGCCGAAAATCCTCGAACGACGCGAAATTTATCGCGCACACCTGAAAATCCTGGCCGTGCTTGGACTTCTCATCGTGGGCAGCACCTCCGTGTTGTTGGTGGCGCTGAACTTTACGACGGCAATCAACGTCTCCCTGATCAATGCGGTTCAGCCGGTTCTTACGGTGCTACTGGCAGTCGTGTTTCTGCAGGACCGGATTTCCAGGAGCGGTGTTGTCGGCATCATCTTCGCGTTGTTTGGTGTCGTGGTCATGATGTCCAAGGGTGACTGGACTAATGTGTCAAACCTGCAATTGAACAGTGGAGATTTGATTGCTCTGGCAGCCATGTGCGGCCTTGCCACATATGCCTTGAATCTGAGAAAGTTGCCCGGCGATCTCTCTGTCGTCGAATCACTGTTCGCCCTCACGCTGATGGGCAGTTTGATGTTGCTGCCATTTTATATTCTGGAATCTTTGTTCTATGCGACCGTGCCGATGCGCTCATCTACGGTTGTGGTGGTACTTGAACTCGCGTTATTGGTTTCCGTGTTTGGTAATCTGATGTGGAACCTGGGAAATCAGATAATCGGTCCCAGCCGCGCGGCGATGTTTATCAATCTGATTCCGCTGTTCGGTGCGATGCTGGCTGTCACGTTTCTGGGCGAGAAAATCTTTTTCTATCATCTGATCGGCGGATTATTCATTTGCCTGGGAATCTGGCTGGTTGTCGGCAACCTCAATCGGCACAGCCGGCGTCAGCTTCCCGAATAGCATGCAATAGGAGACCGGTGAGTCGGCCCCGTATGCCGATCGATCGGTCAGGTTCCCGGATGGCCCCCGGGCCTGCCCAGCATCTGCAAGAGCTGCGCCTTGGCGATGCCCAGCCCGCCGCGGAGCACAGGCCAGAACGACGATCCGAACGCCTCTTTCACCACCTGCCTGGCCTTGTCGCTGTCGTGGAAGGCCTCCGTGAGCTCGATCGGATCGTTGAAATTGCTGACGAAGGCATCCGCGATCTTCTGCTGGGGGCTATCGTTCCCGGCTTCGGCCGTACTGCCGTATTGCGCCACGAGAATTATCTTGCCAGCGTCGGTGAGTGGCTCGAGCAGCGTGTTATTGAACATGTCGATGTAACGGTGTCGTTCCCAGAAACGATCGAACGTGCCCCGCATCCAGTCCGCGTCGAAGGGTTGGTCCTCCCGCTCCAGCACGCATTCGACCAGATTGCGCGTCATCTTGTTGCCATTGTTTGCCCCCTGACCCCCGATCGGGTCCAGGGAATGGGCCGTGTCACCGAGGGCGATGACGTTGCGCCCCGACGGGAGCGTCCCGACGACTTGTCGAACCTGCGGTAGGAAGCTGCCAACCAGCCATGAATTCTCATCGCAGAGTTCCGCATCCTTCAGCCACTCGTAGTCCCAGGGCGTCATATCCTTGACCACCTCCCGGGCTCGATCGAGTGCCTGCTGGCCGGACTTGACATCGCGAAAACGGTCGAACGGGCCGTCATCCTTGGCCTCGAATACCAGGCTCCAGGATTGCTGCGCATTCATCGAATACCAGGGCACCCAGAAACACTCACCGTGCGGGGCGAAGAAATTGAACTTCACCGGCCGGTAATACGGGGCATAGTCGAAGTTCATGGGGATCCCGTGCACACACACCATGGCCAGGAAGCGCTGGGATCGGTCATAAGTGCTGCGGGCCTCGTCGCGCGGGAAGAGTTGCTGAATCTCACCCCGTCCCGCGGCCACGATGCTCAAATCGTTCTCGGCCGCGATCTCTTCGAGCCGGTCGATGGTGATGTTCTCAATTTCGACCCGGCAACCTCGCTCTGTCAGCTCACGCATCCAGGTTGCGCTCTGCAGTCTGACATCGATCGCCAGATAATAATCGTCCAGACGACCCAGCAGGGTCAGAAATACGTTGCCCTTCTTCCGACAGAAGTGCAGATGCACGCCTTCGCCGCGAGGCGCCACGTCTCCCCAGTGCTCGAGTCCGAGTTCGCGTTCGAACTCGAGCGACATGTGGAATCGAGCGGCAGTACCCGTCGGTCGTGTCTTGGTGAGAAAGTCGTCCGCCGTTTTATCCGAGTAAAGCGATACCTCGTACCCATTCTGGTGGAGGGCATGGGCCGCGAGCAGGCCGGCCTGGCCCGCGCCGATGACAGCGATCTTCCTCACCGCAACCTCTTCGCTTATTCGCCAAAACGGTACATAAGGCTCAGGCCCCACTGGCGCGGACGACCGACGTTCGCGGTAATCCGGCCCTGGGTCAGCCCGTTGGCAAAGCCGGACGTGATGTATTCCTCGTCCGTCAGGTTGGTCGCAAACAGAGCCGCTTCCCAATTTCCCTGCGGCGCGATGTAGGTCAGATAGGCGTCGACCAGATGGTAATCGTCCTGCCTGAGTTCCGGGTAATTCAAGGCGTCTTTGAATACCTCTGATGTATAGGCCCAGTCCACTCGCGGGATCAGTTGCCCACCGCCGCCAAAAGCAGCCGTGTACTGGACGCCCACGTTAGTCGTCCACTCAGGGGCATTAACCAGTTTCGAAGCTAGCGTGAGCTCGCGCAGATCGGTGGTGAAATTCTGGCTGGGGTCCAGCTTCGTGTATTCCGCATCGAGATACCCGACACCGGCCTGGATCAGCCAGTTCGCGCCGGGCACCGCCGTCAGCTCGAGTTCGAAACCGGTGATCTCCGCCTCCGCAGCATTGCGTGTAACGGGCGCAATGCCGTCATTGACCTCGATCTGCAGGTCTTCGTAATCGGTAAAGAACACTGCGCCGTTGAGCCGGAGCCGTTCGTCGGCCCCCAGCCATTTGAACCCGAGTTCGTATACCTTGGCACTCTCCGGCTCGAACGACGGGACTTCGGTCTTGGGTGGAAAGACCCGCTGCACGAACCCGCCGGATTTGAACCCTTCCGAATAGGACACGTAGGTCAGCAGATCATCGGTCCACTTGTAGGCCAGATTGATATGGGGCGTCCAGTCGTCGAACGACCTTTCGGCCGTCCCGCCCGGTACGAGCGGGAAGCCGTTGCCATTGACGGGAGCCTGCGGCAAGCCGGTGGTCGGCGAAACATCCAGGCCCGGAATTAACCCGCCGACCGGTATACCGGCCGCATTGGAAATCGGCAGGCAGCAATCTCGATTCACGTCGCCCCCGACCAGAAAATTGATCCACGGCAAAAATCCGGAAGTAGGGTCAGTTGAATCGGTACCGTTCAGGAAACCCGGATCGATCACACTTTGCAGCCGGGCGCAAGTGATCGTGACGTCCAGCCCCGTGGTCGGGTCAAAGACCGTTGTTGCCGGCCCCTTCGGTAGCGCGAAACAGGTATCCGGGACAATGAACTTCTTCGTTTCATCCGTATACCGGAGGCCGGCGGTCAGCGACAGCTTGTCCGTGAAGTCGAAGGTCAGCTGACCGAAGGCGGCTGTGCTTTCGTTGTCAACCTGAGCACCCGATAGAAATCGCGCGACCGTGAATTCCACATCGTCCAGGCCGGTCCCTTCTTCGGTGAAATAGTAGAAACCGACCAGCCAGTTCAAGCGGTCATTGATCGCGACGCCCGACAGCTGAAACTCCTGGGTGAATTGCTCGGTATCAAAATCGTTCACCAGGTCGCCGATCAGGACTTCGACGGCGTCAATGTCCAATGCGGTGAACGCCTCCATCTCACGATAACTGGTGATTGACTTGATCGTGGCCCCATTGAAGTCATAGGCCAGCGTCAGGTTCACGCCCCAGACATCGCTCTCCGAAGCCAGGGCAAGCGTGCTGGTGTTGACCCAGGGGTCGTTCTGAATATTGATGATATCGCTCTGACCGGGCGGACAATTGAAGACAGGGTTAGGCGTTCCGCTGCCGCCGCAAATGACGGACTGGAGGAATCGCGGGTTTGGCACCACGTTCGGCGGACAGGCAAACAACATCGGTACCACGAACATTGACAAGCAACCCTGTTCACCGAATGGTGCCGTCGCCACCAGATTGTGGAGATCCACAAAACTTAGCGGCACCAAAGCATCGGTCGGCAAAGTGCCGAGCGGCGGGATAGGAATAGCAAAGGCGGCGCCGTCGAACACCCCGACCAGCACATTCGGTACGCCGTTTTCCCGCTGCCGGGACCAGTCCGCGTTGAAATCCAGCCTGAATTTCTCGTTCGGCTCCCAGCCCAACGCTAAGCGGGCGACGTCCTGATCGATGTCGCCGAGTTCCTCGCCACTCGGCGTGTTCGGCGCGGCGACATAACCGTCCCGGCCAAATGTAGCGGCGGACAAACGGACCGCCAGGTTATTTGTAATCGGAAAATTCACCCCGGCGCGCACGTCGAAGCGACTGTCCTCGCCGACCGTGACTTTGACGTCACCCTGCAGTTCGTCGGCCGGCTTCCTGGACGTCACATTGATCGCCCCGCCGATGGTATTGCGCCCGAACAGCGTACCCTGTGGTCCACGCAACACTTCGATACGCTCGATATCGACCAGGTCCAGCACGCTGCCGATCGTTTGTGACATGTAAACGCCATCGAGGTATATGCCCACGCCGGGCTCGGTGGTTAGCGTGAAGTCGACCTGACCGATACCGCGAATAAAGACTGAAGCCGACGAGTTTGCACCCGAAAATGTCGCGCCGGTGTCGAACATCAGGTTCGGTGTGGACGAGCCGATTCCACTCAGGCGATTGATCTGGCGCTGGTCCAACGATGCGCCGGTAAACGCGGAAATCGAGATCGGCGTGTCCTGCAGCCTTTCCTCGCGCCGCCGGGCGGTCACGACGATTTCCTCCAGGACCGACGAGGCCGTGGCGCCCGCTTCCTGGGCATGAGCACTGGTTCCGACAAGACCGATGGCGGCGATCCCGGCGGCGATGGTGATGGTGATAGTCGACGAAATTCGAAACAGAAATGACATGTCTTCCCCCTTTACGGACTGGCCAGGCTGGCCTTCTTCCGATAATGCGCTTCCGCCGATCCTTGTCGCTTTCCTTGCTTTGTTAGGCTGTTGGTTGGATCCGGAGGCGCCGACGCAGACCCAGCATAGGGGAAATCAGGATGAACAACAATGAACGATGGGGCGTGGACGCGGCGGCACTGGCCGCTGCATTCCGCATAGTTATAAGGAATGTGGTAGGTTCGAATCCCGCTCTATCCGCCAAGACTTGTTGATTACTAATAATATATTCGTATGACTGCATGTTTTACATTGGATTACGGTTGACCTGCCACCGCTAGCGAACTGCTTATTTATGAGCCGAGCCCTCGACCTGTTTGGGATTGAGGCGGGGCTGGTCACATGCTGGCCCAAGCACAGCAAGTTGTAACGTTGGAAGGATGACTGTCATGGACCTGGCCAAACGAGACCTCATCGATATGCAAGCGTATGCCGAGTACCTGTATCAACATGACCACCTGATCCGGGTGAAGAGCGAGGTCGATGCCGGCCGCGAACTCGCCGGCAGTGCCAGATCGTGATGGCTGCCGCGGCCGGACGACCCTCTTCGGCCTACGCCTGGTATACCGTTTCGCTGTGCATGGTCGCCTACATCCTGTCGTTCGTGGACCGGCAGATCATCGCTCTGCTGATCGTGCCGATTCAGGCGGATCTGCAGATTACCGACACGCAGTTCAGTCTGCTGATCGGCTTCGCCTTCGCGCTGTTCTACGCAATCATGGGTCTGCCTCTGGCCCGATGGGCGGACGTGGGGCCGCGACCGTTCATTATCTCTGCCGGCATGACCGTCTGGAGTATTGCCACGGCGATGTGCGGCCTGGCGCAAACTTTCTGGCAACTTTTTCTGGCGCGCATCGGCGTTGGGGTGGGCGAGGCGGCACTTTCTCCGACGGCCTATTCCATCATCACCGACTCCTTTCCCAAATCCAGGCTCGGTCTCGCCCTGGGCGTGTACTCCATGGGTGCCTTCCTGGGATCCGGACTTGCCTTCATCGTGGGTGGGGGTGTCGTCGAATGGCTGGAAGGTCTCGGCGGGCTGAGTCTGCCGATAATCGGCACCGTCAAACCCTGGCAGGGCGCTTTCTTCATTGTCGGTCTGCCCGGTGTTCTGGTGGCGCTGGTGTTCTATCTCACGGTCAGAGACCCAGAGCGTACCGGTGTGGTCGATGCCGGCGATGGGCGGTCTCGAAAGGGTTATACCATCCGCCAGGTGCTCAGATACATCCGTGGCCATCGCGCGACGTTTACGGCGCATTTCCTCGGCTTCGGTTTGCTGTCCCTGAAACTGTTTGCACTTCTTTCCTGGGCGCCTGCCTATCTGCAGAGAGTGTTCGACCTGTCGCAGGGTGAGGCTGGACTCTATCTCGGCGTCGTGGTCCTGCTGGCCAATACGGCCGGCGTCCTGAGCAGTGGCTGGCTGGTCGATTTCTTCACCCGGCGGGGTCATGGCGACGCCCCGCTGCGGGCAGGCATCGTGGGCTCCATCGGGGTGCTGATTCCCGCCGCGCTGTTTTCCTCCATGTCAGATCTGCCAGGCGCCCTCGCGGTACTGGCCGTGGCTTTCTATTTTGCGAGCTTTCCGATGGCCACTTCGGCAGCCGGCCTGCAGCTCATGGCGCCGAACCGGATGCGAGCGCAGGTCACGGCCTTGTTTTTCGTTTTCATGAATCTCTTTGGCATCACCGGCGGTGCGACATTGGTGGCGCTGCTGACGGACTTCGTGTTTGAGGATGTCAACGCGGTCGGCTACTCCATGTCGATCGTTTGCACCGTGGCGGCTGCCCTGGGTGGATTGATACTGGCCTGGGGGCTGAAATATTTTAGAGCAACAGAACAGATGCTGGCGGCCGAGGCGGCCGCATGAACAACAGGTGATAATGATGTTTACGCGGCGTAGTTTTTTAAGTCGAATGGTGTCAGGCCTCAGCTTGATGTGTGCCGGCGCGATGGGGGCATCAGCCGCGATCGCCAAAACTGTGGCGAGCGGCCTGCATCGCATCAGCGGCGTGATCATCCGCCGGGGCGACAGTAACTACGAGCTCTGGCGATCCAGCATGGTCTGGTACATCTTCAAGCCGGATCGTTATCCCGACACGATCATCCGTGCTCAATCGGAACAGGACGTGATCCAGGCGGTAAACCACGCCCGCGAGCAGGGGCTGAAGGTCGCGACCCGGGCGACCGGGCACAACCCGGCCCGCGGCTGCCTGCGCAATGGCGGCATGCTGCTTGACCTGTCGCGTCTTCGTGAGGTGGAAATCGACGCGGACGCCGGCACCGCCTGGGTCCAGCCCGGTATACGCAGTGAGGATTTCATCAAGATCACCCATCCCCAGGGATGGGCCTTCCCGGCGGCTCACACGGGCATCGTCGGTCTCGGCGGTTACCTCATCGGTGGTGGTCTTGGCTGGAACATGTCGGACTGGGATATCGCCTGTCGCTCCATTATCGGCGCCGAGATCGTGATGGCTGATGGCGGCAGACTCACGGTGTCGGCGACCGAGAATCCGGACCTGCTCTGGGCGATCCGGGGTGCCGGCCCGGGGTTTTTCGGTGCCGTCTTGCGCTACAAGCTGAAGTTGTTTCCCACCGCCCAGGCCATCATCAAGAGCAAATACCTGGTGCCGATCGACAAGATGCCATATCTCACGAAGGTGCTGGAGGAGATCACCGCCGCCAAAGACCGGCGCTTGGAAATCATTGCGGTGGTGGGGCGGTTCTTCCCGCCTGATGAGCCGCCGGCGCGGCGAGACCTGGTCGGCGCGGTCAGCGCCATCGCCTTCGGTCGCTCCCGGGAAGACGGGCTGGCGCTGCTGGAGCCGGTGGCGCGCAGCGCGCTGCCGGCCATGAGCATCCTGAAAAAAGAAGACGCGCTGCTGAGCTGGTCGGAGCTGTACGCCGGTCAGGAGACCGATCACTCCAGCCCGAACCGCACGGCCATCCACAACATCTGGACGGACAAACCTGCAGAGGGCCTGCTGGCGCTGGCGGAACGCATGCAGGAGGTGCCACCGCGTTCGCCGCGTTCCTTCGTGCTATCGGCCTGGGGCATCAATCAATCCAGGGACGACAGCGATTCGAGTCTCAGATATGCTGCCGATCACTACATTTCCTGGTATCAGATGGCGGAGACGGCCGACGACATCGAGCCGAACTTCAAATGGCTGGATGAATCGGTCGAGCTGATGCAGCCGTACACCCGCGGACATTACATCAACGAATTCAATTCGATGCGTTTTCCGGCAGCACTGGAAGTCTGCTTCGGCACCGAGAACTGGAAGCGCCTGGGTGAGCTGCGCCGGAAATACGACCCCAAAGGCGTGTTTCACGGTTACCTCGGGCAGACCTGATGCAAGCCGCGATGCAGGAGCAAATGGCCAATATCGCAGTTGTCGGCGCCGGGCGCATGGGGCGGGGAATCGCCCTGAGCTTCGCCTGGGCCGGCTACCCGGTTGCGCTCATCGACAGCGAGGAGCGGCCGGCCGACGCGTTCCGGGAGCTGGCAGCTTCGCTGCGGACGGATCTCGCTACGGAAATCCAGCTGCTGGCGGATACGGGCGTGTTGTCGGCGGACCGGGCCCGCGAAATTGCCACTGACACCGATATCATTGCCCGTGCCACGAGTGGCGATGTCCTCCAGGGGGCCGATTTTATCTTCGAGGCGGTAGCCGAAGTAGTGGAGATCAAGGAGAGCACTTACGCCTGGCTGAGTGAGTCCGCATCCCGACGGGCGATTGTCGCGTCGACTACCTCGACGTTGCTGGCGGATACCCTGGCCGGATTCATTGCAGACAGTGAACGATTCACCAATGCGCACTGGCTGAATCCCGCCTATCTCGTACCGCTGGTGGAAATCTCGCCGTCGGACCAGACCAGTGCAGACACGGTGGCGACCCTCAAGCAGCTGCTGGAAGGGATCGGCAAAGTGCCGGTGGTGTGCAAGGCATCGCCCGGCTATATCGTTTCGCGGATTCAGGCCCTGGCCTTGAACGAAGCGGCGCGACTGGTGGACGAAGGGGTGGCGTCAGCGGAAGATATTGACCGGGCGATCCGCGTGGGCTTTGGTCCCCGTTATTCCGTCTTCGGCCTGCTGGAGTTCATCGACTGGGGAGGTGGCGACATTCTCTACTATGCCTCCAACTATCTGGCGAAGAACATCGATGAAGGTCGGTTTTCGCCGCCGGCGATAATTGAACGTAACATGCGCGAGGGCCGCAACGGCTTGCGTGACGGCGTCGGATTTTACGATTACGAGGGTCGCGATATCGCCGCCTACCAGCGCCAGCGACTGACAGAGTTCGTCCGCTTGCTCGAGGCGCAGTCTTTGCTACCCACTGCCGCGGAGTTTGGGAAATGAAAATCGGGATGCATTTGGTATCGACCGTGACCTTCTGGGCGTTCTGGTCTTTGACGGCATCGTTGGCCCATGCCGGTGATGCGGCGGCGGGCAAAGCCCGGTCGATCCCCTGCCTGGCCTGCCATGGCGCGGAAGGTGTCAGCGACCACTACCTGTGGCCGAATATTGCCGGGCAGAGCGAAGGCTACCTGGTCAAGCAGATGCGGGATTTCCGGGATGGGGCACGCCATGATCCATGGATGAGTCCCATGGCAAGAAACTTGAGCGATGCGGACATCAGCGACCTGGCGGCCTATTTCAGTTCCCTGCCTGCTGCAGCGGGTGAGGGGACCGCGCAGCCCGGGCAAGCCAGGACCTGTGCCGCCTGTCACAGCGCGAAGATGACAGCGACCAATTCACTGTGGCCGAAGCTCGCCGGTCAGCACGAGCGCTATCTGGTCAAGCAGTTACAGGACTATCAGGCTGGCCGCCGTGCCGATCCCGTGATGGCGCCCCTGGCGAAACCGCTGTCGGATCAGGATGTCGAAGAGCTGGCTGCATACTTCGCCGGGCAGTGAGCCTGCCAGGCCGAATGTTTCATCTTTGTTGCGGAAGATCGCTTGAAGACTGAGCGAGAGCGCAAGGACGGCACTTCGTAGGGGTGAATAATTCGGTTAGCTCTCGAGCACGCCACGACGCAGCGGGTCGCATTCCATGGATTCGGATAGCGCCTTGATTTGCCTTCGCCGAAACCCTGCTCGACCTTGCGTCGTATCATCTCGAAGAACATCTCACCTCTGAAGCTGTGGAACGACGGATGATGAGCAGTATAATCCGCAAACAAGGAACCCACCCGGGAGAACGACATGTCGACGGCCGCTGAAAACCTGAAAAGCATCAAGACCTGGGACCACTGGATCGCAGGCAGGCCTGTGCCCTCGGATTCCGGACAGTATCTGGATGATCTGAACCCGGAGGACGATTCCGTATTCGCCCGTCTTGCGGCAGGCACGGCGCAGGACATCGACAAGGCCGTGCAAGCGGCCCAGGAAACCTTCACGTCCTATTCGAAAACGCTGGCCGCGGAGCGGGAAGCCATTCTTTGCAAGACCGCGGAGTTGCTGGAACAGAACCGGCAGGAATTCGTCGATATTCTGATCGACGAAGTCGGTTCTCCCGTGGGTAAGGCACAGTTCGAAGTGCAATACGCTATTGGCTGCTTGCGGGCCGCTGCCGGGGTCGCGCGCCAGGTGCGCGGTGATACTATCCCGCCGGATATTCCCGGCCGGCTGAGTTTCAGCCTGCGTCAGCCCCTGGGGGTGATTGCCAGCATTACCCCGTTTAACGTGCCTTTATTGAAGCACACCAAATTGAGCGCAACGCCGCTTGCAACCGGCAATACGGTGGTCATGCTGGCTTCCGAAATGGCCTCGGTCACCGCCTTGCGCCTGGCAGAACTATACAAGGAAGCCGGATTGGCCGACGGCGCGTTCAATGTCGTCACGGGCCTGGGCGCTGACATCGGCGACAGTCTGACGACGCACCCGCTGGTGCGCACCGTGATGTTTACCGGCTCCTGCCGCGTCGGCAAACACATTGGCGCGCTCTGCGGTCAGAACATGAAGCGCGTGGTGCTGGAACTGGGTGGCAAGAATCCCCTGGTGATTCTGAACGATGCGAATATCGATGCCGCCGTGCAGGCGGCCGCCTTCGGCTCGTTCTTTTTCCAGGGCCAGGCGTGCATGGCCTCCAGCCGGATCTATGTCGAACGGGACGTTCTGGATGAATTTGTCGAAAAATTCAAGAGCACTGCCGAAGGCCTGGGCATCGGTGATCTGCGCGATCCGGATACCTGGCTGGGCCCCATCATCAGCGAGCGTCAGCGCAAGCGGGTGCGCAGCCATATCGAGGATGCGAAAAGCAAGGGCGCGACGGTGATCACCGGCGGTGACTGGGTCAGCAACCGCTGCCAGCCCACCATCCTGAGTGGGGTAACGGAAGAGATGGTCGTGTGCCGCGAGGAAACCTTTGGCCCGGTGACCTCGATTTACCCTGTGGACAGCGCGGACGAAGCTCTGGAGAAGGCCAACGATACCGAGTTCGGCTTGAGCGCGGCCGTCTTTACCCAGGATATCGATAAAGCCCTGAAGCTTGCCCAGTCCATCAATGCCGGGATGGTGCACATCAATGCACCGACCCTGGCGGATGAACCCCACGTGCCCTTCGGTGGCACGGGCAGCAGTGGTTTCGGGCGTGAGGGCACGGATATCGACATCGATACCCTGACCGAGTGGAAATGGATCACGGTGCAACTGCCCGTTGCGGGCTGAACGGATCGCCGCCGGCCACCACGGCGGGGATGACAGGGACGAAGGTAAGTTCGCCCCTGTCTGTCGCATCACCCGCGCCGCGGCTAAGCTCAGAAACCGAACCTTGCATTCGCGTAGTACTGCCGCCCCCGGTCGAAGACCGCCTCGTTGTAGCTGCCCGTTGCCAGTGACCAGCTACCCGAGGACATATATTGCTCATCAGTCAGATTCCTACCGCCCAGCGTGACCAGCCATTTTTGATTTGCGGACTCATAGTTGATCGCGGCACCCAGCAGCGAATAACTTCCCCAGAACAATTCGGGGTGATTCTGCGGATCGTGAAACATGTCGTCGGTATACGAGTAGTCGATCCGAGCCGACAGTGATCCACCGCCGCCCAAGTCATGGGTGTATATGCCAGAGACATTGGCTTTGATTTCCGGCGCCTTGGTGAATTGGTTATCCAGGCTGATGCCATTGGCAATCGCCTCCGGCAACAGGCTATCGTACTCGGCGTCGAGCAGGCCGATACCGCCAGTGAGTCGAAACGCATCGACAGGCAAATAATCGAAATCGATCTCCATTCCGGTGATCGTGCCGTCACCTGCATTCACCGTCACCGGCGCAATGGCCTGGCGGACGAAAATCTGGATATCCTCGTAATCGTTGTGGAAAGCCGCCGCGTTCAGCCGCAAGCGATTGTCCAACAGCAGGGTCTTGATCCCGATTTCGAATGACTTCACGAATTCCGGTTGGAACTGCGGCGTCGCCAACCGAATCTGCGCTACCCGCTGCGTAAAGCCGCCGCCCTTGAACGCCTCACCGTAACTCCCGTAAAACATGACGTCGTCATTTAATTGGTAGGACAAGCTCACCATCGGCGAGGTCTCTTCGATATCCTGAGTCACTTGCGTGTTCGGCAGGACGAATACGCCTGAGCCGACCGCCTCCGTCATAAAAAAGGCTGGCGCAACATTAGGAGGCAGACCGAACATCGCCTGGGCGGCCTCCACCGGGACGGTGATCGAGGCGGGATAGGTCGCCCAGATGGCCGGGTCGATACCGGCGATGGTGCCCGGCCCAAAACCGAACGGCGTTTCGTATACGTTGTCCGGTGTATAGCGCTTGGTCTCCTCGGTATAACGTACGCCTGCGGTCAAACTTAACTTGTCCGTCAGGTCATACGTTAGCTGACCGAACAACGCCGAGGTGTCATGGTCCCACGAACCACCGCTGCGCAGGGTCCCGACCGAGATGAAAACCGGGTTCGTGTTAATCCCCTGCTCTTCAAAGTAGTACAAGCCGGCCAGCCAGTTCAATCGCTCATCGCGGGACTGTCCGCTCAACTGGAACTCCTGGCTGAATTGATCGTAATCGAAGAGATCCGTCGTCTGGAATATGACCAGGGGCGAATGATCGCCATCCCGCGAGGAGAATGAATCCAGATCCCGGTATGCCGTGATCGATTTCAGGTTCACGGAATCCCCCAGCCAATCTGCGGTCAGACTGACGCCCCAGTTGTCGAGGTCCGACTGGCTGGACAGGCCCGACCAGTCCGCCTCAGATCCAACGATCCAGTCGGAACTGTAACAGAGCGGATCACCGACAGGGTCGTCGGGCGGCGGCAACGGACAATTGGGGAGCGGGGCGTTGGGGCTGAAGTTATAAAAGCCCGCAAAGATGCCTAAGTGATTAACCGTGGTCAGCGAATTCGGTGCCGAGTTCTCCCGTTGGGTCACGTAATCAGTGTTGAGCGTCAACATCCAGTCGTCGTTGGGTTCCCATCGCAGGACCAGCCGTGCCGACTGGGCATCCCGATCGCCATAGTCGACTCCGGTGGCCTGATTTATTACGTAGCCGTCTTGCTGACGGGTGGCCACCGTAAATTTGCCCTTGAAGGTATCTGTCATCGGAAAATCGACATTGAACGTGACATCTGTCCGACTATCGGTGCCAACAACCAGGTCCACGTAGCCGCCGAATTCATCGGCCGGCTGTTTGGTGACAACGTTGATTGCACCGCCGATGGTATTTCGTCCGAACAGGGTGCCCTGTGGCCCTCTCAGCACTTCAATGCGCTCAATGTCGAGAAACTCGATCGCGCTCGATATGGAACGTGCGTAGTAGACGCCGTCGACATAGATGCCGACGCCGGGCTCTGTCGTGCCGGTAAAATCGAGCTGACCGACACCGCGGATAAATACCATGACGCTGTTGGTCTGCCCGGATGACGGCGAGACAGTGTGAAAAACCAGGTTAGGTGTGACTTCATCGATGCGATTGATATTTGAAATATCCCTGCGCGCCAGATCATCGGCGGTCAACGCGGTAATCGACATCGGCGTGTACTGCAGGTTCTCCTCACGTTTGCGCGCGGTGACGACGATTTCTTCGAGGCCCGCCTGCTCCTGCGCCGCTGCGCGCGGTGCTGTCAGTCCGCCCGTTGCAACGACCGCGCAGGTGGCGCCAACGACCAATAGACGATGAACTGCAAAACTCTTATTAGACATAATATTCCCCCTCGACAGGTATCAGCACGCCCCGGGATCGGGCGCTTTGTGCCCTCCGGCTGGTTGTTTCTTGATTTGCCACTGATGCTGAAACTGTACTGACCAGTTTACATCGACCCCTTCGGTGGCGCTACTCCATAAGCCGCGTCGGCCTGGATATTTCTTCCGTTACCGCCATGAATGACAGTTGCGGGGAGCCGGGCGGAGCCAAAACCTCGACATAGCTTGCTATTATTGTTCTGGTGACAGTCGCAGAATTTCTTCTTAGCCGCCTCAAGGGTCTCGGAGTCGATCACCTGTTCGGCATCCCGGGAGACTATATCTTGCCCTTCTTTGAGGCGATGGTCGCCAGCGATGTCGAGCACGTCGCGACCTGTAACGAGCTGAATGCGGGTTACGCGGCGGATGGCTACGCCCGCATGCGGGGTCTGGGCGCTGTTGCTGTGACGTACGGACCCGGCGCATTCAGTCTGGTCAACGCGACCGCCGGCGCCTACGCCGAACGTGTCCCGATGGTGGTGATTTGCGGAGGGCCACCCAGCGAAGCGTACCGGACCCGGCCTCATTTGCATCATGTCCTGCCCGATCGCTACGACGCTTCCCTGCGGATCTTCGAGCAGATCACCGTGGCTGCCAAGGTCCTGGATGACGCGGCGCGGGCTGCACAGGATATCGATGAGTTGCTGCAACTCTGCCGGAGTGAGCGCCGGCCAATCTATTTGGAAATTGCACAGGATGTGCAGCGGCAGGCCGTCTCGCGGGCGACCGATCAAGCTCTCGAACCCGTCAGGAGCGGGGATCCTGCTGCCACGGCGGCAGCGGTTGAATCGCTGGTCAGCAAAATGCAAGCCGCCCGCAGTTGTGTGCTGTTAGTCGGCCACGAGATAAATACTCCGGACCTGCGCATTGCAGTGCAATCCCTGGTGGACAAGACCGGAGTGCCCGTTGCTTCGGTGTTTACCGGAAAACCGGACTTTCTCGAAAATCACCCGCGATGTATCGGCATCTACCACGGTCTCGGCAGCCCGCAACCGGTGCGCGAGTTTGTCGAAGGGGCCGACGCGGTGGTCTGGTTCGGGGCGGTGGCATCCGACTTCAATATGGGTGGCTCCTCGGCGAATCTGTCAGATGATCGAACCATGCATGTCTTCGATGGGCAGGTAAAAACGTCCGACGGGACCTTTACCGGTGTGCCGGTCGCCGATGTCATTGACCGCTTGCTCGCCATCCTGCCGGAAGGACATTGGGCCGGTCTTGACATCCCGATGCAGGAGTTTGTACATACCGTACATCGACCCTTCGAACCCGTTGCGGATGCTCCGATAAGCAACGAACGCTTCTTCGATCGCATCGCGCATTTCCTTGCGCCGGGCGATGTGTTTGTAGCCGACTCCGGGCCGTCTATCAACATGGCCTACGTCCAACTGCCGCCAGACACTCGATATTTTGCTTCAAGCTATTGGGCATCCATTGGATCCGGTATTGGATTCGCCTTAGGCGCCTGCTTTGCCGCCGAACCGGGTCAAAGAGTTATTGCATTGGAAGGTGATGGCGCGTTTCAAATGACCGCGCAGGAATTGTCTACGATGGTGCGCTACGGCAAATCGCCAATCATTTTCGTTCTGAACAACCGGGGCTATACTGCCGAGCGCCTGATCCACGAGGGCCCGTTCAACGACATTCAGGATTGGGACTACCACCGATTGCCGGAAGCATTCGGTGGCGTGTGCGGCGAGGATGTGCACACCGAGGGAGACCTGGAAGCTGCGCTCGAACGTGCCGAAAGCCACACCGGGCCGGGACCATTGATGATCGAGGTTCATCTCGATCCGCTGGATGTGTCCGACGCGTTCGTTCGCATGAGCGAGGGCCTGCGCAGTCGGTGATCGCCTGCATAAAACGTGTCGACAAAAAAATATTTCCCGTGCCAGTAAACCACTATAGTCTGTAAGACGAGAGTTTTTTGCAGGTAACGGACTGATCTTGTATGGATATACGCGAACTCATCGACAACAGCCCGGTGAAGAAATTGCAGATAGCCGTGATCGGCATCTGCTGCATGCTGAATATGCTGGATGGCTTCGATGTTCTGGCCATTGCCTTTGCCGCACCGCCGATCGCTGACGAATGGGCCATTCAACCTGCGGCACTCGGTCTGGTTTTCAGTGCCGGCCTGGTCGGTATGGCGCTTGGTTCGATGTTCATTGCTCCGCTAACCGATCGCATCGGCCGGCGGGCGATGATTCTGATCTGCATCGTGGCGATTTCGGTCATGATGGTAATAACGGGCCTCTCCAGATCCGTACCGCAACTGATTGTTGCCCGAGCATTAACGGGCCTCGGTATCGGCGGCATGCTGGCAAGCCTGACTTCGATGGTGGCCGAATACACGCCGGACCGGCACCGTAACCTGACGATTGGCCTGTTGCAGGCAGGCTACCCGATCGGTGGGACCCTGGGTGGCCTGATGGCCGCATGGCTCGTGCCCGAATATGGATGGCGCGTTTTATTCTTCGGCGGCGCGATGATGGGCGCACTGATGATTCCGGTCGCGGCCCTGGCGCTGCCCGAATCGCTTGTGTTTCTAGCACAGAAGCAACCCGCGAAAGCGCTCGATAAGATCAATCGGATATTGCGCGGTTTGCGGCAAGCGACGCTGGATGTACTGCCACCGGTGCCGGCAACGGAAACCTCCGGCAGTGTTGTGGCACTCCTCACCCGCGCACGACGCACGAACACGCTGAAGCTCTGGCTGGCTTTCGTACTGAACTCGCTGACCGTTTATTTCGTCTTGAGCTGGGTGCCGAAGATCGTCGTCGATGCCGGCCTGCCGCTGGAGCAGGGTATTCTGGCAGGACTCATGGTCAATGCGGGGGCCGTCATCGGCATACCAACGCTCGGTTACCTTTCCGGCACGCGCGGCCTGCGGCCGCTGATCCTGACGTTCCTGCTGCTTGGTACCGGATGCGTTGGACTGTTCGGCTTCCTGGGGCAGAACGTGCCGTTATTGCTGGGCGTCGGTTTTCTGATCGGGTTTTTTGTCATGGGCGGTTTCATCGGACTCTACTCGGTGGCGGCGCGAATCTATCCGACCGAGTTACGAACCACAGGCATTGGCTGGACCATCGGTGTGGGCCGAATCGGTGCCATCATGGGTCCCTATCTCGGCGGTATCATGATTGCTCTGCAATGGTCCAAGGCGACTTATTTTGTATTATTCGCGATGCCCTTGCTGGTAGCAGGCTTCGCCGCATTTACGATTCGTGCCAGGGAGTTACAGCCGGGCACGAGCTGAGTGATTCGTTGTTTGCAAGGGTCGCCATGAATCAGACGACACTTGCGGTGATAACAAAAGCGTTGGAAAGACGGATGCCATGCGCGTAGACCGCTTATAGAACCGGTCTCTGCAGGCGATGCAGACAGACTTTCGCTCACATTCAAAAAATCCGATTTCGGCAGGTGGGGGACAGCATTATGGATTTGTTCAAGCGTGGTCTGACCGACCTGCAGTCCTATATCGATTACCTGGACGAGGCCAATCTACTGGTGCGGATAAAGAGTGCGGTAGATTCTGATTGTGAGCTGGCCGGCGTCGCGAAGAAGTTCGAGGGCGGCAAGGCCGTGTTGTTCGAGAACGTCAAGGACCGGAATTATCCGGTGTTGGTTGGTCTCTACTGGAACCGTTCCACGACGGCCGGCATGTTCGGCACCAGCAGCGAACGCCTGCCGTTTGTCCTCAGCGACGAAATTGCCGCCTGGCGGAAAAACCCGGTCGAGCCCGTCATTGTCGAAACCGGGCCCGCCAATGAGATCATTGAACAGAATCCGGATCTTTCGACCTTACCGATCCCGCGTCATGCGGAGGGCGACGGCGGGCCTTACCTGACCTCGAGCGTCGTCATCGCCAAAGATCCGGATACCGGTGTCCGCAATCTCTCCATTCACCGTATGATGGTAACCGGCAAGCGACGCTGCACGTTGCTGTTGGAAGAGTTCGGCCATGTGATGGACTATTTCAGGCGAGCCGAGGCGCGTGGCGAGGCACTGGAGATAACTGTTAACAACGGTGTCGATCTCGGTGTGCACCTGGCTGCTGCCTCACCCGCGTCGGTGGCGCCGATCGAGATGGACGAGGTCGGCATCGCCTGCCAGATTCGCGGTGAGCCGGTGGAATTGATCCGGGCGCAAAGCGTTGACGTGGAGGCGTTTGCCAATGCCCAGTTTGTCATAGAAGGGCGGCTCCTGCCGGACATCCGCGAAGCCGAGGGACCGTATGCCGAAGTCACCGGCTACTACGCCTCACGGAAACCGCGCTGGGTCTTTGAAGTTACCGCAATGACCCGCCGGCGAAAACCAATTTTCCACACCATCCTGTCCGGCCCCGAAGTTCGTCAGGCCTATGCATCGGTGGCCGAAGCGGGAGTTTTCGAGCGCATCCGTAGCGCCGTTCCCAACGTGACAGCAGTGCATTTCTCCGATGGCAGCGTGCCGTATACCCTGGTAGTGCAACTGGACACCTGCGGTGGTGGCACGCCGCGTGATGCGATTGATGTGGCTTTTGACACCCTGGTGTTTCTGAAGACGGTCACGGTGGTCGACACGGACGTCGATATCTTCGATATCGGCGAGGTCGAGTGGGCAGTCGCTACGCGCTGTCGTTACGACAAGGATCTGGTCCAGCTGCCGGAGACGGATGGCCATCGACTGAACCCGATGGTCGAGAACGACAAGTGGGTCCGCCTCGGTATCGATGCCACCGTTCCTTTGCCCAGGGAAGAAAAATACCTGCGCGTAACCATGCAGGATGTCGATCTCAGCAATTTCGATATCGACGATTAGGGGTCTGCTTCAGGCCGGGATAACTTCGCGACAGCCCTTTCCGCCGGAGTTTCGGCAACAGATGATCGCGCTGCTACGATCAGATCATCGCTCGCTTCAACCGCTACTCAATCATCGATGGGCTTCATTCACTTTTTCCAGATGCCCCTTTCCTGCATCAGGCTGATCTGTTTCTTAGTCACTTTTTCCTTGAACTCGGCATGCTTCATCGGTGCGCGATCCAGATACAGGTTCTTCGGATAGATCTCCTTGGCATAGACCTGCTGATACATTTCGGTCTTCAGGTCTTTCATCCAGTTGGTCCACTGCGAGTTGGCGCGATGGTGGCGCAGGGCGGCAATATCGATGGGTCCTGATACCCAGGTGGAGACACCGCCGTAGGCCTGTTTACCGACAATCTGACCGCGGTAATTCACGATCATGGATGCACCGCCAAACGTGTCGATGGGCGTTTCTGAATCCTGGGTGAGATAATAGGTGCCCATATTGGGAGCAACTACAAACATATTGTTATCCAGCGCCCGCGCCCGGTTCTGAATTTCAAAATAATCATTCGCCGCAGCAGGGTGCGGGATGGCGGCACGGTACGCCACCTCACAACCATTCATGGCCAGTGCCCGTGCGTTTTCAGGATAGGATCCTTCGTTGGCCATCATGATCCCCAGCCGACCCAGCGGTGTATCCGCCACCGGCCAGAAGGCATCCAGATTGTATCCATACTCTTCCACCCACCAGTCGAAGACGTCGTGCGGTGTCATGGAGTGCTCAACAGGTAGCAGCGTGACCGTTTTGTAATGCTGCAAAATGATGTCGCCTTCATCATTCAGGATGAATCCGATATTAAAAAACCGGTCCTTGAACTTCGGGTGACGGGCCTTGGCCTGGGCAATGATATAAACACCATACTGTTTCGCCAGTTCGCCCAGTGCATCGGTTTCCGGACCCGGTATATCAATTGCACAGGTATTGGCATAATCCGCATGGTCAACATCCATGACCTCATCGTTAAACCCTTGCAAGGCGCCTTCCGGTATGGCAACCAGCTTGACTGGGAAATCGATGTCCGATAACCAGCAAGCTGCTTTCAGCATGTGTTTGTGGTGTTCGATGTTCTTGAAGATGTCCTCGCGTTTGCTTATGCCCCACATGGTGGGGACCAGTCCGACTGCGTTGTACGGCTCGATCATTGTGTTCTCCTCTGCCGCATCCGGATAGCGCATACCGGCCCGAACCAGCCATCCGGCGGCTTCTATTGTTTTTGTGAGTCGTCGCTACCAGAGTGTAATTGATCGTCCTGGTTCGCGCCGCGCGATTGCAGCTTTCGACGGTTTGCTGTGCTACGCTATTTTACGGATCGTCCTGACGTCGAAACAAGAAAAACGGGCGGCCACCAGCTAGTCGCTACCAACAAGATCGGACAGGGGCAGAGAATGCGTGCGATTACAATCATCGGCGCCGGGCATTCAGGGCTGCAACTCGGCATCGGACTCCTGCGACACGACTACGACGTCACTGTGGTGACGAATCGTAGTCGCCAGGAGGTCGAGCAAGGCCGTGTTCTATCCAGTCAATGCATGTTTGATATGGCGTTGCAGCATGAGCGCGAGGTGGATCTCAACCTCTGGGATGAGGAATGCCCGCAGATCGATGGCGTTGGCCTTACCATCGTCGGCCCCGATGGATCCAGGGCGATCGACTGGGCTGCCCGTCTCGATGCCCCGGCTCAGTCGGTGGACCAGCGAGTGAAAATGCCGGCATGGATGGACAAGTTCGAGCATCTCGGCGGCAAGCTGCTCAACCTGGAAGCGAGTCTCGATGAGCTCGAAGAACTCGCCGCCGACACCGACCTGGTGGTGGTGGCTTCGGGCAAGGGCGAAATCGGCCGCATCTTTAAGCGCGACGAGGACAAGTCCACGTTCGACAAGCCCATGCGTGCGCTGGCGCTCACCTATGTGACGAACATGGTGCCGCGCGAAGAGTATTCGGCTGTCTGTTTTAACATCATTCCCGCCGTCGGCGAGTATTTCGTCTTCCCGGCGCTGACCACCACCGGACCTTGCGAGATCATGGTCTTTGAAGGTGTTCCAGACGGGCCGATGGATTGCTGGGCCGACGTCAAGAGCCCGGAGCAGCATCTGGAAAAGAGCAAACAGATACTGGCGGAGTTTCTGCCGTGGGAGGCAGAACGCTGCCGTGACATACAGTTGACCGATGATAACGGCATCCTGGCCGGGCGTTTTCCGCCAACTGTCAAGGAGCCGATCGGCCGGCTGCCGTCGGGCAGCGCCGTGCTTGGCATGGCTGATACCGTATGTCTCAACGACCCGATCACCGGACAGGGATCGAACAACGCCAGCAAGTCGGCGGCCGTATACCTGGACGCGATCCTGTCACGGGAATCCGACCCATTCGATGAAAAATGGATGCAGCAGACCTTCGACGCCTACTGGGATTATGCTCAATGGGTTACCCGCTGGACCAACAGCCTGTTGATCCCCCCCACGGAAAATATGCAGAAGCTTCTGGCGGCAGCGCAGACGCAACCGGAGCTCGCGAGCCGCATTACCAATGGCTTTAGCGATCCCAGCAACTATTTTCCCTGGTGGGAGGATCCGCAAGCGGCAGATAAATTGATCGACGCGGCCAAGTAATTGAGAAGGAGAACACCATGGCGGATTTGACCAACAAGGTTGCCATCGTGAGTGGGGGCGCCACAATGATCGGCTGGACAGCGGCGCAGGCGCTCAGAGATGGAGGCGCTAAAGTCGTCCTCGCCGACATCGCCGACGAAGAGGGCCAGCGCGTCGCGCAAGATATGGGTCCGGATGTCATTTACGAACACACCGACATCACCGATGACAAGCAAATCGACGCATGCATTGCCGCAACGGTCGAGCGCTTCGGTGGTGTCGATTGCCTGATCAATGTGGCCTGCACTTATCTCGACAACGGGATCGACTCCACGCGCGACGAGTGGCTGACCGCGCTGAATGTCAACCTGGTCGGGGCTGCGATATTCGCACAGAAAGTGGTGCCCCGGATGCGCGAGCGCGGCGGCGGCGCCATCGTGAACTTCGGCAGTATCAGTGGTAAGCGCGCACAACCCGGACGCATGCTGTATGCGGTTTCGAAGGCGGCGATCATTGGCATGACACGCAATCAGGCGCTAAATCTCGCGGCGGACAATATTCGTGTGAATTCGGTCTCACCGGGCTGGACCTGGTCCAATGTGATGAGGGACCTCAGTGGCGACAACCGTGCCAAAGCGGACAAGGTCGCCGCGCCATTACATCTGATCGGACGGCTGGTCGAGCCGGATGAAGTTGGTGCGACAGTGGCCTTCCTTTGCAGCAATGACGCGTCCGGGCTAACGGGCACCGATATCGCAGTGGACGGGGGCTACACAGCGATGGGTCCGGAGCAGACCGTCGACCAGGTCTCGAAGCTCACGGGGTAAGTGTCCCCAGGGGTCTGTCATGACCAGCGGCGCAATCGACACGGACTCTTTCAGACAGGCCCTGGGTCATTTCGCTACCGGTGTCACGATCGTCACGACTCGCGGTGAGAATGGCGAGTACATTGGCGTCACGGCGAACAGTTTCAACTCCGTTTCCATGGATCCTCCACTGGTACTGTGGAGCCTGGACAAAAGGACCCACAGCCTCAAGATATACGAGACCGCCGAACATTTCGTGGTCAACGTTCTGGCTGCCGATCAGGTCAGTCTGTCGAAACGTTTCGCGACGAGTGGGACGAAGGACAAGTTTCGGGGCGTGTCTTTCACCGAAGGAGTCGGTGGCGCGCCCATCCTCGCCGGCTGTGCCGCCTATTTTCAGTGCAAGAAATCTTTTGTCTACGAAGGTGGCGATCATCTGATCCTGGTTGGCGAAGTCGTGACATTCGAGGCCAGTGGGCGATCCGGCCTGGTTTTTCACAAAGGCTCATATGCGGTCTCCCAGCCGCATCCGGTGATCGGAGTTACGCAGACGCGAGAGGAAGCCGGACAGGATTTCGTCGAGGAGTACCTCGACTATTTACTGACGCAGACGGCCGCGCGCTTCCGGTCGCAGTTCCAGGTGGTACTCGATGAGGCGGGTGTCCATCAGTTTGAGTGGCGAATCACGTGCTGCCTGGCGGAGAACCACGAGGGTCTCACGTTCGAGCGACTGCGTGACATGGTCCTGGCCGAAAAAAACGAGTTGAGCCGACTACTTCGCAGCATGCAGGACAAGGCCTGGATTACCAGTGGCGAAGATTTCGCCGGCGAGACTCGATACTGGATTGTGAAACAAGGCCTGGACAAAATCGTTCCTCTGATTGCGGCCGCGAGAGCCCACGAATGGGACGCGCTGGGTGAATTCTCTGCCGAAGAGGCGAAGCAGTTCAAAGATAATCTCAAGGGGCTATTACAATGGGTGAACTCGGGCGAGTACAAACCCGCGCATCTTGTCCCCGATGACTCGAAGGACGAGGGTCAGCGCTAATGAAGAGCTTCGACTGCATCATCGTCGGCAGCGGTATTAATTCACTGGTGTGCGCGGCGATACTGGCACGCCTTGGCCGCAAGGTCTGCATACTGGAGCGAAACGACCGTTTGGGCGGCTGTATCCGTACCGAGCAGGTGACGGTTCCCGGTTTCAGTCACGATGTGCTGTCCGCGGTGCATCCGCTTTTCGTCACCTCTCCGGGCTATGCGGAATTGGGCGACGCGTTACACGATAGCGGATTGGAGTACACCAATAACGACAGTCCGACCGGTGTTTTGCTCCCGGACGGACGTTCGCTGATCCTCACCACCTCCCGTGAAGACAACATGAAGACCTTCGAGTCGCTCGCGACCGGAGATGGAGAAGCGTATCAGCGAAGCATGGCCCTCATCGACGATAACGCCGGGCTGATCTTTGGTCTTCTGGGTGGTGAGTTGTGGGGACTTGCCACAGCGAAACTGCTGTTGTCGGAGGTCTGGAGAAAAAACTTGCACGCGACCGCGAGTTTCTTCGGCGAGGCGATGCAGACCTGTCGCAGTTGGCTGGAAGATAGTTTTCAATCCGACCTGCTGCGGGCCCTGCTGGCGCCATGGATCCTGCATACCGGACTGGGAACGGAAAGTTCATTCTCCGGTCTGATGGGCCGCCTGATCCCGTATACCCTCGAACAGGTCGGTAATCCGGTCGTCAAGGGCGGCAGCTATCAGCTGGTCGCGGCCTTCGAGAAGATCATCGAGGCGTATGGTGGCGAACTGCGGCGAAACACGGATGTGACCCGGATAATGACCAAGGATGGTAGAGCGGTCGGTGTGGAGACTGCCGATGGCAGCCGGTATCTCGCCAGCCGCGCCGTGATCTGTAATGTCACGCCGACTCAGCTCTATCAGGGCCTGCTGGGGCCAACTGATGTCAACGAAAAGGTCCTGCAGCAGTCCCGATCGTATCGATACGGGCGTGGCGATATGCAGATTCACCTGGCATTGGACGAGCCACCCCAATGGCCGGCGCCGGAACTACAGAAGGTGATCATGATTCACCTCACAGCGGGGCTGGACGCGGTTTCCAAGGCAGTCAACGAGGCAGATCGAGGCCTTCTGCCGGAATCGGCAACGATCGTCGTTGCACAGCCGACGACCGTCGACCCCAGCCGCGCGCCGGACGGCAAGTGGATCCTGTGGCTCCAGTTGCAGGAGCTGCCCCGCATCCTCAAAGGGGATCAGAGAGGCGAGATCGCGATTCCCGCGGATGGCCAGTGGAATGAAACGGTGAGGGAACTGTACGCGGATCGAATCGTCGAGCGCCTGGCCGAACAGGTTCCCAATCTCGAGCGCAGCATTGTCGGGCGTCGGGTGTTCTCGCCGGCGGATCTCGAGACCATCAACGTCAATCTGGTGGGCGGCGACCCGTATTCGGGAGAATGCTCCATCGACCAGTTCATGTTCTGGCGACCGCTTCGCGCGACCAGAGGCCACCGGACTCCGGTCAGGAATCTGTATCACATCGGTGCGTCGACACACCCCGGGCCCGGACTGGGCGGTGTCTCCGGCTATCTTGTGGCCAGGGCCCTGAGCTAGTACTCCATCAACTTAGCCTTGTTGGGCCACCTCTCTAGCCACCAAATACAAAGTGTGGCAATTCTGACATTAGTCCCTGCGTAAATTGCGCAGGGAGTCAAGTATCTCGTCCGGTTCAAGGCGTTCGGTGTAATCTTCCTCTACAAAGGAATGCACAATCTTGCCGTCCTGACTGATCACGTAGGTTGCCGGAAGCGGTAGTTTGCAATCCGGATCATCGTTTACCACGGCAACATCGGCACCCCAATTCTTGTAAACCGGCCGCAAGTCCTCATCCAGCGAAAACGTCAGACCGTATTGATCGGCTACTTTACTGTCGACGTCGCTCAACACCTCAAATTCCAACCGGTTTTTTTCTGCGGTCGACAATGACTCGTCAGGCACCTGTGGTGAAATGGCGACGAGACGCGCTCCCAACGCCTCGATCTCGGCGTTCACGCTCTGCAGCGCTTTCAGTTCCAGGCTGCAATAGGGGCACCAGCCACCTCGATAAAAACTCACCACAATCGGCCCTTGCTGGCGCAGTGCCTCTGAAGAAACCTGCTCACCCCTGGCATTGGGCAAGGTGAAATCTACGGCGTCGTTTCCGGCAGCGAGTGCGCGCTCGGCGATGCGCGAATCTTTCAAAGCCTGCTGCGCTTTGTCCATGGTATTTCTGAGCTGTCCCGGTATCTGCGGCAGGAACGTGGACTTGAACTCATCTATGTCGTTCTTGAGACTCATGATGCTTACGCAATGCCTATGCGGCGCTCGAACGCACGCCTCAGGCCGTAGAAATTCCCCCACGGAACGCGGGCATCACCTGTTCCGCGAAGAGTTCCTGTGTCTTAATGGCTTTCCAGTTCTCGATACCGCCAAAGTTCGCGAGAATCGTCAGCTCGCCAATGCCACCTTTTTCTTGCAGCTTGCCTATCTGATCGATCACTTTTTGCGGCGATCCGATGAAGCCAATTTCTTGCTTTACGATATCGTCATAAGTCAGCTTTGTCAGACCCTCCAGGGCCCCGCTGGCATAAAACCCGTAACCCTTTGCGATCAATTCCTCCTTCGGTGGTAACGGTGGCTTGGAGAATATCGGGCTCGCGTTGAACTTCAGAAAGTTGAGCACGGCTTGCTCGACTTCGCGTCGGATCTGGGCATCGTCATCGCCCAGATAGACGGGTCGCAGGTAGAGCACGTCCGGCTTGTTGCCCGCCTTGTCACATGCTTCCTTGTAGATATCGAGAGGTCCCTCGAGTACGGCCCACGGCAGCAGCGGCGGCACGAAGATACCCCAGCCGCGCTCGCCTGCCATCTGGTAGGTGATATCGCTGGTGCCCCCGGTGAAGAGTTTCGGGTGGGGTTTCTGGATCGGCTTCGGCACAACCGCCACGTCTTCGAAATTCCAGAAAGTGCCCTTGTGGGAGAAGCGCTCTTCCGTCCAGGCCCTGATAAGGATCTCAATCGCCTCGTCGAACCGAGGCCGACTTTCCTCCAGGGGCACGTTGAGGGGACCAAAAAGCCAGGCGTGGCCCCTGCCGATGCCACATTCCAAACGTCCTCCCGTAAGAATATCGGCAACAGCTATCTCCCCTGCCAACCTGAGCGGATTGTGGAAAGGGAGCGTATGCAGGGCTGTCCGAAAACGAATCCGGTCAGTCTTCTGAGCGACCGCGCTAAAAAACGCCAGTGGATTCGCCGAGATTCCAAAGTTCTGGAAAAAGTGGTGCTCGATGATTGAATACGCATCAAAACCAAGCTGATCGGCATACACGACCTGCCGAAAGACTTCCTGGTAGACCGTTTCATGAGACTTGTCGTCCGGACACTGCATCTCGGCGTAGATTCCGAATCGCATACTCCCCCCCTTGTATTTATTATCAATTGCCGGCCAGGATACCGATCATAGTACACTCAATCCCCTCTGAACATTCAGGAGCTGCGCCGTGACCGATGAAGAACAACAGCAAGATGGTCAGGATGAATCTTCTGGCGAACATTGCGGAATTTTCACAATACCCGGATCGCAAGGCATTCAGGGGGCATGGCGCGACATTACCTATGTCCCTGTCCGGGATAATATCTGGTCGGTTAGCGAAGGAATTTACCGGACGATATTCGTCGAGGGTGACAGGGGAGTCATCGCATTTGACACACTCGGCACGCCAGGCGGAGCCCGTGCCTACGGAGGCGCCATTGCGCGCGTATTCCCGAAAAAGCCCGTGCACACCATTGTTTACTCGCACGAGCATCTTGATCACGCAGGCTATGCAGCCGACCTGGCGGGCGAAGCGGATATTGTCGCCCATCAACTCTGCAATCAGGTCATCCTGGGAAGGAAGTCCGACGGTCAGCTTCCGGGCACCGAAATTTGGTCTGGCGAACGCAAGCAGTACAAAATAGACGGCGTCGAGTTCGAACTGATTTATCCCGGTCCGACACACGGCGACGGCAACGTTGCCGCCTACTTCCCGCAATCCAAATTGTTATTCATGGTGGATACCGTGATACCGGGCGTCGGCTATACGTTTTTCCCGGACTGGCATCTGAGCCCCTACGTACCAGTGATGCGCCGCTTCCTGAGCCTGGACTGGGACACCTTCGTACCCGGCCACTTCTGGATTACGGACCGCAAAGGCTTCGAGGATAGTCTCGAATACTACGACCAGATGGCGGAGATCGCCCAGGAGGCCATCGGAGCGGGCCTCGACGTTGACGATTTCGTGGAGGTGACGAAATACACGTATGAACATCTCCAGCCAAAGTTCGGCAATTTTTTCCGATTCGACGAGTACTGTGCGATGAATCTTTCCCGGTACATGACGCATTACCTGACGGGTGGATGGGGTATCGAGGGCAACATGACGGCCGACACCTCGCCGCTATAGATCGTGGAGATAAGGAAATGAGCGAACACAAGGGAATATTTACGAGCGACGCTGTGAAAGGCTACCTGGCAGCGGAGGCGAAGATGGAGAGCGAACAGCTGTCCGAGCGGCTGTGGACCGTCAGCGACGGCAAATACCGCAGTATTTTTGTCGAAGCGGAAAGTTCTGTCGTTGCGTTCGATACATTCGGCACACCGGCGCGCGCCCGCGCATATGCCGCGGAAATCAACCGCAGCATTCCGGACAAGCCGGTCTCTACGGTTATCTACACGCACGACCATCTCGATCATGCGGGCTTTGCCGCAGATTTTGCGCCCGATGCAAAAATCGTGGCGGATGAAATGACGGCGAAAGTCATCGCGATGCGAAATGCGGACGGCCAGCTTCCTGTCACCGATGCGCTCAGTGGTCAGGAGCACAGCGTCACCTACGACGGCGCGGAGTTCACTCTACTGAATCGTGGCCCGGTGCATGGCACCGGACATTTGTCCGCATATTTCGAAGACGAGAAACTGTTTTTTTCCAGCGATACGATATTAGCGAACGCGCGTTACGGTTTGATGCCAGATTATCACATTGCCAATTTCGTCAAAATAATGCGCAGTTTTCTGGATCTGGATTTTGAGCGCTTCGTACCGGGACGCTACGAAGTCACTGATCGCAAGCGCTTCGAAGAAGGCTGTGATTATATCGAGGCCATGCAGACCACCTGCCAGCAGGCGTTCATCAGTTTCACGCCTATCTGGGTGCACGATGCCATGGCCACGTATGTGCAAAACGAGCTCGGTGAGCGCTTCGGCCATCTCGATGGTTTCAAGGAGCATGCAGGGCAGACTGCCATTCGCATCGTGCATCACTACCTGATGGGAGGCTGGGGGCTCGAGGACACGCCGGATCCCGGAATACTGCTTGCAGACGAACGCTGAGGAACCTCTGAATCGTCGTTGGTGATCGGCCGGTTCTGACTGTACAAACAAGGAGGAATTCACGTCGGCGCAGCGCGCCTTCGTGCTCTCCCCATCAGCTGAACCGTTGCGCGTTTCATCTGCTGGACCCGAGTCGAGCGCCCGCTCGCCCCCACTTGACTCAGTGGGGGCGATAGATGCTTCTATCCTTTACGCCTTGGGCAAGATGTTCGGATTCATGCGAAACAGGTTCATCGGGTCATACTTATTCTTGATCTGTTGCAAGCGCCGATAATGCTCCTTATAAGTTTCTTGCACCAAGGCTTCGCCGTCCTCGTCGTAGTTGGTCATGTTAAGGTAACCACCGCCGTCCTGTGAATAGCGTTGCCGCATATCGTTCCAGACTTGCCGCGTCCAGGCGACGACGGAGTCCGTCTCGCTGGGGTCCCGCCAGGACGAGTTGAACTCCATCAAATACGACCAATGGCGGCCGAAGAAGGCCGTGGAGTCCTCGGGCACCCGTTGGCTGGCGCCCCGCAAATCGTGCAGGACAAACGGACAGACCACCGCGGGTCGGCTGTGAAAAACCTCAATCAGGGTATCGATCATTTCGTCGCTAAGCTCATCCATATAAAGCGCCTTCCAGTAGCTCAATATTTCTCCATAGGGGAGATAAGGGTCAAACATGCGCTGGATATCGACGAATCGCTGCGGACCGCTCAAGTCCAGGAGCGTCGGGGCCAGTTCCCTCAGGGGCTGCACAAATTTTTCTCCCTCTTCGGCGGGCCCAAGGTAAACACCGGCCGGACTTACCACGTGCTGGCCGTGGAATTCCTCGGGAAAATTCGGATGCTCGGGGATCGTCCAGAAGAAAAACTCCGTCGTAAATTCGTCCGGCGCGGTTTCCATAAATGCCCGCCAGCCGTGGAGGACTTCGCGGGCGTGCTCCGCCGCGTACATCGGGCTGCAAAGCATTAGCATCGGTGGGATCTCGTGCAGGCGAAACTCGAACATGGTCACGACACCAAAGTTGCCGCCTCCACCGCGAACGGCCCAGAACAGGTCGGTATTTTCGGTATCGCTGGCCCGACGAAACTCGCCGTCTGGCGTAACCATCTCGACTGCTAACAGATTGTCGATTGACATGCCGTGCTTGCCGCGCAGCCAACCGTAGCCGCCACCGGTTGTCAGGCCGGCAGCGCCGGTAGTAGAGACGACCCCCGCGGGCGCCGCAAGTCCAAATGGATGCGTCTCATGATCGACACCGCCCAGAGCGGTGCCGCCCTGCACCCTGGCCACACGTGCTTGCGGATTGACATCCACGGCGTTCATCTGCGACAGATCGATCATTAGTCCGCCGTCACAAACGGCGCTACCCGCCACGCCGTGACCGCCACCCCGAACCGCGGTCAGAAGGCGATGCTCACGTGCGAAATTCACGCATTGCATGACGTCGGCTACACCGGTGCAACGTGCGATGAGGCCCGGACGTCGGTCGATCATGCCATTGAAGATGACGCGCGCTTCGTCGTATCCGCTGTGCTCCGCGGTCAGGACTTCTCCACGGACGGCCGACTCAAACTCTTGCAGTGTTGCGTCGTCCACGGATACTTGGCTATTGTCGAGCGTTGTAATTTCAATCATCAGCAGGCCTCCCCGGTTCGTAGTTCCACTCCGACTCAGTTACCGAATCTTAACATCAGGCTCGCGCCCCATTCCCACGGGCGGCCCAGACTCGCTGATCGAATACTGCGTCTTGGCCAAGCGAACGCCGAACCGATCTCGATATCGGGCACTTGCGAGATGTCTTCTAGAGATGAAACCTGGGGAGTCGTCGCCCAAAAGTCGCCACCACGAATGTCCGCTTGGGTCAATAGTACTCGTTCGAGTAATTCAGCCCAGCATGTCAGCTATTAGGAAAAATACCGCCGTTCGGGTCGAAGCAAAGCTGGCAGTGTCTGGATGCTTACGCGGGTCCGACCCCGAATCACTGAATCAATTCTTGTTGTTCTCGACCGGCCGCTTTCGATAATGTCGCGGTCATTAGTCATTCGTCTACGCCGGAAATTTTGTCAGACAGGAGCCGGCCAAATCCAGGCGTTCATACATGATGCAACTGGGGATTATCCCTCCAAATTTTTGTTTGAACTCATCGCCTCGATAGCACGTTGTTTGCATGCGGGATCGTCCCCGGCATAGGGAAAGGGTGGTGCCGGATCGTATTCAATGCCCACCTGAATAGCCTGTGCGGTAGGTTGGCCTGCGATTTCTGCACTCAGCGCCAATGCCAGATCAATACCTGCGGATACACCGGCTGCCGTGAATATTTTGCCAGCTTGGGTTATGCGTTTGCCGGTGTAGGTAAGCCCCATTTTTTCGATAGTTTCCGCTGCTGCCCAGTGTGATGACACGCCACCTTCTGTAATGATGCCAGCCCCAATCAAGATAAGTGAGCCAGTACACACCGACGCCGTATACCGAGAGCCTTCATGCTGATCTTGCAACCATTGCTGAACTTTAGGATTCTTGGCCATCGGCATAACGAATTCAGGTGGCCCACCGGGCACGAGTAACACATCGGCCTGGCCCGCAGAATCTAAATCGCATGTTGGCAAAAAGGTCATAAAGCCGGTATCTGAGGTGATAGCTTTCGTGTCGAGCGCCACAAATTGAATGCGGGCCTCTGGCAGCCTGCTGAGTACTTCATAGGGGCCCATGGCATCAAGCATCGTCATTCCGGGATACACGAGAATATTCACAAGCATTGTTTATTCCTCAATAGAGTCAGGGTGAGCGAACTCCTAAACTTGATATCATGTGGACATCAAGCGCGCAAGAAATAATTGAATAGGGTGGATGTTGAGGATTGAAGGAATGTCCGCAATGGATCCTGCCAGCACTCGTTGGAGTGATTCAGCATTGAATGTCAGCCAATCGAATCGGCTCATCGATTGCCAACTGGTGCAATAATCGGGTTAGTCGCAGGTTTCAACGGTCGTGATACCGCCTTGCCGTTCGCTGCGCAACTCATGCCATTTCGATCCGGCCTCGCCCAAGGCCTTGATGCCTGGCGTGGCGTGGGCATCTCCGCTGTCCTTCATTCTTTCCCACATGCCGCGAACGCCATTGACTTTGAGTGCAATCAGCTCGCCTTCTTTCATTTCGCGAATCCGCTCTTGCAGTGACTCGTTGCCGTGAATATCTTTGACCCACATGGCGTGGTCGCGGACCTCGACAAAACTCATGATGAATGCCTGAGAGTCTCTCGGATTCCTGGCTATCGGGATTCGACGCTGACTACTTTCTCCCGGTTGGGTGCATTGACGCGTTCGAACACCTTCGGCGCCGAGTGATGGGACTCATTGACGATGATGCCTTCACTATGCAGGGCATCCTGTATCGCGGCCGATATGGTGTGTAACGGCGCGCCGCCTCCTTCGCCCATGCCTTTCGCCCCGTTGTAGCTGAACGGGGAGGGTGACTCGATGTGGCCGTACTGAATATCAGGAATATTCATCGATGTAATCGGGCAATAGTCGCTGAATGTTGCGGTCAGCAAATTGCCGGTCTCGTCGTAGTTAAATGTCTCCAGCAACGCAGCCCCGATGCCGTGCGCGGTAGCGCCATGAACCTGTCCGGCCGCAATCTGTGGATTGATTACGCTTCCACAATCATCCACGGCAGCGTATGCGAGGATGTTTGGCCTACAGGTATTCTTGTCAATCTCTATTACGGCGATGTGCAGCTGCGCGGCATAGGTCAGCGTCAGATTGCCGAATTTCTTTTCGGTGTCGGGTGCCTCGAACGGTGGCCGGTAGACGTGACGTACATTCAAGGTAACGTCCGCAAGGTTCCCGCCGAGTAATGCGTTATTGTTATTGACCACATTACTCATGAACCAATAGTTGATCGCTTTGTCCGTGCCTTTGACCGCGAGTTGCGGTCCCTCATCGCCCACACCGAATTCCAGGTCGTCCTCATCGGCTTCCAACATGAACGAGGCGAGCTGCCGCATTTCAACTTTAAGTTTCTGGCAGGCACCGTGCACCGCTGAAAGGCCGGTTACGGCAAACTGGCTCGCGTAGGTACCGGAATGACCGGAAAATGTGTTCCAGGCTGAATCAAATCCCGTGCGTACGGTAACCATCGCAGGATCTATGTTGAGTTCGTCGGCAACCACCTGGGAGGTAGCGGTTTCATGGCCCTGGCCGGACGGCCCCGTACCCAGGGTGACGATGACCGATCCGTCGAAGTCGAGACGAATGACGCAGACCTCTGAATTGCCCGAGAACGGCAGGTAGGGATTCATTATCTGGGCCTGACCGAAATTATTGGTTCCCGAATCGAGTGTCGTACCTATTCCGATGCCGAGCCAGCGGCCTTCTTTCCGCGCCTCAGCCTGCTTTTTCTTCCATTCATCCCAACCGATCAGTTCCTTGGCCTTTTCGAGCATCATCGGGTAATCGCCCGAGTCGTAGACACAGCCGTTGGGCGTCTCGTACGGGAATTCGCGCACATAGTTTTTCAGACGCATCTCATCGGCGGGAATGCCCAACTCATGTGCGCAGATATCGACGACACGTTCCATGAACCATAGATGCTGCATACGGGAATAACCGCGGTTCGGTACGACAGGGCACTTATTGGTCACTGTCTGTGTAAAGTCGATACGGAAGTTTCGCACCCCGTAGGTCGCCGGAAGCACTTGTGCCCAGATCACACAGCCCAATGGCTCGTAGCGCGTATACGCGCCGCAATCATCAATATGTCGTGACCTGATTCCGGTAATGACGCCGTCTTTGTCCAGCGCAACTTCGGTATCCAGAAAAGTGCGTTCGTTGCCATGACCTGATGCCAGCAAGTGCTCAGTACGCGTCTCCGACCACTTCACTTTTCGGCCGTCACATTTTCTGGATGCAAGCGCAGCCAGTGCCATGTACACGTAGTTCCAGATCTTGACACCAAAACTGCCGCCGATGTCGTACGTACGGGCCCTGATTTTCTCCATAGGCAGGCGCAAGCCCGGCGCAAGTAATTGCACGGCAAAACCAATAAACGAGTTGTTGCAAAGAAAGTCTACATCTCCCTGACGGGTCCACTCCGCTACGCACGCGTTGTTTTCCACGGGCGTGCTGGCGAAGCGGTGGAAATGCATGCGCTCGATCTTCACGACATGGGCCGCATCCTCGAACGCCTTGTCCACATCGCCATATTCGAAGACACTATGCCAGACACGATTCGTGCCGGCGGCTTCGTGTAAGACAATTTTGTCTTCGAGCGCTTGTTCGGGATCAACGACCGCATCCAGCATCTCGTAGTCCACTTCGATGAGTTGACCGGCATCCATGGCAAGAGCGGCGGTTTCCGCGGCAACGGCTGCCACGGGCTCACCCTGAAATACGACTTTGTCCGTGGCAAGCGGCAAATCGATGATCTTGTCGCAGGGCTCCGGCCCGAGCTGCATGTACGGATCGCATTGCTCTTTGATATCGGCGCCGGTCAGGACGCAGGCAACCCCGGCCAGTGACTCTGCCGCGGCGGTATCGATTCCACGAATCCGCGCGTGTGCGTAAGGAGAGCGCAAAATATACAAATGCAGCATGCCCTCGATTTGTTCGTCGTCAGCGAACAAACCGTTGCCGCGCACTAAACGATCGTCTTCTTTGCGTCGCAGAGACTTTCCAACCCAACTCATTTTTGTTTCCTCAACAATCCACGAACGAGAGATACCAGTTTCTTCCATAGTGCCAGGAGCTTTGCCACTGGAGATACACGAGGCTCGGGTACTGCCACCACCCCGGCTTCGCCGGAAAGGGCTGCCTGAATGGCCTCGACCATACGGCCGATGTCCCGCTTGGCAATCGGTTTAATCATTCCGCCCGCCAAAGACACCAGCTTGCCGAACATTATCAGGTCACCGTGCCATTTGACGCGCGTCTGGCCTTGCCCGGCATCCTCCAACTCGAATGTGGCAATGAGGTTGAAGACGCCGCCCATCACCGTACCCTTACCTACATACCTCGCACGTATTGGTGCCTCGCTTTCTTCGAGCTTCAGATTCACCTTCGCCGTCCCGCGAATCTTGCCGACACCCACTTTTATCTTGACGACGGCCGATCCATCTTCCTGGAGCTCATGCGATTGATAGCTGGGCAGCAGGGGCGCAAACTTTTGCGTCTCAGACAATACGGCGTACGCATCTTCACGCGGTGTCGCAACCGTAAACTCGCCATTGAATTCTATGGCCACCTACGATCCTGTTTGCATCTTCGCCGCTGCGTCGGAAATGGCCGCAAAAATATTTTTATAGCCGGTGCAGCGACACAGATTGCCCTGGATACCCTTACGAATCTCAGCGTTGCTGGGATCCGGGTTCTGCTCCAGCAAATAGTACGCCGACATCAACATGCCCGGTGTGCAGTAGCCGCATTGCAGTCCGTGGTGTTCGGAGAAGGCTTCCTGCAAGGGGTGCAGTTTCCCGTCCTTTTCAAGACCTTCCACCGTCAGAACCTCGCCGCCATCGGCCTGCACGGCAAGCATGGTGCAAGACTTGACCGGTTCACCGTCCAGCAAAATGGTGCAGGCGCCGCAGTAGCTCGTATCGCAGCCTATGTGTGTGCCGGTCAGACGCAGCTCTTCGCGAATCAATTGCACCAGCAATAATCGCGGTTCCACTTCCCGCTCGTAACGGGTGCCATTGACAGTAACAGTTATGCCGATACGCTCGCTCATTTCAGTAATACTCGTGACTGTTGACTACCTGTTCTCCGGAAGCACGCCGTTCCGCAATACCAATAGCTCGTTTGGTCAGATGAGCAATCAGCTGGCGTTTGAAGTCAGCCGATCCACGTTGATCATCGACGGGATCTGAAGCTGCGACAGCCGCATCTGCGGCCCTGCCGATTTGCCCGGCGCCCAGACTCTGACCCTCGAGTTCCGCTTCCGCCTGCTGCGCACGTATGGGAGTCAGGCCGGATGATCCCAGGGCCACCCGGGCCGATTCGACCTGTCCATCGGTAATTGTCAATTGCACCCCGACTGATGTCGTCGGATAGGCCGGCGCACAACGCTTGAAGGCGCAATAAGCGCCGCCGCTGCCCGCGCCCGGCCTCTTGAAACGGATGCCGGTAATAATCTCGCTAGGTTGCAGTGCGGTCTGGTAGAGGTCCTCGACGAAGCCGTTAATGTCCAGAGTTCGGGTGCCATTCGGACCCTGGCATTGAATCTCGGCGTCCAGCGTGTGCAACAAAGCGGGCCAGTCGCAACTCGGGTCACCGGAGGCAACCGAGCCGCCAATGGTCCCGCGGCTGCGTACCTGAACATCGGCAATGCCGCTGGCACAGTCCAGCAGGATGGGTACGGAGCCAGCAAGAGCTGAAGCAGCGATGCAACTGTGAGTCGTGAGGGCCCCGATGCTCACGCCATTGCCATTCTCTTCAATTTGATTCAGGTCGGGAATCCGGCCGATGTCAACGATGTCCGTCAGCTCGTCAAAGCGCATTTTCAGCACAGGGAGGAGTGACTGGCCGCCCGCCATTACCCGCGCGCCCTCGCCGATATCGGACAACATGCCAATTGCCTCGTCTACTGAATTTGCGCGATGGTAATCGAACGGTGCCGGGTACATGACTTTTCCCCACTTTATATGAGCAGCGTAAAATAGCACATAACCATGCTGTCAAAATAGTGGATAATAATGACGTTGAAATAACGCATCGTTCCCGGTGCGCGAAACCAAAAAACAGTGACCGTCGAAGCGGCCGAAATTCTGCATAGCAGTCCATAATGCCAAAGTGTCTGCTCGATACGACGAGTCGTTGGCTGGTGACTGAGTTAGCATTTCCTGTATGGCTGGATCGAATCTAAGCAGCAGAATGGAGGATCACGCCCTCGAGCGTGTGCCCGATGGCGAACGCGAGACCTGGCTGAAGATTACCTGGAACACGGTCGGCCTCATAACCACGCTGGTCATCATGTTCTTCGGTGCCGTCGTTTGCTTTGTGGCCGGCGTCAAGATTGCACTGTTGGCAGGCATCATTTCGTTCTCCATTGGCAGCGCGCTCGGCTGGGCTCTGGCACGAATAACCGTCGAGACCGGCTTATCGAATACGCTGATCACACGCAGATACGGGCTGGGCATTCGCGGCTCGGCGCTCGCGTCACTCATATTTGGATTTCTGATCATCGGTTTCCTGGCCGTTGAAAATGGCCTCTTGTATCGCGGCTTCCTTTTTTTCTTCGAGATGGATGACGGCTGGAGCGTGCGTATTCTGATTTACGGCTCAATGACGCTGGCCTGGATCCTGCTCACGGCATTTGGTTTCAGCGTGGTTACGCGAACCTCCTCGCTGATGATTATCGGCTTCCTGCTCGTGCTCGCCTGGATGATGTTTGTTGTTCTGACCGGAGGCGATGGAAGTTTTTCGGACGGTTTGCTGTTCGAAAGCCAACTCGATGCGGGCACGCTGGTCAATATGGGCATTCGGTCCAGCACCGATAAATTCATATTTGCATTGAACTTGCTGGTCGGGCCGGCATGCGCCCTGGCGCTGAATACCGCAGATTTCGGTCGCTTCGGAAAATCGACGGGCCACGTCGCGGCAGCCGCCATGATCGCCATTTTTGTCCAATCCCTGCTGATGATGATTATCGGCGGGATCATCATGAAAGCGGCGGCGCCTTCCATGGCCGCTTATTTTGCCGACATGGCAGGAATGCCGGCGGAGGCTGCGCGACAGCAGGTACTGAAAAGCCCCGACAGCATTGCCGCGACTTTCATGGTGTTCGGTGGCGCCATCGGGTTCCTGCTCATGATACTGGCCCAGGCGAAAGCCCAGGTCCTGAACAACTACAGCTCATCACTTTGTCTTGCGAATCTGTTTGATGCGTTGTTTCGCTGGCGACCCGGACGTCTCACATTCGTGATTCTCGCCAATGTCATCGCGTTGGCATTGTTATACGGAGAAATCCTGCATTTTGTCGAAGGGTGGATCAAGCTGATGGGCGTTCTTCTCAGTGCGCTGGCCGCCACCATCATTGCGGATTACTACTTTGTAGGACGACGACTCGGGTCCACGAGCGATGAACCCGACGCGGTCAACTGGGCGGGAGTCATTGCGATCCTCTTCGCTGTTTTTTGCGCTCATTGGTTGCTGGGGCCTTATCAGCCCATTGAGGTCTTCACCTCGGTGGTTTGCGTTGCCATTGTTTATCCGGCGCTGCGCCTGACGGTGTTCCGACCCGTTGCCGCGGTTTCTCGATCATGAAGCCGATCAAGTCGGTGTGTGTGGTTGGCGCCGGCGCGATCGGTAGTCTGTTCGCGGGCCACCTGGGATCGCAGGTCAGCGCCAGGGTGTTGGTGCGGCGTCAGGAGCACGAGGATCGGCTCAATCGCGAGGGTTTGAAGGTAAGCGGCAAGTCTGATTTACAAACACCGATTCAGGCCAGCATGGACCCGGAGCAGCTCGGGGACGTTGAGTTAATCATCATCGCGACCAAAGCGACGGCCGTTGAAGCGGCTGCGCAACGTCTGTCGGGATACTTTCCGGACGCCACCGTAATGACCGTGCAGAATGGCCTGGGCTGTGAGGATGTGGTTGCACAATACGGCGACTGGCCGATCATTTCGGCGATCACATTTATGAGCGGCGTGCGTCACTCCGATGTTCATGTCGAGTATGAGCTGGATACAGAGACCTGGCTGGGACCCTGGGCAGGGCGTGGCGCAAGTAGAGAGATGACGCAACAGGTAGCAGAGCTCATCAAGCGCTCCGGACTCAAGGCGAAGGCTTTCGATGACGTGCGCCCGGCGCAATGGTCGAAGCTGGTATTCAACTCAGTCGTCAACAGCATCGGTGCCGCTACGAACCTGCCGCATATCAAGGACTTTGCGAAAAGGGAGAAAGCCGCAGACCTGGGTCAACTGGTATTCGACATGATGGATGAGGGCAAACGGGTGGCGGCGGCTCAGGGCATCGAACTTTATCAGGACCCGTGGGAAATGAACGTCAAAGCGGTGCGTCATGGGCAGACCGGCGACGATGAGTATGCCCATGTGTTTTCGATGCTGGACGACGTCCGGTCGAAACGCCTCACGGAGGTCGACTGGTTGACGGGTGCAATCGTTCGGGAAGCGAACAAGCTCGGCATACCGGCACCGATTCATGAGGCCCTTTACGGACTCATTAAAGGAATTGAACATAGCTGGCAACAGGAAGATGAGGGGAGAAGAACATGAAAGTCTGTGTCGTCGGTTGCGGCGCAATCGGCAGTTTATTTGCGGCCCATTTGGCGAAGCTTGAAGACGTGGAGGTCTGGGCTTTCGATGTGGATCGGGATCATATAGACGCGATCAACGCGAACGGGCTGCGGCTGTCCGGCGAGTCCGACGTGCATTCTTATCCCAAAGCGACGTCGAATCCCAGCGACATACCGGCATGCGAGTTTGGCATCGTCGCGACAAAATCCTTGCATACGCGTGCGGCTATCGAGAGCACTGCGAGCGTTTTTAAAGATGCCGCTGTGTGCACCGTGCAAAACGGAGTGGGCAACGAGGAAATCATCGCCGAATATGTACCCCGCGTGATTCGTGGCACGACCTTTCCGGCCGGCCACGTCGTCGAACCCGGACACGTCGAGCAGGATACCGGTGGAAAAACGTGGCTGGGGCCATTCGAACCCAAGCCCGCCACGATGGCCGAAATCGAATTGCTGGCCGAACGCCTGACTGAATCGGGCATTGAGACACTGGCCATGGAGGACTCTCGCGGCGCCCAGTGGACCAAGCTGATATTCAATGCCGCAACCAATCCTATCGGCGCACTGACTGGCCTGCCTCATGGTGTAGCCTGTGATCAGCCGGCCGTAAGAAAAGTGATTTCAGGCCTGGTGGCCGAAGGCGTGGCTGTAGCGGATGCAATGGGCATCACCCTGGACAGCGACCCCGACAAACTCGTCGATCATGCCCGCGAGGTAGCCTACCATCACAAAGCAAGCATGCTGCAGGACGCACTCGCACGGCGCCCCACGGAAGTGGCCGCGCTGAATGGTGGCATCGTGAAATTCGGCGAGCAAACCGGTGTTCCGACGCCATTGAATCAGGCGATTTGGGCCCTGATCGAGGGCCTGGAACATTCATGGACGCGCGACGATTGATAAGAAGGGTAGGGCAATGACGACCATAGAACAGTTTCAACCCAGCCAGCAGGAAATCGACCGGCGTTATCGCAACACGCGAGAAGCAATGGCGAAAGCAGACCTCGATGCACTTATTATAAGTGGCAGTGAGTACACGGGATTTGAAGGCGCAGTTCGCTACATGTGCGGCTTCCATATTTTGCATCGCTACGCCTATGTGCTGGTGCCGATGGACGGCGAAGCAACGGCCGTGTACCCGAAGGAGGCGACCTGGGTTGGAGATCACACCCGGACGTTTATCGACAAGCAAATCAAGACCGTGAGCTGCGGCGAATGGATGGCCGATGAATGCAAGAATCGCGGCCATAAACGGGTCGGCGTCTACGGCCTGAATTTCATCATGCCGGTCCGCGACTATCGGGCACTGGTCGATGCTGATCTCGACATCGTCGACTTTGACGAAGCATTCGATTACTCGAGGGCTCAGAAAAGCGAGGAAGAAATCGCCTCGGTACGTCACTCCATGGATGTCAACAAGGCGGGCGTATTAGCGGTTGTCCAGGCGTACAAAGCCGGCAAAACGGAAGCGGAGCTCATGGGCGTTGCGGAACAAACCTTTGCAAGCCTGGGAACGGCGCGCAATACCATGGATATGGTTCTGGTTGGACCGGACGGCTCACTGCTGCCGCAGATGGTGTTTCCTGACGCGAATCGAAAGGTCCAGGATTCAGATGGCTTGTTATATGGTCTTGAAGTTGCCGGCCTTGGCGGTCATTGGGTGGAATTTTCACGCATGATCGCGCCAGGCGGTATCAGCGCGGAAACGCAGCGGCTCATGGATGCCTATGAAGAGTTTCATGCCATCGTGAAGGAAAATCTGAAAGCCGGCTCCAGCGCCCACGAAGTGCACAGGAAATGCATCACGCCGTTCGAAGGGAAAGGCTGGCGTCTGGGCCATGTATCCGGCCATTCGATTGGCATGACGATGATCGAGTTCCCGAGAATCGGGGAGGGCACGGAGTTTGAGCTGCCGGAGAACATGGTGTGCTCCATGCATCCACATGTGATGACGGAAGATCGCCAGGCCTGTTTGTATTTTCAGGAGACATTCCGTGTCGGCAAAAACGGCGGAGAAGCCTTGTCAGGTGTGCCGGTAGCTTACTACCGGGGCGGCGAAGCCAGTCTGTAGGACGGCTGAAATAATTGCACAAGATTTATCAGGAGAAAGATAAATGAGCGGAACACCAGCAAATGTGGGAGTCATATTCAAATCCTACGAACCCATCTCCGCTATTCAGGCCTATGCGAGACAAACCGAGGAATCGGGCTGCAGCGGCGGATTTTGGATCGCGGAGGCCTATCACTGGTTTCGTAAGTACGGTCACGAGTCGCGCGGTTGCTTTACGACACTGGCCGCAGCCGCAATGGCCACCAGCAAGATTCCAATTGGCCTGGGGATCACGTCGCCATACATGCGGCACCCAACGGTTCAGGCATCGGAATCGAATGCAATGGACGAACTGTCCGGCGGGCGCTTCATCATGGGTCTCGGTGCGGGCAAGGTTGGCACCGAATACCTCGACCTTGACATGAAAAAGTATACGCCGGTGAAAACTCACCGTGAGGCGGTAGATATTATCCGGGGCATCGCAAGCGGAGAGGCATTTGCATACGACGGCGAGTTGTTCAAATGTGACATGCCGGCTATCGATCGCAAAGGCCGGGGGCTGCGCACGAAAATTCCAATTTACATCGGGGCGACCGGACCTTTTATGCAGAAGATGGCCGGCAAGATCTCTGATGGACTGCTGCTGCCGGGACTGACATCACCCGGATTTACCCGTTATGCGAGGGAAAATTGCTGGGCGGGAGCGGCGGCCGTTGGCCGCGAATTACCATCTGACTTCCCGGTCGGCGGCGTTATTCTCACAGCATGCTCGAAAGACGGGGCCAAGGCCAAGGATGCGACCCGCAGCTACGTTGGAACTTACATCATCAATAAGCTCCGCAATATCAAGAATGATGTCATTCTCAGCACATCAGGCCTGCCCGACGAGGGCTGGGCACCGTTTCGTGAGGCGATCGCAGCCGGCACCGAAGACAATGTTACGCATCTTGTCAGCGACGAAATGCAGCGAGCGTTCACGGTTATCTCGGGAACACCTGAGGAATGTCTGGAAATTACTCAGGAATTAGTGGACGCAGGCCTGAATACACCGCTGCTCGAAGTTGCTGGCGCCAGCGAAGCAGACAACCTCGAAACGATTCGCTTGTTCGGCGAGGAAGTCCTGCCGAAACTGAAGCCGGGAGCCTGAGTCATGCGACTTGCAACTTTCAGGATAAATGATGGCGCCAGGTCGACTATCGGCGCTTTCGTAGAAGGGCATTACGTGGATCTGCACGCGCTTAGCAAGGGCGCGCTGCCCGATAACATGCTGGCGTTTCTGGATATGGGCGAAGCGGGGTTCGCGAAGGCAAAGACGCTGTTAGACGAACTCGGCCAGGATGTCGCAGGGAAAGCGCATGTCTATGCAGCCGACAGCATCGAGCTCGACGCACCCGTGCCCCGTCCCGGCAAGATCATCCACACAGCTTGCAATTTCGACAGTCATCTCAAGGAATTGACGGACTGGCAGCAGCCGGAGTGGCAGTCTCATAACTGGGGTGATTTTCATTTCGAACATCCGACCGGGTTTCTGGAGGCGCCATCCTCCGTCACGGCGTCGGGATCCAGTGTGGCGATTCCGCGTTTCACCAAGCAACTGGATTACGAAATCGAGATCGGCATTATCATCGGCAAAAAAGCATTTCACGTGTCTCCGACTGATGCCATGGACTATGTGGCGGGCTACACCGTATTCAACGATCTGTCGGCCCGCGACATACAGGCCCGTGAGCACGCCAACAAGGTGATTCTGCTGGGCAAGAGCTTTGACGGGTCATGCCCGTTCGGCCCGCATCTCGTTACCACCGACGAGTTGTCAGACCCGCATAATCTGGATATGAAACTGCGGGTTAATGATGAGTTGCGCCAGGATGCGAATACCGGCGATATGCATTACAAGACGGCCGAGCTGGTTTCCTGGTGGTCTAACACCACGCTTGAGCCCGGCGATATCATTACCAGCGGCAGCCCGCCGGGTGTCGCGGCCGGAATGAAGGCCCCGGTCTGGCTCAAGGCCGGTGACCGGGTCGATGCCACCGTGGCAGAGCTTGGCACCCTCACCGTGCATATCGTCGCCGCTGACTGAGCCACTAACCGATTAAACAAGGTAACGCCAAGATGGCTAATAACGTAGATCAAGCACTGGTAAAAAAAGCCGTCGACAAGATCGACCGCAAGCGTCTCGTCGATCTTGTCGTGCAGCTCGTCAACGTCCCCAGTCCGACCGGATTCGAGGGCGATATGGCCCGGGAATTCCATGCAGTGCTGCAAGGCGCGGGCTTTCGCTCGAGCTTGCAGCCGATCGGAGACGAGCGTTATAACGCCATCGGATTATGGGAAGGTGCCGGCGGCGGCAAGACCCTCATGTTTAACGGTCATCTCGATACATCGTTTGGCCCGGAGCAGGCTCACCGCGGTCTGGGCTATCGATGTGAAGGCAATGTCGTGGACGATGAGTGGATTTACGGCATGGGTACTTTCAATATGAAAAGTGCGCTTGCCACCTACACGCTCGCCTGTGAGTCGATCAGGGCTGCCGGCATCGAGATCGCCGGCAACGTCGTGATCGCCGGCGTTGCCGGTGAAATCGAAAAAGCACCGGTCAATGAGTTCGAGGGCAGGATGTACCAGGGCTACGGCCCCGGCACCAAGTACGCCATTACGCACGGCGCGGTCGCCGACTACTGCATACTCGGCGAGCCGACCAACATGATGGTGATCCCGCGGCACTGCGGAACGAGCTGGTTCAAAATCACGGTACCCGGCATGCTTATTCATACCGCCTGGTCCGAGTATCAGCAAAACTCGGTCAGTAATTCGAGCCTGATACTGGATGCGCTCAACGACTGGATTCCAGGCTACATGAAGCGCAACGAATTCGGTGGCACACAGCCGAAGGTGAACATCGCCGCGATTGAGGGCGGATGGCCCTGGCGTGGCGCAAGGACACCGGAGGCCTGCAGTATCTACATGGATGTGCGTACGCCGCCCGATGTATTGCCGATTGAGGTTTATCGGGAGGTGCGGGAACTGATTCGCGGTCTCGAGAAAGAGCACGCCTCGCTCGAGGGTACAACGGTGGATATTTACGTCTCCGCACCGGGTACGTCGATCCCTGACGACCACGAGTTGATTCAGATGATCGTGGCCGCGCACACTGAACAACTGGGCAAGCCGCCGGAGTTTGGCAACGAAATCTGGTACAGCGACGCGGCGCACATGAATCGTTACGGCATTGTTACGGTAAACTATGGATCCGCCGGACGTATTCGTAGCGGTGGCGGCGGCTTCGATACCCATCAGGGTGAAGCGGTGCATATCGGCGATATGCTGGACATCATCAAAGTGTATATCGAGTGCATTCTCACTTGCTGCGGAGTCGCAGAAAAATAGCGAGGTTGTCTGTGGGCCAGGAAGTACTACATGATCTGATTGCAGGCGCCCGTGTCTACGACCTCGGCCAGTGCTACTGGAACGGCATGCCGGTTCATCCCTTTGATCCGCCGTATCAGTATTTTATGTTCGACTACCACGAGCATGTGCTCAAAGACCTCGGCAAGATCGAGCCGGGCTTTTCGCATGCCATAGGGATGCTGATTACCTCGATGCATGCCGGCACCCATTTCGATGCACCGGTGCATATGTCGCAGGATCTGAAAGTGCAGGGTATCGATATAACGCCGTATCAGCGCGGCACTGGATTTGTTGATCTTCCCGAACCCTTGCACAGCATGGAAGATGTGCCACCGCTCGTCTTGCGTGCGGTCATGTTTGATGTTGCGGCCCTCAAAGGCCTGGATGTATTGCCGGAAAAATATTCCATCACGGTTGAAGATCTCGAGGCTGCGGCCGACAGGCAGGGCACCGAATTAAAGCAAGGCGACTGTGCCATCGTTCGCACCGGATTCGGCAGCTACTTCGAAACTGACGGTGACACCTACCTGCACAAGTGGGCGGGCCTTTCGCCTGAAGCGGTACGCTGGCTCGCGGCAAAAAAACCGAAGCTTGTGGGCACTGACAATTTATCGATCGGCGTGCCCGATCTTTTTGATGCCCACCGCGTGCTTTTGATCGAGAATGGCATATATGTGATGAAAAGCCTGAACCTGGAAAGTCTGGCAGCCGATCAGCAGTACGCTTTCACGGTGATCGTATTGCCGTTGAAAATCAAAGGTGGTGAGGCATCGTTGATTCGACCCATCGCCATCGCATGAACTGACACATTGGAAGGCAAAACAGTGCAGAAAAACATCTGGACCAGCGAACTGAACGAACTCGAGGAAGTGAGGAAGGGCTTCGATCATGACAAGCCCGTGAAGTTTTATGACACGACCTTGCGAGACGGTGAGCAGGCTGTCGGCGTCGTATTCAATCCGGACGAGAAATTCAATATTGCATGCGGCCTTGCGGATCTCGGCGTCGGCAGGATCGAGGCGGGATTCCCGCGCGTGTCGGAAGCGGATTCCCAGGCAGTCAAACGCATCGTTGAGGCCGGGCTGGACTCCGAAATATGGGGGTTTTCCCGTGCTGTGAAAGGCGATCTTGATGCGCTGATCGAACTCGGCATCAAGCAAACGCTGATTGAAATCTCTACAAGCGAAGTGAAGATGAAAGCATACGGCTTTGATCGCGAGATCGTACTGCAGCGTTTAACGGAGGCGATCAAGCATGCCGTTGACAAAGATATGCGGGTCCTCTTTTTCCCTGTCGACAGCACGCGCAGTGACCTGGGCTACTTGCAGGAAGTTTATGGACGCGCCATAGAAACCGGCGCAGCAGAAGTAGCCGTTGTCGACACCATCGGTGCCTGCGCGCCGGAAGCCGTCGAGAAATTGATACAAACCGTGCGTCGGTGGATTGGCCCGGATATACCGCTGCACTTCCATGGCCACAATGATTTCGGTCTCGGTACTGCGCTGGCTATTGCGGCGGTGCGTGGTGGTGCCGACTGGATACAGGGCACTATCAATGGCATCGGTGAACGAGCCGGCAACTCGGACATATGTGAGGTGGCGCTTGCCTTATCGTGCTTATATGACGTACCTGTCGAACTCGATCTGTCGCAGGCACGAAAAGTTTCTGCGCTGGTGCAAGATGCAGGGAACTATCGCGTCGATGGCTGGCGTCCGGTGGTCGGTGAAAATCTGTTTACGCGGGAAAGCGGCGCCGTTGCGAACCAGTTCCACATTCCCGAAGCAATCGAACCTTACTCCGCCGATATCGTTTCGGCGCTGCGTCGTATCGTACTCGGCAAGCAAAGCGGTTTGTC
>JACZWL010000001.1:123723-136436 GCA_022572185.1 Pseudomonadota bacterium | reverse complement strand
CAGGCGAAATCGCTGGGCCTTCCGGCTGACATTACAGCACGCATGCGCGAAGGCACCGTATTTTTTGTCGATATCGGCCTGCCTCCCGGCAAAGGTGCCGGCAACATGATTGAGAAATACGGTGAGGGCAGAGTTCTGCTAAGGAATGCGGCAACCTGCCCGCGCTCGCGCTGACAAGGAAAAGGTCTCTGGCGCTTCGCCCAGACCAACCGTAGCGGCTTCAGCCGTGATCCGTCATTCCCTGCTAAAGTGTTCCCAAATGATTTCAAATAATGACGAGACCAGCCACGCCATTAGATTTACCCTCAGGGCTTGCTGCTACCGGCTCAAAAGAGAATAATTCGCCTCCCGCTGAACAATGCCGGTATAGCTCAGCTGGTAGAGCAGGGGTTTTGTAAACCTCAGGTCCGCGGTTCGACTCCGTGTGCCGGCACCAAATCAAAAAGGGGGACACAAGCCCTCCCCTTTTTTGATTTGGAACGGTGTAGGAATCACGCGGAGTGGCAAAGTTACAGTATGCCATTAACCGGATACGCCCATATTGGCGGCAGCGAGCTTGTGGTTCGACTCCGTGTGCCGGCACCAAATCAAAAAGGGGGACACAAGCCCCCCCTTTTTTGATTTGGAACGGTGTAGGAATCACGCGGAGTTGGATAATCACGGTACGCTACGAACGGAACAAGAAAGTGCATCCATCCTCGCTCGCCTGTTATTAATCATAGAAATCCGCGGGAGCAAGAGATTATGAGCATGCAGATTACCGATAAGGTGCTGTTGAAAACCCAGGCCTTTATCAACGGCGAATGGGTGGATGCCGATAACGGCGAAACGCTGGCGGTCACGAATCCGGCCAACGGCGAGGTCATAGCCGAAGTTGCCAAATGTGGTGCCGCCGAGACGCGGCGCGCCATCGAGGCTGCCGAAGCGGCCATGGGCGACTGGCGGCAGAGACCTGCCAAAGAACGGGCTGCCCTGTTGCGCAAGTGGTTTGACCTGATGATGGAAGCCCAGGAAGACCTGGCGCAGATTTTGACGGCCGAGCAGGGCAAGCCGCTTGCCGAGGCGCGTGGGGAGGTCGCCTACGGCGCGAACTACATCGAGTGGTTCGCTGAAGAAGCAAAACGGGTTTATGGCGACACCATACCTGCGCCTTCGAAGGATAAGCGTATTGTCTGCATCAAGCAGCCGGTCGGTGTTGTCGCCTGCATAACACCGTGGAACTTCCCTAACGCGATGCTCACGCGAAAGATCGCGCCGGCGCTGGCTGTCGGCTGCACAGTGGTTTGCAAACCCGCAAGCGCGACGCCACTGTCGGCTTATGCTTTTGCGGAGCTGGCTGTGCGTGCGGGTATTCCGGCTGGTGTCATAAATATCATCACAGGTCGCACGTCGGAAATCGGTGACGAGCTGACGTCGAACCCGACTGTGCGAAAGCTCACATTTACGGGCTCGACAGCCGTTGGCAAGAAACTGATGGCCGCCTGTGCATCGACTGTTAAGCGCACGTCGATGGAGCTTGGCGGCAATGCGCCATTCATTGTTTTTGATGATGCCGATCTTGATGCCGCCGTAGCCGGCGCAATCATCTGCAAATTTCGGAATGCCGGTCAGACCTGTGTCTGCGCGAACCGTATCCTCGTGCAGGAAAGCGTCTACGATGAATTTGTCGAAAAGTTGATGGTGGCGGCTGCCGACCTCAAGATAGGAGACGGCACCGCGGAAGGCGTTACGATCGGTCCGCTAATCAATGAAGGAGCAGCCAATGACGTGCTGGCGTTCGTCGACGATGCGGTCGGCAGAGGCGCAAAAGTGGTTGCCGGCGGCCAGCGTTCTGACCTTGGCGCCTGCTTTGTCGAGCCGACGATTCTGATTAACGCCAGCGATGACATGCGCGTCTTTCGGGAAGAGATATTTGGCCCGGTCGCACCGCTGTTCAAATTCAGGACGGAGGAAGAAGCGATTGCGATGGCAAACGACACGGAAGTCGGTCTGGCTTGCTATTTCTATACCCGGGATATCGGTCGTATCTGGCGCGTCGGAGAAGCGCTCGAGTATGGGATCGTCGGCATCAACGACGGTATCATTTCCAACGAGATGGCGCCTTTTGGCGGGATCAAGGAATCCGGGCAGGGCCGCGAAGGATCCAAATACGGCATGGACGATTACCTCGAAATTAAATACATGTGCATGGGCGGCATCGACCGGTAGGAGGGCCTTCAGGCCCGATCGCGGCTGAAGCCGCTCCTACGATCTGCCGGTGCAGGTCCGATTCTGGCTAGTTTTAATTGGCCCCCGTCGTATACTGATGCTTGATGAGGGGGCTACGGGCGATGTTTAGTACGGAAATCTGCGAACGAGCGAGGCTGGCGCGAGACGCCCGTTTCGACGGCCAGTTCTTTGTCGGCGTAAAAACGACCGGCATATACTGCCGTCCGATTTGCCCCGCAGTCGCACCCAAAAGCGAAAACGTTTCGTTTTACCCGAGCGCTGCCGCTGCCAGCGAAGCGGGTTTCAGGCCATGCCTGAGATGCCGGCCCGAGTGTGCACCTGGCACGCCCGCATGGGGCGGAACATCGACCACTGTCCGGCGCGGCTTGAGGCTGATCGCTGGCGGTGCGCTTGACGACGGTGACGTAGAGGGTCTCGCTGGCAGGCTTGGCGTATCAGGCCGACATCTTCGCCGGCTATTTACGCAGCACCTGGGTGCGTCTCCCGTGGCGGTCGCACATACACAGCGACTGCATTTCGCGAAGCGCCTGATCGACGAAACAGAGTTACCGATGAGTCACATTTCGTCAGTTGCCGGCTACCGTAGCATCAGGCGATTCAACGATACGTTCAAGAAAACATACGGTCGGGCGCCACGGGAACTCAGGAAGTTCGGTGAAGAATCGCATGTAAACGGCAACGCGGCGACTTTGTCGGTACGCCTTCCTTATCGAAAACCGTTTAGCTGGCCAGCCATGCTGGAGTTCTTTGCTGGTCGCGCGACGCCGGGCGTAGAGTCTGTGTCCGGCGATACCTATCGACGAACGATTTCGCTGGGCGCAAGACACGGCGTTATTGCGGTCAGTCCGGCAGGTCCACAAAAGCGGTCGGAGTATCTCATGCTGACAATACAGTGCGTCGATACCGGCGCCCTGTTCGAGATCGTGCAGCGTTCGCGGGAAATGTTCGATCTCGATGCGCCGATTAGCGAGATTAGTACTACACTGAAAAGAGACCAATCGCTGCAAGGCCTGATACGAAAATCTCCGGGTACCCGCGTGCCGGGCGCCTGGGATGGCTTCGAATTGATGATCCGCGCAATACTCGGCCAGCAGATTTCGGTCAAGGCGGCGACCACACTGGCCGGACGAATTGCCGATCAGTATGGCGAGAGGCTTAGCCTGTCGGATGAGTCAGGTGATGTCGGGCTGCGGCGCATATTTCCGTCGGCTGACCGGTTGAGGCACGCGCGATTCAGCAATATCGGGCTGGTCAGGAGCCGTGCGGAGACGATTCGGCGCGTCGCGGCCGCTGCTGCCGATGGCGAACTGAACTTTGACGTAACACAGGAGCCTGAAGACTTCTGCAGAAGCCTGACATCCATCAAGGGCGTGGGAGACTGGACAGCGCAGTACGTTGCCATGCGCGTATTGAAGAACCCGGACGCTTTTCCTTCCTCGGACCTCGGTCTCTTGAAGGCCGTGGATTTAATCGACAACCAGACCGGGCGCACGACGCCAGCAGAGCTTTTGCGCCGGGCCGAGTCCTGGCGCCCCTGGCGGGCATATGCCGCACTATTGCTGTGGAGTTCCCTTACGAGCTCCGGAGGATAAAACGATGTATTACTGTTATCTCGACACTCCGATCGGCGATCTGTTGCTTGCCGGCGACGACGATGCTCTTTGCCTGGTCGGTTTTCCCGAGGGCTCGATGCGCAGGGAGCCGGAGCCGGACTGGATTTATTCCGAGAAACCATTTGGCGACGTGCGCGAGCAACTGGCCGCCTACTTCGACGGAAATCTGCATTCATTTGACCTTCGTCTGCGACCGGATGGCACCGAGTTCCAGAGAAAAGTGCTCGATGAACTGCAGAAGATCCCCTATGGAACCACGATATCCTACGGCGATATTGCAAAGAGGATAGGAAATCCGAAGGCGGTTCGGGCCGTTGGCGCGGCAAACGGACGCAACCCGATCCCGATCATCATTCCGTGCCATCGCGTAATCGGGAGCAGCGGCGACCTGGTCGGTTTTGGCGGCGGCCTTCCGACCAAAGAAGCGTTATTGCGCCACGAAATGGAGCACAGCCAGTTTCCACACGTCGTACAGGGATAATCGCCGACAAAGCCCTATTGTAAATTATGCGCATAAACGCAGATTTCGCGGCAAAGGCGGTCGTTGTTCCGAAGGAATCGGACTGGGTCTGCTCGCCCGAATCGGGCGTGGACCGGCTGATGCTCGACCGGATTGGTGTTGAGGTCGCGCGCGCGACCAGCATAGTCAGATATGCGCCGGGCAGCTCGTTTCCGCGCCACAATCATGATGCCGGCGAGGAGTTCCTGGTTCTCGACGGCGTTTTTTCCGATGAACATGCCGACTATGCGGTTGGCACTTACGTTCGAAATCCGCCAGGCTCCGGGCATTCGCCATACAGCGAGAGCGGCTGCCGGATTCTCGTGAAGCTGCGCCAGTTCGACCCGCGGGACCTGTCACATGTCGTGGTCGATGCATCACACAGTACTGCCTGGCAGAACCCGTCCGGTACGGCGTCAAACATCCTTGAGCTACACGAGTTTGGCAGCGAGCGCGTCGCGATGATTCAGCTCGCGGAAGGCGAGCCGTTTCCGATTGCTGCCGATCCCGGAGGTGTAGAAATCCTGGTGATCAGTGGCTCGATCAATGACGAAGGCACTGATCTGGCGGCGGAATCGTGGCTCAGGTTTCCGGCCAATCAGGAGAATCGGCTCGTCGCGTCATCAGACAGTTTGCTTTGGGTCAAGAGGGGACACCTGCCGTCATAAAACCCTGTCCTGCAATGCCCGAAGAGCGTCCGATGGTTTGACTCCCGGCAGAACGCGATCGTCGCTCTGTAATTGTCCGAGCCTTGACGTGACTGGCAGCACGCCGGCCCAGATCGGAATGTCGTAATCCCCGTCTTCGTCCTCGGGCATGCCGGAAGATATTTTCGCCGACGCGGAATCAATCTGCATTGCAATCACGCCGGTCATCTTGATTTCATTTTCGTGCGAGTCTCTGACCTCGGCCCAGCGCCCAGGTATGGTGTGCTCGCTAATTATTCTCATGCCATGGAGTTTTTCTTCTCTCGTCTGCAAAATTCGCGGCGTGCCGAACAGCGTCACTGATCGATAATTCATGGAGGAATTAAACGTGGACCGCGCGACAACAATGCCATCGAGTAGCGTCACGTTTACGCAGGCCCGCTCAGTGTCTTCCAGTAATCGGATAAGCCGTGCTTTGCGAGCACCGTGCAGGAAGAGCGTTTCACGTTCGCGACCGTAAATCATCGGAACAACGACAGGTGATCCGTCCTGTACAAACGCCACGTATGCGACGAGACCCGCGTCGAGGATCCGGTGCACGGTCGATTTTTCGTAGTCCGCTTTATCCTTAAGCTGACAGACTTTATTTTGCCTGGTGATCGAATATGAGTTTGTCACGGCGACCTTAATCCTTTAGAGAAATCTCGGCGCCAAAAAGAGGGCCGCGAGAGAAACCAAAACGATACTGACCAGGTTCAGGGCCATACCGGCTCTCGCCATTTTCGGGATCGTAAGCAGACCAGATCCGAATACGATCGCATTGGGCGGTGTTGCAACCGGCAACATGAAAGCACAGCTCGCCGCAAGCGTCACGGGAACAAGAAGCACGATCGGATCATAGCCTGCCTCCAGCGCGATCGCTCCAACCACCGGCATGAAAGTTGCCGTCGTTGCGATGTTGCTCGTGAGTTCGGTCAGGAAAATAATCATCGTCGCGACGATGAGGACGAGTAGTGCAATCGGCAGCATACCGACCTCGTGCAGGTTGCCGCCAAGCCATGTCGCCAGCCCGGTTCGGGATACGGCCGCGGCGAGTGTCAGGCCGCCGCCGAACAGCAATAGAATAGCCCATGGCAGCTTTTCGATGTGTTTCCAGCGAATCAGCATCGGGTCTTCCCTGTCACCGCTCGGCACCAGGAACAGTGCAATCGCTCCGGCCATGGCGATGCCGGAATCGTCCAGCGCTTCGAGGCCGGGTAATTTCATGAGTAAAGGCCGAAATATCCAGGTAAGGGCCAGCGCGACGAAGATAATACTGACACGCTTTTCCGGAATGGTAACCGGCCCCATATCATCCTTCATCTGCCTGAGCACCGCCCGGCCTTCGTGAGAGTTTTTGAAATTCACCTTGAATACAAGTCGCGTCAGCGTAAGCCATGCAAGCGGCAACATAACCGCGCTCAACGGCAGACCCACCATCATCCAACTGGTGAAATCGATCTCGGTTCCATAGTTCTCCAGCATGAAGGCTGCCAGCATCGCGTTTGGCGCAGTGCCGACGAGCGTGGACATTCCCCCAATGGTTGCTGCGTATGCAACGCCGAGCAGCAGCGCGTATTGAAAGTCCTTTTTCTCCCGTTCATTGAGGCCCTCTACGGAACGGTGAATGACGGACACAATCGATACCGCGATCGGCAACAGCATCATCGTGGTCGACGTATTCATTACCCACATACTGAGCAGAGCACTGGCGAGCATGAAGCCACCGACCAGCGACGCGCCGTTGTCACCTGCATACTGCAGAACATTTAGCGCGATGCGCCGATGCAGGTTCCAGCGTTGCATTGCAAGCGCCACCATGAAACCGCCGAGGAAAAGAAAAATGACTTTGTTGGCGAAGGGTGCGGCCGTATCGTGAATACTGGCAATGCCCAGTATCGGAAAAAACACCAGGGGCAATAGTGCGGTTACGGCGATGGGTACGGCTTCCGTCGCCCACCAAACCGCCATCAGCGTACCCATTGCAGCCGTGCGCCAGGCAGCGTCAGTCAAAGCATCGGGCGGGCCTGCGATCAATATCAGAATTGCGGCGGCCGGTCCCAGCCATAGTCCGATTCGCTGATGCGGCGCGCGCCCGCTGCCGTTATTTGCTGCCGTCACTCAGATGTCCTTTCTTATGCAAGAAACCACGTACTCTATGCCAAGTTCAGGGTCACGCCTACATCTTGTACTCAACTCGCCTTCAGGCACAAGATGTAGTAGCATTCCGGCCGTACCAAATCGGTACGCACGGAGATGAGGTGTAGCAACAGGCAGTATTGGCGGAGCAGCCATGCCGGAAGCATGAATCGGCTTTTGGGTCTTGCGATACCTCTCATTGCGGAGCCCATTTTGACGCGTCTGGCGCTTTTGCCAGCCCTTGCCAGCCGATACAGCAATCCGCAGATATCGAGAAAGGGCAGGCAGGATTAAATCGTAACATTGATGTTTGGATGATTCGTACGCCCGTTCTATCCAGGCCTGATGCACCTTTTGCTTATTATGCCGCCCAGTTTCTGGGCGGCTTTTTTCATCCAACAATAAACAAACACGTTGCCCCGATGTTTCGAAGCTACTTACATCTCGGACTTCATCTTCTGGTCCCGGCCGCGATTGCAGCAATTTTCTTCCGACAAAAATTTCTTTATGCGTGGATTACGATGACTGCAACGATGCTGGTCGACCTTGATCATTTACGGGCAAACCCGGTGTATGATGCGGGACGATGCAGTATCGGGTTTCATCCGCTGCACCAGTATCCGGCGATTGCCGCCTATGGAATACTTCTGATCTGGCCGAGACTGCGTCTCGTTGCAATCGGCTTATTGACTCACATGGCTTTGGATGGTCTGGATTGTTTTTGGATGCAATATGACACCTAGCAGTTTCTCCTCTTTTCGATTCGGTTTCGTTTTTCTGATCTTTTTGCTGACCGGGTGTGCGTCCGGTTCGCCGGCGGTGCCATATCCGGCGTTTATTCAGGCCGACGAGTTACCGGATATATTCGTTGCGGGTCTGCCCGGCGTCAGGGCGAAGCAGTTCGCCGGCGACCGCGAGACCAGACGCTCGAGTATTCGTCTCTTATTGCCGGCCGATTGGAAAGGCACTACCGGCGCGTCTCCCGGCAAGTCGGTCGAATTGTTTGTGGTCGCCGGTGAAATCACGCTCGGTAGCATTGCTCTGAAAGCGGGCAGCTATGCCTATATTCCGCCTGGGTTTACGGGATCGAACATCAGTACGCCTTCCGGCGCGATCGCGCTTTATTTTCTCGATGACGCGAATCCTGCAGCAGTCATTCAAACGCCGCTTATCCTGGACAGTGATCTTGTCGATTGGCAGCCCGTGTCCGAGGATCCCGAGGACTTTGGTCTTTCGGTGAAAGAGTTGCGTCTGGATCCCGGGAGCGGCGCGCGGACCTGGCTGCTTCGAATCGATCGCGGCGCGACACAAGGATGGCATAAATCGTCCGCGGTTGAGGAAGGTTACCTGTTGTCCGGCAACTACCGGCATAGCGAATGCGTCAATGGCGAAGTGGCGACGGGCGACTACGCACCGGGCGGATATTTTCAGCGGCCACCTGGTGCGGTGAATGGCGGACCGGAAGCAGCGGCCGCGTCGTCTGCAATTTGGTTCTTGCGCCGAATGGCGAAAGGGACGGTCGAATCCGTTGTAGCTTGCATTGCGGAATTGCCAGACAATAAGTGAGTCGCCCGCGTTACGGGCTTGCACAGGCGTCGATAAGAACAGCGTAGGAGCCCACACCGCGGGCAGTGCTTTATTTATTGATTACTTTGGTAATCCTTCGCCCGAGCTTCATTATTTTCTGCAAAGTGGGAGTCGGTATCTCCTGAACCTGCTCATACCAGTCGCTTATCGACTCGAAGAACTTCAACATGTTCGTGATTCGTTCTTTAGTCACACTGTCCGTTTGTTTCTCTTTTTCGACCTCCATCGCGCATTTTCTAAGCATCGACAGTGTTGGATTGAGTTCCCGTTGTTTGCGCTGGGCAATAATGACGCGAAATAACTCCCAGACGTCACCCAACGATTCGAAGTAATCGCGCCGGTCTCCCAACACGTGGGTCATCTTGACGAGCCCGTAGCTTTGCAGTTCGCGTATGCTGGTACTGACATTGGATCGCGCGACGGACAGGAGATCGACGATCTCGTCCGCATGGAGCGGCTTCGGTGACAGATAAAGCAATGCCTGTATTTGTGCGACGGTACGATTAGTGCCCCACCGTGTGCCCATCTCGCCCCAATGCAAAACGTACTTCTGAACGGCCGGTGACAGATTCATTGTCTTCACTCATTTCTGTTGAGACTGAAATTTAAGAACTTGGTGACCCCAGGTCAAGGAAACACAGGCCACTTGGTGAAGCCTGCGGGCTTCAGGGCTTATTGCATATCAATGCGGCGCGACGGGGTGCAGGCCAGCCCTCGATGGTGCGGGTCGGATCTGCGGGATCCAATGCTGCTGCCAGCGATTCGAACGGCATCCACTCCGTGGTTCTTTGCTCTTCAGTCGTTGTTCGAGAGATATCGATGAGCCGGATGTTGTCGAAGCCCGCAGCTTCAAGCCAGGACTCGAGCTTCGGCAAAGTCGGCAGAAGCCAGATATTGCGCATCCGCGCATATCGGTTTTCCGGCTTTCGGGTGGTGGCTTCGTTCCCGGGAAGGATCAGCGTTTCGAGAACCAGTTCGCCGCCTGGTTTTAGTGATGACTTGAGCTCCGAGAGATGCTCTTCGGGACATCTCTGGTGATAGAGCACGCCCATCGAAAATGCGGTGTCGAATGCGTTCGAGTCGCCTGGCAGCTCGTGAAGCCGGACTGGCAGTACATGGACCGGCTCGGCCTGCATAAAGTGGCAGATGGCCAGAAACTGTATGACATAGAGCAAAGTCGGATCGATGCCTATGACCAGCTTTGCGCCCATGCCGCGCATTCGCAAAGCGTAGTAACCGTTGCCGCAACCGACGTCCAGTACAGAGCGGCCATCGAGTGGGGCAATCGAGTCCTTTATGCGATCCCATTTCAGATCGGAACGCCATTCAGTATCGATGTACACGCCGCATAGTTCAAACGGACCCTTGCGCCATGGCTTGAGACGCAGCAGGGAATCCCGTAAACGGTTTTCGGAAATGCCGCCAACTCGGGGGACCGTGACCGCCCGTTTACTCAGATCGGCCGGCAGTTTCTCAATCGCCGGCAGATCAGACATGACCGCCTGCCACTCCCCGAGCTTGCCGTGCGCCGAAGCGGAGAATTTCTCTGCGAGTATTCCCGTCAGCTCGTCGCGCCAGGATGAAAGGCCGATGCCTGCCAGGTCAGCGAACAGCGCCTCATAGTTCAGCATCGCTTATTTGATGGCTACGACGGAAATGAAATTGAAATAGCGCAGCCAAACACTGATATGGCTGAAGCCCGCATTTTTCAATCGCGCCTCATGCGCGGCCAGGCTTTCGGGCATCAGGACATTCTCGATCGCTTCTCTCTTGCGGCTGATTTCCGAATCACTGTATGCGTTTCGCCGTTTTTGTTCACGGTGCAGATCGACGAGTAGTTCTTCTATTTCCCTGTCGTCATCCACGATCTTTTCGGACAGCACAAAAATGCCGCCCGAATTCATGCCCTCACAAACTTTCGTGATCATGTCGTCTCGATCGGCAAGCGGAAGAAACTGCAATGTGTAATTCATGACAACCATGGAGGCATTCTCAATGTCAGCCTCGCGCACGTCACCCGCAATTACGTCGACGGGAACCGCAGCGTCGTCCGCGGCGATTATCTTTCGACACCTGCGAATCATCGCGGGCGAGCTGTCAATCGCCTGAATACGGCAACCGGGCCCGGAGATGTTGTGTCTCATCGCGATGGTAGCGGCACCCAATGAGCAGCCGAGGTCAAAGCAATGCGTTTCCGGCCGGACATATCGTCGGGCGAGAGAGCCGATGGTGAGGATCGATGCCGCGTAACCCGGAATCGAGCGCTGCAGCATGTCGGGAAAAACTTCGGCGACGGCGTCGTTGAACTCGAAAGGCCCTGAGCCGGCGTCCCCGGCAGCGAAAATCCTGTCCTCGGTCATACTGCGTCTCTCACAAAAGGGCAGGCATTGTAGTCGTGCCGGGCCCGCCATGCACCGGGAGAGCAGGACGCCGCCGCGGACTGTTCAGCGCCCGGCACGCGTATCCCGACGAAATGACCGAAATTAGCAACAATAGCCAGCAGATCGCCGCAAATTCGGACATATTGCAGAATCCAGGGAAAACCGGTTCTCTCTACTTGCCGTCGCCGGTCGTTGTGGGACAATCGCGGCAGTTTTTTGAGATACGGTCGCAGCACGACATGCTCATTGAAATCCACAGGAAGCTCCACCAGGAACTCGGCATTCCAGCCAACTATGGTGGCGAGCGCAAGCTGCCCTGCTACGAAGAAGCAAGCGACCTCATCGACGTCGGCCCGAACCTCGTTGGACGGATGCAGCGGCTGGCGCCGGAAGCGGCCGCGAAATGGCAACAGATGGTGGAAACGGCGGCTGGCAGCGGTGTCCGCTTGCTGATCGTGTCGGGTTTTCGCAGCTATGAGCATCAGGCGGAGCTGATTCGCAAGAAGATCGCGGCAGGCCGGGCGATTGACGAAGTCCTCAAAGTAAATGCGGCGCCTTGCTACAGCCAGCATCACACCGGAACTGCCATCGATATAGCAACGCCGGGAAGCCGTCCGCTGACTGAAGAATTCGAGACATCGGATGCGTTTAAATGGCTCACCGAATACGCTGCGGAGTACGGCTTTTCGATGACTTATCCCCGCGATAACCGGTTCGGTTTCGTCTATGAACCCTGGCATTGGGCATTCTGATTCCCCGGCCCGCGATACACGGGCAAACCCAACCAGAATTCAGTGGTTTATGTGTTGACAGGCACGCGGGAGGATTAGACAATAGCCGGCTTGTGTCCGCGGAGGGGTACTCAAGCGGTCAACGAGGGCAGACTGTAAATCTGCTGGCTAAGCCTACGTAGGTTCGAATCCTACCCCCTCCACCAGATAGGGAATTTGATGGTGGCAGGTGGCAGTGAGTATGGCAATTTATACAGCTCTGTCTTCTGATCGTTGACTTTGAGAATCCGCGGGACACAATCTGGCTTGCTGTAGGGTAACTGTTGAGCGGTGCTGCAGTTGCTCTTTTGGGAAGACACACATTATAGGATAAAGTTTCGGACGGTTTTGTTGATGAGGACTGTCAGAATCTTTGTGTGTCGTGAAAAGGCTTCACGAGGAATATTTTTTACTAAGGCGGGTGTAGTTCAACGGTAGAACCTCAGCCTTCCAAGCTGATGATGTGGGTTCGATTCCCATCACCCGCTCCATCGGAAGGCAGTGCGAGAACCCGAGTAGCTATTGCCCACATAGCTCAGGGGTAGAGCACTTCCTTGGTAAGGAAGAGGTCCCCGGTTCAAATCCGGGTGTGGGCTCCAGATATAGAGCCATTTGGCTCCAGGCTCAGGGTTTTTAGGTGTTTTTTAGTTTTTGACACGATAAACGTCACGAGAGAAAGGACATGGCGAAAGTAAAATTTGAAAGGACGAAGCCACATATAAACGTAGGCACGATTGGACACGTAGACCATGGCAAGACGATGCTGACGGCGGCGCTGACCAAGGTAATGGCGGCGAAGCACGGTGGTG
>JACZWL010000001.1:0-123624 GCA_022572185.1 Pseudomonadota bacterium | reverse complement strand
AGTGAACCTGATCGCCCCGATCGCCATGGAAGACGGACTGCGCTTCGCTATTCGCGAAGGTGGCAGAACGGTGGGCGCAGGAGTAGTGGCGAAGATTATTGAGTAAGGAGTTCTAACAAGCTCGGTGTGCCGGGGCCATACGTCAAGTGATCTGTCGCGCACCTGACGGTCTCGACTCTATTGAGAAGGTTGGGCGCGACAGGCCAGTAGCTCAATTGGCAGAGCGGCGGTCTCCAAAACCGCAGGTTGGGGGTTCGATTCCCTCCTGGCCTGCCAGTCGAAGGCAGGAGGCATCGTAGGAGCCCGTCCTGACGGGCGATTGAGAGCATAAACGCAAAGTGACGACGATAACGGAAACAAGCGAGTCCGGAGCACTGGACATCCTGAAGCTGCTCATTTCGGCGGGTCTGCTTGTGGGCGGCCTCTTCGGTTACTACTGGTACCTGGAGTGGATGCTGCCCTTGCGTGTATTGCTTGTGCTCGGCGGGTTGGCTGCCAGTATTGGTGTCGCGGCGACCAGTACTCAGGGCCATCGGATGCGGGCATTCATCCAGGGGTCGCGGATAGAGATACGAAAGGTCATATGGCCGACTAAACAAGAAACGATGCAAACATCAATTGCTGTTTTTGTCTTTACTCTTGTTATGGCTGTTTTTTTCTGGGCGTTGGATTCAGGGTTACTCTGGCTAACGCGCACCTTGGTCGGTTCAACCGGCTAAATAGTTTTAAGAGGTAGAACCCGAGTGGGGTTACGCTGGTACATCGTCCACGCCTATTCCAATTTCGAACACAAGGTGAAGAGTTCGCTCGAAGAGCGCATCAAGCTGATGGGTCTCGAAGACAAGTTTGGCGAAATTCTTGTCCCGACCGAAGAGGTGGTCGAGATGAAGGAAGGCCAGAAGAGGAGAAGCGAGCGAAAGTTTTTTCCGGGCTATGTCCTTGTACAGATGGAAATGGACGACGAGTCATGGCATCTGGTGAAAGAAGTACCCAAGGTATTGGGATTCATCGGCGGTTCGAGTGACCGTCCAGCACCGATATCAGAGGCTGAAGCCGACCAGATTTTACAACGCGTCAAGGAAGGCGTGGACAAGCCGCAGCCGAAAGTACTGTTCGAGCCGGGTGAGGTTGTTCGCGTCACTGACGGCCCGTTCAACGATTTCAGTGGAGTCGTTGAGCAGGTGAACTACGAGAAGAGCCGCCTGCAGGTTGCGGTACAGATTTTGGGCCGGTCTACGCCCGTTGAACTCGACTTCGGTCAGGTCGAAAAAGGCTAGACAAATTTTGCAATGATGCATCGTAAGAGTTGTCCGACCGCCATGGATGGCGGGAGTGCAGGTGTTGCAGGAGCATTCACCTGCCTGACGGGCGATAGCGACGCTAATAGATACGAGGAGCCCTGACAAGGCGTTTGAACTCGAGAGGTAATTTGAAATGGTAAAAAAGGTTGCTAGTTTTATCAAGCTGCAGGTCCCTGCAGGCCAGGCTAACCCGAGTCCGCCGGTCGGGCCGGCGCTGGGCCAGCATGGTGTGAACATTATGGAGTTCTGCAAGGCGTTTAACGCGGAAACGCAGGGTGTCGAAGCGGGTTTGCCGATTCCGGTCATTATTACAGTCTATGCTGACCGCAGTTTTACGTTCATTTCGAAGACGCCACCGGCGGCAGTGCTGTTGCGCAAGGCTGCGGGTGTTCCGAAAGGATCGGGAACGCCGAACACAGAAAAGGTCGGCAAGGTAAACCGCAGGCAGCTCGAAGAAATTGCAACAACGAAAATGCCGGACCTGACGGCGGCCGATATGGACGCCGCAGTGCGTACCGTTGCCGGTACTGCCCGCAGCATGGGAATTGATGTGGAGGGTGTGAAGTAATGGCCGGCCTAAGCAAACGCAAAAAACTTGGGCGCGAAAAAGTCGAGTCCACTACGGCGTATCAGATCGATGAGGCACTTACCCTGGTCAAGGAACTGGCGAACGCAAAGTTCCCCGAGAGCATCGATGTATCTGTGAATCTAGATGTCGATCCGCGCAAGTCGGACCAGGTCGTTCGCGGATCGACCGTACTGCCAAACGGCACCGGCAAGAACGTGCGTGTCGCGGTGTTCGCCCAAGGCGATAACGTTGACAAGGCAAAGGCGGCCGGCGCCGATATCGTCGGTTTCGAAGATCTTGCTGAGCAAATCAAAGCCGGCGAGCTGAATTTTGACGTTGTCATCGCGACGCCGGACGCGATGCGTGTCGTCGGTACGCTTGGCCAGATTCTTGGTCCGCGGGGCTTAATGCCTAATCCGAAGGTCGGCACTGTAACCGCAGACGTTGAAACGGCTGTGCGAAACGCGAAGGCCGGTCAGGTGCGTTACAGGACGGACAAGGCGGGAATCATTCATTGTCCGATCGGTCGCGCGGATTTTGACGTTTCGGCATTGAAAGAAAACCTGGTCGCGTTGCTGGCTGACCTCAAGAAGGCCAAGCCTGCATCGGCCAAAGGTGCATATTTAAAGAAACTGACCGTCTCCTCAACGATGGGGCCGGGCGTGTCAGTCGATCGGGCAAGCGTAGATACCTGATCTGTGAGTTTTGCGGTTTGGTCTTCGGACGAAGCTGCAGAAAATGACCGGGTCGAGAGACTCCGGTCGAAAGGACCGGAGGCGGATGACGCCGTGGAATGGAGAAGTCCGATTCCAGGTGGTCAGAAGGTTTCGGTCATCGTCGAAGACCGTAGGTGGTCGGCGTAAAACCCGACCTCAATCATGCCTACGCAGATGGTGCTGCCTGAGTCAGAGCAATCTGGCGAATGGTCATCGTTCGACATTGGGTGGTGGAGAAGGACTCCGCTGGGTTGTGACCGTTAGCCAGGAGAAATTCATGGCACTGAGGCTCGATGACAAAAAGAGATATGTCAAAGAGGTAAACGCGGTTGCGGGTGACTCTATAACCGCTGTTGCAGCGGAGTATCGAGGGTTATCCGTTGCAGAGATGACGGAGTTGCGTAAGGAAGCTCGCAATGCCGGCGTATATCTTCGTGTTGTCAAAAACACGCTGGCGCGCCGGGCCGTCGAAGGCACTGACTTTGAGTGTATGAAGGAGATACTCACGGGGCCGATTCTGCTCGCGTTTGCGAAAGACGATCCAGGTGCTGCTGCCAGGGTTATCAGAAATTTCGCCAAAGAGCACGATGCTCTGAAGGCGGTGTCACTTTCTGCCGGCGGGGAACTATTGCCGGCGACTGATCTTTCGCGATTGGCGGATTTGCCAACGCTCGATCAGGCACGCGCATTGCTGCTTGGCGTGATGATTGCACCGATAACCAAACTGGTACGGACACTTTCTGAGCCGTCCGCAATGCTCGCACGGACGTTTTCCGCGCGTGGCAGTCAGGAAATGGCTTGAGTGCCGCATGATTGTCTGACAATCGATACTTACTTAACTGATTCAGGAATATTAGAGGAATAAAGACATGGCATTGTCGAACGAAGATCTGCTCAAAGAGTTGAGCGCAAAACCGATTATGGAAGTTGTCGAGCTCGTCAAGATGCTCGAGGAAGAGTGGGGTGTTTCAGCCGCTGCTCCGGTTGCAGTGGCTGCGCCGGGTGCCGCTGGAGCCGAGGCCGCGGCCGCCGAAGAGAAGAACGAATTCGACGTCGTATTGTCGAGCTTCGGCAGCAACAAGGTTTCTGTCATCAAGGTAGTTCGCACGATCACTGGCCTGGGCTTGAAGGAAGCAAAGGACACGGTCGAAGGCGCGCCGTCAACAATTAAGGAAGGGGCATCGAAGGAAGACGCCGAGAACTTCAAGAAACAGCTTGAAGAAGCCGGCGCGAGCGTCGAGCTCAAGTAACACGAACTTGAGCTTCTGTCTGAGATGCGGGACCAGGTGGTCCGAATGCGCAAGAGCAGCCTGCGGCTGAAAACCGCTGGCTGCATCTTCGCGTCTGTGTGATTCGTACGAGGTAATTATCCGAATGGCTTATTCATTCACTGAGAAGAAACGCATAAGAAAGAATTTTGGCAAGCGGCCAACAATTCTGGATGTCCCGTATCTTCTGTCGATCCAGCTGAATTCATATCGAAAATTTTTGCAAACGGATGTGTCTGAAAAAGACCGCAAAAACGTTGGTCTGCACGCAGCATTTCAGACTGTATTTCCGATTGTCAGCTACTCGGGAAACGCTGCACTCGACTATGTCAGCTACCGACTGGGTGAGCCCGTATTTGATGTCAAAGAATGTCAGATGCGTGGTCTTACCTATGCCGCGCCTATTCGCGTCAAGGTTCGTCTAATCATTTACGATAAAGAGGCAAGCGGCGCGAACAAACCCGTAAAAGACATTCGTGAGCAGGAAGTCTATCTTGGCGAAATGCCGTTGATGACTGACCATGGTACGTTCGTCATAAATGGTACTGAGAGAGTCATCGTTTCTCAGCTGCACCGGTCGCCGGGTGTTTTCTTCGATCACGATAAGGGTAAAACGCATTCGTCAGGCAAGCTCCTGTTCTCGGCCCGGATCATTCCGTACCGGGGTTCGTGGCTGGATTTCGAATTCGATCCGAAGGATTCCGTGTTCGCACGAATCGACCGCCGCAGAAAGCTGCCAGTCACGATTATCTTGCGTGCCATTGGTCTGAATAACGAGGAGATACTGGATATCTTCTTTGAGACCAATGACTTTTATCTGTCGTCAAAAGACATTCGCATGGGCCTTGTACCCCAGCGCCTGCGTGGGGAAACTGCGAACTTCGACATCAAGCTGGGTCGCAAGCTCATCATCGAGGAAGGGCGGCGTATCACGGCCAAACACGTACGCGACATGGAGAAGTCCAGGGTCGATAATCTTGTCGTGCCAGTTGAGTATCTCGAAGGCAAGATTCTTGCGCATGATGTCGTCGATACAGAGACCGGTGAGTTACTGGCAGCCGCAAACAGTGAGCTGACCACGGAACTCATCGAGATCCTTATCGAAAAAGGCATCGAGCACATTCGCACACTGTATGTGAACGACCTCGACCGCGGCCCGTATATTTCGAATACCTTGCGTATTGATCCGTCTACGACGCGTTTGGAAGCACTCGTTGAGGTCTACCGGATGATGCGTCCGGGTGAGCCGCCGACGAAAGAAGCGGCGGAAAACCTGTTTCAGAACCTGTTTTTCAATCCGGATCGTTACGATCTCTCCGCCGTCGGCCGCATGAAATTCAACCGTCGGGTCGGTCGTGACACGTCCGAAGGCAGTGGTGTGCTCGAGAATGAAGATATTCTCGACGTCCTCAGGACGCTTGTCGATATTCGTAATGGATACGGCACGGTCGATGACATCGATCACCTCGGCAACCGGCGCGTACGAAGCGTTGGTGAAATGGCTGAAAACGCATTTCGCGTCGGTCTGGTCCGCGTGGAGCGGGCGGTCAAGGAGCGCCTGACACAGGCGGAGACCGAGGGCCTGATGCCGCAGGAGATGATCAATGCCAAGCCTGTAGCAGCAGCCGTTAAGGAATTCTTCGGCTCCAGCCAGCTGTCACAATTCATGGACCAGAACAATCCGTTGTCAGAGGTGACGCACAAGCGCCGGGTATCGGCACTTGGACCTGGCGGCCTGACACGAGAGCGCGCGGGTTTCGAGGTGCGGGATGTGCACCCGACCCACTATGGGCGTGTGTGTCCGATCGAAACACCGGAAGGCCCGAACATCGGGCTGATCAATTCACTTGCTGTCTATGCACGCACAAATGCATACGGATTTCTCGAGACGCCGTATCGAAAGGTGGCTGGCAGTAAAGCGACGACCGACATCGAGTATTTGTCAGCAATCGAGGAAAGCCAGTTCGTCATCGCACAGGCGAACGCGGAGCTCGACAAGAATGGTCGCTTTGTCGATGCGCTCGTATCGGTGCGGCACAAGAATGAGTTTACCCTGGCCGATCCGTCGACAATTAACTACATGGATGTATCGCCGAGACAGATCGTCTCGGTTGCGGCTTCGCTGATTCCGTTCCTGGAGCATGACGATGCTAATCGCGCCCTGATGGGCTCGAACATGCAACGCCAGGCAGTTCCGACATTGCGTTCCGAAGCGCCGCTGGTTGGCACTGGGATGGAAAGGACGGTTGCCGTGGATTCAGGTGTAACGGTTGTCGCGACTCGTGGTGGTACCGTCGACTCCGTGGATGCATCCCGCATCGTGGTTCGAGTTAACGATGATGAAACCGAAGCTGGCGAGTCTGGCGTTGATATCTATAACCTGACGAAATACACGCGCTCCAATCAGAATACCTGTATCAACCAAAAACCGCTCGTCAAGGCAGGCGACCAGATAGCCGGTAGCGATGTACTTGCTGACGGACCCTCGACAAACATGGGTGAACTTGCGCTCGGGCAAAACCTGCTCGTCGCGTTTATGCCGTGGAACGGTTACAACTTCGAGGACTCGATTCTGATCTCTGAGCGCGTCGTACAAGAGGATCGTTTCACGACGATTCATATCGAAGAGCTGTCATGCGTGGCGCGCGATACCAAGCTGGGACCGGAAGACATAACTTCGGATATTCCGAACGTTGGGGACGCTGCCCTTGCCAAACTCGATGAGTCGGGTATCGCGTTCATTGGCGCGGAGGTCAATGCGGGAGATATTCTGGTCGGCAAGGTAACGCCCAAGGGCGAGACACAGCTGACGCCTGAAGAGAAATTGCTGCGTGCGATCTTTGGCGAGAAAGCATCTGATGTGAAAGATACATCTCTGCGCGTACCGCCCGGCATGGACGGCACCGTTATCGATGTTCGCGTCTTTACGCGTGACGGCGTTGAAAAAGACGTCAGGGCGCTCGCGATCGAGAAAGCCGAACTCGAAAGCGTACGCAAGGACCTTAACGACACACTCAGAATTCTCGAAGAGGATATTTATGAGCGCGTTGAGCGCATGCTGACCGGCAAGATGGCTCAGGGAGGCCCGAATAAACTCAAGTCGGGCAGCAAGATCACCAAAGCTTATCTCGACGAAGTGCCCCGCGATCAGTGGTTCGAAATTCGTCTGAAGAATGACGCAGCAAATGAGAATTTGGAGAAAGCATTCGAACGCCTGAAAGCGCAGCGCGCTGAGTTCGACCGGCGCTATGAGGAGAAGAAAGACAAAATCACGGCAGGTGATGATCTTGCTCCTGGCGTACTGAAAATGGTCAAGGTATATCTTGCCGTCAAGCGGCGCATTCAGCCCGGCGACAAGATGGCCGGACGTCACGGCAACAAGGGTGTAATTTCGACCATCGTTCCCGTCGAAGATATGCCGTATCTCGATGATGGCACGCCGATCGATATCGTTCTCAATCCGCTGGGCGTACCGTCACGAATGAACGTCGGACAGGTGCTGGAGACTCATCTGGGATGGGCGGCGAAGGGCCTTGGAAGAAAGATCGGCTCGATGCTGAAGGCTCAGGAGTCGACGGCGAAGATCCGGCAGTTCCTCGACACCATCTATAACAAGACTGGTGGTCAAGTAGAGGACATAAAGTCGCTTTCAGATGCCGAAGTGCTGGAACTGGCCGGCAATCTCGTCGACGGCGTGCCCACCGCAACGCCGGTATTTGACGGCGCTACCGAGGCCGAGATCAAGGTGATGCTCAAGCTCGCCGACCTGTCCGAAACCGGCCAGACTCGACTGAATGATGGCCGCACCGGCGAGCCGTTCGATCGTGAAGTGACGGTTGGTTACATGTATATGCTGAAGCTCAACCACCTCGTCGACGACAAAATGCATGCCCGCTCGACGGGTCCGTACAGCCTGGTCACGCAGCAGCCGCTGGGTGGCAAAGCGCAGTTCGGCGGTCAACGATTCGGTGAGATGGAAGTGTGGGCATTAGAAGCCTACGGCGCTGCCTACACGCTGCAGGAAATGCTGACGGTGAAGTCCGACGACGTACAGGGCCGAACCAAGATGTACAAGAACATCGTTGATGGTGAGCATGAAATGGATGCCGGCATGCCCGAATCCTTTAACGTACTCGTTAAAGAGATTCGTTCGCTGGGAATCAACATTGAACTGGAAACAGACTGATGAAAGATCTTCTGAAGCTATTCAAGTACCAGAATCCCGCAGACGACTTCGATGCAATCCGCATCAGTCTTGCGTCGCCCGACATGATCAGGTCCTGGTCGTTCGGTGAGGTTAAGAAGCCGGAGACCATCAATTACCGTACGTTCAAACCCGAGCGCGACGGGCTGTTCTGCGCCAAGATCTTCGGCCCGATCAAGGACTATGAATGCCTGTGCGGCAAGTACAAGCGGCTGAAGCACCGTGGCGTTGTATGTGAAAAGTGCGGTGTTGAAGTCACGCAGACAAAAGTGCGCCGCGAACGCATGGCGCATGTCGAGCTGGCGAGCCCGGTCGCGCATATCTGGTTCCTGAAATCACTGCCGTCGCGGATCGGCCTCATGCTTGACATGACCCTGAGGGAGATCGAACGCGTCCTGTACTTCGAGGCATTCGTTGTCGTCGATCCCGGCATGACCCCGCTCGAGCGGGGTCAATTGATGACTGACGAAATGTATCTCGATGCGATCGAGCAGTACGGTGATGAGTTCGATGCCCGCATGGGCGCCGAAGCCGTACGCGAGATGCTGATGACGATCGATCTGCAGCGCGAAGTACTGCAGGTTCGCGAGGACATTGGCGCGACGCGCTCCGAAACCAAGATCAAGCGTTTGTCGAAGCGGCTGAAGTTGCTCGAGTCATTTATCGAGTCGGGCAACAAGCCCGAATGGATGGTGCTGATCGTATTGCCGATTTTGCCTCCGGACCTGCGTCCGCTGGTACCATTGGACGGCGGCCGTTTCGCGACCTCGGATCTCAACGATCTCTACCGCCGCGTGATTAATCGCAACAACCGTCTGCGTCGCCTGCTCGAACTGAATGCGCCGGATATCATTGTGCGCAACGAAAAACGCATGCTGCAGGAATCTGTCGACGCATTGCTCGACAATGGCCGCCGCGGCCGTGCGATAACGGGCACGAACAAACGTCCATTGAAGTCGCTTGCCGACATGATCAAGGGCAAGCAGGGCCGCTTCCGCCAGAACCTCCTCGGCAAGCGTGTCGATTACTCGGGACGTTCGGTCATCGTGGTCGGCCCCACGCTGAAACTGCATCAATGCGGTTTGCCGAAGAAGATGGCGCTCGAACTGTTCAAGCCATTCATTTTCTCGAAGCTGCAAATGCGCGGCGAAGCCACGACGATAAAGGCTGCCAAGCGCCTGGTCGAGCGCGAAGGCGCGGAAGTCTGGGATATTCTCGAAGAAGTCATTCGCGAACATCCCGTCATGCTTAATCGTGCGCCGACGTTGCACAGGCTCGGCATTCAGGCGTTTGAACCGGTTCTTATTGAGGGCAAGGCGATTCAACTGCACCCCCTTGTCTGCACGGCGTTCAACGCCGACTTTGACGGTGACCAAATGGCCGTGCACATACCGTTGTCGATCGAGGCACAACTCGAAGCGCGCGCGCTCATGATGGCGTCAAATAATATCTTGTCGCCCGCAAACGGTGACCCGATCATTGTGCCTTCGCAGGATGTTGTACTCGGCCTTTATTACATGACCCGCTCCAAGGTCAACGGCCGGGGTGAGGGATCACGATTCAGTAACGTCAATGAAGCAAGGCGTGCATACGACACCGGTTGTGTCGAACTTCAGGCGAAGGTGAAAGTACGGGTCCTGATCTACGAGGACACTGAGGATGGTCAGGGCAAAGCGGTGCTGAAGGTTGTTGACACGACCGTTGGCCGAGCGCTTCTTTCCGACCTGTTGCCCGAGGGTCTCAGTTACGACCTCGTCGATCAGGACATGAACAAGAAGGCGATCTCGAACGCCATCAATGCCTGTTATCGGAAACTCGGCCTCAAGAAGACCGTGGTCTTTGCGGATCAGCTGATGTACACGGGATTCCGTTTCGCGACGATTGCCGGTATTTCGATCGGCGTGAACGACATGGTTGTGCCGGAGATCAAGGGAGAGATACTGGCTGCTGCGGAGTCCGAGGTGAAAGAGATTCAGGACCAGTATGCGTCCGGCCTCGTCACCGAAGGAGAACGATACAACAAGGTTGTCGACATATGGTCGCGCACCAACGACCAGGTTGCGAAAGCGATGATGGACAAACTCGGCTCCGAAGTTGTCGTGGATGCGTCAGGCAAAGAGATCGTCCAGGAATCCTTCAATTCCATTTACATGATGGCCGACTCCGGTGCTCGCGGATCTGCGGCGCAGATTCGGCAGCTGGCCGGTATGCGTGGCCTGATGGCCAAGCCGGACGGCTCGATCATCGAAACACCGATCACGGCGAACTTTCGTGAGGGTCTCGACGTACTGCAATACTTCATATCGACGCACGGTGCTCGCAAGGGTTTGGCCGACACGGCCTTGAAGACCGCAAACTCGGGTTATCTGACTCGTCGCCTGGTCGATGTCGCACAGGACCTGGTGGTGACCGAAGTGGATTGTGAGACCAGAAACGGTATTGCGATGTCACCGCTGGTCGAGGGTGGCGACGTGGTTGAACCTCTGCATGAACGGGTACTCGGCCGCGTCCTGGCTGAGCCGGTCCTGATTCCAGGTACTGACAAGATCGCATTCGACGCAGGAACCATGCTGGACGAAGCCAGCGTAGGGCGGCTTGAAGACTTGTCGATTGACTACGTACTGGTCCGGTCGCCGATTACCTGTGAGGTGCGCTACGGTGTTTGCTCGCAGTGCTACGGCCGTGACCTGGCGCGTGGTCAGCGCATTAATATCGGTGAGGCGGTCGGTGTCATTGCCGCACAGTCAATCGGTGAACCGGGCACCCAGCTCACGATGCGTACCTTCCACATTGGCGGTGCCGCATCACGTTCGGCCGCGGTCAACAATATCGAGATAAAGAACAACGGTGTTGTGAAACTCAACAACATGAAAACAGTTCGTCACCGGAAGGGTTACCTCATAGCCGTGTCACGTTCCGGTGAAATCTCCGTCATCAACGAACATGGCAGAGAGCGTGAGCGCTACAAAGTGCCGTACGGCGCAATGATTACAGTAGGAGATGCTGAGCAAGTGAAGCAGGGTCAGGTTGTCGCAACCTGGGATCCGCATACTCACCCGGTTGTATCGGAAGTTGCCGGCAAACTGCGGTTCGAGGACTTCCTCGAGGGTGTTGCTGTGACGGAACAGGTCGATGAGTTCACCGGGCTGACCAGCATCGTCGTACTCGATCCGAAGCAACGTGGCAACGTCGGCAAGGACCTCAGGCCGGTTGCCAAGCTGGTCGATGATGATGGCAATGATGTCTGCTTCGCAAACACCGATATTCCGGCAGTTTATGCGTTGCCCGCCGGCGCCATCGTCAGCATGCCTGATGGTGCGAAGGTGTCTGTTGGCGACGTCATCGCGCGTATTCCGCAGGAATCATCGAAGACTCGCGACATCACTGGTGGTCTGCCGCGTGTCGCCGATCTCTTCGAAGCGCGCAAGCCCAAGGACCAGGCCATCATGGCCGAATACACGGGTACCGTCAGCTTTGGCAAGGAGACGAAAGGCAAGCGACGTCTGGTCATCACCGATGACAGTGGTGAAAAACTTGAGGAACTTATTCCGAAATGGCGCCACCTGAATGTGTTCGAGGGCGAGCAGGTCGTCCGAGGCGAAGTCATTGCGGACGGTGAGCCGAACCCGCATGACATTCTCCGCCTGCAGGGCGTGGAGCCGCTGGCCGATTACCTGATCCGTGAGATTCAGGATGTGTATCGACTACAAGGCGTGAAGATCAACGACAAACACATCGAGGTCATCATCCGTCAGATGTTGCGCAAAGTGATTGTGTCTGCTCCGGGCGATAGCAACTTTCTCAAAGGCGAACAGATCGACAAGGCACGCGCCCTGAAAAGCTGCGATGACCTGGCGGCGCAGGGCAAGGAGCCACTGATATTCGATCCGATTCTGCTCGGTATCACCAAGGCATCGCTGGCAACGGAGTCCTTCATTTCCGCTGCATCGTTCCAGGAGACCACGCGCGTTCTGACAGAAGCCGCCGTTCGCGGCCTCAAAGACGATCTACGCGGTCTCAAGGAGAACGTTATTGTTGGCCGTCTGATCCCGGCCGGTACAGGCTTCGCGCATCACGCGGAGCGGCGCCGTACAAGGGAACAGGAACTCGCTGATCAGCTAATGGAGCTGGAGAAAGAAGTCGTCGAGGATACTCCTGTCGAGAGCGAAACCGGGGCAGAGGATGTGATTGCCGAAGTCGCCGAAGAAGTGGCCGCCGCCGCTGCCGTGGAGACCGTTGATACAGGCAGTGGGGGCCTCGCACCGCCGGCGTCTGAGTCTGTCTGATCAGCCCTTTGGGAAAAGGGGAATACCGGGGATGGACCCCATGCGGGATCCGTCCCCAGGCCCATGCCCCCCAAGGCCCGTTGCGTATCGGTATCAGCCGCTTGACACTGGTATCAGAGCATCCCTACAATGCCCGGCCTTAACCCAAGGGCCCGACACAAATCGGCCCTACAATTTAGGAACGGGACGACGGGATAGTCCTTGTTTATCAGGGACTTAGGCCAAAATCTCGTCAAACTCAATGGCTGGATCAAAACTGGTTCGGCCGTTGGTTGCGCGCGTGCGTATGCGCGCTGTTTTTTATGCTTTATTTTAATTGAGTGAGGCCCATGGCCACGACGAATCAATTAGTACGCAAACCGCGCTCGCTGAAGGCGGCCAAGAGCACGGTTCCGGCACTGGAGGGGAGCCCGCAGAAGCGTGGCGTCTGTACCCGCGTGTATACGACTACGCCGAAAAAGCCGAACTCCGCAATGCGTAAGGTCGCTCGTGTGCGCCTGACCAATGGGTTTGAGGTCACCAGCTACATCGGCGGTGAAGGCCACAACCTGCAAGAGCACTCGATCGTATTGATTCGCGGTGGTCGTGTAAAAGACCTGCCCGGTGTGCGTTATCACACGATCCGCGGCACGCTGGACTGCGCGGGCGTTAGTGACCGCAGACAGGGTCGCTCGAAGTACGGCGCCAAGCGCCCAAGATCGTAATTTATTAGAGACAACCGATGTCCAGAAGAGCACAGGCCCCTAAACGCAACATCCTGCCGGATCCCAAGTACGGCAGTGAACTGCTCGCAAAATTCATGAATATGATCATGAACGACGGTAAGAAGTCGGTCGCGGAGCGGATTATCTATGGTGCGCTGGACCGGATTTCCGAAAAGGAAAGCCACGCAGGAGACAAGTCGCTCGAGCTGCTGGAGCAGGCTCTCGAAAACGTGAAGCCTATGGTCGAGGTCAAGTCCCGACGCGTCGGCGGTGCCACCTATCAGATACCCATCGAAGTCAGGCCTGCCCGACGCCAGACACTGGCGATGCGCTGGTTGATCGAAGCGGCAAGAAAACGCAGCGAGAAATCCATGGCGCACCGGCTGGCTCACGAGCTCATGGATGCTGCCGACAATCGCGGCACTGCCGTGAAGAAAAAGGAAGACACACACCGGATGGCGGAAGCGAATAAGGCCTTCTCCCATTACCGGTGGTAAGCCTTTCAAGTCGCTTAAGGCTTAAGGAATAATCCCGTGGCACGCACAACTCAAGCCAGGTTAAAGAATAGTCCCGCGGTACGCGCAACACCAATCGAGCGCTATCGAAATATCGGCATCATGGCGCACATCGATGCGGGCAAGACGACGACGACAGAGCGTATTCTGTTTTATACCGGTGTATCGCACAAGATGGGCGAAGTTCACGATGGCGCAGCCGTTATGGACTGGATGGAACAGGAGCAGGAGCGTGGCATTACGATCACGTCCGCTGCGACGACCTGTTTCTGGGAGGGAATGGACCAGCACTTCGACGAGCACCGTATTAATATCATCGACACGCCCGGACACGTCGATTTCACGATCGAGGTGGAGCGCAGCTTGCGCGTTCTTGACGGGGCCGTCACCGTTCTTTGTTCGGTCGGTGGTGTAGAGCCGCAAACCGAGACTGTCTGGCGCCAGGGCAATAAATACAATGTGCCGCGAATGGTCTTTGTCAACAAAATGGACCGCGCCGGAGCTGACTTCCTGCGCGTGGTCGAGCAGGTCAGAGAACGCCTCGGCGGTAATCCGGTTCCCATCCAGTTGCCGATCGGCGCCGAAGAGAATTTCGAAGGCGTCATCGATCTCGTTCGCATGAAAGCCATCTACTGGGATGACTCGAGCATGGGTACGACTTTCGAGTTTCGGGAAATTCCGGAGAATCTGCTCGCGGAGGCTGAAATCTGGCGTGAGAAGATGATCGAAGCCGCAGCCGAGGCTGACGATGAGCTGCTCGAAAAATTTCTCGATGATCATCAGCTGTCAGAGGATGACATTCGTCGCGGCCTTCGATTGCGCACGATTGCCGGCGAAATCGTTGTCGCAATGTGCGGCTCCGCGTTCAAGAACAAAGGTGTACAGGCCATGCTCGATGGGGTCATCGATTACATGCCTTCACCTGTGGATGTGCCGGCGATCAAGGGCATTCTCGAGGACGGCTCCGAGGGCGAGCGGGCAGCTGATGATGATGAGCCGTTTGCGGCGCTTGCTTTCAAGATCGCGACGGATCCGTTTGTCGGGAATCTTACCTTCTTCCGCGTTTATTCCGGCGTCCTGAACTCAGGGGATACGATTTATAACTCGGTAAAGGGAAAGCGTGAGCGCATCGGCCGTATCCTGCAGATGCACGCGAACGACCGCAAGGAAATCAAGGAAGTGCGCGCCGGCGACATCGCGGCTGCTGTTGGTCTTAAGGACGTGACGACAGGCGATACGCTGTCCGACCTGAAGAACATCATTACGCTGGAGCGGATTGAGTTTCCAGAGCCGGTTATTGCGGTTGCGGTCGAGCCCAAAACTAAGATCGACCAGGAAAAGATGGGTATCGCATTGCAGAAGCTGGCAAAGGAAGATCCGTCGTTCCGTGTCGCAAGCGATGAAGAATCCGGGCAGACGATTATTTCGGGCATGGGTGAATTGCACCTCGAAGTCATCGTTGATCGCATGAAGCGCGAGTTCAAGGTTGAGGCGAACGTGGGTAGACCTCAGGTCGCCTATCGCGAGACGATTCGCAGCGCGGTCGAGCAGGAAGGCAAGTTCGTTCGCCAGTCCGGTGGCCGCGGTCAGTACGGTCATGTGTTCCTCAAGATCGAGCCGCAGGATGCCGGGAGCGGATACGAGTTCGTCAACAAAATAGTTGGCGGTGTTGTACCGAAGGAATATATCAGCGCCGTGGACAAGGGCGTCCAGGCTCAAATGGAAAACGGCGTTATTGCCGGCTATCCGGTCGTCGACGTGAAAGTTAGCCTTTACGACGGTTCCTACCACGATGTTGACTCGAGTGAGATAGCGTTCAAGATCGCCGGCTCCATGGCGTTCAAAGAAGGTGCGCTCGCGGCAGATCCGGTATTGCTTGAGCCCATCATGAATGTCGAGGTCGTCACGCCTGAAGACTATATGGGCGACGTAATGGGCGATCTCAACCGCCGCCGTGGCTTGCCGAAGGGCATGGAGGATTCTCCGTCCGGAAAAGTCATTCGTGCCGAAGTGCCCCTCGCCGAGATGTTTGGTTACGCGACCGACCTGCGCTCGATGAGCCAGGGACGTGCGACCTACTCGATGGAATTCGGAAAGTACAAAGAAGTGCCGCAGAACGTGGCCGATAGCGTTATGAAGTAAGCCAGTTATTTACTGGAATCCGGGCTGTTTTTTAGTGGAATTGACTCATGGCGAAAGTAAAATTTGAAAGGACGAAGCCACATATAAACGTAGGCACGATTGGACACGTAGACCATGGCAAGACGATGCTGACGGCGGCGCTGACCAAGGTAATGGCGGCGAAGCACGGTGGTGACGTTAAGGCTTACGACCAGATTGATAATGCGCCCGAAGAGCGGGAGCGGGGCATCACGATTGCCACGGCGCACGTGGAGTACGAGAGTGCCAATCGTCACTACGCCCACGTTGACTGTCCGGGACACGCTGACTACGTGAAGAACATGATCACGGGAGCGGCGCAGATGGACGGTGCGATCTTGGTGGTGAGTGCAGCAGACGGTCCGATGCCACAGACCCGCGAGCACATTCTGCTGGCGCGTCAGGTTGGTGTTCCCTATATCGTGGTTTATCTGAACAAGGCGGATCTGGTCGATGACGACGAGCTGTTGGAGCTGGTTGAGATGGAAGTACGGGATCTGCTGTCGACCTACGAGTTTCCGGGGGATGACACGCCGATCATTGTCGGATCTGCGCTGAAGGCTTTTGAGGATGACACCTCGGAGCTTGGTATTCCGTCGGTCGAGAAGCTGGTCGAGGAGATGGACCGTTATTTTCCGCTGCCTGAGCGAGCCATAGACGGTGATTTTTTGATGCCGGTCGAGGACGTGTTCTCGATTTCCGGTCGCGGCACGGTGGTGACCGGGCGTATTGAGCGTGGTGTGGTCAAGGTGGGTGACGAGATCGAGATTGTGGGTATCAGGGAGACTGACAAGTCTGTCTGTACCGGTGTTGAGATGTTCAGGAAGCTTCTGGACCAGGGTCAGGCGGGCGACAACGTCGGTGTGCTGCTTCGAGGCACCAAGCGCGAGGAAGTCGAGCGAGGCCAGGTACTGGCGAAGCCGGGATCGATTACGCCGCACACCAAATTTGAGGCGGAGGTATACATCCTGACCAAGGAAGAGGGCGGTCGTCACACGCCGTTCTTCAAGGGTTACCGGCCGCAGTTTTACTTCCGCACCACGGACGTCACGGGAGCGGTGGAGCTGCCGGAAGGTACCGAGATGGTGATGCCGGGTGACAACGTGCAGATGATAGTGAACCTGATCGCCCCGATCGCCATGGAAGACGGACTGCGCTTCGCTATTCGCGAAGGTGGCAGAACGGTGGGCGCAGGAGTAGTGGCGAAGATTATTGAGTAAGGAGTTCTAACAAGCTCGGTGTGCCGGGGCCATACGTCAAGTGATCTGTCGCGCACCTGACGGTCTCGACTCTATTGAGAAGGTTGGGCGCGACAGGCAATTGGCACCAGGAATTGAGAATAATGGCAACTAACCAAAACATAAGAATCCGTTTGAAGGCCTTTGACCATCGGCTGATCGACAAATCCGCCCGTGAGATCGTCGACACGGCGAAACGCACCGGTGCGACAGTCAAAGGCCCGATTCCGCTGCCCATGAAAATGGAGCGGTTTACGATCCTGATATCACCGCATGTCAACAAGGACGCCCGCGATCAGTACGAAATCCGGACGCACAAACGGCTCATGGATATCGTCGATCCGACAGACAAGACCGTCGATGCCCTCATGAAGCTGGAGCTTCCAGCAGGTGTCGATGTTCAGATTAAGCTGAATTGACGGCTGTTCTAAGGCCCCACTAAAGATCAATTTGCACCGCCCGCGGCGCCAATATCGACAGTGCGGGCAAATTGGGGCGGATTGGATCAAGTCGAACTGACGAATCCGCACCGGCCTTTGACGCGAAAACCAGCCTCGCCCGGGCCTGAATTGGGCAATTATTGGCCTATTTAAGCCATTTTTTACTTGCGAGGCCGTTATCTCGCGCTATAATGATGGGCTGGACAGGACTTGGCCGGGCCGGGAGTCGGCCAAGTTCGGAAAAGGCATCACAAGGCATGGCTCTGTGATGCCTGACGTTAGGTCGCCAGGAAACCGAAGGCGTACTCGGCAAATCCCGGAAAACCGGTTTTTAACCGGATTGGGGTCAGCTCCTCAGCAGCGGAACATCGAGACATGTTCCAGGCGATGGCTGGCCCTTTCGTGTGCCTGAAAGGCGCGCATTGGTGTCGTGGGAGCCCGTCGTGACGGGCGACAGCGGCGCCGAGAAAGACTGAAGCAGCTTCGACCAATCGTAGTCGTTGCGAAGATGTTACAGACAGTTGAACCATTTTTTGGGTGCTGGCCAATCGAAGTCGGTGCGAGGGTTTTGAGATGACAATAGGTCTTGTTGGCCGCAAGTGCGGCATGACACGCGTCTTCACGGATGACGGTGTTTCAATACCGGTCACCGTCATCGAGGCACAGCCGAACCAAATCACCCAGGTGAAAACCGTGGAGAGTGATGGCTATAGCGCACTGCAGGTAGCTGCTGGCAGCAGAAAAGCGTCCCGCGTATCCAAATCTGAGGCCGGCCACTTCGCGAAAGCAAAGGTTGAAGCCGGGGACCTCATGGTTGAATTTCGCCTTGATCCTGCTAATGAGCCGGAAGACGGCAAATTTGAGCTGGGACAGGAGATCAAAGTCGATCTCTTTGAAGAAGGCCAGAAAGTCGACGTCATCGGAACGACTATAGGCAAAGGCTTCGCCGGCACCATCAAGCGTCATAATTTTCACATGCAGGATGCGACACACGGCAACTCGTTAGCACACCGCGCAGCGGGTTCCATCGGTCAGAATCAGACGCCGGGTCGCGTTTTCAAGGGCAAGAAAATGGCCGGCCACATGGGCAATGTTCGCCGCACCGCGCAAAATCTCGAAGTGGTTCGTGTCGACGCGGAACGAAACTTGCTGTTGATCAAAGGAGCGGTTCCGGGACACAGCGGTGGCCGCGTTGTCGTGCGACCGGCGGTCAAGGCCAGCAAGGAAGACGCATCATGAAGCTGAAGATGCAAGGCAGCGGCACCGTCGACGTGGCCGACAGCACGTTTGGCGCCGACTTCAATGAGGCATTGGTTCACCAGGTCGTCACGGCGTTTCTCGCCGGGGCCCGGGCTGGCACGAAAGCGCAGAAAAACCGTGCAAGGGTGCGCGGCGGCGGGGCAAAGCCCTACCGTCAGAAAGGCACCGGGCGGGCGCGGGCCGGCACAATCCGGAGCCCGATTTGGGTTGGCGGTGGGCGCACGTTCGCTGCCAGGCCGCGTAAATTCGACCAGAAGGTAAATAAGAAAATGTATCGTGGTGCGCTGCGATCAGTTTTTTCGGAGCTTGTCAGGCAAGACCGACTCATTGTCACGGAATCTGTGTCTCTCAAGGCGCCGAAGACCAAAGAACTGGCGGGCCTGCTCAAAAAGCTCGGCCTGGACGATGTACTGATCGTCAACGAAGCTTTCGACGAGACCGTATTTCTTGCGGCGAGAAATTTGAAGGACGTTGGCATTTGCGATGCCGCATCAGTTGATCCGGTCGTACTGATGCGATTTGAAAAGGTGTTGATAACACTGCCTGCGTTGAAGCTGATTGAGGAGCGATTGTCGTGAGTGCTACTCACGGTTACCAACATCGGGAAAGGCTCATGACGGTGCTGAGAGGCCCGCACGTGTCGGAAAAGAGCACGATCGCTGCCGAAGAGAACAACCAGGTCGTATTTAAAGTGCGAACAAATGCAACAAAGGAAGAAATTCGTCAGGCGGTTGAATTGCTGTTTGAGGTCAGCGTAGACGAAGTTCAGGTCGTCAATTGTCGCGGCAAGATCAAGCGGCACGGTGTGAATTCGGGCCGTCGCGTTGCGTGGAAGAAAGCCTACGTGAAGCTTGCCGAAGGGAGTCGAATTGACTTCCTCGGTACGGATTAAGAGGGTTAACTGTAGTGTCATTGCATAAGGCCAAGCCGACCTCGCCCGGACGCAGATTTGCTGTTTCGGTGCATACGGATGGGCTATACAAGGGTAAGCCATACAGCGGGCTGGTCGACAAGAAGACGAAGTCCGGCGGCCGCAATAACACCGGCCGAATCACGGTTCGTCACCAGGGTGGCGGCCATAAGCAGCGTTACCGCATCGTGGATTTCAAGCGCGACAAGGACGGTATTCCGGGCGTTGTCGAGCGTCTTGAATACGATCCGAATCGCAGCGCCCATATCGCGCTGGTCAAGTACCTGGACGGTGAGCGCCGCTACATCCTGGCGCCGAAGGGTATCAGGGAAGGCGCGTCGATCATCAGCGGTGACGATGTACCGATCAAGCCCGGTAATGCCCTGCCGTTAAGAAGCATTCCCGTGGGCACGCTCATACATAACGTAGAGATGAAGCCAGGCAAGGGTGGGCAGCTTGTTCGATCTGCCGGCGGTTCGGCGCAAATGGCCGCTCGCGAAGGAGCGTATGCCACGATTCGCCTGCGCTCAGGCGAGACGCGAAAAATACACGTCGACTGCCGGGCCACCGTTGGCGAGGTAGGACACGGCGAACATAACCTTCGTAAACTCGGTAAAGCCGGCGCAAAGCGGTGGAGAGGTGTTCGACCGACCGTTCGCGGTGTCGCGATGAATCCGGTGGACCATCCGCATGGTGGTGGTGAAGGACGTACCTCCGGCGGCCGTCATCCGGTCAGCCCGTGGGGTACGCCGACGAAGGGCTACAAGACCCGCTCAAATAAGCGCACGGACAACATGATTGTACGCCGTCGACGAAAGCGTAAGTAATAGATTTTGAGGATAGAGAGCATTGCCACGTTCAGTTAAAAAAGGGCCTTTTGTTGATATACATCTGGCAAAGAAAGTATCGGCAGCGGTGAAGACCAATGACCGTCGTCCAATCAAGACATGGTCGCGTCGTTCAATGGTATTGCCGGACATGGTTGGATTGACGATCGCCGTGCACAACGGTCGCCAACACGTGCCTGTGCTGATATCTGAAAATATGGTGGGCCACAAGCTTGGAGAGTTTGCGATAACCCGGACCTTTAGAGGTCACTCGGGTGACCGCAAGACCAAGAAGGTTTAAGGAGCAAGGCGGCCATGCAAGTAGCAGCAAAACTACGATATGCGCGTATTTCGCCGCAGAAATGCCGGCTGATAGCGGATGCCATCCGTGGCAAGAATGTTGATGATGCACTGAAAACCTTGAGTTTTACACCCAAGAAGAGTGCGCGCATCGTCAAAAAAGTGCTCGAGTCGGCAATTGCCAATGCCGAGCACAACCACGGCGCCGATATTGATGAATTAAAGGTGTCGGCTATCGAGGTCGATACAGCGCCGACGTTTCGGCGTTATCGCGCACGAGCGAAAGGCCGCGGCACCAGGATTATCAAACGAAACAGCCACATCACGATTCGTGTAGGCGACGAGTAAAGAGAACGTTATGGGTCAGAAAGTACATCCGATCGGCATCCGCTTGGGCATCGTAAAAGACTGGTCATCCAAGTGGTATGCAGATTCGAAAACGTTTCCTGAGTACGTCCGCATGGATCATCAGCTACGCGTCCATATAAAGAACAAGCTTAAAGATGCATCTGTCAGTCGTATCACGATCGAACGTCAGGCGAAGAAAGTCAATATCACGATCTTTACGGCACGCCCGGGTATCGTGATTGGCAAGAAAGGCGAGGACATCGAAAAGCTGCGTGCCGAAATCACCAGAATAACTGACATGAAGCTTCAGGACGTGCGCATCAACATCAGCGAGGTCAGGAAACCTGAACTCGATGCTCAGCTGGTTGCGGAAGGAATTGCGCAGCAGCTTGAAAGGCGCGTGATGTTTCGACGCGCGATGAAGCGGGCCGTGACGAATACGATGCGCGTTGGCGCCGAGGGCATCAAGGTCAAAGTAGGTGGACGTCTGAACGGCGCCGAGATCGCGCGTTCGGAATGGTATCGCGAAGGTCGAGTGCCCCTGCATACGCTCCGGGCCGATATCGACTACGGCCTGGCCGAAGCGTACACGACCTATGGCGTCATTGGCGTCAAAGTCTGGATTTTTAAGGGCGAGATTTTTGACAAGCCTGAAGCATCGTCTGCAGAGCCACCGGAAGCAGCGGCTGGCAAACGCTAAAGGCACGGGATCATGTTACAGCCAAAGCGAACCAAATTTCGTAAGCAGATGAAGGGTCGGAACCGCGGCCTCGCAATTCGTGGCAGCACGGTGGCTTTTGGCGAATATGGCCTGAAGGCGACCGACCGTGGACGTCTGACAGCGCGTCAGATCGAAGCGGCACGTCGTGCGATGACCCGGTATGTCAAACGTGGCGGTAAGATCTGGATTCGTGTATTCCCGGACAAGCCTATTACGAAAAAACCCCTTGAGGTTCGTCAGGGTAAAGGTAAGGGTAACGTCGAATATTGGGTTTGCCAGATTCAACCCGGGCGTGTTCTTTATGAAATGGAAGGTGTCTCCGAGGAAATTGCCCGCGAGGCGTTTCGACTGGCGGCAGCCAAGCTCCCGTTTTCGACGACCTTTGTGACACGGCAGGTGATGTGATGAAGGTCAGCGATCTCAGGTCGAAATCGAAAGCAGAGCTCGGCGAGGAATTGCTGGCGCTTCGCAGAGAGCAATTCAATCTGCGCATGCAACAGGCGACCGGTCAGCTGGCCCGGCCGCACGAACACAAGCGTGTGCGACGGAATGTCGCTCGGGTCAAGACGATCATCCGCGAACTCGAGCGCAGTGAGCCGGATCAGGCAGGTGAAAGTAAATGACTGAAGAAGCGAAAAAAGCTGAAACAAAAGGGCGGCGCACTGTCGTCGGCCGTGTAATCAGCAACAAGATGGATAAGACAGTTTCCGTGGCGATCGAGCGCCTGGTAAAGCACCCGGTCTACGGCAAATACATTCGCCGTACGACTAAAGTACTTGCACATGATGAAAATAACGAATGCAAATCCGGTGATCGTGTAACGATCAGCGAGTGCCGGCCGGTCTCGAAGCACAAGGCCTGGCAGGTCGTGAATGTCGTTCAAAGGGCGCCTGATCAGTAGGCGGTTAGCGGTAAACGACGCCAGACAAATTTGAAGAATTTGATGATTTTTGGAATGCAGCCATGATTCAAATGCAAACAGTTCTCGATGCCGCCGACAACTCGGGCGCAAGGCGAATTCAATGCATCAAGGTGCTTGGCGGATCAAAGCGTCGCTACGCGGCCATTGGTGATGTGATCAAGGTGACTGTCAAAGACGCTATTCCTCGAGGCAAGGTCAAGAAAGGCGAAATCTATAACGCTGTGGTTGTTCGCACGCGCAAAGGTGTCCGGCGCAAGGATGGATCGTTGATTCGTTTCGATGGTAATGCGGCAGTGTTGCTGAACGCCCGTTTCGAACCGATCGGCACCCGTATTTTCGGGCCAGTCACTCGCGAGCTGCGGACCAACCGATTCATGAAGATTATTTCGCTGGCACCGGAAGTGCTTTAAGCGAAAATGGTATGAGAAATGAACAAGATACGTAGGGGCGACGAAGTTATCGTAATCGCTGGCAAAGACAAGGGTCGGCGGGGCACTGTGCTTCATATTATCGATGATGAACGTGTTCTCGTCGAGGGCATCAACATTGCGAAGAAACACACCAAGCCGAATCCCAACCTCGGTATCGAGGGTGGAATTCTGGATCATGAAATGCCGCTTGATATCTCCAACGTGCTCGTGTTCAACCCGAAGACCAAAAAGGGCGACCGGGTAGGTATTCGTGTCTCGGATGATGGCAAAGCAATGGAGCGGGTTTTCAAGTCCAGCGGAGAAGCTGTCGACATCTGATTGGCAAAATGCAGAAGTGCCGTTAGCCGGGAAACAGCTTACGTAGGAGCGGCTTCAGCCGCGATTGAAGGGTTAGAAATGGCCAGATTACAGGAAAAATTTGATACGGAATTGTGTGGCGAGATTCAGCAGAAGCTCGGCCTTGCCAATTCGATGCAAGTGCCTCGCATCACAAAGATTACGCTGAACATGGGCGTAGGCGAGGCCGTGGCCGACAAGAAAGTGCTCGAAAATGCGCTGGCCGATATGAAAAAAATTGCCGGCCAGAAGCCCGTCATAACGCGTGCCAAAATGTCTGTTGCCGCCTACAAGATTCGAGACGGTTACCCGATTGGCTGCAAGGTTACGTTGCGGCGCGAGCGCATGTACGAATTTCTGGACAGGCTCGTGAGTATTGCAATTCCACGTACGCGGGATTTTCGCGGTCTGAGCCCGAAATCGTTTGACCGCCAGGGGAATTACAGCCTCGGCGTTCAGGAGCAGATCGTTTTCCCGGAAATTGACTACGATCATATTGACGCGATCCGCGGAATGGACATCACCATTACGACCACGGCCCGCGGGCCGGAAGAAGGTCGGGCGCTTTTGGAAGCGTTTAACTTTCCATTTAAGAGATAGAGAAGAGAGTTCATGGCTAAGAAGTCGATGATTGAGCGCGAATTGAAGAGAATAAAGCTCGTAAAGCGTTATGCCGCAAAGCGTGCTGCAGTCAGGGAAATCATTCGCAATGTAAAATCTTCCGATGAGGAACGGGCAGCGGCGCAGGCAAAATTAAATGCCATGCCGAGGGATGCCAGTCCGTCACGCTTGCGCAGCCGGTGTGCGATTACCGGCCGCCCGCGTGGTGTATACCGGAAATTCGGCCTGGGCAGGAACAAACTCAGGGAAACGGCCATGAGGGGTGAGATCCCCGGCCTGACGAAGGCCAGCTGGTAGGCGGAGAAGAAATATGACTATGACAGACCCGATCGCCGACATGCTGACACGTGTCCGTAACGGCCAGAAAGCGCGCAAAGTGAGCGTTGCAATGCCGTCGTCGAGCGCAAAAATCGCCGTCGCCAAAGTGCTGAAAGACGAAGGGTATATAAGCGACTACTCGGCGCAAGGAGAAGGCGTTAGTGCCGAGCTCACGATAGAACTGAAATATTTTGAAGGTGTTCCCGTCATTGAGCGGGTACAGCGGGTTAGCAAGCCCGGCCTTCGTATTTATCGCGGTAAGGAAGACCTGCCGAAAGTGTTGGGTGGTCTGGGTATCGCCATCGTCTCGACCTCGGCCGGCGTCATGAGTGACAAACAGGCGCGAGAACAAGGTATTGGCGGTGAGGTCCTCTGCATCGTTTCCTGATGCCGGAGATTTCATCGAGATCGTAACGAGAAACGATTATGTCCAGAGTAGCAAAAGAACCTGTTGAATTGCCGCAAGGCGTCGAGTTCAGCCAGAGTGGAAGAACCGTCTCCCTGAAGGGCAGCAAGGGTTCGCTTTCTTTGCAACTGAACTCCGAAGTTGAGCTGGTGCACGACGAAAACACGCTCATGGTGAAGGCCCGCTCCGGTTCGCGTTTTGCGACAGCTATTTCCGGCACGACCAGGGCGCTGCTGGCCAACATGGTCCAGGGCGTGACTGAAGGCTTTGAGAAGAAGCTCCAGCTGGTCGGCATCGGATACCGCGTTCAGTTCCAGGGCAACAAGCTCAACTTGACGCTCGGATTTTCGCACCCGGTCGATTTCACCGTGCCCGAGGGTATTACGATCGAGACACCGAGCCAGACAGAAATCGTTGTCAAAGGAATGGACAAGCAATTGGTAGGCCAGGTGGCTGCCGAAATACGTGGCTTCCGTCCGCCCGAGCCTTACAAGGGCAAAGGCGTGCGCTACGCCGATGAGCGCGTCGTGATCAAGGAAGCGAAGAAGAAATAACCTTCGATAGTGAACAGACAGATATGAAACTGGATAAGAAACAAAGCCGTTTGCGTCGGGCTCGCAGGACCCGCGCAAAGATTCGTGAGCTGGCAATAAACCGTTTGAGCGTTCATCGGACACCGCGCCATATCTATGCGCAGATTATCGCTCCGGACGGCGGCACGGTACTGGCATCGGCGTCGACACTCGAGAAGGACGTACGCAAAGGTACGGAAGGTACCGGTAACGTTGCAGCGGCGGTAATAGTCGGTGCGCGTATTGCAGAGAAGGCAAAAGCAGCCGGCATCGATATCGTTGCGTTTGATCGCTCCGGGTTTCGTTATCACGGTCGTGTAAAAGCGCTTGCGGATGCAGCCCGTGAAGCGGGTTTGAAATTTTGATTATGGGATTTTTGGTAGCGTTTTCGCGCAAGCCGGGACCGGATTATGGCAAGAATTGATCAATCACAAAGCACGGACGACTTTCTGGAAAAGCTCGTCACGGTGAATCGCGTCGCCAAAGTAGTGAAAGGCGGACGTCAGTTCGGTTTTACCGCGCTGACCGTTGTGGGTGATGGTAACGGACGGGTCGGTTTCGGCTATGGCAAGGCGCGCGAGGTTCCGATTGCCATTCAGAAGTCGATGCAGGCGGCCCGCAAGGACATGATCAAGATCAACCTGACGAACGAGACCCTTCAGTATGCGAAGAAGGGACGTCACGGCGCGACATATGTATACATGCAGCCGGCGTCGGAAGGTACTGGAATTATCGCCGGCGGCGCGATGCGCGCAGTATTCGAGTGTGCGGGTGTCAGAAACGTGCTTGCCAAGTGTTACGGATCACGTAATCCGATAAATGTCGTTCGCGCGACGATTGGCGCGCTTTCACAGATTCATTCACCGAAAGAAATTGCGGCCAAACGTGGCAAGAAAATTAAGGAGATTCTGGCCTGATAGCGCAGGCCGGATCGGATAGAAAGAAACGGACAGGAACGATGGCGAAGGCAAGACAACTAAAAGTGACACTCTTGAAAAGCCGCTTCGGTCGCTTGAAAAGCCACCGTGCGTGTGTCGCAGGACTCGGGCTCCGGAAAATTCGTCAAAGCGTGGTTGTTCTGGATACGCCGGAGAATCGCGGCATGATCAACAAGGTCTCGTACCTCGTTTCTGTAGAGGAAGTCTGACATGCGTCTCAATACATTGTCCCCCGCCAAGGGTTCGAAGAAAGCCGGAAAACGGTTCGGTCGCGGTATTTCTGCGGGCCAGGGCAAGACGAGCGGCCGCGGTCAGAAAGGCCAGAAGTCGCGTTCGGGCGGTTATCACAAGGTCGGATTTGAGGGCGGTCAGATGCCATTGCAGCGCCGCTTGCCGAAAGTTGGCTTTGCATCACGCATGGCGCGCTTGACCGCTGAGCTGCGGCTGCATGAGCTGGCGATACCGGTTGACGACCTGATTGATATCAAATGCCTGAAGAAAGCGAACCTGGTGCCGGCGTATGCCAGCAAAGTCAAAGTGATTTTGTCGGGCAAAATCGAGAAAGCAGTGAAGATCAAAGGCCTTGCTGTGACTAAAGGCGCGCGTACCGCGATCGAGGCGGCCGGCGGCAGCATTGAAGACTGAGTAGAGAGAAGAGAGACAGGAACACAGGTGGCCAAGAAGTCCAGAAATAACCCGGCAGACGTAGCGAAAGCCACGGGCAAACTGAGCGAGCTGAAAGTCCGCATCATGTTTCTCGTGGGCGCGCTGATTGTCTACAGGGCCGGTACGTATATCCCTGTCCCTGGTGTCGACCCGGCGGCGCTTGCTGCGTTCTTCGATCAGCAGGCAGGAAACATCCTGGGTCTGTTCAACCTGTTCTCGGGCGGTGCCTTGTCGCGCTTCGGTATTTTCGCGCTCGGCATCATGCCTTACATCTCGTCTTCAATCATCATGCAGATGGCCAGCATGGTCGTGCCGACTTTGCAGGCATTGCGCAAAGAGGGCGAGTCCGGCAGGCGCAAGATCACACAGTACACGCGCTATGGCACCGTTGGCTTGTCCCTGTTTCAGTCGATTGCGGCTGCTACGTGGCTGCAAAGTCAGCCCGGCGTCGTCGTCAATGCAGGCCCGGGCTTCCTGATTACAGCGTGTATCACGCTTGTCACCGGTACCATGTTCCTGATGTGGCTTGGCGAGCAAATCACCGAGCGCGGTGTCGGCAACGGCATCTCGATGATCATTCTGGCGGGCATTGTTGCTGGTTTGCCGGCCGCCGTGGCTGGCACCGCCGAACTGGTGCGTAACGGCGAAATGTCGGCGGCGACGGCAATCCTGATGCTGGTCGGTGCCATCGCAGCAACGACTTTCGTTGTCTATATGGAACGTGCGCAACGGCGCATAACCGTCAATTACGCAAGACGGCAGCAGGGACGCCGCCTGTATGCGGCGCAGAGCACGCACCTGCCGTTCAAGATCAACATGGCGGGCGTTATTCCGCCGATCTTCGCCTCGAGCATCCTGTTATTCCCGGCGACTATCGCACAGTTCTTCGGCCAGGCAGCCGAGCCGAATTTCATGCAGAGGGCATTGCAGACCATCGGCGTCAATCTTGGCCCCGGACAGCCTATCTATGTGCTGCTGTACGCGGTGATGATCATATTCTTTTGCTTCTTCTATACTGCGCTGGTCTTCAATTCAAAAGACACGGCGGATAATTTGAAACGGTCTGGTGCATTCGTGCCGGGCATACGACCGGGTGCGCAGACGGCTGAATACATTGACAAGGTGCTGACGCGACTGACTTTCTGGGGCTCACTCTACATCGCCGGCGTCTGTCTTTTACCGGAACTCGTCAGGATGTTTTACCCCAGTATGCCGTTCAGTTTCGGCGGCACCTCGCTGCTGATCCTGGTGGTCGTGTCCATGGACTTCATGTCTCAGTTGCAGGCTCATACGATGAGCCATCAATACGAGGGCATGATGCAAAAGGCCAACCTTCGAAATTATGGACGGAGTGGCACAATACGCTGAGCTTGCTCAGTGGATATTGGAGAACGCTCATGAAAGTCAGAGCATCAGTCAAGAAAATGTGCAGGAACTGCAAGATCATTCGCCGAAAAGGTGTCGTGCGTGTGATTTGCACCGATCCGCGGCACAAGCAACGTCAGGGTTAACAGCAGGGACAAATAAGTGGCACGTATAGCAGGCATAAATATTCCGTTGAACAAGCATGTCGTGATCTCACTGACAGAAATCTACGGTATTGGGCAGTCGCGAGCGCAGCAGATTTGCAGTGCAGCCGGCGTTGCCCCGGAAATACGGGTCAAAGACCTGGCGGAGCCGGAGGTCGCCAATCTCAGAACCGCTGTCGCAAATTTCATTGTCGAAGGCGATCTTCGACGCGAGGTTTCAATGAGCATCAAGCGTCTGATGGATCTCGGTTGCTACCGTGGGATCCGTCACAGGCGCGGACTACCGCTGCGCGGACAGCGTACACGAACCAATGCGCGTACTCGTAAGGGACCGCGGCGGCCGATAAAGAGGTAATGGCGGCGGAAGCCGCTCCTACGGGAACAACAAATGGCAGATACACCAAAACGCAAGAAAGTCAAAAAGCATGTCGTTGATGCGATAGCGCACATCCATGCTTCTTTTAACAACACGATTATCACGATCACCGATCGGCAGGGTAATACCCTGTCATGGGCGACCGCAGGTGGTTGTGGTTTTCGCGGCTCACGTAAGTCAACACCGTTCGCAGCCCAGGTTGCCTCTGAAAAAGCCGGCCGTGCTGCGTTGGACTGCGGTGTGAAAAACGTGGATGTGCGCGTTCGCGGACCGGGCCCCGGCAGGGAGTCTGCCGTTCGTGCTCTGAACGCCTTGGGTTTTCGTATTCAACATATTGAGGACGTAACACCGATTCCTCATAACGGCTGTCGTCCGCCGAAAAAACGTCGCGTTTAGACGCACAATAACGTCATGTATAGAGACTAATCAATGGCAAGATATCTAGGACCAAAATGTAAACTGTCCCGCCGGGAAGGCACGGACTTGTTTTTAAAGAGTGGCCTAAGGCCGCTGGAATCGAAGTGCAAGCTGGACGTGCCTCCGGGAGGTGCTGCACAGCGACGCTCGCGCCTGTCCGACTACGGCCTGCAGCTCAGGGAAAAGCAAAAGCTTCGCCGTATGTACGGTGTGCTCGAGCGCCAGTTTCGCAATTACTACAAGAAAGCCGCTCAGCTCAAAGGTTCGACAGGTGAAAACCTGCTGCGGCTTCTTGAAGGGCGCCTTGACAATGTTGTCTATCGAATGGGCTTTGCCTCGACCCGCGCTGAGGCCCGTCAACTTGTCAGCCACAAGGGTATCGAAGTGAATGGCCGAGTGGTTAACATTCCTTCACTTCAGGTGAATGCTGGTGATGCTATCGGCATTCGTGAAAAAGCCAAGAAGCAACTTCGTATTCAGAATGCTTTAGAGATTGCAGGCCAGGTCGGGATGCCGGACTGGGTTGATGTGGATGCGAAAAAGATGGCAGGTATATTGAAATCGTTGCCGGATCGGCAAGACATACTCCCGGACATCAACGAAAACCTTGTTGTCGAGTTGTACTCGAAATAGTTAGGAGGGTAACCACCCATGCAGGAATCTGTACATGAATTTCTCAAGCCGCGCGTTGTGAAGGTCTCGCCGGTAAACAATTTACACGCGAAAGTCACGATCGAGCCGTTCGAGCGCGGTTATGGCCATACGCTCGGCAATGCGCTTCGCCGTATCCTGTTGTCATCCATGCCGGGAGCGGCGATTGTCGAGGTGGAGATCGATGGCGTATTGCATGAGTACACCAGCATAGAAGGTGTCCAGGAGGATGTCGTCGATATTCTTCTGAATCTCAAGCAGATTGCCGTGCGCATGCATACGCGCGAAACGGCAGAGCTCCGGATCTCCAAGAAGGGACCGGGAACCGTTACAGGGGCGGATATTCAACTTGATCATGACGTCGAAATTATGAATCCGGACTTTGTCATCGCAAACCTGACCAAGAGCGGCGAGCTCAATATGATCCTGAAGGTTGCGCAGGGCCGTGGATACCAGCCGGCGACACAGCGCCCGGCGTTCGAAGAACAGTCAGGTCCCATCGGCCGTCTGCAGCTAGACGCGTCGTTCAGCCCGGTTGATCGCGTTACGTACAACGTCGAAGCGGCGCGTGTTGAACAACGTACCGACCTCGACAAGCTGATCATTGATATCGAGACGAACGGCACTATCGATCCGGAAGAAGCCATTCGCCGTGCCGGCAGCATCCTCAAAGATCAGCTGTCTGTATTCGTTGATCTGCAAGGGCAGGAGGAAGGTGCTGGCCAATTGGCAGAGAATCTGATCGATCCGATCCTGCTGCGACCGGTTGATGAACTAGAGCTTACTGTGCGCTCAGCCAACTGTCTCAAGGCCGAGAACATCATGTATATCGGTGACCTTGTACAGCGCACCGAGGTCGAGCTGCTCCGAACGCCAAACCTTGGCAAGAAGTCGCTCACCGAAATCAAGGAAGTACTTGAGGGTCACGGACTCGGTCTGGGCATGCGCCTCGAAAACTGGCCGCCCGCGAGTCTTCGTCCGGAGCACGAGCTCGATATGGAAAACAGGCAGTTATGAAAAACGGGGTCGAACCGCAATTTCGATTGCGATGCCGCCAGAAGTAACGAAATCGGGGCCGGAATTGCGGTTCGACCCCACTATTTGAAAGGCAAGAGCCATGCGCCACAGAAAATCCGGCCGCCGTTTGGGCCGCACCAGTTCGCATCGTAAAGCCATGTTTCGCAACATGGCTGCGTCACTGCTGCGCCACGAAACGATCAAAACAACTCTGCCCAAGGCCAAAGAGCTGCGTCGTGTCGTTGAGCCCCTGATTACACTGGCCAAGGAGGACGGTGTTGCCAAGCGTCGCCTGGCATTCGACCGTTTACGGGACAAGGAAGCGGTCGGCAAATTGTTCAAAGATATCGGCCCCAGATTCAAGGATCGCCCCGGCGGGTATCTGCGGATTCTGAAAACCGGGCCGAGGCCGGGCGATGCGGCACCGATGGCTATCGTGCAGCTCGTCGATGGACCCGTGGCCGAGGCTGAGGCCGAGGAAGAATAAAGCCGCCAAGGGAGTTCTTAACATAATAAGACCTGGCTACATCTGACGGGTCACCAACCCCATATGATGACCGCGCGAGCGATGGTGCGGAGCCGATTTATTCCTGCGCCCTCGCTCGTAACACCATGATTCATAATAACAATACGGATAATTGTAGGTCTTGTGAGGGGCCTCACAGCCTTTCCCCGGCAATGACTCTACCCTTGTGGCTGGTTGGTTCCGGGGATGAGCGATTAGCAAGCAAAACTCATTTGACGAATGCGTCGTGCTGGACAGGGATGCCTTTGATCCGGACGCCGTATTTCTGGACGACATCGTCGACGACGAGGTCCTGCCGTTTCTGAGCCTGGCCGTCGATGGCCTGACTAGCTCAGGCGAGCGCGCCGATGGCAAGCTCGAAATGCGCCCGGATGATGTGGCCAATGAAACCAACAAGGCGTCAACGACCATGCCCGTGGCCGTACTGGGTGCCGACCAACTCGAGGTTTATGGCTGGGAGTCGTCATTGTGGAAGAAGATCCGGGGCTATCTCGGTTTCTGATTTGAAGATTCGAGAAAGGGGCCGGATCGTCTTTTGATCCGGCCCCTTTTTATGCGCCCGTCGGCACGGACTCCGACAGCCAACGACTGACATTGACGAGCATATTGCAGGAACGTTCATCCCGACTAGCGCTTGTCTTTCAAGGGCGACGGCGTTCGTCTAGACTGCGCCGATGGATTACGACTTCAAAGACAAAACCGTCATCATCACCGGCGGCTCGGAAGGTGTCGGTGCGGCAACCGCCCGAAAGTTTGCAGAGCACGGTGCGAATCTCGTTCTGGTTGCGCGAAGCAAAAGGAATCTGGACCGGATTGCCGAAGAATTACGCGGCAAAACACGCGTCGAAGTAATTGCAATGGACGTTTCGGACACCGATGCCTGTGTCAATCTCTTTAAGAAGGCGGAGTTCGAGTTCGGCAACATCAACATCCTGGTCAATAACGCCGGCTATCACGAACGTGGCCCGGTGGAGTCTGTCTCAGTAGAAGATCTTGGTGCGATGATCGATGTTAATCTCAAAGCGCCGATCATCCTGTGCAAGCTCGCCATCAAGTATCTAAAACAGGCCGGTGGCGGTGCCATCATCAACGTCGCATCTCTCGCCGGTCGCACACCGGTACCCCGTGCAGCGACCTACTCGGCGACCAAATTCGGCTTGAGAGCGTTCACATTTGCCCTCGGCGAAGAATTGAGGGGCAGTGATATCAAGCTCGCGGCGGTCTCGCCGGGGCCTATCGACACTGGCTTCATCATGTCCAACATCGATGATGTCACGGACATCACGTTTTCCCAGCCAATGAGCACCGCCGATGAAGTCGCACAGGAAATTCTGAATCTCACGGCAAACAAGAAGCGGGAACGATCCATGCCGCCCATCAGTGGTCTGTTGACGACAACAATGTATCTCTTCCCCTGGCTCGGGCGTCTGGTATTGCCGCTCATGATTCGAAAAGGCCGAATCGTCAAACGAAAACTGAAAGCCCGGATGCGCCAAATGGAGGAGAAGCAGGGCGGGTGAACTTTCACCTCGTACAGGTGAATATCGCAATCGCCCGGTACACGTGCGAAGATCCACGTTTCGCGGGCTTCGTCGATAACCTGGACAGAATCAATGCGCTCAATACTCGAAGTCCGTCATCACGTCGATCTTCTGCTGCAGCCCGGACCAACGCCGGGCGCTTTCACGTTCGGCAGTTTCTTCGAAGCGCCTGCACAACAAGAGGCCGCGCATGGCTGACAGGCTTACAGACGGCGAAATTGAAGATGCTCTGGCCGGGCTCGACGGCTGGACCCTGGAGAACGGAAAACTAAATCGGGACTTCAAGTTCGCCAATTTTGTTGAAGCCTTCGGCTTCATGACCAGCGCGGCGATCGAAGCCGAGAAAATGAACCATCATCCCGAGTGGTTCAACGTCTACAGCAAGGTCAGCGTACAGCTTGTGACCCACAGTGCCGGAGGAATCACGAGCCTTGATGTCGAACTGGCCAGGAAGATGAACGCGCTGGCGGGGACATGACGACGTAAACCTTTGCATGGGATTCGCCACCAGGACGGGCGATACTTGCGACGCAGAAAATCTACGGTTCGGCAAACGCCGCGCGTGTGAAATTCTCGCAGCCGTCCGCGAGAACACGCACGTTGTCTTCGATGCGGGCACCGCCAAACGGCCTCAGCCAGTCGACCTTGTCCCGGTTGACCATAGCAGCGCCGGGCGTTCCTTGCAGGTTCTCGAGGAGCATGTCGATAACATAGCAACCGGGCTCGATTGTCAGCACCTGGTCCACCTCGAGCGTTCTTGTCAGCCGCAGCCAGCGATGGCCGCTTGGTCTGTCGATTGTATTGCCGCTCTCGTCCTGCATAAATCCGCCGACGTCATGTACCTGTATGCCGAGAAGATGGCCCAGGCCTGTCGGGAAAAACGCCGTGGTGACACCGTTTTCGATAAGAGATTCAACACTTCCGGATGCCAGGCCTACAGTCACCAACAAATCGGCAATTTTACGATGTGTCAGGAAATGCAGGTCTTTGAAGTCGACACCGGCTTTGACTTCACTCACCAGCTCAAGCTGCAATGCGTCCAGGCGATCGATGAATTCGCGGAATTCGCTGTCTTCGAAAGAGTAGCTCCGTGTGATGTCGGACGCGTAGCCGTGCACGTTTGCGCCGGCATCAATCAGAAATGATCGGATTTTGGCAGGGGCCTCCCGGGCCCGGTGCTGGTAGTGCATGATTGCGCTGTTCTCGTTCAGCGCAATGATGTTGCCGTACGGTAGTTCGTTTTCCGTGTGTTTTGCCGCCCGGCAGTAGGCGAAGTGAATCTCGTATTCCGCCTTGCGTGCACGAAACGCCTCCTCGGCCGCCCGGTGACCCCTCACGGCGCGCCGGGAGGCAGCACGCATGCAAGCAAGTTCGTAGCCGGTTTTCTCGCTCCGCGCATAATGGAGAATATTGATCGCCGAAGCCGGGTTGACACGCTCGATACTGAACGCATGCGCTTCATCGCCAATGTCGCCAATAAGGATGCATTTGTCGCGAGCGTGGGGCAGGTGCCGGGCGATGTCATCAACCGTGTGCACGACTCTAATATCGAAATGATCGATCCAGTAGCCCTGCGGGTCGGCGGGCGGCGTGTGCCAGTAATCCTTCTCCTGATAATAGACAAGTACCGGCACATCACCCGGCGTATGAATCAGGTAGCAGAATGGTGTCGCGGTCAGCGGCAGCCAACCCACGAAGTGCGGATTCGCTTTGAACGGATAGTAGTAGTCATCCAGAAAAACGAGCTTTGGCGCACCGGAAAATATGACAGCGTGGCCTGCTCCCGCTTTTTCGAGCGCGCGGTCGTGCCGTGCTTTGATCGCCTCGATATGCGCCGGGTAGAGCTGGCCCGGCTCTGCATAGTTGCTGCTCATGGATTCGCATCATAACCGGAGCGGGAGGCCGCAGCGACCCCGGCGCTATGACCCGGTTCCCTTTCAGGTCAGGCTCACATAGAGTTTCAATCCCCTCCCAATCTAGGCATCATTCGTGGTTTTCCAGGGTGGCCCGGAGACATGCATGAACTACAGACGATTGCGAGTATTGATATTGGCGATGGCGGCCATGGCTAATATGTCCGCTGCGGCACCAGGCTTCGATCGCGTATCAGGCAAGCCGTTTGCCTCCCGATCGGAGATCATTGCCCCGCACGGCATGGCTGCGACGAGTCAGCCGCTGGCCACTCAGATTGCGCTGGATATCCTGAAAGCCGGCGGCAGCGCCGCTGACGCGGCCATCGCGGCCAACGCAGCGCTCGGCCTGATGGAGCCGACAGGATCCGGCATCGGAGGCGACCTGTTCGCTATCGTCTGGGACGCCGAAAAGGAAGAATTGACCGGACTCAACGGCTCAGGCCGCGCCCCGAAAGCGCTCAGTCTGCAGACCTTCAAAGACCTGGGTCTCGACAGTATTCCGCCGCGAGGCCCGTTGCCCGTGAGTGTGCCGGGCGCCGTGGACGGATGGTTCGAACTGCATGCCAGATACGGACGCTTGCCAATGAATGAGTTGCTGGCACCAGCAATCGCATATGCGACTGATGGATTTCCAGTATCCGAGTACATCGCTTACGGGTGGGCGATAAACGCGGAGAACCTCAAAGACTATCCTGGCTTCGCCGACACCTTCATGCCCGGCGGCAAAGCGCCGAGGAAAGGCCAGGTCTTCAGGAACCCACGACTGGCAAAAACCTATCAGCTAATAGCCGATGATGGCCGCGATGCCTTTTACAAGGGCGAGATCGCGAGAAAAATCGATTCCTACATGACCGAGCAAGGGGGTTTCCTTCGATACGAAGATTTGGCCGAACACAAATCGGAGTGGGTCAGGCCGGTATCGACGAACTACCGTGGCTATGACATATACGAATTGCCACCGAACGGGCAGGGAATCGCGGCGCTGCAGATACTGAATATTCTCGAAGGTTTCGACATCAAGAGTATGGGGTTTGGCACAGCCGAGTACATTCATACATTTGTCGAGGCAAAGAAACTGGCATTCGAAGACCGGGCAAAATTTTATGCGGACATGGATTTCGTAGATGTTCCCGTCGACAAACTCGTCTCAAAGGAATATGCGAACGAACGACGCAAGCTGATCGACACCAATAAAGCAGCCATGAGCTATCCTGCCGGAGATGGACAACTGGAAGATGGCGATACGATCTATCTGACGGTGGCGGACAGCGATGGCAATATGGTGTCACTGATACAAAGCAACTATCGCGGTATGGGCTCGGGTATGACCCCAGGTGACCTTGGATTTGTTCTGCAGGACCGCGGGGAGTTGTTCAGCCTGACCGAGGGCCATGCCAATGTTATCGAACCAGGAAAGCGGCCGTTCCACACCATCATTCCGGCATTCATCATGAAAGACGGCAAGCCCTGGATCAGTTTTGGCCTGATGGGTGGCGCCATGCAACCGCAGGGCCATGCCCAGATAATTGTCAACATAATCGATTTTGGCATGAATCTTCAGGAGGCAGGTGATGCTGCGCGCCTCAATCACAGCGGGTCGTCGGAGCCGACTGACACGATCATGACGACCGGCGGCGTCATACATCTTGAAACAGGATTCAGTGATGCAACCCGTGCTGCCCTCGAGAAGATGGGGCACACACTGGGAGAATCCGATGGCAGCTTCGGCGGCTACCAGGCAATCATGTGGGACGAAGAGCAGGGTGTTTACTACGGCGCATCCGAGTCTCGCAAGGATGGCCATGCGGCCGGATACTAAGGATACGCGAACAGCTTTATGAGCCAGGACATCTATCTCACCGGCATTACTACGACCGGCACACCGCACATCGGCAACTATGTCGGAGCAATCCGCCCAGGCATCGCTGCGAGCAAGGACAAGTCAAAAAAGAATTTTTACTTTCTGGCTGACTATCATGCACTCGCCAAGGCCGAAGACCCCGAACGCATCAATCGTTCCACACTCGAGATTGCTGCGGCCTGGCTGGCGCTCGGCCTGGATACAGAAAATGCAGTTTTCTACCGGCAATCCGACATCGAAGAGATTCCGCACCTGACCTGGATTCTGAGCAGCGTGACAGCCAAAGGTCTCATGAACCGCGCGCACTCGTACAAAGCAGTCGTGCAGGCCAACGAGGAAAGCGGCAACAGGGATCCGGACAAGGGCATCATGATGGCGCTTTACTGCTACCCAATTCTGATGGCAGCCGACATCCTGATGTTCAAGAGTACGAAGGTACCGGTTGGCCGTGACCAGAAACAACACGTGGAAATGACGCGCGACATCGCGCAACGCTTCAACCACCGTTACGGTGATATTTTCACCATCCCGGAAGCCGCCATCAGCGACAGCACCGCGGTGCTGGCCGGCCTCGATGGCCGTAAAATGAGCAAGAGCTACAACAACATCATTCCGCTTTTCGCTGACGAGAAGTCGCTACGCAAGCTCATCATGAAGATCAAGACCAACAGCCTCGAGCCGGGTGAACCCAAAGACACCGCAGGCTCGACGCTCTATGACATGTACAAAGCATTCGCCACTGAAGAAGAAGTCAAGAACATCGAGAAGAGATACGCCGAAGGCATTGCCTGGGGCGAGATGAAGCAGGTCCTTTTCGAATACATCAATGAGCACATCAAGCCGGCCCGGGACGAGTACCAGCGCTTGGTCGACGACCCCGCTATCGTCGAAAAGAAATTGTTAAAAGGCGCCGAGAAAGCGCGTGAGATCTCCGTGCCGTATCTGGACGAGATCAGATATGCGGTTGGCATCAGAAAGCTCGGTTAGAGACCCATGACTCGCCACCTGGCTTCAGTCACGCTTCTTGCATTGGCAACAAGCGCGCCATACGCTCAGTTGCCAGTGAGCTAAACCGCTAGGTGGCGCTTCGAACTTAACACGTGTAACGTAACACGTTACACTTTATCGTTGTGATTCGAAACTTCAAACACAAGGGACTGGAACGCTTCTTTCTGCGTGGTACGAAGGCTGGAATCCAGGCGGTACACTCGTCGAAACTGAGGCTCATATTATTTAGGCTTCATGCATCTGTTTCGCCGAAGGACATGGGCCTTCCCGGTTTGTACCTTCACCAACTCAAAGGGACGAGTCACGGTGTTTGATCCGTGCGCGTTAGCGGAAACTGGCGAGTAACGTTCAGATTTGCTGGGCCTGATGCGATTGAAGTGAATTACGAGGATTACCACTAATCATGACTATGCAAATGCACAATCCCCCTCATCCCGGTGAGATTATTCGGGAGCTCTGTCTTGAGCCGCTGGAATTGAGTGTTACTGAGGCTGCCGAAGGTCTCGGAGTTAGCAGGAAGACTTTATCGGCAATTCTGAATGGTCACGCTGGAATTAGCCCGGAAATGGCTTTACGTCTTTCTATGGCCTTCGATACTACACCGGAGAGCTGGCTCAATCAGCAGACTCAGTATGATCTCTGGACTGCAAAAAGAGCGAAAAAGAAGCTTCGCGTAAAAAAACTATGCGCTGCCTGACAAATCGCTGCGCTGGCCGCCGGACGTATCTGTCATGCGGCTTGCAGTGGCAACCCACGCGCCAGATACTGGGCGCCGGTGAGCTAAATCGTTAGACGACTCTCCAAGCCGTTTCCTAGACATTGACATATGTACCAATAATGGTACACTAACCTGATGCCAGTGGATAGGCCGATTCCCGTAGTTTTCTTTCGACTGGATTCTGGGCGTGAGCCTGTGAGGGAATGGCTGAAAGACATGAATCGGACGAATCGCAAATCCGTTGGCGAGGACATTATGACGTTGCAGTTTGGTTGGCCGGTGGGAATGCCGCTTGCCAGGAAGGTAGATGACGGTCTTTGGGAGATACGTTCTCATGTGTCGTCTGGGATTGCTCGGACTTTCTTTACTATATTCAAAAGGAAGATCGTTCTGTTGCACGGATTTATTAAGAAATCTCAGAAAACCCCATCAAATGAATTGGCGACTGCGAAACGAAGATTGACGAAGTTGAGATTGTAATTATGGCTAAGAGAAATATTGGTAGTGACTTTGACGAGTTTCTTGTAGAGGAAGGTCTTCTTGAAGAGGCGACGGCTGTAGCTGTAAAGCGTTTTATTGCATTTCAGCTTGCTGAGAAAATGTCAGAAACGAATCTAAGCAAAGCCGAAATGGCTCGACGGATGGAAACGAGCCGCTCTGCCTTGGATAGACTTCTGGATCCCGATAACTCATCAGTGACTTTGCAAACATTGCAAAGTGCGGTTCAAGCTCTTGGTGGACGCCTCAAGATTGAGCTCGATTTCCAAAAAAGTGCGGCATGAGTCGCCCAACAAATCGCTGCACTGGCCGCCGGCCGGTTCCCGTCACACTTCGTGCACTGTTATGATCGCGGTTCCTCACGAAGTGCGCCAGTTACGTGGCGCCAGTGAGCTAAACCGTTAGGCGTCCCTGGGGCTGAGAACGAAGATGAACCTTGAGGGATCGTGTCATTGTGGCGGAGTGCGTTTTACCCTTCATTCAGCGCATCCATACCCATTCAACTTTTGCTATTGCTCCATCTGCCGGAAGACAGCTGGTGGCGGTGGTTATGCAATCAACTTGGGGGCGGAAAATTCGACGCTACAGGTTCAAGGCAAAGAGAACATTACGGTGTACCGAGCCAAGGTACGAGACCAGAAATTTGAGACGACGAGGGAAAGCCCGGCGCGGCGGCATTTTTGCCGAATTTGTGGCAGCGCACTATGGGCTTGGGATCCGCGATGGCCAGAGCTAATTCATCCTTTCGCTTCAGCCATTGATACGGATTTGCCTGTGCCTCCTGAGCACACCCATCTCATGGTCGGCTCGAAGGCTTCGTGGGTTGAGCTTCGACAAGGGGGAAACGATACGATATTTGATGGCTATCCGGACGAATCCATCGCGGAATGGCACAAACGTCTCGGTTTGGAGGATCAGGACGCCTGACAAATCGCTGCACCTGCCAACTGGCTTCAGTCACGCTTCTTGCAGTGGCAACAAGCGTGCCTTACGCTTAGTTGCCCGTGAGCTAAATCGTCAGGTGAGTCCTGAGGCTATGCGATTTGTCGCGAAACTGTGCGTCTTCTTGGCAGTTGGCTGTTCACAGCCACCTCCTTACGAGACGGATATTGAATTTTCAGAGTCCTGGTTCACCTGTGAGGCTCGATTCGAGTGTGTCGTGGTCTATGATGCTTTCTGCAAGACCGTCGCTGTCAACTCAAAGTACACGCTTGTATACCAGGATTGGTCGCGGCAGGAAGTGACGCGCGAAGGAGAACGTGCTGTCTGTTCAGATCCGAACCTCTTCGCAGGAGGTGCGGGTTGTCGCAAGGGTCGTTGCGTGTATCCGTTTGGTTTAGAAGATTATATGGACGATCCGAACAAGGAATGAATGAGTCACCTAACAAACCGCTGCACTGGCCAATTGGCGGCTGTCATGTCTCTTGCAAGGATGGCAATAGACGCGTCAAACGCTGCATTGTTAATCGCTGAACCGTTAGGCAGCGAGAGGAGAGTTTCATGGACAATAGGTTGGCAAGTATGGGGGCAGTTTTTGCGATCAGTTTGACCGCTATGATCGCTTGCTCTCATTCCGGCGAACAAACTGGAGAGTCGAGACTGCAAGGACTTAGAACTGTTGTTTACGGAGTGCCGGACCTAGAGCGTGCCAAAGACTGGTATACCGAGGCGCTGGGGGTAAAGCCGTATGTCGATGAACCATACTATGTCGGTTTCAACGTAGGTGGTTATGAGCTAGCTCTCAACCCGAAGGGAACTGTGGCCCGGCCGGTAGGGTCAGGGGTCAGGGTTTATTGGGGCGTCGACGACATAGACGAGGAGCTGGACCGATTGCTGAAAATTGGTGCGAAGCCACATAAACCAGTCGAAAATGTTGGTGGTGATATCAAGGTTGCAAGTGTACTGGATCCTTATGGCAATCTGATCGGACTAATTTTTAATCCGCATTTTGAAATCATCGACCGATGATACCGTGGGCATGGCAAATTGCTGCGCTGGCTGCATGTATGTCACGTAGCTTGCTTTTCCAACCATCTCACCAGACACTGGCGCTCATAAGCGAGACCGTTAGACGCCTATCTCCGGGGTCAGCGTCATCTCGTTGCTAAAGATCAAGGTAGTACCTGGTTCTTCCAGAAATCATATAGCCGGGTGGTTGGGCGAATCTTTGAAAATTCGTGTAACGGCAAATCCAGAAAAAGGAAAAGCCAACGACGCGGTTGTCTCTTTGCTAGCGGAGACATTGCGCATCCCGAAGCAAGACGTCACCGTGTCCGTGGGAGCTTCCTCTCCCAGAAAGGTAATTAAAATCAGCGGGTTATCTCACCGCGAAATCAAGTCCCGGCTATCCGAACGCGACGTCTAAGAGACGGCGGCAGAGAATTTACCGCTGCATGACTCCCTTGGCAGTCGCATAGCGCGCCGGGCCATATCCGTAGAAAGGCTGGTCATGGCGTGGTGAGAATGCCCGAACCGTTATTCATCAGAGCAAGCAAGTTATTTGCGGTAACATCCCGGCTCTGCTTTTTGCTGACTGAACGAAGGTGATTTATGGAACCGGCCAATGCACGCACATATGTCGTAATCTCCGGAGTGATCTTCGGCTTGGTTGCCGTCATCCATCTGTTGCGCGCTGTGAACGGATGGACTTTCGAGCTTGGGCCTGTCTCGGTCCCTGTCGGGGCGTCCTGGGTTGGGTTCGTAGTCACTGCAGCCCTGTGTGCCTGGGCGATTCGCCTCGTTAGTGCCAAGCCAGATTCGTAGCACATTGCAGGAAACACGGTGATGCTGGATTTTGCGGGAAAAAAGATACTGGTTACCGGTGCGTCGAGAGGCATCGGGCGCGCTGTCGCTACGGCTTTTGCTGCGATGGGAGGCAAAGTCGCCATCAATTTCAGAAATAACAAGAAGTCGGCGTCAGAAACCCTGAATGTGTTGGATGGAGGGGGGCATGTCCTCGTTCAGGCAGACGTGTCGGTGCCGGACGGGGCCAGGAGCGCCGTGGAAGAATCCGTTTCCAAGCTGAACGGGCTCGATATCGTGGTCAATAACGCCGGGATTTACGAGGTTCACCCACTTGATTCGGTTGGGTTCGACGAGTGGTGTTCGTTCTGGCAAAAGACGATTAACGTAAACCTGATGGGGCCGGCCAATATCTGTTACTTTGCCGCGCGTCACATGATGGAAAGCGGCGGGGGTCGTATCGTCAATATTTCATCGCGTGGCGCCTTTCGCGGTGAACCCGATGCTCCCGCATACGGTGCCAGCAAAGCCGGCGTCAACGCGCTTAGCCAGTCGCTGGCTGTCGCGCTCGCGCCGCACAACATATTTGTCGGCGTTGTTGCTCCCGGATTCGTTGAAACGGATATGGTCACAGACATGCTGGCGGGCCCAGCGGGCGACGCCATCAGAGCACAAAGCCCAGTCGGCCGTGTCGCCCGGCCCGACGAAGTCGCAAATGCCGTTCTTTTCCTTGCGTCTGCCGGCGCTGAATTCACGACCGGCACGATAATCGACGTCAATGGCGCTTCCTACCTGCGCAGCTAGATGTCTGCGCGGCGGAAATATCCGTCGCGAATAAGTGCCACGAGTGACTGTACGCTGTTCGATTCAAAGACGGGCCGGCGGGGCCCTCGAACCATCGCCAGAAACCGGTCCTGACCGGATAGGAAAATCATGTCAGTTTCCCGCTTGCAACACATAACAAAAATTGGCGTTGAAGACATGGGGGACCTTGCCGACACGCTGGCCGATCCGGACGTATTGCGGCTCGAGAACCTCGATACGGACCTGCGCCCGCCGGCCTCGGCGCTCGAGTACACCAGGCAGGCCGTCCATGACGACGATGCCAACAGCTACCTGCCATTTTTCGGCCTGCACACGTTGCGGCAGGCAGCGACGGGCCTCGTCGCCCACCAGTCCGGTCATCAATATGACTGGAAAACAGAATGCGTCATCAGTGCCGGGGGACTGTCTGGCATTTTGAACGTGTTGCTCGCGATACTGGAGCCCGGCGACGAAGTCCTCATGACAGATCCGATTTATGTCGGCTTGATCAATCGGGTTCGACTGGCCGGTGGTGTGCCAAGATATGTGCCGTTGATGCCGTCGGATCAGGGCTGGCAGCTGGATACGGATGCGCTTCGGCATATCGATCCGGCACCCGTGAAACTCGCGCTCCTGATGAGCCCCGCAATGCCAACGGGCGGAGTTTTCGATGCCGATGATTGGAGCGCATTGATCGAATTCTGCCGGCACGCCGATTGCCTGATTATCAACAACACGGCGATGGAGCGCATTCTTTACGACGGCCGGAGCGTAATTCACCCGGCGTCGTTTCCGAACATGCGGGATAAAGTTATTTCTGTCGGCTCGGCATCCAAGGAATACCGAATGATTGGTTGGCGGGTTGGCTGGATCGTTGGTCCTGCCGGCCTTATCGCAGACATCGCGCGAGTCAGCATCAGTAATGTCGTCTGCCAGACCGGCATCGCGATGGGTGCTGTTGCCACCGCAATCAATGACCCGAACGACGGTATCAAGGTTTGCGTTGCGGAGTGGCGGCAACGTCGTGATGTGTTGCTCGAAGAGCTGAAAGATTTTACGGTCATTCCGCCGCATGGCGGCTGGTCATTTCTTGTCGATGTGTCGTCCCTTGGCATGGACGGTTCCGAAGCGTCCAGGCGCCTGCTGGAGAAGGGCAAGATCGCGGCGACGCCGATGGTCAACTGGGGAGGGAGCGCCAGCACTAATTATGTGCGCATAGTATTCTCGAATGAGCCTGTTGACAGACTGCGCGGCATCGGGCAAAGATTCAGGGACGCGTTGACATGAGCGAGTGTTGCGACAATCTCGACGATCTTGCAACAATACTCGGAGCCAACAAATGACTGAGAGATATACCGTCGAACATGCTTCAGGCATCGCTGCCGGGTCTGAACGAGGCGACTATGGCATCTTGTTACAGCATGGAACAATGGAGCTTGGGTTCTACAAGCCTGAAGGATCTGATCCACAAGAACCTCACGATCACGACGAGATTTATATTATTCAGTCAGGAACGGGATTCTTTGTTCACGGTGAGAACAGAGAGCCGTTCGAGCCCGGCGAAGCACTTTTTGTTCCGGCGGGTGATGTTCATCGATTCGAGGACTTCAGCGATGATTTTGCTGCCTGGGTGATATTCTACGGTCCGGCAGGTGGTGAACAAGCCGGGGCTCGAATGATATGAGGCAGGCGGTCGTGACGATTATTGCAATTGTGGGGCTGATTTACGCGGGATGCTGTGTGCTCCTTTACGCGTCTCAACGTAGCGTCATGTATTACCCGACTCCCGAAGTACACGTCCCGGACGTGGCAGAACTCAGGCTCGAAAGCGATGGCGAGACGCTGAAAATCTGGCGTCTGGCCAATGCCGGCGGGCCAAATGCAATCATTTATTTCGGCGGCAATGCCGAGGATGTCTCCGGCAACATTCCGGACTTCAGAAACATTTTTCCGGAACACGCCGTTTATCTGGTCAACTACCGCGGTTATGGCGGTAGTACAGGTTCGCCATCAGAAGCCGGCCTTTATAAGGATGCATTGGCCGTTTTTGACGAGATACGTGCCCAGTACGCGAACATCTCAGTTATTGGCCGCAGCCTTGGCAGTGCCGTCGCAAGCTATCTCGCATCGGTGAAAGACATCGATAAACTCGTACTCGTTACGCCGTTCGACAGCATTGAGAACGTTGCCAAAAAAGCTTTCCCCGTGTTCCCTGTGTCATTGCTGCTCAAAGACAAGTTCGACTCGGCGGGGCATGTCGCTGAAATCGACGCGCCTGTTCTCGTCGTCATCGCTGAGGACGATGAGATTATCCCGAGGCGGCGTTCGGATGCCCTTGCCGGGGCATTTCCCGAATCTCAGGTGATTATCGAAGTAATCCCGGGGGCCGGCCACAACACGATCGGGATGTTTCCACGCTATTCGAACGTATTGAGCGTGTTTCTGGCTACGCATCCTCGACAGTAGATGAGGTGACTGTGTGGATCGCAAAGACTGAAAACGTACAAAACGGCCATCGGATTCAAATATATCAGGGCGAGGATCCTGTCTCGTTCGGCGCGTACCTGAAGTTGCTGGAGGAAGATCGGGGATTTGCTGCCTGGTTCACCGACCTGCTGGCCGGGGCTGACTATGCAGCATTCTTCTGGGAGCATCCGCCACTTAGTGATGCAAACATTGATTCAGGGGTCGAGTTTGTATTGCTCGATAGTCCGGCGCTCGCCAGGCTGGAGCCCGATCCCGAGCCGTTCAGCGCGCATTTCGAGCGCGACCGGGAAGGTGAAATCGTTTCGTTTCGCAGTCTGGGTGGTGACGCCGTTCTGCTTGCTCCCCGGCCGTCCGAGTCGCCCGAGGCCTGTGCCCATCTGGCGGCTTTTGTGCGTCAGGCTTCGCAGTCGCGGATCGAAAATCTCTGGCGTGAAACCGGACGGGCGGTGCGCGAAAACCTGAGTGAGCGGAAATTGTGGCTGAGCACTTCAGGTCTCGGTGTCTCCTGGCTGCATATCCGGCTGGACTCCTATCCCAAGTATTACCAGCACCGGCCGTACGCGACTATGCCGTGATCATCTCGCCCTTGCATGACGGCAGGTCTGATGGCCCTTTGTTATGATTCCTTTTCGGACCTGACTCGACACGGTCAGGGACAGGGAATACCAGTTTATCGAGAGCGCGGCGGTTGTTGATATCAAGCTAACCCAGACCTGACAAGAAAATGGAAAAGAGAATGGTCATCATGATGTCGAGCCTTGCCACGCTTGCAATCCTCGCAGCGATTCAAAAATCGGGTGTGATGTTCGTATCCGTCGGCGTAATCGGGGCCGTGGTTTATGTATTTCGTCACGCACGCATGCGCGACAGAGTTATTGCGATCGTTGCAGCCGCGCTTGGCGGCAGTATCGGGGCGGAGATCGTCCACACCCTTTATCAGCACATCGCTGCAGTCGAGTCCGGGGCCGGCCGGGAGAGCGGCGAATTTTTCATGGCGGCGATGCTGGTCGGTCTGTTCAATGCAGCCGCAATCGTAGTTGTTATATTTTCCGCCGAGGCATGGCTTAATTATGCGGGTCGAAAATCTCAGTAGCACAAGGAAGCCGTTGCGTGCAGGTGCTTGAGACCGAACAGCTGATTCTTCGCCACTTCTGCATCGACGATGCCGAATTTATTATCCGATTACTGAACGAGCCGTCGTTTATCAAGCGCATCGGCGATAAAGGTGTACGAAGCGGCGAAGATGCGAAACAATACCTCTTGAGTGGCCCTGTCGATAGCTATGACCGTTTCGGCCAGGGCCTGAATATGGTGGAGCTGAAGAAGTCCGGCGAGCCGGTTGGCATGTGCGACCTGGTGAAACGAGAATACCTCGATGACGCGGATATTGCTTATGCGTTGCTTGAGCAGCACTGGTCACAGGGCTACGCGGCTGAGTCGGCCGAAGGCGTTATGAGACATGCGCGCGAGACGCTCAACTTGCAGCGAATCCTTGCGATCGTTTCGCCGGATAATCACAGCTCGACCAGGCTGTTTGAAAAGATTGGCCTGACATTCGAGCGCATGAACCGACGGGCCGATGATGATGAAGAGCTGAAAGTTTTCGTGTCGGATTCGCAATGACAGTCAGCGGGCGATTTCGAGCAGACAGGTCTGGCGTACCGCTGATCGAAAACGCCGGCGCAAGGCAAGGGAACCTGGATTAGTCATATGCGCCGCATTCTGACCACATAGTTTGCCGACAAAGACATGTTTTATCGCATAGCAGCCGATCTTGTTCTGGCTCTGCATCTGGGTTTCATTGCATTCGTCGTGTTAGGAGGATTGCTGATCCTGCGATATCGCTGGGTGGTAACCATGCATGTTCCGGCGGCTGTCTGGGGCGCATTTGTTGAAATTACTGGCCGTATCTGCCCCCTGACGATCTGGGAAAACAGCTTTCGACAAAGCGCCGGCGAATCCGGATACGCAGACAGCTTTGTCGAACACTACCTTCTGCCGGTCATTTATCCGGCTGGCCTGACTCGCACTATTCAGTTCTGGATTGCGGGCTGCGTAGTCGTCGTGAACGTTGTTATCTATGCGTGGGTTCTTTATCGTTGGAAATGGTCCCGAACAAAGGAATTCTCCGATTGAAACGTCTTCTCAAGAATAAGGGTGCGCGATCCGGTGTGTATTTCGGGGCTACATCCGGCGTAATCACAACGGTTGGGCTGATTGCCGGGCTGTATGCGGGAACAGAATCCGTCGTTGCTGTACTCGGTGGTATCTTGGTTATCGCGGTAGCAGACGCAATGTCGGACGCGCTTGGGATGCATATAGCTCAGGAGGCGGATCCGGACTCGACGAGCGACCACATCTGGGCAGCAACCTTCGCAACGTTTTTTACAAAATTCGTGGTTGCGATTACCTTCGCGGTCCCGGTCATGTGGCTGCCGTTACAGACGGCTGTCATCGTTTCTATGTGCTGGGGTCTGGTTATTATCGCTCTACTGAGCTTTTTTCTCGCCAGGGGACAGCAAAACGCAGTCTTGCCGGTCGTATTCGAGCACCTGGGCATCGCCGTCGCCGTTATTGTTATTTCTTACTATATCGGTGCCTGGGTTCACACGGCATTTGCATAAGACGGATCATTCACCGTGCTCACGGCGATCAAGACACGTATTGAGCCCATCGATATAACCTCGTTGGACCACCAGGCCTGTAAATTATTCGCGAATGGAACCAAGAAGGTGACACCGGTGCGATACTCGGTTTGAGCGATATCGACGCGAACGGGTTCCTGGAGATTGCATCCGTGCTCGACAGGACAGCTTTGACCAGGACTTGCCTGCAATTCAGAATAGATAATCCGGACGATTTTTTTAATAAAACTGGCCGGGATTTATGAGAACTGCGAGCCGGAAGAGAAACCCTGGGGCGGCACCTACGTGTACTTGAGGGATCCGGCCGGAAACCGTGTCATTGTCTTCGAAGGTGACGTATGAGCACAGAGCTCTGGTTGGCGTACGTGACAACGGTGTTGATTCTGATGAGCACGCCGGGTCCCAGTCACCTGCTGATGCTGTCGAACAGCCTGGGCAATGGCTTCAACCGGTCTCTGGCAACGGCAGGGGGCGACCTGTCGGCAAACATTGTGCAAATGACAGTTGCGTCACTCGGTCTGGTCAGTCTTATTCATTCATCACAGGAATTTTTTGATGTTTTCAAGTGGGCAGGTGTTTCCTATTTGATATTCATGGGTGTAATGAAATTCAGGAAGCGCTTCGACCCGTCGGTCGCAGTACTCAGTCGCATTCGTACGCTGCGGTCGCTGTATTGGCAGGGCTTCATGACCTCGGCTGCCAATCCGAAGGCCGTTGTTTTTTTCGCGGCATTATTTCCACAGTTCGTAAATCCAGCCCTGCAGACTGGCAAGCAGTTGGTCATCATGGGAGTGACGTACCTTGTCATAGATGCTTGTTTTCTAACGATTTATGGTGGATTTGCCGGCTGGATCGAATCGCGGTTCCGGCACCAGGTCGGACATCATATGAACCAGATTTCTGGTGCCTTGCTCGTCGGTGCAGCTATCCTGCTCGGTCTGAAAGAAATCAAAACGAACTGATGGGATCAAGCGAATCACTGTCCAGGGCCATGCGGGCGCGACAGATTACTGTGAGGTGGCAGGAGGCTTTGATGTTGGAGATTAGCTGGCAGGACTTTGAAAAAGTCGAACTGCAGGTTGGCACGATTTTGTCGGCCGAGGAGTTTCCTGAGGCAAGAAGACCTGCCTATAAACTGACGATCGATTTCGGCAACAAGCTTGGCATCAAGAGGTCATCTGCCCGCATTACGGACTTGTACAAGTGCGAAGATCTCGTCGGCAAGCAGATTGTCGCGGTTGTCAATTTTCCGCCCAAACAGGTAGGGCCGTTTATTTCCGAGTGTCTCGTGACCGGCTTCGTGCAGGAAGATGCAAGTGTCGTGCTTGCGGTGCCAGACAAGCCGGCCAATAATGGATCAAGACTTGCTTAGGGGATAAACATGAGCGACGAAAAATTACGACGGGATATTCATTCCAGCTTGGTCGTCGCTAATCAGAACCGGTTAGCCGACCTCGATGCTCTGTTTTACATCGGGGCGAAGCACGGAGAATTGCGACCAACGGCCAGGTAGCGAGAACAGACAATTGTCGGAATACACAGCAACGATCAAATGGCAACGTGACGGTCAGGATTTTCTCGATGATAACTACAGCCGGAGCCATACTTGGGAATTCGACGGTGGTCTCCACGTTCCGGCATCAGCGTCGCCGCAAGTCGTGCCGCTGCCGAAGTCAGTTGCCGAAAATGTTGATCCGGAAGAGGCTTTTGTCGCTTCATTATCCAGTTGCCACATGCTTTTCTTTCTTGCGATCGCCAGAGAAAATGGCTATATGGTTGATAAATATACGGATTGTGCGATCGGGCGGATGGCGAAAAATGACCAGGGGAGACTGGCTATGATGAAAGTCGTACTGCGCCCCAAGGTGGTGTTCTCAGGTGACACGTGTCCGACGACAGCGCAGATCGACGAGATACACCAGCAGTCGCACGAACAGTGCTTTATTGCAAATTCGGTCAAGACAGAAATAATCACCGAGCCCGTTACCTGACGTTCGAGTTCACAGGCGCCGAACGTACTTCAGTATTGGACTAATCGACTCGGGATATCAAGATGACAGACGATGTAACCGACTGGAGAGAAATGAGGGAATTCAGCGCGGTCGAACTGACAAAGTCGTTTGTGTTGTCCTGGGGTATGGCATCCGAGTCGCTGCTCATCGATCTGGATCTTTTTCTTCGTCCTGACCATGCTTTTTATGAAAAGCCCAGGCCGGCTGAGAAGGCGTGTTTCCGGCCGGCGTTTCTGGAATTTCCATATTGTTCCAGTATCAAGTCCGGTGCCGACACGGGAGGCAGCCAGTCTGTCTCTGAAGCGGTGGAGGCACTGACGCATGGTGCGATCGCCGGCCTGAGACGTGTCGGCGAAGGACACTATGAAATAACCGGTGAATTCGGTCAGGTCGAAATTGATGCGGAACGGCCAATTCTGCGATTGAAAGGCCCGGTGGCATAAATCAAGTGGTCCATCAATATAAACTTGTTGGACTACTAGCAGGATGTTGAAAAAGTCCTCCATGACTTTTTCAACGGCGCGATCCGAAAAGTGTGATTTTCGGATCCCTCACATTTTCAATGGCTTATAGCCATCGAAAATGATGGTACATCCCTGTACCAGCTAACAGGCTGTAGAAAAACAGAGTTTTTCAACAGCCTGCTAGATAATGGAGAAGACAGCATGACGCCGGAAAACATGATTGACTATGTCGAGATCCCCGCAAAGGATCCGGCCAGGGCCAGGGAGTTTTTCACGGCACTGTTTGGCTGGAAATTCGAGGACTACGGTCCGGATTACTGCAGCTTTCATGACGGGCGTCTGGGCGGAGGATTTCGGCGGGCGGATGTCGCTGTTGCGGTTGACAAGGGCAGCCCGCTGCTCGTTTTCTACAAACAAGACCTTGCCACGGCGAGCGCCCGGGTTGTCGAACTCGGCGGCACGATCAGCCGCGACGTTTTCCCGTTTCCGGGCGGCAAGCGCTTTCATTTCACAGATCCCAACGGAAATGAATACGCGATCTGGTCCGACAAATAGAGATAATCCCTCGACACGCAAATGGGGAAAAACGGACTTTTCCCGGGCCTCGCGATATCTCAGGCAGCTCACTCGATCGAAGAATTCTATTTCCGTCTATTCGATGTCTTTGCGCCGGCGCCTGTTTTCCAGGTGTCTATACAGCGCCGTTTCTGCTGGTATTCAGTTTGGCACTGATGTACCGGGTAGTTCGTACGGTTGAGCGAGGGCCGGTTCACTGACCTGACGGTTGGCCGGCATATTTCACCCAGGATCCACGGTCCCCGGTGAAATATGCAAGCTTGGTATGCTGGCTATATACTCGCGGCCGATAACAAGGGAGCAAAGGTCAATGCACGAGGAAGTCAAACACCCATGCGTTCAACATAAACTGGCCCTGATTCGGAATAAGGACACCGGATACAAAAAATTTCGCGAATTAGCGACCGAAATCACGATGTTCCTGTGTTACGAGGCACTAAAGGAAATCGAGGTTAAGGAGGTCACCGTTCAAACGCCGCTCGCGGAGGCGGCAGGTCACAAGATTGCCAATGAGCTGGTGGTCGTCCCGATACTTCGGGCCGGAGTGGGCATGCTCGAGGGCATTCTTGGGTTGGTACCTACCGCCAGAGTCGGTTTTGTAGGCATGTACCGCGAAGCGGGGACGAAGAAACCGGTGTCCTACTATCACAAATTACCGAAAGAAACCGACGGTGGTACCTGCATCGTGATTGACCCGATGCTCGCGACCGGCGGCTCCACTGCTGCGACTATCGATTTTCTCAAGGAACAGGGGGCTGCAACCATTGTCGTTATCTGTATTGTCACCTGTCCCGAAGGCATTGCCTTAGTCGAGACGGAGCACCCGGACGTGAAAATATATACGGCCAGCGTTGATGATCATCTCGACGACCGGAAATACATCGTGCCGGGGCTTGGCGATGCCGGCGACCGGCTTTTCGGCACCCGTTAGTGAACCGGGGCAGAGATGGCAAAGCTGAAAAGCATGTGTGTCGTGCCGGCATTCTCCGACTTCGGTAAACTGATAAGCCAGTCCGGCAAAATATCGATCGAAATGCTGTCATTGGCAGCCAAAAGCCATCACAGGCGGCCGATAGAGGCCGCCGGATAAAGAGTAAGGGAGCAATACATTGATTGAAGAACCCGCAAAACCCCGGTTCGAGGGCACAACACTCGTCATCGAAACCAGCAGTGGCCCGGAAACGTATGATTCCCAGTTCCTCGTCGCCGCACTCCTCGTATGCGTGGCAAAAGGCGATGGCAACATCTCCGAACAGGAAGCCGATAAAATGCTCCAGCTCGTCGAGGAGCATTTTCATCTGCACAGCGCCGAGTCCCTGGCGTTACTGACCCGGGCCATGGCCGATCTCGCCGAGAACCCGGACCTGAATAGCCTGCTGCGAGAGCTCGGCCACATACTGACCCCTGAGGAGAAAGAGGATATTGCGGTCATGCTCTTGAAAGTCGCCGCCGCGGACGGCCACACGAGTGTCGACGAGATGGATATGCTGAACGTCGCCGGCGAGATCATCGAGATCGCCCCCGATACCAGGCACAGGGCTTTTGAACGATATTTTGCCGGGCAGGAAAGCTGACCGGGAACGGAGAGTTCGACATGCAGGTGTTGGGAATTCGTTTCTGTTCAGTTTCGGCTGAAGCCGAAGAGATCGCGACCTTTCTCGGTAACGGCCTCGGGCTTCCCGGGAAGAAATTCACGGAAGACGGTGCGCCGTTCAGCGGTGCGGTCTTCCCGGCTGGTAAGAGCTGGATAGAAGTCTGGCCTGAAGGGCCGGGAATGCCGCCGGGAATCATGCTGCAGATAGTCGTTGACGATGCCGATGCGTGGGCGGAAAACGCGCGCAAGAACGGACTCGAGCCGACCGGACCAATGGATGAACACGGGGAACGCATCTATTATTTGAACGCACCGGGCGGGCTCCCGGTCAGCTTTCAGTCGAAACTGAGCTGATTTTCAGAAAACAAAGTCAGATCATTGACCGGTCAATAATGGCCCGACCCGCGAGGCTTGAGCGTCAGGACATAGGGCCGCTAATGCGCTATACATAGGGCAACAGTCGGAAGGGCGGGAGAGGCAGGATGCGCAGCACGATTTATAAAACCGTCGTTTTGCCGGGCAGTCCGGCGGAACTCTTTGCGATGTATATGGACGCTGAAATACACGCGGCGTTCACCGGAGCGCCCGCCAGCATCAGCGAGGAACCCGGGTCGCCGTTTGAAGCCTTCGGTGGACTGTTGACAGGCACGATGCTGCAGGTTGTCAAACCGATGTTGATCGTCCAGTCGTGGCGATCTGTTAATTTCGCCGATGAAGACCCGGACTCGACGCTGATCATTTCATTCTCGCCTGAGGACGATGACGGGCGTATTGATCTCATCCATCTGGATGTGCCCGAAAACGACTTTCAGGGCGTTTCAGGCGGATGGGAATCGCGCTACTTTGCGCCCTGGCTCACTTATCTGCAAAGGCGGGAAAAGTGACGGCAGGCCCCGGGAACCCCTGAAAACAAGGCGTTTCGTCAATTTTCTACATTTTATGATGTCACGGTCAAATTCGATCGACCGGAAAATTTGAACTGTGGCCCGGTCGGCGTACCATACGGTCATCTAATTCCTGCCGAATAGCGTCAGCGCCCTGCGCTGATTTTTTATTTGTCAGGGTAGAGAGCAAACCGCCGGCAATTTCGCCGGTATTTAAAACGCCATCAGAGATGGCAACGAAATGTAAGAGAGAAATATGTCAGAGCAAGTAGAAGGGACCGTTAAGTGGTTCAATGATGAAAAGGGTTTCGGCTTTATCGAACGTGAAGGCGGAAAAGATGTTTTTGTTCACTTCAGCGCTATCACCACTGATGGTCGCAAGACCTTGCACGAGGGCCAGAAGGTCTCAATGCAAGTGACTCAGGGAGAGAAAGGACCACAGGCAGAGAACGTTACGCCTCTATAGGCGAGTTCCGCGCAACATCCGGCCGCCGGATCTGGTGGCAGGTGGTCAATAAGCATACGGCCCGATGTGTAACTGAGCAGTTATGCATCGGGCTTTTTTGTGTATCCTCAAGTAATGGACGCACGTCCGAACAACGCTTTACAACAAGAATCGTGCACATTGAATGTTGGCGATATAAAGCTCAACGCTGCCACCGAGGTGGATATCAGCCGTTTGATATCCTGGTTTCCAACGGCTCGGAGCGTCCGCATCTGGGGCGGCCCGAAGTTTCGCTATCCGTTTACAGCGGAGACATTTTTCGAAGATGTGCATTGGCAGCAGATCGATAGCTACCGCCTGGTCGATCCGGCCGGAGACATGCTGGCGTTTGGGCAGATTTACGAGCGCCTCGGACGGGTCAATCTCGCCCGACTTGTGGTGTCTCCGAACCGACGCAGGCAGGGTATTGGCAAGCAGCTTGTCGCACTGCTGATGAGAATAGGGCGCGAGAGTTTTCCGCTCCAGGAGTATTCGCTGTATGTCTGCAAAGACAACTATCCTGCGCAGGCCTGCTACGCGGGAATGGGATTCGAGGAGCGGCAGATGCCCGTTGGCGACGAGATGGCCGATACCTGCATTTATATGACTCGCCCGGTGGTGCACCAGGCGGATCTGTAAAGGCAAAGGAGAGTCAAACATGCACCGCAGCAGACTGGCCGGACTGCTCATCGACTGTGAAACCGACGACCTCGATGCTGCCGCCGCCTTTTGGGGCAAGGCGCTCGGCGCTCCACCGAAGTCGGCCGCAAACATTGAGGAAAGCCCGTACGTAGAACTCGTGATGCCGGCAGGCGAAAACTATGTTGAGGTGCAGGCCGTCAAGCATCCGAGCCGGGTCCACATTGATATTGAATCTGATGACATCGAAGCCGAGGCGGACAGGCTTGAAGCATTGGGTGCGAAGAGAATTGCCAACATAAAGAAATGGTGCGTGATGGAGGCGCCAACCGGCCAGCGGTTTTGCATCGTGCCGGTTAGCAGCGCCGATTTCGAAAAAAAAGCCAATCAATGGGAATAAACAAACAGGGAGAAGATCATGAGCAGTGAACTGATGAGTCTCACCTGAGTAACCGCATTGACAGCGATCCTGTGGATGCCCTATACCCTGAACATGATTGCCGTTCGCGGGCTGGTGGATGCCGTTGGCTATCCTGCAGATCCGAAACCGCTCGCTGGATGGGCGCAAAAAATGAAAGCGGCACACGCGAACGCCGTCAAAAACCTTGTTGTTTTTGCTGCGCTGGTGCTGATCGCAAACGCGGCCGGCGTCAGCAACGAAACCACGGTTCTCGCCTGCACTATCTACCTTTGGTCGCGTGTCGTGCATCTTCTCGCATACACATTCGCGATTCCCTGGGTGCGGACACTGGCCTTTGTCGCAGGCTTTGCCTGTCAGGTGGCGATTGTATTGCAGCTCATTTGATGTAAGTTGTCGCCCGTCAGGACGGGCTGCTACGATACGATTGTTGCCGTTGTTCCAGCTCGGCCCAGCGCTCGATCGCCCTGTCGAGCGCTGCGTGGTCTTCCTTGAGCTGCGTCAGGACCTTCTCGACTTCGACGTGGTCCTGGCTGTAGAAGTCGGGAGCCGATATCTGCTCCTCCAGACCGGCAACGGTCGCTTCAAGTTGCTGAATAGCCGACGGGAGTTGCTCGAGTTCACGCTGTTCCTTGAAGCCGAGTTTCTTCGGCCGCTGCCTGTCCGGTGATTTTCGGCGCCCGCGCTGACTGCGTTTTTTCACATTCGGATTATCGGCCTCGGCCAGTTCCTTTCCCCGGCGGGCCCAGTCGCTATAGCCGCCTGCGTATTCCTGGATACTGCCATCGGCTTCGAACACCAATGTACTGGTTATGACGTTGTCGAGGAATTGCCTGTCGTGACTGACGATGATCAATGTGCCATTGAATTCGGCCAGTTTCTCCTCAAGCACTTCCAGGGTTTCCATATCGAGATCGTTGGTTGGCTCGTCCAGGACCAGGAGATTGGCGGGCTGCGTAAATAATTTCGCAAGAATGATGCGATTCCTCTCTCCGCCTGACAGCGCTTTCACCGGCATCAACGATCGTTTGGGACTGAAAAGAAAGCCTTTCAGGTAACCAATGATATGACGGTCCTTGCCGTTGAGTTTGATGTATGTCCGCCCACCGCCGACGTTTTCCGCCACGGATTTGTCGAGATCCAGCGTCTGACGCAGCTGGTCGAAATATCCGATCTTCAGGTTGGTGCCGTGTTTAATGACACCCGACTGTGGCTCGAGTTCGCCGAGCAACAAGCGCAGTAATGTTGTCTTGCCGACTCCGTTGTTGCCGAGCAGGCCAATTCGATCACCGCGCATTATGTTGATTGAAAAGTCTTCGATAAGCGGCTCATCGTGATACCGATAACTGGCCTTACGGGCCCGAATGACTTTGCGTCCCGATCGTTCCGCTTCTTCGATGTGTATTCGTGCGCCCTTTTCTCTGGCAATGCGCCTGGACCTTTCTTCACGCATTTTCACGAGCGCCCTGGCACGTCCCTCGTTCCGCGTTCGGCGCGCCTTGATACCCTGCCGAACCCAGATCTCCTCCTGCTCGAGTTTCTTGTCGAACTTCGCGTTTCCGCGGGATTCGTCTTCAAGGCGTTTTTCTTTATTAATCACATATTTGTGGTAGTCACCGGGCCAACTCGTCAATTTACCCCGATCGATATCCAGAATCCGGGTCGCCAGGCGCTGCAGAAACGCACGGTCATGTGTGATGAAGATGACGGCGCCTGGATAGGTATGTACCGTGTTCTCGAGCCACTTTATTGTGACGATATCCAGGTGATTTGTCGGCTCATCCAGTAGCAACAAGTCCGGTTTTTGTACGAGGGCTTTGGCCAGTGCCACACGGCGGCGCCAGCCGCCCGATAGCTCATTCATTCTCCGGTCAGCGGGCAGACTGAGTTCGGTCATCGTCGTCACGACACGTTGTTCGATGTGCCAGCCTCCGTGCGCGTCTATCAGTTGATGAAGATTCTCGAGTTCACGCAGGCCCTGCTGGTCGAGCTTTTCCTGCGAGCGCCTGCGATATTCGTCGAGTAGCAGCTGAATGCCAGCGAGCCCTGATTTCACGACTTCGCTGACCTGCATATCTATTGCCTCGGGCAGCGACTGGGCAAGTTGGCTGATGACAAGCCCTGACCTGCGAACGATGTCGCCTGAGTCAGGCTCGATTTCGGCAGTTATCAGTCTCAGGGTCGTCGATTTGCCGGCGCCATTACGTCCGATAAGGCAAACGCGTTCGCCCGGCTCGATGGTGAAATCGGCCTGAGTCAGAATTTTCTGGTCGCCAAGCTCGAGCGACACTTCTTTGAAATGAACGAGAGACATGCGGAAATCTAAATCGAAATGTTGCTGGTGTGACAAGCATACACGCTGGTCGAAAACGGTAGCGAATCGGATTGAACAATTTGCGTGACAGTCGTAATGTCTGTGGCTGCCAACGGAGGTGATGACCTTGGATGACAACCGCGTGATCGAGATCGAGACGAAGCTGGCTCACCAGGAACACCTTCTGTCCAAGCTCAACGATGCCCTGACGGACCAGCAAGCCCAAATAAGCGAGCTCGAAGTTTTCTGCCGGTCCTTGCTTGATAGAATGAAATCGCTGCTGGATGGCTCGTCTGCCGATCAAGCAACAGATGAACGTCCACCGCACTATTAGCCGGCTGTTGAAAAACCCTGTTTTTTGGCGGCGTGCTGGTCGGTACAGGGATGTACCGTCATTTTTAATGGCTTACGGCCATCAAAAATGTGAGCGATCCGAAAATCGCACTTTTCGGATCGCGTGGTTGAATAAGTCATGGATGACTTTTTCAACATCAGCTTAGGGGCGCTTGAATTCTCTCTGGAGAGCGAAACCATGAAACAGGACCATTTCCCTGAAATCATTCGTCAATTACCAGGCTTCGAAGGCCCGTTCGATGCTTATCGGCTCAAGGCAGGCGACTGCGACGTATTGTTTGCCACCTATCCGGCTGGCACCGAGATCGAGCCACACGTGCACCCGACAAGAAATTGCGGTGTGATTACGCAGGGGGAATTGTTTCTGACCAGTGGGGGAAGGGAGACGAGATACGGAGTCGGCGACTGGTACTCCCTTGATGCGAATGAGGAGCATGCTGCGAGATTCGAACTCGATACTTCGGAAATAGAATTCTGGTTCAAATGAGCCGGCACTGGACCTGATCACCGCGAGTTGGCGTTCACGGTTATAGTGCGAGGGAGACAAAGCCCTCAACCCGGCTTCGGGAGTCGAAAATGTCCACTTGTCTGAAATCGATACTTCTGTTCTTGCTGGTACTGACGGCGGCGGCTGCTGACGCCGCGAGGACAGACGTTCATATACCGGATGAACTGCAGTCATGGACGGGTTGGGTCCTGCAGGATCAGGAATACCGTGAATGCCCGTTCTTCTTCAATCAGAGGGAAGCCGCACGCAACGGGTTCATTTGTGCCTGGCCGGACCAACTTAGTCTGAATATTAATGCGCACGGCGGGCGTTTCAGTCAGTCATGGACCATTTATGCGACAGATGAGTGGGTGCCGTTGCCTGGCAACGCCGAAAACTGGCCGCAGCGCGTTACCGCGAACGGACAGGCTGCCGCAGTTGTCATGCGCGGCTCAGCACCCACGATCCGGCTTTCACCGGGCCGCTACAACATTGCGGGCCGGTTTGCATGGGACGAACGACCGGGGACGCTGGCGGTTCCCGCCGAGACGGGCCTGGTTGACCTGACAATAGACGGAGACCGGGTCTCCCGCCCGGACCGGAATCGATCCGGTGTCTGGCTGGGCGAGCGCGAGCAGCAGAAACAGGTACAGGACGCGCTAAGTGTCGAGGTCTACCGTCTGGTTGCTGACGATGTGCCGACACGATTGGCAACGACGCTTTTTTTAGAGGTTGCAGGCAGTGTGCGCGAGGAACTCATCGGTCCTGCGTTGCCCGATGGGTTCGTACCACTGGCGATCGAAAGCGAGTTGCCGGCGCGGTTCGAACCGGACGGCAATTTGCGTCTGCAGCTGCGGCCGGGGAGATGGGAGATATCGTTGCTTGCGCGGGGGCCCGGTGTGCTGAACAGCATCACATTGCCGTCGCCCCAACACAATTTACCGGATTCCGAGATCTGGAGTTATCGCTCGAACGACCGGCTCAGAGTGACGGCGCCCGAAGCCCTGAGGCCTGTTGACCCGACACAGGTGTCGGTGCCCGATGGCTGGGTCGAACTACCGGCCTTTCGCATTGAACCGGGCGAATCGCTGACGATCGCCGAACGCAGCCGTGGCAAAGTGGCGACAGACAACGACCTGCAACTCAATCGACAGCTGTGGCTGGACTTCAACGGTGACGGTTACGTCTTCAGCGATCGGGTTGGCGGCAAGATGCGCAGCGGGTGGCGCCTCGATATGGCGGTGCCCTATGAACTGCTCAGTGCCGCGGAAGCGGGCGAAAACCTCCTGGTGACCAGGGGTGACGGAGAAGGACTGGCTGGTGTCGAGTTGCGGCAGGCCAACGTTGATCTGCATGCGCTTGGACGGTCTGAGACACGCGGCAAAATGCCGGTGAGCGGTTGGCAGACAACTTTCAATCGGGTCAGTACCAATCTCAGCCTGCCTCCCGGACACAAGCTGATCGCCGCCGTCGGCGCTGACCGTTCGCCTGGCAGCTGGGTCGATCGTTGGAAGCTGCTGGACTTCTTTCTGGTGTTGATCATCACAATTGCTGCCGCGCGCTTATTCGGCCGAGCAACCGGCGCCGTTGCGTTTTTCGCGTTGACCTTGAGCTTGCACGAGTTTGGCGCGCCTGAATGGACCTGGCTCAATATGCTGGCTGCCATCGCGCTGCTGCGGGTGGCGCCGGCAGGCCGGTTGATGCGTTACCTCAAGCTGTACAGAGGGTTCAGTTTTGCCTTGCTGATCGTTTTTCTCGTGCCCTTTGTGACCGGCCAGCTGCGCATTGCCATATACCCGCAGCTCGAATCCCAGGTTGCCCGTACATTTGACGTATTCGGCCCGGCAAGCCCGGCCGACAGGGCAGCAGCATTGTCTAGTATCGCAGCTGAGGATCAGGATTTTACGTCTGACGCCCGCAAGCGCCCTGAGCCTGGCTTACTTGAACTGGGCGGGGCAGGGGATACCTTAATCGTGGCCCGGAAAAGGGCGCAAGCAAGAAGCTACGCACGCTATGCACCGAATGCCATCGTGCAGGCAGGTCCGGGAAGGCCTTCATGGCGCTGGAACAATTACCGGCTGACCTGGAGCGGCCCCGTCGATGCCGAAAGAACGCTGCGCCTCTTCGTCATGCCACGCTGGCTCGTCAGCGGCGTTCGATTCGCCGCAGTGCTGTTGCTGGGCGCATTCGCCGCCGTGTTCGCGTTCGAAATATTGAATCGCCGCTGGCAGTGGCCGGGCGGCATTGCAAAGACGTCCGGCACAACGGCCAGCGCCTTACCTGGGTTCTTGCTGGTGGTTGCGGCACTGACCGCAAGTCCGACGGCAAATGCCGACACGCCGTCATCAGCCATTCTCGTAGAACTTGAAAAGCGCCTGCTTGCGGCACCGCCTTGTACGCCGAATTGTGCAGAGATCGTCGATGCGTCCGTTGTTGTTGACGCCGACGTGCTGACAGTCAGGCTCGAGCTGCACGCCCTGGAAGAGGTTGCGGTGCCGTTGCCAGGCTCATTACAGGGCTGGAGGCCGGAGCAGATACTGCTCAATCGCGCAGCGGCTACGCAGGTCTTCCTGCACAGCGATAACGTTCTTTGGATCCGAGTCACCGAAGGGCGCCACCAATTGACACTCAGGGGTCCGATCCCCCCGGTGGACAGTCTCGAGCTGCCGTTTCCGGCGCCGCCGCGGGTCATTCGTGCCGAGTCCGACGCGTGGTTCATTGCGGGCATTCAGGATCGACGACTGTTGTCCGGATCATTGCAACTGACGCGACTGCAACAGCAGGGTGAAGGCGATTCGACGACGCGCTGGGAAAGTAGTCGTTTTCCGGTATTCGTGCGCATTGAACGAGAGATAGGCATGGATCTCGACTGGTGGGTGACGACGACTGTCGTGCGGGTCGCGCCGCAACAGGGCGCATTGACCTTGCAGGTTCCCTTGCTTGAGGGCGAGTCCATTACCAGTGAGGATTTCACAGTCACTGACGATGAAGTGCTCGTGACGATGAACCCCGGCCAGAACGCAGTGAGTTGGCGGTCAATGCTGCCGAGGCATTCACCACTGACGCTAAAGGCGCGAGCAGACGGCCCGTGGAAGGAAGTGTGGCGATTCGCGGTTGGCAGCATCTGGCATACAAACTTCAGCGGCGTTCCGGAGAGCGAATCAGCATACGATGACGGAGATATCCGTGTGGCGGAATTCTATCCGCGGGCAGGCGAGACCCTCACGCTCGTCGCAGGCCGCCCCGAAGCGAGTCTCGGTACAACGCTGGCATTTGATGCCGTCCATATGCAAACAAGCGTTGGTGAGCGGTCCCGTACGGTGAATCTGAATCTTGCCTACCGTAGCACGAGGGGCTCGCAGCACGTCATTCGATTGCCTGACGGTGCGGAGATAAGCTCCGTGTCAATCGACGGAAAAACCGAACCGCTGCGCGCCGAATCGGGAGAACTGAGCATTCCGATTCTGCCAGGCGAGCATAGAGTGAACATAGCCTGGCGGAATCAAAGGCAAATGGCTTCTCGTGAGACTGTCCGCGATCTCGATCTTGCTGCGGCAGCCAGCAATATCAACCTTTCCATTGAACTGCCACCCAATCGATGGGTGCTCGCGACCAGCGGCCCGAGGCTTGGTCCCGCCGTCATGTACTGGTCTGAACTGGCAGCGCTGGTTCTCTTTGCCCTGATTCTGGGTCGCATAAAAGTGACGCCATTGAACACGCGCCATTGGGTCCTCCTCGGGCTGGGCTTCAGTACTTTTTCCTGGTCCGTGCTGGCCGTGGTCGTTGTCTGGCTACTGGCAACTGGCGCACGCCGCAACTGGAAACCTGATGTTCCATGGTGGCAGTTCAATTTACTGCAAGTGATTTTTGCAATGGTCTCAGTGATTGCACTTGCATCGATCGTAGTCAGTTTGCCAGGCGGCCTGCTCGGCACACCGGACATGCACATTGCCGGAAATGGATCTGCCGGCAATACACTTCGCTGGTTTGCAGACAGGAGCGATACCGTATTACCTGCTGCGTCTGTTTTTTCACTGCCAATGTGGACCTACAAGGTTCTTTTACTGGCCTGGGCCCTTTGGCTTAGTTTCGCCCTGCTGAGATGGCTTCCCTGGGTATGGGAGTGTTTCGTCAGTCAGGGCCTGTGGCGACCAAGACGAGGTCTCGACTTGTCCGGATCTGCGCACAAGGAGCCGTAAATGAATGCCATATCGCCAGCCAGGCAATATGCCTGGATAGCCATATTCCTGATTGTGCTGCTCTGGTCGGGAATCGGCCCGAAGGACTATGCGACCTGGTTTCTCGAGGTCTTCCCCGCGCTTCTGGGTGCTGCGATTCTTTGGTACACGCGCAGCCTGTTTCGACTGACCAGGATGGTCTATGTCCTGATTCTCATCCACTGCCTTATCCTGATGATCGGCGGCCACTATACCTACGCCGAGGTGCCGCTGTTCGACTGGTTGCGCGAAACATTTGACCTCGAGAGGAATAATTTCGACAAACTCGGGCACTTCGTGCAAGGATTCGTGCCGGCCATGATTGCGCGAGAAATCGTCGTGCGTCATCGCGTATTCAACTATGCTGGATGGCGAGATTTTTTCATTGTCAGCTTTTGCCTGGGCTTTAGCGCCCTGTATGAGTTAATTGAATGGATCGTTGCCCTGACATCAGAAGATGCAGCTGAGGCGTTCCTGGGAACGCAGGGATACGTCTGGGATACGCAGTCCGACATGGCTTATGCGCTGTTTGGGGCAGTCATCGCACTGGCGTTTCTCGGTCGTATCCATGACCGCCAGCTCGAAGCTGACGGCTTTATAGATTCGTCGTCCTGATCGCATTGCTCGACCAAGCCGATGCGGCAGCATTACACGATCGAACTCGCAGCGGAGTACCACCTGCGGGCAATACCCGCCATTGAACAGGCGGCCGCCGCAATGTTCACCGAAGCCGACCTGCCGCCCGAACTGCGTTTTCTCATTACCGACACAGAGACCCTGATCGAGGCACAGCGTGCCCAGCGTTTATGGATCGCGTTAGACGAAAAGAAAAATGCGGTCGGGTTTGCTCTGGCCCGCAGCGTCGATGTTTACGCGCATCTCGAGGAAATGGGCGTTCATCCGGAGCACGGCCGGCAGGGGATCGGCAGTCAGCTGCTGGACGCCGTTATTAGCTGGGCAAGGGCTGCCGGATTCCCGGGTATCACTTTGATTACGTTTCGACACTTGCAGTGGAATGCGCCTTTCTACGCAAGACACGGCTTCGTTCAACTCGATTATGAAGATGCAAGCGGTGGTCTGCGCGAACTGATTCACGAAGAGGTCGAGGCGGGGCTCGAGCCGCGAAACCGGGTAGCGATGCTGTACAGTTTCAATCGCACGATGGTTGCTCACGACAAAGGGAAGCTCTAAGAACCGCCGCAGGGGCCCTTCAGGCCCGATCGCGTTGTCTGTTGTCTGCGGTGGCAAGCTTGCGCTTGAGGTACTGACCAGTGAATGATGCATCATTTGCCGCGACGTCCTCCGGTGTTCCGGTGGCAATAATTTCACCGCCGCCATCGCCGCCTTCCGGCCCAAGATCGATAATCCAGTCGGCCGTCTTGATGACGTCGAGATTGTGCTCGATGACAACGACCGTGTTCCCCTTGTCGCGAAGGCGGTGCAGAACTGCAAGCAGGTGTTCGATGTCGTGAAAGTGCAGTCCGGTGGTCGGTTCGTCGAGAATATAGAGCGTGCTGCCCGTATCCCGCTTTGACAGTTCCTTCGCAAGTTTAACGCGCTGGGCTTCACCACCGGACAGGGTGGTCGCGTTCTGGCCGAGCTTCACATACGACAGGCCGACGTCCATTAGCGTGTGCAATTTTTTCGCGACGACGGGTACGTTACGGAAAAACTCGCAAGCATCTTCAACAGTCATGTCGAGCACTTCATGGATATTGCGGCCCTTGTAACGAATCTCCAGTGTCTCCCGGTTGTATCGCTTGCTGCGGCAAACATCACAGGGTACGTATATGTCGGGCAGGAAGTGCATTTCGACTTTGATGACGCCGTCGCCTTGACAGGCTTCGCATCGACCGCCCTTGACGTTAAAACTGAATCGCCCCGGCATGTAGCCGCGCGACCGGGCTTCCTGAGTACCGGCGAAGAGTTCGCGTATCGGTGTGAACAAACCGCTGTAAGTTGCCGGGTTCGAACGCGGCGTTCGTCCGATCGGGCTTTGACTGATGTCGATGACGCGATCGATAAATTCAAGGCCGGCAATCTCATCATGAGGTGCCGGATTGCGGCTCGCGCGGTTAATGTGCTCTGCGGCGGCTTTGTATAACGTATCGTTAACGAGTGTCGACTTGCCGGAGCCTGATACGCCGGTAACGCAGGTCATCAGGCCGATCGGTATTTCAGCATCGATAGACTTGAGGTTATTGCCGCGCGCGCCGCAAATCGACAATTGCCGCTTCCTGTCCGGTGCAACACGGTTTTCCGGTACGGCGATACTGCGTCGCCCCGAGAGATACTGGCCGGTCAACGATTGCGCGTTCTCCAGGATCGTCGCCGGAGGACCCTCGGCGACGATCTGTCCACCGTGCACGCCGGCTCCCGGGCCAAGGTCGACAACGTGATCGGCGGCCATGATGGCTTCCTCGTCATGCTCGACGACGATAACGGTGTTACCGATGTCCCGCAGATGCAGGAGGGTGCCCAGGAGCCGCTTGTTATCGCGCTGGTGCAGGCCGATGGAGGGTTCGTCAAGGATGTACATGACGCCGACGAGACCGGAGCCGATCTGACTTGCCAGCCTGATGCGTTGCGCTTCGCCGCCGGAAAGCGTTTCAGCACTTCGATCGATCGAAAGATAATCGAGGCCGACGTCGCTTAGGAATCCAAGCCGTTCGCTGATCTCCTTGACGATCCTGTCGGCAATCGTTGCGCGCCAGCCCTCGAGCTTCATCTTTTCGAAAAACGCCCTGGCACGGCCGACCGACATGGCACTGATTTCGGGGAGTGCCAGGTCCGTGATGAAGACATTGCGGGCCGACCGATTCAGCCGCGTTCCGCCACACTCGGGACAGGGCTGGCTGTTCAGGAAGCGCGCGAGCTCCTCGCGGACGGCGCCCGACTCGGTCTCGCGGTAGCGGCGGTCCAGGTTAGGGATAACCCCTTCGAAGCGGTGCTGTTGCCGGATCTGCATGCCGCGCGAATTGGCATAATGAAACTCGATCTTCTCTTTGCCGCTGCCGAAAAGCACGACCTGACGAATGTTATCCGGCAATTCGCAAAAAGGCGTCTCGATATCGAAATCGTAATGAGCGGCAAGACTCTGGATCATCTGAAAGTAGTAGGTCGTCTTGCGGTCCCATCCGCGAATGGCGCCGCCGGCAAGCGACAAATCGGAATTCACTACCACCCGGTCCGGGTCGAAGAACTGTTTTACGCCGAGACCATCACACGTGGGGCACGCGCCGCTCGGATTATTGAATGAGAAAAGACGCGGTTCCAGTTCGGTCAGGCTGTATCCGCATATGTTGCAGGCAAACCGGTCGGAGAATACCAGCTCCTCATCGTTTCCCTGTTCGATCCAGGCGATCCGGGCGACACCGTCTGCCAGGCGCAATGCGGTCTCGAAAGATTCTGCGAGCCGGAGCCCTGCGTCGGCTTTAACTTTGAACCTGTCGACAACAACGTCGATGTTGTGCTTGCGCCGCAGGTCCAGTTTTGGCGGATCGTCGAGTTCATAGACTTCGCCGTTAATGCGTGCACGAATGAACCCCTGCGCCTTCAGGTCCTGCATAAGTTGCACGTGTTCGCCTTTCCGATTCGCGACCACCGGTGCCAGCAGCATCAGGCGTATACCGTCGGCAAGCGCGAGCACCTGGTCGACCATCTGGCTGACAGTCTGCGCCTCGAGTGTCACGCCGTGATCCGGACAACGCGGAGTACCGGCGCGCGCATACAGCAGACGCAGGTAATCGTAAATCTCTGTAACCGTGCCAACGGTCGAGCGCGGGTTGTGCGAAGTGGACTTTTGTACGATCGAAATAGCTGGCGACAATCCGTCGATATGATCGACGTCCGGTTTCTCCATTATCGAAAGGAACTGTCTGGCGTATGCCGATAAAGACTCGACATAGCGCCGCTGCCCCTCGGCGTAAATTGTGTCAAACGCGAGCGACGACTTGCCGGATCCGGACAGGCCGGTAAAAACGATCAGCTTGTCGCGCGGCAGGCTCAAGTCCAGGTTCTTGAGGTTGTGCGTTCTCGCGCCGCGAATGTCTATGGATTTCATGAAGGTTCTGCAGTGAACGCCGAACAACCTGCTAATATACGCCGCCGCGTCGGTCGGGCGCAAAGGCACGTGACGTCTACATGACAACAAGCAACGAATACAGCGCTGTTTTTCATGCAATGCTGCCGAAAGAGCGACGCGCAGTCGCCGTTATTGCGCTGGTCGCGATGTGCCGCATGTTCGGTCTGTTCGCGCTGTTGCCGGTGTTGTCCCTCTTCGCAGCAGATCTCACGGGGGCGACACCGATCCTGGTCGGCCTGGCCGTCGGCGGATACGGACTCACGCAGGCATCCCTGCAGATCCCCTTCGGTTTGCTGTCGGATCGGATCGGCCGCCTGCCGGTCATCATTTTCGGTCTGGCGCTGTTCGCGGCCGGCAGTATTCTCGCGGGCTTGAGCGACACCATAGCGGGCGTCATTGCGGGCCGGTTCCTGCAAGGGGCTGGCGCCATCTCAGCAACCTTGACGGCCTTGATGGCGGACGCGACCCGGGAGCAGGTCAGGACGCGCACGATGGCTGTGCTCGGCATCGGCATAGGCGCGTCATTTCTGCTGGCGCTGATTATCGGCCCCATCATTGCCGCGCAAAGCGGGGTCCGCTCACTGTTCTGGATCGCCGCCACTCTGGCGCTCGTAGCGGGCCTCTTGCTGATGGCCTTGCCCGCCGGCATAGAGAAGCCGAAGGCTTCGGTAGTTTTACGGCCGGCTGCGGTTTTGCGTCCCGAACTGCTTCGCCTTGATCTCTATATCTTCGTATTGCACGCGCTGCTGACGGCAAGCTTTGTAGCATTGCCTTTCCTCTTCCGTAATCGCCTTGATCTTGTCCTGACGGAACATTGGAAAATCTACGTTGGCGCCCTGATCGTGTCGCTGGCGGGAACCATTCCGCTGATTCTCGTGGATGACAGGCGCGGCCGTGCGGGAACGATCGGACTGGCTATTGGCTTGCTGCTCATCGGGCAGCTGATTCTGGCGTTCGGTAGTTTCGCCGTGTTACCTGTGTTTATCGCCCTGGCGGTGTTTTTCGCCGGCTTTAATTTTCTCGAGGCAGGGCTGCCGGCGCGCCTCTCGATCCTGGCAGACGGTGAGCTTCGCGGGGCGTCCCTCGGTGTTTTCTCGAGTTCTCAGTTCCTCGGGGCTTTTGCCGGCGGTCTGATTGGTGGGATATTCTTGGCCGGCGGGCAGCCGTCCCGGGTATTCATGGTCTGTGCGGCTCTGGCCGGCGTCTGGCTGCTTATCCATCAGCTCGGCGGTTCCGGGCGGGGGCAGCAGAAAAAGGCCTGAAACAGCGCGATTTCAGGTCAAACAGCCGGAAATCGGGCTGGTATTTGGTGAGGCAGGGCCTAAAATAGGCACCCCTCGCGCATGCGGTCGCGCAAAAGCCCCGGCATTTTGTTTGGCCTCACGATCGAGCAATACACCACCAATAACAGGGAACCAGCTATGGCCCGTGGGGTAAACAAAGTAATCATCATCGGTAATCTCGGGCAGGATCCCGAGACCCGGTACATGCCGAGCGGATCAGCCGTGACCAATTTGCGTGTTGCGACCAACGAATCGTGGAAAGACAAGCAGACGGGGGAGCAAAAGGACCGCACCGAATGGCATCGCGTGGCAATGTTCGGGCGGCTGGCCGAGATCGCGGCAGAGTATCTGCGTAAAGGCTCTCAGGTATATATAGAAGGCAAGCTGCGCACACGGAAATGGCAGGACAAAGACGGTAACGATCGTTATACGACCGAGATCGTTGCCGATGAAATGCAAATGCTCGGCGGCAGGTCGGGCGGCGGCGCGCCGGCCATGAGCGATTCCCCTCCGGCAAGCGCCGCTGTGCAGCCATCCGGGGACGATTTCGACGACGACATTCCGTTCTAGGAAAGCAAATTCCCGGCGTCCGCGAGCGACCAGATCACGATGCAATGTGTGATACGGGTCAACGCGCGTTGACCACACAACAACTACCGTGCACGCCCATTTCTACCACTAAGAATTACTGGAATCTACTGGACAAATCATTATGGGCGCATTCAAAGAACCACATGGCGGTGAGCTAAAAAACCTCTATCTTTCTCCGCAAGAGGCAGAACAGGAAAAGGCCAAGGCCAAGGACTATCCTTCCTGGGACCTGACACCCCGTCAGTTCTGCGACCTCGAACTTCTGCTCAATGGCGCATTCTCGCCGCTCGAAGGCTTTCTGAACGAGGACGATTACGATTCCGTCGTCAAGAAAATGCGCCTCGCGAACGGTGTGCTCTGGCCGATTCCGATCACGCTGGACGTCAGCGAGGACTTTGCGGCCGACCTGAAATCCGGTCAGCACATCGCGCTTCGGGATCCGGAAGGCGTGCTCAACGCCACACTTCAGGTCGGCGATATCTGGACGCCTGACAAAAAGGCCGAGGCGAAAAACGTTTTCGGTACGGCAGACGAAACGCACCCCGCTGTTAACTATTTGAATAATATAGGGAATTCTATTTATGTCGGCGGCAGGCTGCTGGGGGTCGAAGCGCCGACTCACTACGATTTCAAGCACCTTCGCGACGGTCCTGCTGAACTCCGCGAGCGCTTTCGCAAGCTTGGCTGGCGCAAGGTCGTCGCGTTCCAGACACGCAACCCGATGCACCGGGCGCATCAGGAGCTGACACTCAGAGCGGCCAGGGAGGCCGAGGCAAACCTGTTGATTCATCCGGTCGTCGGCATGACCAAGCCCGGCGATATCGATCATTTCACGCGCGTTCGTTGCTACGAGCACATCGTCAAGCGTTATCCTGAGCAGACCAGCATGTTGAGTCTGTTGCCGCTGGCGATGCGCATGGGCGGCCCCAGGGAGGCGTTGTGGCACGCGATCATTCGCAAGAATTACGGCTGTACGCATTTGATCGTCGGCCGCGATCATGCCGGCCCCGGCAAGGACAGCAAGGGCAAGGATTTTTATGGCCCTTACGATGCACAGGAACTTCTGAAGAAGTACGAGGAAGAACTCGACATTACGATGGTGCCATTTCGCCTGATGGTCTATGCGGAAAACCGTGCCCAGTACGTGCCGATCGACGAAACGACCGACGACGATCATGTGCTGAATATATCGGGGACGGAATTACGCCGGCGCCTGCAGGAAGGCCTTGATATCCCGGACTGGTTTTCCTTTGCCGATGTTGTCGAAGAACTCAGGAAAACGCATCCGCCGCGCCACCTGCGAGGCTTCACCGTATTTTTCACAGGGCTGTCCGGATCGGGCAAATCGACGATCGCCAATGCGTTGATGACCAAGCTGATGGAACTCGGCGGACGGCATGTCAGCTTGCTCGACGGTGATATCGTCAGAAAGAATCTGTCGAGCGAGCTCGGGTTTTCGAAAGAACACCGCGACCTCAATATTCTTCGCATCGGTTACGTTGCGAGCGAGATAACGAAAAACGGCGGTATTGCGATCTGTGCGCCGATTGCGCCGTACGCCCACACTCGCAGAATGGTTCGCGAAAGCATCAGCCCGTATGGCGGGTTTATCGAAATACACGTGGCGACGCCGCTGGAAGTCTGCGAGGATCGTGATCGAAAGGGTCTCTATGCGAAAGCGCGTGCCGGCGTCATTAAGGAGTTCACGGGCATCAGCGATCCTTATGAAGCGCCCGAATCGCCGGAAATGGTGATCGATACGACCGCGATTTCACCGGATCTCGCGGCACACCGGGTGCTAGTGAAGCTGGAAAGCATGGGTTTCATTCGCTGATTACAGGGACAGACTTAATTTTCCGGAATTTCTGGATTTACTTCTTTTTATTCAGTAACTTATTAATCAAATGCATGGCTAACAAGCTTTACATCAAGACTTTCGGCTGCCAGATGAACGAGTACGACTCGGAGAAGATGGCGGACGTACTGCGCGAGTCGCACGGCTATGTGCTGACCGAGAAGCCAGAGGACGCGGATCTGCTGCTCGTCAATACCTGTTCCATTCGCGAGAAGGCGCAGGAGAAAGTGTTTTCGGAGCTGGGCAGGTGGCGTATTTGGAAAGACGAGCGCCCCGATTTGCTGATCGGTGTCGGTGGATGCGTCGCCAGCCAGGAAGGTGAGGGCATCAGCAAGCGGGCACCGTTCGTCGATATTGTCTTCGGCCCGCAGACCTTGCACCGTCTCCCTGAGATGATTGATGAAGTGCGCAACAAAGGCTTGCCTGTTGTCGATATCTCTTTTCCCGAGATCGAGAAATTCGACAATTTGCCCGAGCCGCGCGCGGAGGGACCAACGGCCTTCGTTTCCGTGATGGAAGGCTGCAGCAAGTACTGCACATTCTGTGTCGTACCCTACACACGTGGCGAAGAGATCAGCCGTCCGCTGGATGGTGTCATCACGGAAATAGTCAGCCTCGCCGGCCAGGGCGTTCGCGAAGTCAATTTGCTCGGCCAGAATGTCAATGCCTATCGTGGGCTGATGTATGACGGACAAATTGCCGATCTTGCTACGCTTATATATTACGTCGCTGCTATCGATGACATCGACAGAATCCGGTTCACGACCTCTCATCCTGTCGAGTTCACCGACAGCCTGATTCAGGCCTATGCGGAAGTTCCGAAGCTCGTCAGTTTCCTTCATCTGCCAGTGCAGAACGGTTCCGATCGCATTCTTGCGCGGATGAAGCGCGGCCATACAGTCATCGAGTACAAGCAAAAAATTCGCAAGCTGCGCGAAGCCAGGCCGGACATCTCCATATCGTCAGACTTCATCGTTGGTTTTCCGGGTGAGACCGATGCTGATTTCGAGGCTACGATGAAGCTGATCGGCGATATCGGTTTCGATCAGTCCTTCAGCTTTATTTACAGCGCGCGTCCCGGTACGCCCGCGGCGAGTTTTGCCGACGACACGCCGATGGCCGTCAAGAAGAAGCGCTTGCAGATCCTGCAGGCCCGCATCAACCATCAGGCGATGGCGATCAGCAAGGCTATGGTGGGTACGATACAGTCCGTGCTTGTCGAGCGGCCATCAAAGAAAAATCCAGCCCAGTATGCCGGCCGGACGCAATGCAACCGCTGGGTGAATTTCGACGGCAATGCCTCCTGCCTGGGGCAGTTCGTGGACGTTGTGATCACTGAGGCTTTGCCGAATTCCTTGCGGGGACGTCTCGTAAGCGCTCAGGCTGTCGCGTAAACGCTTTATTTGTTAACTCCGGTATTCCATGTGGCCAGCCTTCGGGGTAGGCTTGGAAACGTTGAACTAATGTGCCTGGACAGGCACTAAATACCGTAGCAAGAGGTCAAATACCCAAACATTGAACACCGTACAAGTATCTCAGGACATCGTCCTGGAACCCGTCGATAACAACCGCCTGGCTAATCTTTGCGGCCAGTTTGATGAGCACTTGCGGCAAATAGAACGCCGCCTCAACGTCGATATATCCAGCCGAGGAAATCGCTTCAGGGTCTCCGGTAATCCGGGTGCCACCCAGATCGGCAGGGACGTAATTCTCTCGCTTTTCCAGCTCACCAGCACTGAACGGCTGGACCGGGAGCACGTGCATATGTGCTTGCAGGAGTCTGTCATGAAAGATGGTGAGTTTGCCGACGCGCAACCGGAGCCGGGCTCGACTGACGAAGAGAATGATCGCTTCGAAATCCAGACGCGACGCAAGCTCGTGCGCGCGAGGGGTGCGAACCAACGCTCCTACCTTGCGAATATTCGCGCCAACGATCTCGCGTTCGGTATCGGGCCCGCCGGTACGGGTAAGACCTATCTGGCCGTAGCGAGCGCAATCGATGCGCTCGAGACGGGACAGGTCAGGCGAATCGTCCTGGTGCGCCCGGCGGTCGAGGCGGGCGAGCGACTCGGCTTTTTGCCGGGCGACATGTCGCAAAAAGTCGATCCATATTTGCGGCCTATGTACGACGCACTATACGACATGGTGGGTCCTGAACATGTCGGGCGACTGATCGAGCGAAACGTCATTGAAATTGCCCCGCTTGCGTTCATGCGCGGACGTTCACTTAACGAGTCCTTCGTCATTCTCGATGAAGCGCAAAACACCAGTGTCGCTCAGATGAAGATGTTTCTGACGCGCATCGGATTCGGGTCACATGCAGTGGTCACGGGCGACATTACGCAGATCGATTTGCCGCCGGGACAACAGTCTGGCCTGAAGCACGCCGTGGATATCCTTGGTGATGTCGACGGTGTCCTGTTTACGTTCTTTACGCCGAATGATGTAGTCAGGCACGAACTGGTTCAGCGGATCGTCGAAGCGTACGAGTCCGACGGCAACGGCGGATCCCAAGAGTAGCGGCTGCCTGGAACCGTCTTGGGTGAGTCCAGAAGCGTATCCGTCGATTTCCAGGTGGCGTGTGAGGTCGATAGTATTCCGATGAAGGCGGAAGTCCATGCGTGGCTGGAACAGGCTTTTCAGGCAGGCGCCCGAAATACTTCGAGACAATGCGAGGTTGCCGTCAGGATTGTTGGCAAGGAGGAGAGCCGCAAACTGAACAAGCAGTTTCGACAGCAGGACGAGGCGACGAACGTGCTGGCCTTTCCGGCGGGCAGTCCGGATGGCATGACTGGCCTGCCGGAGGATGAAATCCGGGCGCTCGGTGATCTTGTTATCTGTGGCCCGCTGGTAGAGGCGGAAGCCGAAGAGCAGGGCAAGAGCCCTGCCAGCCACTGGGGTCACCTGCTTGTGCACGGCATGCTGCATTTGCTGGGCTACGACCACCAGACATCCAGTCAGGCGGCCGAGATGGAAACAATGGAGAAACAATTACTGGCAGATCGGGGGTTTGAGGATCCCTACCGGGTACGCTGATCCCGAACTGTTACAATCTTGAGTTAAGGTAAAGTATAACGATTTCGATGAACGACAAACCGCCAAGTACCAGCGGCCCAGGAGCGACCGGCGTATTCAAGCGCGTAATTCGCGCAATCAAAGGTGCACCTTGGAGCCGCGAAGAAATTCACGATTTACTACAACAGGCTGAAAGTGTTTTCGACCCGGAAGAGCAGGAGATGCTCACCGGCGTTTTCGAGGTGGCCGAAACCCAGGTCCGCGAGGTGATGGTTCCACGGTCCCAGATGGTCGTTATCGAGCGCGACCACAGCCTGGATGAGATGCTCGAGCTGATTATTCGATCGGGACACTCACGCTTTCCGGTGATCGGTGAGGACAGGGACGACGTGCTGGGTGTATTGCTTGCCAAAGATCTGCTGCGTTTTTTCGGCAACTCCACAGCGGATGGACCACAAATAGACAAGCTGGTACGCCCGGTGTCGGTCATACCGGAGTCAAAACGCCTTAACGCATTGCTCAAGGAGTTTCGCGACAGCCACAATCACATGGCCATCGTTGTCGACGAATACGGCGGAGTCTCCGGTCTCCTGACCATCGAAGATGTGCTGGAGGAAATCGTCGGCGAAATCGATGATGAACACGACCACGAAGAAGCGGAGTTCATCCAGAAGGACGCGGAAAAGGACGGGCATCCCTGCTACACGGTACGCGCCCTGACACGGATCGAAGCCTTTAACGACTATTTCCATTGCGAACTGACCGATGATGATTACGATACCATCGGCGGCCTTGTCATGCATCAGCTGGGACGCCTGCCTCGCCGCGGCGAGCGCTTGCACTTCGACGGATTCCATTTTCAGGTAACAAAAGCCGATCGCCGACGCATCGATACTTTGCAGGTGCAGCGTGACAGAAGGGATGCCGCGACCGGCTGATCGCGGTGCCTGATATTCGTAAGCTTGATCAGGTCCGGCGGTTTTTCGATAGCAGGCCGCGCGTAAGTCAACTTTTCTTCTTCGTATTCGGCATGCTGCTGACGCTGGCCTTTGCACCGTTCGGCCTGTACTTCCTGATGCCGGTGTTCTTGTTACCGGCCTTGTTTACCTGTCTCAACTCGCCGCCTCGCGTTGCGGCAAAACAACTTTTCTGGTTTGGCACGGGATGGTTTCTCAGCGGGACATACTGGCTTTACATCTCGATTCACGTTTTTGGACAGGCGCCTCTCTGGGTCGCAATTCTCATCATGGTTTGTCTCGTCCTTATCATGGCCGCTTACTGCTCAGCAGCCGGCTGGATGATTTCACGCCTCGTCAAAGGCGACACATGGCGAATGCTGATTATTGCACCGGCCGCATGGGTCAGCATCGAGTGGCTTCGCGGCTGGTTTCTCAGTGGGTTTCCCTGGCTTGCCGTCGGCTACAGCCAAATCGATTCGCCTTTATCCGGCTGGGTACCGCTTATCGGTATTTACGGCACGTCCGTACTCACCGTTCTGAGTTCGGCCGCGCTGCTTGTCGTGATGATTGTGAGCGGCCGTCAGCGATGGCTAGCGGCAGGCATCGTCGTATTACCGTGGATCATCGGTGCCGCACTTCAGCCTGTTCAATGGACCCAGGCAACGGACCAGTCACTGCGTACGACAATCGTGCAAGGTGGAGTTTCGCAGGATCGAAAATGGTCGCGCGAACAGTTTCAACCCACGCTTGATCTGTACCGGAACGCAACACTGAAGCACCGTCAAAGTGATCTGGTCGTCTGGCCCGAAGTTGCCATTCCGGCGGTGCTCGATCAGGTCGAAAATTATCTCGGCGTACTGCAGTCCGACCTTCGGGTACAGCCGAAGACGCTTCTTTTCGGCATCCTCGAACGGAACCTCGCATCACAGAAAACCTATAACAGCGTTGTCATGCTTGATGGTCACGATCGGCAGATCTACCGAAAACGTCACCTCGTGCCGTTCGGCGAGTTCTTTCCAGTACCGGATTTCGTGCGGCGATGGATGCGTTTGATGAGTTTGCCGAGCAGCGATCTGAGCGCTGGCGACGACGAGCAACCCCTGCTCGAATCTCTGAGTGGCAATAAACTCGCCGTCGCGATCTGCTACGAAGACGCTTACGGTGCCGAGCAGCTCTATGCTCTCCCCGAGGCAACCGTTTTGATCAACGTCAGCAACGACGCCTGGTTCGGCGATTCCATTGCGCCACACCAGCATCTCGAGATCGCACGCATGCGTGCACTCGAAGCGGGCCGCTACGTTGTCAGGGCGACCAATACCGGGCTCAGCGCATTCATCGGGCCGAAAGGGGAATTGCTCGATATAGCGCCGCAGTTCGAGAGTGCGACGATGACCATGGATGTCATCCCGTACACGGGCTCAACGCCGTATGTTCGAACCGGAAACTGGCCGGTCATATCCTTACTTTTCGTCATCCTTGTCTGGTTTGCCTGGCGCACCCGACAACAACGTTGATGTTTACTTTTTCGAGAGTCGCAGCTGCCAAGCCGGTGTGTCCCACCGAGCGAGTTCTACTGTCCGAGCGAATGGGATATCCTGGCCTGGCAGCTGCGACGTGATCACAGGCATTGAGCTAATCACTCAGCCGGATGACGGGCGATTGGCCCGCTTATGACGGGCGATTTCCGATCGTCCTTGAGTTATCCTTCCGCCTTTTGGCGAAGCCTGTATCTGCAACTGAAAGCACTAGTGAATGGACGCCAGTTATAAACCTGAGCACATCGAGCAGAATGCCCGCGAGTACTGGGAAAAAGAGCGCGTGTTCGAGGTCGATGAAAATCCGGACAAAGACAAGTTCTATTGCCTGACAATGTTTCCCTACCCCAGCGGTCAGCTGCACATGGGGCATGTTCGTGTACTGACGATCAGCGACGTCATCGCTCGATATCAACGCATGCAGGGCAAGCATGTTCTGCAGCCGATGGGTTGGGACGCGTTCGGCATGCCTGCCGAAAACGCTGCGATCGAGCGCGGCGTGCCGCCGGCAAAATGGACCTACAAGAACATTGATTACATGCGTGGCCAGCTCAAGCGGCTGGGTTACGGTTATGACTGGACACGCGAACTAACAACCTGTCGCCCGGAATACTATCGCTGGGAACAGTGGCTGTTCACGAAAATGTTCGAAAAGGGCCTCGTCTATCGTAAGAACTCGGTCGTGAACTGGGATCCGGTCGATCAGACCGTGCTGGCCAACGAACAGGTGATCGACGGTCGCGGCTGGCGTTCCAACGCGCTCGTCGAGCGGCGCGAGATACCACAGTGGTTCATGAGAATCACAGCGTATGCCGATGAACTCCTGGATGAGCTCGACCACCTGGATGGCTGGCCGGAATCAGTCAAGACGATGCAGCGCAACTGGATCGGCCGTTCTGAGGGAATCGAGCTGGCTTTCGATGTCAAAGGTGAAGACGTGCCACTGACCGTTTTTACGACGCGGCCCGACACGTTGCTTGGCGTCACTTACATGGCCGTGGCAGCAGAGCATCCGCTCGCGCAAAAGACAGCAGCTGACAAGCCCGACATCGCCGCATTTATCGAGGAGTGTAAACGGACGCAAGCAGCGGAAGCGATGCTCGAGACGATGGAAAAGAAGGGCATGCCGCTTGGTATTTTCGCCATACACCCGATCAGCGGCGAAGAAATTCCGCTCTGGGTGGCCAACTTTGTATTGATGAGTTACGGTACCGGCGCCGTCATGGCCGTGCCCGGGCACGACGCCCGCGACTGGGAATTTGCCGACAAGCATGGCCTGCCGATCACGCAGGTAATAACGCCGGCCGACGGGTCTTCAATCGACATCACGAAAGGTCCCTATGTCGACTATGGCATCGTAGTCAATTCCGGAGAACTTGATGGTCTCGATTACGATCAGGCTCTCGACGCAATCGCAAAACGGTTCGAAAATGAAGGTCGCGGCAGGCGCACGGTGAATTATCGCCTGCGCGACTGGGGTGTGTCGCGGCAGCGTTACTGGGGTGCGCCGATACCGATTATCTATTGCGATGATTGCGATGCTGTGCCGGTTCCGGAGGACCAGCTGCCTGTCGTCTTGCCGGAGGATGTCGAATTTACGGGTGTCGGATCTCCACTGAAGCAAATGCCGGAATTTTATGAGGCCGACTGTCCGAAATGCGGCAAAGCGGCGCGCCGGGAGACAGATACCTTTGACACGTTTGTCGAATCGTCCTGGTATTTCTCGCGATACGCCTGCCCGGACAGCAACGATGCCATGCTCGATGAGCGCGAGCGTTACTGGATGCCTGTCGATCAATACACAGGAGGCATCGAGCACGCGATTCTCCACCTCTTGTATGCGCGCTTTTTCCAGAAGGTGATGCGTGACTTCGGGTTGTCGGCTGCGGATGAGCCGTTCACCAATCTGCTCACTCAGGGCATGGTGCTCAAAGATGGCGCCAAAATGTCGAAAGCGAAGGGCAACACGGTTGATCCGCAAGAGCTCATCGAGAAATACGGAGCGGACACGGTGAGGCTGTTCATGATGTCTACGGCGCCGCCGGAGATGTCGCTGGAGTGGTCTGACGACGGCGTGCAGGGTGCGTTTCGTTTTCTCAAGCGCTTGTGGAAATCAGTTTATGAGCACGTGTCGGCGGGCGATGCGGTAGCGGTTGAACCGAAGTCGCTCGATGACAAGCAGCGCGCACTTCGGCGGAAGACACACCAGACGATCCAAAAAGTGAGTGACGATATTGGCCGTCGTTATAAGTTCAACACGGCAGTCGCGGCGGCAATGGAACTGCTGAACGCGATCAAGCGTTTCGATGATTCGTCCGGCGCGGGACGTTCTGTGGTCCAGGAGGCGCTGGATGCCATTGTGCTGGTGTTGTCGCCTGTCATACCGCACGTCTGCCACGAGCTATGGCATGCGCTGGGTCACGAATCGGCAGCGGTGAACGAGGGTTGGCCGGTTCTCGACGAATCTGCGCTCGCCCAGGACGCGGTTGAGATCATCGTGCAGGTTAATGGCAAATTGCGCAGCCGGATTCTGGTGGCGGCAGATGCAGATTCTGACTCGATTTCGGCACAGGCGCTTGCCGACGAAAACGTCAAGCGCTTCGTCGGCGACAAGACGGTTCGCAAGACAATCGTCGTACCGGGTCGCCTGGTGAATGTCGTTGTCTAGGCGATCCTCAGTAACCGTGCCTGGTTTGCTCCTGGTCGGATGCGGATTGGCCGCATGTGGATTTCAGCTACGCACTGCGCCCGATATTCCGCCTGAGATGTCACGCACCTACATATCGGCAGACGACAGATACAGTCAGTTTTACAGAAAGCTCCGGGACGAATTAAGAAACGCCGGCGTGCAGCTTGTCGATTCGCCGGCACAATCGTCCGCAGTTTTCTCGATACTGGCTGACGAAACTGATCAACGGGTCTTGTCAGTTTCAGCGCGTAATGTGCCGCGCGAGTACGAGGTTTTCTACACGATCTACTATTCCGTGGAGAGCGGCGAAAACACGATAATTCCGCCGCAAACTCTGACGCGGACCAGGGATTACACGTACGATGAGACGCTTGTACTCGGCAAAGCCAGAGAAGAAGAAATGCTTCGCGAGGCTATCGTCGACGATTTGGTTCAGGTCGTCCTGAAGCAGCTATCTTCACTCTAGTGGTCCATCAATATCACCTTGACGGAGTACTAGCATGCTGCTGATATCCGATTCGGCTGCGCACTCTGTAGCTGAGCTGCTTCGATAGGGCGGCCTTTCAATCGAAGTGGTACCCGGCGGTCATTCTATTAACGGGAGTTTCTGGGCAGAACCTGAAGCAGGTATTGTCGGTGACCGGGTCTTTGTTCGAGACGACACACCGATTCACTCCGTGCTTCACGAAATCTCCCACATTGTCCGCATGACGCCGGCAAGAAGATCGAAGCTCAAAGGCGATGCGGGCGGTGACGATCTCGAGGAGTGTGCCGTGTGTTACTTGCAGATCATTCTGGCAAGCAAGCTTCCCGGAGCGGGCAGAGCACGGCTCATGCGAGACATGGATGGCTGGGCTTAAGGTTTTCGTCTCGGCAGCACGAGGCGCTGGTATGAAGAGGATGCCGAAGATGCCGGCGCATGGCTCAAAAGACACAGCCTTCTTCAGGCCGACAGACGTCCGATATTCCGCCTTCGCCAGGCGTGAATCGCCCGTCAAGGCTGGCTCCTGCGTTGATTCTTTCGGTGTCGTCGCACATCGCCCGTCCGGACGGGCGCGTGCATCGATTTTCTTCGAATTGCCGGCGATCCGTTCAGAAACTAAACTGTCCTGATGGCCCTCCTGCGATACATCCTGTATTTCTTCGGCGTCGCAATAATCACGTGGCTCCTGACGCAACTCGAAATATCCTCACCGGGCAGTCTGAAATTACAGGTCTATCTGAATCCGGCCGACACGTTCGCTACAAGCGAATACTCGCCTGTCGAAATCATTCAACTGGGTATTCTGGCAATCTGCGGGCTGTTGCTGGCATGGGTTGCCAAAAACTGTCCGTCGCAAAGGCCGATCGCATTTCTTTTCGGCGGCATCGCACTGGCATTTTTTATTCGCGAACTCGATTTTTTCCTGGACCGGCTCGTCGACAATCTGTGGCAGGTCTTGGTCGCGATACCTGCAGCACTGGTCATTGTCTATACTTATCGACATCGCCGGCGGTTTCGAATTGCATGGGGCCGAATCTGGCCATCACCCGGGCTTTCAATACTTTTTGCCGGTGCGATCATCATGTTCGCTTTCGTGCAATTTGCCGCCCACGAGCCACTATGGATGGCCATCCTTGGCGAGGACTATCGGCGCATCGTCAAGATCGCGGTCGAGGAATTCATGGAACTGGCCGCGTATTACCTGTGGCTGATCGGCACCATCGAATATACCTATCAGGCCCGGGTGATCGCGATGCGTGAGCCGCAGCCGGCAGTTGCCAAACGGCGTGCGGGAAGGCAACCGAAGCCGAAGGGCCGTTTTTAGCCCGCATATTCCATGCCTACGGAGTACGGCCTGGAGTGCTGCCCGCTGCGCTCTCGCCTGGAACAGGCTGTCGTTGCGATATTCGGACCTTGCTATCATTGCGCTTTTGCGGCCGCCGGCGGCTATGAGGACACAGGGCCTTTGCGGGGCGCTACAAGTATGACGATTTATCTGCACGATACGCTAAGGGCCAAGAAGATTGCATTCGAACCGCTGAAACCGGGTCACGTGACAATGTACCTGTGCGGTCCGACTGTTTATAACTATGCGCACATCGGCAATGCTCGTCCGGCAGTCGTCTTTGATCTCCTGGTGCGATTGCTGCGACGCAGTTATGAATTGACTTTCGCGCGCAATATCACGGACGTCGATGACAAGATCAACGCGGCCTCCATCGAATCGGGCAAACCCATCGACGAGATCACCGAGCGGTTCATCAGGGCCTATAACGAAGACATGGCAGCCCTCGGTGTGCTGCCACCGGATATCGAGCCCAGGGCAACCCGGCATATCGATGAGATGATTGAGATGATCCGCATCCTGATCGACAGGGGGTATGCTTATGAAGCGGAAGGCCATGTGCTGTTCGATGTGGCGGCAAACGAGACCTACGGCCAGCTGTCGAAGCGAAATCTACGCGAGATGATTGCCGGCTCGCGCGTCGAGATTGCGCCGTATAAGAAGTCTCCGCATGATTTCGTGCTGTGGAAACCATCGACACCGGAGCTGCCGGGCTGGGACTCACCCTGGGGCCGGGGGCGGCCTGGTTGGCACATCGAGTGTTCTGCAATGGCCGCGAAACATCTCGGGCGCACGATCGACATTCACGCCGGCGGCCAGGACCTCGTATTTCCGCATCATGAAAACGAGCTCGCGCAAAGCACCTGTGCCCATGACAGCGATACCTTTGCCCGGTACTGGCTACATAACGGCTTCTTGAGCATTGCCCACGAGAAGATGTCGAAGTCGCTCGGCAACGTCCTGCTTGTGCATGACCTGATCAAGAGCACTCCGGGCGAGGTCATCCGTCTCGCCCTGTTGAGCGCGCACTATCGCCAGCCGCTCGACTGGTCTGATGAAACGCTTGAATCTGCAAGACGAATGCTCGACCGGCTTTATGGTGCCATTCGCGGCATAGAGGTATCGGCAGACGAGCGGGCAGGGGCAGAACCACCGGCGGCCATTCTCGCCGCACTCGAGGATGATCTCAATACGCCAAAGGCGTTGGCGGAAATGTTTAATCTGGCCAGGGCGCTTAACAAGACCAAAGATGAGGCCGAGCGGTCGCGACTTGCGACAGAAATTCTTGCGGCCGGCGACCTGGTCGGATTGCTGCAAAGTGATCCGGAGAAATGGTTTGTTGGCGCTGATGACAGCGCGATATCTGCCAGTGAAATCGAGTCTCTGATTGCCAAACGAAATGAAGCACGTGCGGAGAGGGATTTTGCGGCTGCAGACGCTATTCGCGATCAGTTGGCGGCCAACAGCGTGTCCATCGAAGACGGACCAGGCGGCACGCGATGGCGGCGCAGCGGCTGATGCCTGCGCCTGACGGTACGAGCGGCGTGAACCCCAGCGGGCGGCTCATTGCGTGGCCCTTGCTTGGCCTCGTCTGGCTCTATCGCACAGGCGTCTCGCCCCTGCTGGGTGCCAACTGCCGTTTCGAACCCAGCTGTTCCGCGTACGCCGATCAGGCGCTGCGCGAATACGGTGGATTCAAGGGGGGGTGGCTGGTACTGAAACGAATCGCAAGGTGTCATCCCTGGGGCGGCTCCGGTTATGACCCGGTGCCACACCGGGAAGACAACGATGAACCGGAGCGGCGCAACTGAGTCCCAGGGAAATCATCAGGGAGATTCTGTATCCGCTTACGGATATGGCTGTCGTGCTCGCCCTGATTACTTTTCTTATCTTTGAAATGTTTATTGAAGCTGTGGGACTGCTTGGGATCTTCCTGGGCGCTATCGTGCTGCCTGTATACTTCAGATACCTCTTAATTTTGCTGGAAGCGAGGGCGAAGGGCCAGGAGGCACCTGCTATCGGTGTCGAGCTCATTAATTGGTTTGAAAACTTTTGGGGCCTGTTTCCACTCATACTCCTCTGCCTCGTGATAGTGGGAGAGTATTTTCTGGCCAGGAACCTGTCTTTTGCGGCAGCTCTGGTGCCGGGCGTGCTCGTTCTTTTTCTGTTTCCCGCATCGATGGCCGTTCTCGCCATGACACATTCGCCAGTCGAGAGCCTGAATCCGGCAGCAATATTCGTCCTTGTAAAGGCCTGTGGCCGCGTTTATCTGATGATTCCTTTGATCATTGCCGCAATATCCGTTCTGATCTGGTATCTCGTTATTCTCGATACGCCCTATGTACTGACAAGAGCTGCTGCGATGTACGCGTCGTTTCTCATGTTTACACTGACGGGCAGCGTGTTGCATGAGAATATGGCGGCGATCAAGGTAGATTTGACGCTGGCACGGGAACCCGATGCAGAGCAACTGGACGCCGAGCTGACAGGCGACCGAACAAAAGCGCTCAACCATGCCTATGGCTTTATCAGCCGCGGCAACCGGGCGGGCGGATTGCAACATCTTTACCGGCGGATCGAAAATGAGATCGATATTGACGAGGCCTACCGATGGTTTTTTGAGCGGATGTTGAAATGGGAGTCGACAGACGCCGCGCTCTTTTTTGCGCAAACGTACTTGACCAGGCTGCTGCTCCAGCAACGGGATGTCGAGGCACTAAAATTGATGAGTCGCTGTCTGCTCGAGAATAAGCGATTCAAACCGCTGGCAAAAGACAGGGATGCGGCGCTGGCGGCGGCTGAACGTCAGGGTAACGACGACCTCATAAAATACCTGAAGGAATAGAAGCGAGTTCGGTGCCCGGCACCGGTCACCTGGGCGGATCGGGCCATCAGATATTGATGAGAACTGCCTCGTCGTCGTACTTGCGATGGCGCGAAAAGCGATTGTTGAAATAGTGTGCGGCAGCGAGAATCAAGGCCCCGCAAATCGTCAACAGGCGATCAGCGACGATGCCATACGAACCGTGTGCAATAGTGCCGCCAACCATCAGGAGCAACACGCCAACTCCGCCCCAGGCGACGACACTCCTGCTGTGGTGGCGGCGAAAGCCGAGCGCAAAAGCAATAATACTTACGGGCACGACGGCAATGAGCATCTGAATATGAAAATGACCTGCGCCGAACTGACCCAGAAACGGCAGCACTGCGATTAGCATTGGCAGGGCGAGGCAGTGCAGCAAACACAGTCCGGATAGGGCGACAGCGGCGTTGTCCAGCAGGCTCGTCGTTTTTGAAGAATTGTCATCCATGGCCGCTTGCCGCTATGCTTCGCAAAAGAGAATCACCCCCAAAGTACCGACCATTGCAACGGTCGCTAGAAAACAAAATGGTATAACATAACAAAACAAAATGCAAGTTACTGACTCTTAAAGGTTTTTGCTTTCTTCAAACGATGAATAAACGATTGCTTTCAGTTCTCTGTTGTCCCGTGACACATAAAGGCCTGAGTGTCGTGCGGCCCGACCACCTGAAGAAGATCAATACAGCGATCAGTGAAGGCAGGCTCGCGAACCGCGATGGCGCCATATTGTCCGAGTCTCTCAAAGAGGCCCTGATAACCGACGATGGCAAGATCATGTATCCGGTCAATGACGGTATTCCGGTGCTGCTCGAGGGGGCGTCCGTTGAGCTGAATCAGCTTGACTGAACCGGGAGTCTGCACGGCAGAAAATATTCCTGCTGCAAAAGCGCCACAGCGGCCCATTTTCCCGTTCTTATTCATGCAGCACATCCCTGTGCTGCACCTCGATGAGGCGACCTTCGGTCGTGCAAATCGGCTATCCTGCCGATTTGTCGTTGCGTAATCCCACTATGCGCCTCAAAAGAACGAAAAAGTGGTCTCGCTGTGGCACTTTTTCGCGACGGATATTTCTACCGCGCAGACTCCTGGAGGTCTGGTTGGTGCTATCGCTGCCATGTATCATCGGGCCCAGACACCATTCCTATTTTTTGTGTGAAAATCCCGCCTAATCAGCTTTCGTCGAGCGTCCAAAAAGCGCTGTTGCCCTGCTATTTGGTTACTGGTGCCGAGCCCCTGCTCGTACAGGAAGCGCTTGACCTTATCCGGGGCGGTGCCCGGCGGCAGGGATTCGGCGCGCGCGAACTGTACATTGCGGGCACGGACTTTAACTGGGCGGAACTAAATGGCGCCGGCGCGAACATGTCCCTGTTTGCGGAAAAGCGCATCATTGAATTGCGCTTGCCAACCGGAAAACCCGGGCGGCAGGGCGGCGCCATGATTGTGGAACTGCTGCAGAATGCTGCTGACGACCTGCTGGTCCTGGTCAGCGCCCCCAAGCTGGATCGGAGTACCGCGGCATCGAAATGGGCCAAAGCCATAGAGACCCGGGGCGCACTGGTTCAGGTATGGCCCGTCGACCGGCGCGAATTGCCGTCCTGGATAGGCAAGCGAATGCAAGAGGCGGGTCTCACGCCGGACAGAAATGCAGTCAGACTGATCGCGGATCGTGTAGAGGGAAATCTGCTCGCAGCCGACCAGGAAATCGAAAAGTTGCGATTACTGCTGGGCGAGGGACCGGTTTCCGCCGACGATGTCAATGAAGCCGTTGCCAACAGCAGTCGTTTCGACGTGTATAAACTGGCCGATGCTGCGGTCGCTGGTGAGCCCTCCAGGGCGCTGCGTATTCTCGGCGGTGTCCGGGCAGAAGGTGTTGAACCGGTCATTGTCATGTGGGCCCTTACACGGGAGCTGCGGACTTTGGGCCGGCTGGCCAATATGGTGCAGTCAGGCGTTGAACTGGGTTCGGCATTGCAGAAATCGGGAGTCTGGCGCAACCGCCAGGGTATCGTCAGGTCCTGCGTGGCCCGCCACCGGGCGAGTGACTTTTACCGTCTGCTGAAAGTCGCGAGACGAGCCGATGCTGCTGCAAAAGGCCAGTCAGGCGAGGATGTCTGGCAATTGGCAACGGACATCGTCCTGAGCCTTGCGATGGGAAGTGCTAAAGCCGCATGAGGCAGATTCGTTCACGCGCCTACCGCCAGGGACCGTGCCGATGAGCCCGATGGGCATTTTTGGCGGCACTTTCGACCCGATTCACTACGGGCATTTACGCACGGCATTCGAAATGCTGCAGGCACTGAGTTTCGATGAAGTGAGGTTCATGCCCTGCGGCAATCCGCCGCACAGGAGTAAGCTGATCGCCAATGCCGCATTGCGCCTGAAGATGGTGCAGGTGGCGATCGAAGCCCAAGCTGGTTTTGTCGTCGACGACCGGGAGCTGTTGCGCGACGGTCCATCGTATTCTGTGGACACTTTAACGGCGTTGCGGGAGGAGTTTCCGCTGCGTCCTCTTGCTTTGATCATTGGCATGGACGCGTTCCTGGAGTTGCCCAAGTGGTACCGCTGGCGCGAAATCCTGCAGCTGGCGCATATCGTCGTAGCACACCGGCCAGGCTGGCGAGCACCCGACATGGGGCCACTCGGCGAATTGCTGGCCAACAGCGGTACGCACCGCATAGGAGACCTCCATCAGGCAATATCAGGACGTATTATTATTCACGACGTCACCCAGCTCGAGATCTCGTCAAGTGAAATTCGCGACCTGGTTGCCGCCCGGCGGGACCCGCGGTTCCTGATGCCTGACGGCGTGCGTGAATTGATTGATCAAAGCGGCTGCTACGCGGCACATGAAAACGTTGTCACAGATGCAGTTAACGAGGGCTGACATGTTGCCTGCGGCACAGAATTTGAAATGAGTCATTTTCGGAATGGTGAATGAATAGCAAACAACTCAGCGACCTTGTCGTAGATGCGTTAGAAGAGGTAAAAGCCAAAGATATCGTCAAGCTTGATGTAAGGATGCTGACCACGGTCACTGACTACATGATTGTGGCAAGCGGAACGTCGAATCGTCACGTCAAGGCGCTGGCTGACGCCGTCGCGGAAAAATCAAGAAATGCGGGTCATCGCCCTCTCGGAATAGAAGGTGAGGACGGCAGCGAGTGGGTTCTCCTTGATCTCCAGGACACACTCGTGCATGTCATGCTGCCGCGAGTCCGCGAGTTTTATAAGCTCGAAAAGCTCTGGTCGCTGACCCCGTCAGGCGACATGGCTGCGACCGACGGGTGAAGTATGCACATCCGATTAATTGTGGTCGGCGATCGGCAGCCATCCTGGGTCTCTGACGCCTTTGACGGTTACGCGCAGCGATTGCCGCGGCAATGGAAGTTTCGGCTGGACACGGTGGCGACCAGCCATCGCTCAAAAAGTGCTGATCCTCTCGCTGCTGTTGAGGCGGAAGGACAGAAAGTCCTGGGGAAGGTCAAAGCCGGCGAGCAGCTGGTCGTGCTCGATGAGCATGGCACCGAGCTTTCCAGCGTTGAACTGGCGGAGGAATTGTCGCTGTGGCAAGCGGCGGGGAGGGATCTCTGCTTTGTCATAGGCGGGCCTGATGGCGTCTCGAAGTCCTGCATGGAGCGAGCAGATTTTCGCTGGTCGTTGTCGAAGCTGACCCTGCCGCACGGACTGGCCCGGGTGCTGTGCGTGGAGCAGCTGTACAGGGCCTGGACGGTCTCGACGGCACATCCCTACCATCGAGCATAGCTCGAACTTATCATCAGTATGCTGCACTCTCGCTTAGCCTTTGATCGCCTGACGGAATTTTCTGCCGGGCAGGACGTCCAAACGCCGCGGGGCCTACGGATAGACGAGAGCGGCGCAATCGGAAATAGTCACTGATATGTCACTTACTCAGAAAATCCTGCAGCCAAACGAATTCTGTAGCGGTCCTGCGCAGCAACTGATGAAACATTCGGGCTTGCGCCGATGAGAATGGACATTCACCTCGCATCGTCGTCGCCGAGGCGCCGTGAAATCCTCGCGGCGATGGGCATCAGATTCACGGCAGCCGGCGTCGATATCGATGAAACGCGCTACGCTGGTGAGCCGGTCACCGACATGGTGGTTCGGCTGGCGGTGGCAAAGGTTGGCGCGGCACGCGCGACGGTGGACCGGTCGCTACCTGTGCTCGGCGCAGATACCGCCGTGGCCCTGGATGATCATGTGCTCGGCAAACCTGAGTCTGAGGCCGAGGCGGTGGAAATGCTGGCCTCCCTGTCCGGCCGGGCGCACAAGGTATTGACCGGGGTCGCACTCGACTACGCGGGCGAGATTATGAGCGTAACGTCGGTCACGGAAGTGCGATTCCGGGAGATCCATCACGATGAGGCGTCCAGCTACTGGCAAAGTGGAGAGCCACGCGACAAGGCCGGCGGCTATGCGGTGCAGGGTATCGGAGGCATCTTCGTTGAGACCATATCGGGAAGTTATTCCGGGGTCGTCGGTCTGCCTGTCTTCGAAACGGCAGAACTCCTGAGCAAGGCGGGTCTGGTCATTTTGCCCCTGGATTCGGATCGATAGCATGCCTGATGAATCGCCAAAAGAGGAAATTCTCGTCAATGTGACACCCAGCGAAGTGCGTGCAGCGTTGCTCGAGAACGGCGTTCTTCAGGAGGTATATATCGAACGCGCTGCCCGCCGTGGCCTGGTGAGCAACATCTACAAGGGTCGTGTGTCACGTGTCCTGCCGGGCATGCAAGCCGCCTTTGTCGACATCGGGCTGGAACGCACCGCATTTCTGCATGCCTCCGATATCGCCCGGTCAAGACGTGCAGATGACGAGGACAACGACATTCCGCTGCCGGACATCAGGGAACTCGTCCGCGAAGGCGAGGAAATCCCTGTGCAGGTTGTGAAAGACCCTCTCGGCAACAAGGGTGCGCGCCTGACCACATTCATCACGCTGCCGTCGCGATATCTGGTTCTCCTGCCCGCCGGCGACAGCGTCGGAATTTCCGCACGTATCGAGGACGAGGAAGAGCGTGAGCGCCTGCGCCAGTTTCTTGGGGAATTGCTGGTCGACTTCCCCTGCGGGGTCATCGTTCGGACGGCCGCGGAAGGTGCCAGCGACGATGCCCTGCGGGCAGACATGCAGTTTTTGTGGAAACTCTGGACTGTGGTTCAGGAACAGTGCAGGAAAGGTAAGGTAAAAACACTCGTCCATGAAGATTTGCCGCTGCCAGCCAGAGTTTTACGCGATCTTGTGACCAGCGATGTCGGACGAATTCGTGTGGACTCGGAACAGGACTTCAACGCAATGAAATCCTTTGCGGCTACTTTTCTGCCGGAAGTGGAGCCAATGCTCGAGCTGTATACACGGCGCCGGCCGATATTCGATCTTCATGGCACCGAGGATGAAATAAAGAAAGCGCTGGACAGGAGCATTCCACTGAAGTCCGGTGGCTATGTAATTTTTGATCAGACGGAGGCGATGACAACGGTCGATGTTAATACGGGCGGGTATGTTGGTCATCGCAATCTCGAGGAGACGATATACAGGACAAACCTGGAGGCGGCGGTTACGATTGCGCGGCAGCTGCGTGTTAGAAACCTGGGTGGCATCATCATCATCGATTTCATCGATATGGAAGAAGAGGGACACCGGCAAAGAGTCATGCAGGCGCTGCAGCAATCGCTGGTTCGCGACCATGCCCGGCACCAGATCACAGCTGTGTCGCCGCTGGGCCTGGTTGAGATGACACGCAAACGGACGCGGGAGAGCCTGCAACATATTCTTTGCGAGGATTGTCCCAATTGCGATGGTCGCGGTTTCATCATGACGGCCGAGACCGTGTGTTTCGAAGTATTTCGGGAGATCATCAGGCAACACCGGCAGTTTACGTTTGACGAAATACTTGTCTTGGCGCATCAAGAGGTGATCGAGTTATTGCTCGATGGGCAATCGAACGCGCTCGCTGAACTTGAAGAACAGATCGGCAAGACGATTCGACTACAACCCGAGTCTCTGTACTTGCAGGACCAGTTTGACGTTGTGTTGATATAACCGGGTCGGACTCAGGACGCTTATGAAGCAACTGCTACAACGATTGGCCAAGTATCTCGCTTACTCTGCGGCGGCTGTCGTTATTCTTCTTGCGATTGCGGTCGGGTTGTTCCGGTTGATGTTGCCGCGACTTCCGGAATACCAGCAGGAAATCAAGAACTGGGCCAGCGCGGTGGTCGGCATGCAGGTCGACTTCACGGGCATGGACGCGCGCTGGCGATTCAGTGGGCCTGAACTCAACTTCTACAACGCTGAACTCATGCGGCCGGATGGTTCGGACAGCCTGCTCAGCGTCGACGAACTCAGCATTAGCGTCGGCCTGATGCGTCTGCTGGTTGACCGCGAGCTGGTTGTCGACCGGGTGCTGATAAGAGATACCAGCCTTGATCTGCGGCAGGCCGATGATGGTGCCTGGCTATTGCAGGGCGTCCCCCTCGAAGAGCTGATCGGCTTCAGGAAGGACTTGCCGGAAGGTGGCGGTACTGCGGTGACTGTTATCGGACAGAGCATCAGCGTGGACTACTGGCCGCCGGGAGCCGAGGAGCCGCTCGAGCTGATGATTGACAGCTTGCGGGTGCTGCGCGACGAGCTGCAGCTTGATATCGAGGCGACTATCGATTTGCCGGACGAGCTCGGGGAGCGAATCGAGGTGTCAGCAAACAAGCGCCTGGCGGATGCGGCCGACAACGGCGTGTGGCAGTTCTTTGTAGAAGGCAGGTCCCTGGAAGTCGCCGGCTGGACACGTTTTCAAGCTTCGGAACTTCCGATCGTGAGGTCGGGCCGGGCTGATCTGAGCCTTTGGCTGGAGCGCTCGAAGGACGGGATTCGTAGCGCTACCGGAAATCTGGTCGTCACCGATCTCGTCGCCGGCGATGCGATCGATAATGTGCCTTTCGATATTCAGGGCCGCTTCGAGTTTTCGCATGACCCGGGGGGCTGGTTGCTCGCGGCGGATAATTTCAGGCTCCAGACGATTGCCGGCGAATGGCCCAATTCCTCTATTCGGGTCGACGTGACGACCGATACATCGGGCAAGATCCTGACAGTGAATGCCCGCGCGTCGTTCATAAATCTCGATAATCTGAAGCTATTGACCCCCTGGTTGCCGGAGAGACAAAGATCGATGCTGGATGCATTCGGGCCGTCCGGCATGGTACACGGTTTCGAGTTAGGGCTTGCGGATCTTGAGTCAGAATCCGTCCGTTTCGATTTGTCGGCCGAGCTCCAGGAAGCTGGTATCAGGGCAAGAAACAAGTGGCCTGGCGTGAGCGGATTCAGTGGTCAGGTTCGTGCGGACCGCTCCGGCGGGCGAATTGAGATCGAGTCAAGCGATTTGCGGCTGGATTTGCCGGAATTTCTCGCTGAACCCATCGATTTCGACGATGCGATCGGCACCGTCATCTGGCGCCGTAATAGCGAGACCACGATCATTCTCTCCGACAGTGTTCGCATCAGAAATGCAGAGCTCGACACCCGCAGCAGCCTGCAAATAAGCTTGCCGGCAAACGGCGGTTCCCCGGTGATCGACTTCGTCAGCAACTGGAACATCACCGACCTCTCGGCAGTTTCCCGTTATCTGCCCGGTAAACTGATGAAGCCGAATCTATACGCCTGGTTTGATAACGCACTGGTTGCCGGCCGTGTGCCGCGGGGCACGATCCGGTTTACCGGGCCGCTCGACAAGTTTCCCTTCGAAGATGGAGAAGGGTCATTCCGGGTCGAGGCACAGATCGAAGACCTGGCGCTGAGATATCACCCAAGCTGGCCCATGGTCGAACAACTCAATGCGGATATTTTCGTCGATAACATGCACTTTTATTCAAATCACAACTCCGGGACAACTGTTGGCAACAGTACGGTAGACGCAAAAGTTGAAATCGCTGATTTAAGGGAGCCGGTACTGACGGTCGACGCCTACGTAACGGGCACGCTCGAGACCATGCGTCAATTATCGATGCAAAGTCCGATTGCCAATGTATTCGGCGGCCAGCTCGACCGTATTCAGGTCGACGGCGAGACATCATTCGACTTGCAATTGCGCTACCCGCTCGCTGACAAGTTGAATTACGCGTTCACGGTCGGCGTTCGCAGCAACAATGGCCGCTTAAGCATTGAAGGATTCACACCTCCCCTTACCGAACTCAGCGGTCTGGTCACGGTGACCCGCGACCGCATTCAATCAGAGACGCTGACAGGGCGTTTTCTTGGCGAGCCGGTCAGTATTGATCTGGCTCGTGCTACAGACGCTATGCCAAAATACTCCGTCATCGCGTCAGCGACAGGTATCGTTAGCGGCGAAGGCCTGATCCGGGAACTTGGCCTGCCGCTTGCGGGCCGGCTGCGGGGCTCCACCCCTTACAGCGCAAGAATCCTGTTTTCCCGTGGCGACGTAGAGCAGCCGGTGCCCCTGCATATCGCGATTGAAACGAACCTCGAAGGCCTCGCCCTCGAATTCCCGGCGCCTGTCGGAAAAGCGCCCGGCGAGACCCGGCCCCTGTCAATGCGCATCGAATTTCCCGGGGCTGGTCGAATCGACTCGTTTGGTCGTTCCGCTGAAAACTTCAAATGGTCAGTGAATTTTCTGAAAGAGCAGGAGCAATGGGATTTCGACCGGGGCGTTATCGCCGTCGGCGGTGCAGAAGTAATGGAACCGGAGACGCGGGGACTGCATATCGTCGGCGAGACACCCGAAATCCGGCTAAACGAGTGGCTGAACATGCGGCCGGAGGGGTCTGATAGCCCCGGTTTCGGTGCACGCATACGGTCGATAGATCTGATTGTCGATAACCTTTATGCACTGGGGCAGCATTTTTCGAGGCATCGGGTCCGGGTAGACCGTGGCGCCGAAGAATGGCTTATCGAGATTGACGGTGAAGAAGCCATCGGTTCGCTGGTTGTGCCCTACGATTTCTCCGGCGACAAGCCGCTGGTCGTTGATATGGCAAGGCTGATTCTGCCGGGGAGAGATGAAGTCCAACGCGATGTTAGCGACTTGACCGATCCACGCACGCTGCCACCACTTTCCATCAAGGTCGACGACTTCGCCTTGGGACTGCGTCATTTCGGCAGCCTTGAGGCCGAATTTGTACGCATGGAAACGGGTCTCGAGGCAGTGAGTATCACGACCAGGGATGACAGTTTCGAGATGAGTGGTACCGGGCGATGGGTGGTCGAGCCGGCAGATGACGCCGGCCAGCGCAGTTACCTGACGGCAAAGCTCATAAGCAGAGATATCCAGCAAACCACAGCGCGCCTGAACTATCAGCCGGGCATTGTCGGCCGGGATATGGAGGTCGACATCGACGTGAGCTGGCCAGGTGGGCCGCGTGAAGATATTCTTGCCCATCTGGACGGCAACATCGGCATTCGCCTGGGCTCCGGACAACTCGACGAAGTCGAACCGGGCGCAGGCCGCGTCTTCGGTCTCTTGAGTGTCGTCGCCCTGCCCAGGCGCCTGGCGCTGGATTTTCGTGACGTGCTGGGGAAAGGTTTCGGGTTTGACGAAATTACCGGAAACTTCCGCGTTGTCAGCGGTGAAACATTTACCTGCGACCTGTCACTAAAAAGTCCCGCCGCAGATATCGGCATCGTCGGCCGGGCAGGGCTGGGATCGCGCGACTACGAACAGTCCGCGATGGTCAGCGCAAGCCTTGGCAATACGCTACCCATCGTGGGTGCGGTGGTCGCGGGACCGGGGGTTGCGGCCGCCCTGTTGATTTTCTCGCAGATATTCAAGAAACCCTTGCACGATATGGGACAGGTCTATTACAGCATCGGCGGTTCCTGGGACGAACCGACGATGGAAGTAACGGACGCGGAGCAATTCGCGAAAACCTACGAAGCGGCCGGCTGCCTGCAGCAAGCGGAATAGAAAAACCGTGTCTGACAACAGCAAACAGGATTCAGCATCGTCACCGGTTCGGGTTGCAGCTGTGCAAATGAACAGCGGCGACAATCTGAAGCAAAACCTGGAACTCGCTGCCCGGCTGCTCACGGAAGCTGCAGCCGACGGTTGCGCGCTGGCAGTCCTGCCGGAGAATTTTCCGTTCATGAGTGCGCGGGGTACAGACAAGCTTCAACATGCCGAAGAGCTGGGAGCCGGCCCGATTCAGGATTTTCTCGCCGATGCGGCGCGCAACAACAACTTATGGATAATTTCCGGGAGTATTCCCCTCAGGTCAACGGATCCTGGCCGCTGCTATGGCGCGACGCTGGTCGTGGATGCGGACGGGAATACGCAGAATTGCTACCGCAAGATTCATTTGTTCGACGTCGACCTACCTGATCGCGGTGAGCGCTACAGGGAGTCGGCCAGCATGATGCCAGGCGAAAAGCTCGTGGTTCAAGATACACCTGTCGGTTGTGTGGGCCTTTCAATCTGTTACGATTTACGTTTTCCGGAACTGTATCGCAAACTGGTCGAGATGGGGGCAGTCGTACTGTCGGTTCCGGCAGCATTTACGTTTGTGACGGGAAATGCTCACTGGCATACTTTGCTCAGGGCTCGCGCGATCGAAAATCTCGCGTATGTGATTGCACCCGGTCAGTTCGGCCGACACAGCGACGGCAGAACGACCTATGGCCATTCGCTGATTATCGATCCCTGGGGTCGGATTCTTGCCGAGGCAGCAGAAAGCAATTGTGTCATCAGCAGCGATCTGGACCCGGCCCTGCCGCAAAAGTTGCGCCGGGAATTTCCGGCGCTCAGTCACCGTGTGTTCAAATAAGGAGTAATGAATTGACAGCGAGCCACGCCGCCACCGCGACTTCAATTGAAGGAACAACAACCAGTGTCAGACACGCACAATAACGATAATGCGATAGATACGGTGATGTCCCGCGTGCTGGCACCGGCAGGGCTTGAGGAGCGGCACCTGAGCCGAACGCTCGGATCCATCATGACGCGAGACATCGATATCGCCGACCTGTATTTTCAGATTAGCCGCCAGGAAAGCTGGACGGTAGAGGACGGTGTCATCAAGGCAGGCAGCTTCAACCTGGATCAGGGTGTCGGCGTCCGTGCAGTGAGCGGCGAAAAAACCGGCTTTGCCTATTCCGATGAACTGATGCTGCCCGCTCTCGAACGTGCCGCCGGAGCCGCACGTGCGATTTCGCGACAAGGTCAGATGAAGGCCGTGCAGGCATGGTCGCGCGGCGAACGGCAGGACCTGTACCCCGCACTTGACCCGATCGCGAGTATTCAGGACGCACAAAAGACGGCATTGATCAGTGATATTGACAAAAAAACCCGCGCACTGGACAAACGCATCGAGCAGGTCATTATCAGTCTGAGCAGCAGTCAGGACCTCATTTTGATCGCAGCCTCGGACGGCACCCTGGCAGCCGATGTCCGACCGCTGGTCAGGCTGAATATCAGCGTCATCATCGAGGAAAACGGGCGCCGTGAGCAAGGCTATGCAGGGGGCGGAGCGAGAGCTGACCTGAATTATTTTCTTGGCAGCGATCTGCCGATGGAATACGCGAGGGACGCCGTACGGCAGGCAGTCGTGCAGCTGGAGGCAGTGCCAGCACCGGCCGGCATGATGCCGGTAGTTCTTGGCGCCGGCTGGCCAGGCATTCTTCTACATGAGGCTGTCGGTCACGGGCTCGAAGGTGACTTCAACCGAAAAGGCACTTCTGCTTTCAGCGGGCGAGTCGGCGAGCAGGTTGCATCAAAGCTTTGCACGATCGTCGATGACGGAACACTCGCAAATCGTCGTGGATCGCTTGCCGTCGATGACGAGGGCACGCAGGGGCAGTACAACGTGCTGGTCGAAAACGGCATTCTTCGCGGCTATATGCAAGACAAGTTGAATGCACGCTTGATGGGGGTCGCACCGACCGGCAACGGCCGCAGGGAGTCTTTTGCACATATCCCGATGCCGCGTATGACCAATACGTACATGTTGGCAGGCAAGCACGATCCCGAGGAGATCATTGCTTCGGTTGACAAAGGCCTTTATGCGCCGAACTTCGGCGGCGGCCAGGTCGACATTACGTCTGGCAAATTCGTTTTCTCCGTGAATGAGGCCTATCTCATCGAGAAAGGAAAGCTGACCGCTCCGGTCAAAGGTGCAATGCTCATCGGTGACGGGCCTGCTGTGCTGGGCCAGATCTCGATGGTCGGTACGGATCTCAAATTCGATAGTGGTGTTGGTACCTGCGGCAAGGAAGGACAGTCGGTGCCGGTCGGTGTCGGTCAACCGACCCTGAAAATCGACCAGTTGACTGTCGGTGGCACCGGGTAGACCAGGTTGGTGGGAAGGGCGGTAGGAGCAGCTCTTAGATCTGTGCCAAAATTTCTGGCTTATGTAATATGACAAGATCCTCCTCTGTGATTCGCTTCACTGTGTCCGGATGATGTCCCTAGTACAGTTCGCCTCTTACATGGAGGTTACAGAGTCATGGGGTCGGAAAACACCATTACAGAGCAGGATATGGATGCGAATTCCCAGCAGTTCGTTCGGGGATTTCGTGATGACAGCAAAGATTTCGAACCGGATCTGGCCGTGGACGGCCTTTCAGAATCAATTGTTTCCAGATTCATTCGCCTGATTACGTTTGGCCGGTCGTAGGCAGGGGATTCGGAAGACACCAGCGCAGACCCGAATAATCCTTTTCAAACAGCAGCTTGATGCGTTCACCCGCGCACGTCCGGGCTGCCGGAAAAACTATCTGGATGTTTACCCGCGACAGGGATTGGCTGGACTAATGCGCGGCGGCGAAGCAAAATAAATTCAAGCTGACATGAGAAGCGACACGATATGTGGGTGTCCAAGCCAATCTACGAAAGCCTGCCGTATTTCTATTTGTTTGCAGGTGCCATCTCGCTGGCCGCCTCAATGTATTTGAACCACTGGTATTGGCCAACGATTTGTTTTGTCGTCGGTCTCCTGTGCCTGGTAGCCGGACTCGTCATCTGGCTCAAGCGTCGTGATTACCGCAATCAGGACCGACGCACCAGCCAAAGCCAGGACGTCCAGTAGGCGGAACATCCGGGCGCCGAGACCATCGCTATCGCTGTTGTTCGTTCGCCAGCGAATCTTTGCCGTTGCTGTCGGAGTTTCTAAGATCGGTATAGACGAGATCGTGATATCCGAGTGAGACCACATCGCCGTCCTTAAGTAAGAACTTCTTAGCGCGAGTCTCACCAATGAATACGCCGTTGGTACTATTGAGGTCTTCGATTGTGCAACCGAAGTCGTCGGTGACTAGCTGTGCGTGATGTCTGCTGACAAACTTGCTCTTGATGTAAATCTCATTGTCGGGAGATCGGCCGACAATAATCCGCCCGGCCTCGAAAAAATGTTCCGACAGCATTTTCCCTTCACTTCGAACCTCGATGCGCGTGAGATAGCTTGGCTTGCTCCTGTCAGGAACAAGATGTGGTATCGGCTGAGGCGCACCGTTCTTGAATTCATGTTCCTTCCAGTTCAGTTCTTCAACCGCCAACAGTATGTCCTCGGTATCGACAGTTTTCTTGTCGTCGGCGAAAGCAACCAAAAGGCCGGTATCACACAGCGTGTTGATTAATCGGGGTATGCCACCGGTGTAACGGTAGATCGAGGCGAACGCATCATCCGCGATAAGGTCGTTGTGTTCTCTGCCCGCAATTTTCAGTCGGTGTTCGATGTATTCGCGCATCTCCCGGCGGTCCAATGGGCCGATATGGAAGCGTAACCTGACACGCTGAACGAGTTGCTTGAGAGTCGGCGAATCCAGCGTTTCCTTGAGTTCTGGCTGACCGGCAAGGATGATTCGCAGCACCTTTTCCTTGTGTGTCTCGATGCCTGACAGCATGCGAATCTCTTCCAGCACTTTCTTGCTCAGGTTCTGTGCCTCGTCGATTATCAGAATTACTTTCTTGCCGTTTGCATACTGCTCGATGAGAAACATGTTGAGCATGTCGAGCAATTCGGCCTTGCGCTTCTTGAACGGCTTGAAACCGAACTCTGCCAGCACGGCCTGCAGAAACTGTGTCGGCGTGAGCTGTGTTTGCGAGACGACCGCGGAAACAATGTTGTCTTCCAACTCGCCCAGAAACGCCTGCAACAAGGTGGTCTTACCCGATCCGATCTCGCCGGTTATGATGACAAAACCGTCGGCCAGCCAGATCGTCGATTCCATGTACGCCTTGGCGCGGGCATGCTGCTTGCTCCAGTAGACGAATTCCGGATCCGGCGTCAAGCGGAATGGCTGCTCATTGAGATTGAAGTGTTCTAAGTAGGACATCGGGAGCTTCTGGCAGAATCTAGAGGCCTTTTTGTTATTCGTCCGCAAATTGCGCTGGCAGAGTGTTTTAGTTTACCCGCTTTCCGGGGCCGCAGGCTATGATGCTGCCCTCATCGAGCCCTGTTAATCAGTCAGTATATTACTGGTTTCAGCCAATTTTCTGTCGCGTTCTGCGGCGCTGTCCGCCAGCACCGTGATATGGCCGAGTTTTCGGCCCGGTCTCGGCTTTTTACCATAGTCATGCACGAATATGCGCTCGCCTTCGCTCGATATCCAGTTCCCGGGCATGGTGCCGATCAGGTTGATCATGCCGGCATGGGCGACGGCCGACGAGTCGCCTGGCGGCATGTTGAGAATGGCCCGCAGGTGGTTTTCGAATTGACTCGTCGCCGCGCCCTCTATCGTCCAGTGGCCGGAGTTGTGCACTCTTGGTGCGAATTCGTTGGCGAAGAGTTGATCGCCTGTGACGAAGAGCTCCAGTGCAAGCACGCCGACGTAATTCAAGCGCTCGAGTAGTCTTGTCAGGTATTGTCCCGCCTGATCGGCAATGCCTCGCGATGCGTCCGGCGCGCGGCAAGTTCTCAACATTCCTTCACTGTGCCGGTTTTCCGTTAGCGGATAAACGGCAATGCGCCCGTCCACATTGCGAGTGCCAATCGCCGAGACTTCCCGATCGAATGCAATCCATTGCTCGGCGATCAGTGGCCTGCCGCAGAGCGCCTGGCAGGCGGTGGCGATATCAGACTCGTCAGTCAGCACCTGCTGTCCCTTGCCGTCATAGCCCAGCCGACGTGTCTTCAGGACCAGCGGCAAGCCGAGCGAGCGAACGACGGCACGGAGATCCTGCTCCGAGTCGATCGCGGCGTATGCGGGCACAGGGATTCCCAGTTCTTCGAACAGCCTTTTTTCGTTCAGTCTGTCCTGGGCGTGTCTGAGTGCTTCGGGCGGCGGGTAGACGGTCACTCTGTCCGCGATCTTCTCGATTGCTTCGACCGGAACATTTTCGAATTCGTAAGTCAGCACATCAACAAGTGATGCAAGTTGCTCGAGGCCCGAATCGCTGTCGAAGGGAAACTTGAGGACCGGGCCGACGATTCTTGCCGGCGGCTCGGGTGCCGGGTCAAGATACGTGAACTCCAGGTCGAGACGCTTGCCGGCGAGGCCGAGCATTTGGCCGAGCTGTCCGGCGCCGACAATACCAACTCTCATTTTTGCAGGTCAGTTTTCGGATCGCGGGTCACTATTTTCGAGAACCGCGCTGGCCTGTGATTGCCGGTGTGCATCCAGTGCCGCTGCGACTTTGTCGTCGCTAATCCCGAGAATAGCAGCGGCAAGTAGTGCGGCATTGATCGCACCGGCCTTGCCGATGGCCATGCTGCCGACCGGTATACCGGCCGGCATCTGGGCAATTGACAGCAACGAGTCCATGCCCTGGAGGGCTGCCGACTGTATTGGTACGCCAAGAACAGGCAGGCGAGTTTTTGAGGCCGTCATGCCGGGCAAATGCGCTGCGCCGCCAGCGCCCGCGATAATCACATGAAGTCCGCGTTGGACGGCGGATTCCGCGTACTCGAACAAGCGATCGGGGGTACGGTGCGCAGAGACGACCTGAACTTCATACGGGATGCCGAGAGCGTCAAGCGTCTCGCTGCTGTGTTGCATCGTTTCCCAGTCAGACCGGGAACCCATAATAATTCCGATTTTCGCGTTCATCGTCTGATTGTATCGTTAGACGGCACAGTTCTGTACCATCGTCGTCAATTCCGCATGCACGAGGCGGAATATTTTTCTCTGGAGCGTGCGCCTGCCGGAATCAGCTCTGGTAGAGGCGTATTCGTTCAATAATACAGAGAGATCCCCGTTTTCCCGGCCAGTCATGTCAAAAAACTCATGCAGCCCCGGATGCCCGCACTGCACGATCCGGTCGCGCCATTCCTCGGCGCGCCGGAATATGTCCTGCGCCGTTTTTTCCTGGTGTTGGAATGCGTCAAGCGCACGATGTATCGGTTCCGGATCGACATTACGCATCAGCTTGCCGATAAGCTGACACTGTCGACGCAATGCGCCGTGCGACTTCATTTGCGCGGCGGCAATAACGGCGTCGAACAGATTTTCATCCAGGTCCATGTTGCGAAGTTGCTCTTCTGTCAGCCTTAGCAATTGCTCGCCGAGTGCCTGCAGTTCCAGGAACACCCGTTTTTTGGCGCTTTTACTGGGCTTTGAGTTCGCCACCGGCTAAGCTACTGACGCTCTTTCACACATCGGGCCAGCCTAATAAAAACGAAGGGAAAAAGCACACAATGAGCGTGCCTGCCAGCCGAGCATCATTGGATCAGTCTGACCTTGAAGACATTATTCAACTCGTACTGGATGAAGCCAGAAGACAGGGCGCAGATCAGGCCGAGGCTGCTGCGAGTCACGATTATGGGCTGAGCGCGACCGCCAGACTGGGGGATGTCGAAAATCTCGAATATACGAATGATCGCGGTGTTGGCGTTACTGTCTACCACGATTCGAAGCAAGGGAGCGCCAGTACATCCGATTTCAGCGATGGCGCACTGCGCGAAGCTGTCACCAAGGCCAGCACATTTGCAAAGTATACAGCCGGCGACGAGTGTGCCGGTCTCGCGGATGCGGAGCTCATGGCAAGCGACATACCGGACCTGGAGCTGGCCCACATCTGGCAGATTGACGCAGACGCCGCAATAAAGATTGCGATTAGCTGTGAAGACTCTGCACGCAACTACGACAAGCGCATTGCGAATTCGGAGGGCGCAACGGTTGCGACGAGCAGCGGCGTTCGCGCCTATGGCAACACCCATGGGTTCATCGGCAGCTATCCCAAGACCACCCACAGCATCAGCTGCAGCGTCATCGGCGAAGCCGGCGGTGATATGCAGCGTGACTATTATTACAGCGCTGCGCGCGATGCAAGCGAGCTCGAAACAGCCGAGCAGATCGGTGAAACGGCTGCCAGACGGGCCGTTGGCAGACTAGGTTCCCGCAAGATAAAAACAACCAAGGCACCCGTACTATATGCGCCCGAAATTGCGCGCGGGTTTATCGGCCACGCTATCGGCGCCATTGGCGGGGTTGCACAGTATCGCCGCGCTTCCTTCCTGCTCGGCGCGGCCGGCGAACAGATATTCCCTGGCTTCTTGCAGATTCAGGAGCGGCCGCACATTCCGAAAGCCATGGCCAGCGCGCCATATGACGCCGAGGGTGTTGCAACGTCGGATCGGGACATCGTCATTGACGGCGTGCTGCAGGGTTATATCCTCGGTTCCTATTCAGCACGGCGCTTGGGCCTCAAAACGACCGGTAACGCCGGCGGTGCACACAATCTCATCGTGCCCGGTAATGCAGATGACATGGTGTCAATCATGAAAACCATGAAATCCGGGTTCCTCGTACACGAATTAATCGGGCAGGGTGTCAATTCCGTTACCGGAGACTATTCGAGGGGGGCGGTCGGCTACTGGATCGAAAACGGTGAAATCGCCTATCCGGTTCACGAGGTCACCATTGCCGGTAACCTCCGCGAGCTTTATCAAAGAATAATTGCGATCGGCAACGATCAGGACGTTCGCGGTGCGTTACGTTGCGGCTCGCTACTCGTCGACGAGATGACCATCGCCGGCGCCTGAATCCTCGGCCCCATCGAGCAAATCAGATAAAGTCTTCTCGGCCGTAACCCTGGCGAGTGCGCCATCCATTTCGGCACCCAGAGCGTCTATCTCTGCGGTCCAGGCCGGGTCCCGGTATGAACCGGTTTCTCCCTTCGTGCGAACGACCGCGAGAATGTCGTTCAAGGGGATTCGCGACATCTCCCGACCCGGCAGTAATTCTTCGTTTTCGGTTGTGATCAGGAGAGCGGCGCCTTCCAGAGCATCGGCAACCGGTGCCAGCGCGATCGACGGCATACTTAACTGTTGGCTTATTTCACGGATACTCGTGGTCGCGTCCGGATCACGAAATGCCTTGCCGACCAAATACATGACATTCAGAGCGAGACGCTCACGCATCGAATTGGATAAGCGTGGTTCGCGGCGACCGATGCGCAGGAAAGCCGGTTGCTGAAAATAAAACGCGAGTTGTGCGCCAATTAATAGAATCAACCAGCTCAGATACAACCAGATTAGCGTCGTTATGGCGACGGCAAAGCCTGAATAAATGAGCTGCGTACGGCTTGCATAGAGAATGAATGTAGCGAAAAACGCGCCGGCACTCGCCCAGAGAAATCCGCCGGCAAGGCCGCCAACAAGAGCGGATTTGAACTTCACTTTTGTATTCGGCATGTACATGTACAGAAATGTGAACACGCCGGTAATGAGCAGATAGGGCGTGAACTTGCTGGCAACAACGAATATCGGGCCTAAGGATTCATAGGTAAGTATCATTTGCACGAACGCATTGCTTTTGATCGAAGTGAGCATCCCTAAGGCAGTGACCATAAGGATCGGACCTATGAGCAGCACAAAAAAGTACTCTGAGAACCGGCGCGCAAAACTGCGTGGTTTCGACACGTACCATACGTAATTGAAGCTCTCTTCAACTTTCTGCACCATCGAAATTGCCGTGTAGATAAAAAAGGCCAGGCTTACGCCGCCAAGCAGGCCGCCCTTGACGTTATCGACGAGGTTAATGACCTGCTCAGTGATTTCTCTGCCCTGAGGCCCAAGCGGTGTCAGAAAATCGTACAGCAGTGGCTCAAGTTCCTTGTGTTTACCCAGTCCCTTAAGAACAGAAAAGCTGAACGCGATCAGGGGCACGACCGAGAGCAAGGTCGTATAGACAAGACTCATGGCGCGCAACGTGAGCTGGCCGAATACGATGTCGCGGCCGAGACCATAAATGTACCTGAGAATGACAGCAGTAAAGCGTCCAAGTGGTCCGCTTTTTTCCAGGTGATCGCCCCAAACCAATTTCTCTAAAATATTTGGCAGATTTAGAATCATGGCTGACCGGCGCGTGCCTCAGGAACCCAAACAATCGTGTAATTGTACATTAGGCACGGTTTGTCAAAAGTGATTTATTTCGCATCGGTCAACAGAGAAAATGCTGCCCGATATTTCTCGCTCGTCTGTCGAATTACCTCTGCCGGCAGCGAAGGACCCGGAGACGTCCTGTCCCAGTCCAGCGTATCGAGATAGTCGCGAACAAACTGCTTATCGAAGCTGGGCGGGCTGATGCCGGTACGATACTCACTCAGCGGCCAGAACCTGGAGGAATCGGGTGTCAGCGCCTCGTCGATAAGATAGAGTCGTCGATCGTCGTCCAGGCCAAATTCGAACTTCGTATCTGCGATAATCAATCCGCGGCCGAGTGCGTACTTCGCGGCACGCTCGTATATCACAATCGACACATCACGCACGCGTCTGGCAAGGTCGCTCCCTATCCGGTCTTCCATATCTTCAAAGCTGATGTTCTCGTCGTGATCGCCGGCTGCCGCTTTAGATGCCGGCGTGAAGAGAACTTCAGGCAATTGAGCGGCCTGGTCGAGACCTGGCGGCAAATCGATACCGCAAATCTGGCCGGTGCTCTGGTAGTCGCGCCAACCCGAGCCGATCAGGTAGCCGCGCACAACGGCCTCGATTGGAAGAGGATCGAGCCGTCTGACAATGATTGCCCGTTTCTCAAGTGCGCGACACAAATCGCCATCGTCGATCAGGGAATCAAGCTTGCGATTTGTAAGATGGCTCGGAATCAGGTCCGTCATCATCTCGAACCAGAAGTTGGAGATTTGAGTAAGCACCTGACCTTTGAAAGGCACGGGATTCGGCAAGATGACATCGTATGCCGATATCCGGTCCGTCGTGACGATGAGCAAATGCCCGTCGTCTGCACCGTAAATATCGCGAACTTTACCGCGGCCAATGAAGGGCAGCGATGCAATCGATGATTCAAATAAAGTATCGGAAGAACTCATTTCCTGAATGCTTGGCCCGGACGCGGCATCGCCATCTTCTCTGCGGATGATGGCGGTTCGGCGCCGGTGTCGCAAGCAACCAGAATAGGAATAGATTGCATGTCCGGGTAGCATTGGCACATGACTCCCTGCGCTCCCTTGAAAGCCCGGCGTTAGATGCCCTATTGGGGAAAAATCGTCGGCATCATGGCAGGCTTGGCAACGGGCCGGCCCTGGCTTGCATTGCTTGGCCTTGTACTCGGGCATCAGTTCGACAGGGGATTTGCCAAACGATTTTCCTACTTTGAACGGGACAGCTTTGACGCGCGCTTTGATCGATTGCCGGAGGGCTTTGTCAAAGCGTTGTTCCAGACGATTGGCTATCTGGCAAAAGCCGACGGGCGCGTCACCGAAGACGAAATTCGGGCAGCACGCGCACTGATGCATCGCCTCGGGCTCGGACCTTCCAAAATCAGGCAGGCCATCGAGTGGTTCGAAAGCGGCAAAAATCCAGGATTTCCGTTAGTCGCAACGATGCGGCAGCTCAGGCGGGAAAGTGCCCGACGCGGTGAAATGTGCGGATTATTCCTGCGGCTTTTGATGGAGGTTTCCCTTTCAAAAAACCGGCTGCATCAGCGTGAGCGCTCAATCTACTGGACGGTCTGCACCGAACTCGACATCGGCCGCGTCGAGCTCGCCCAGCTTGAAGCGATGATTCGCGCCCAGCATGGATTTCGGCGTTCCCCGCAAGGAAGCGCGGACGCCCAGCGCGTTCAAAGCGCTTACCGGGCTCTCGACATCAGCGAATCATCGACCAATGTCGAAATCAAGCAGGCGTACCGTCGCCTGATGAACAGAAACCACCCCGACAAGCTGGCCTCGAAGAATCCCGATGCCGCTGCCATCGCAGAGGCCGAGAGAAAAACCCGCGAAATCCGCAGCGCGTACGAAATGCTGAAAGCCCGGCGCAGCATACGCTAGTTTCTTTGCGTGTCCCGTGCCGCGTGGCTTGGGGAAGCCTCAACCAGCGCATCGCCCCAGGCGAGTGATGATTTCCGGAGTCGGGAGGCGACATGCACGTTCGAACGTCAGTGAGTGAAAATGCATAAGGGTTTCGGTACAGTGCGCTCGTGACTGACAAAGGAAACTGATGTGGATTATCTAATCGCTCCGTCAATTCTTTCAGCCGACTTTGCCCGGCTCGGTGACGAAGTTAATGCAGTGCTGGAGGCTGGTGCCGACATCGTGCATCTCGATGTCATGGACAATCATTTCGTGCCGAACCTGACGATTGGTCCGCTTATCTGTGAGGCATTGCGCGATCACGGCATTATGGCGCCGATAGATGTGCATCTGATGGTGGAACCGGTCGACCGGCTTATTCCGGATTTTGCGAAGGCGGGTGCCACCTATATCACTTTTCATCCGGAGGCCAGTCGCCACGTGCACCGCACGCTTGGTCTGATTCGTGACCAGGGGTGCAAGGCGGGACTGGTATTCAATCCGGCGACACCACTGACGTGGCTCGAGCATGTGATTGAAGACATGGATATGGTCCTCGTCATGTCGGTCGATCCCGGTTTCGGCGGTCAGAAATTTATCGATTCGGCGCTCGACAAACTGCGCCAGGCCCGAAAAATGATCGACGATAGTGGCAGGGAAATTCGTCTCGAAGTGGACGGCGGCGTCAAGATTGACAACATCGGGGAAATTGCAGCGGCCGGAGCCGATACGTTTGTTGCAGGCTCGGCAATATTCGGCACAGACAATTATGCCGCCACGATCAGCGCTATGAGGTCCGAGATTGAGAAGGCCGTCTGACGAGACGGCCCGAAATCGGTCTGAGGAGACGAATCAGAACTTGCGGTTCGGCCGAGCTCCGAATACGACGATTGTCTTTCCGCTTGCTGATACGAGGCCCTGTTCCTCGAGTACCTTTAGCACTCGGCCAGCCATTTCACGTGAACAGCCAACGAGGCGGCTTAGCTCCTGGCGGCTGACCTTGATCTGCATGCCGTCCGGATGGGTCATGGCGTCCGGCTCGTTACACAGGTCCATGATCGCGTGGGCAACCCGACCGGTGACGTCAACAAATGCCAGATCACCGAGTTTGCGGTTGGTGCGATCGAGTCGCGTTGCCAGCTGGGTTGCCAGTTCAAAGACAAGCCCCGGGCTCTCGCTCGCAATCTGCCGGAATCGAGGGTAGGTCATTTCGGCAATTTCACATTCGGTTCGCGTCCGTACCCATGCGCTACGGGTGGGTTGCTCATAGAACAGCCCCATCTCGCCGAAAAACTGGCCCTTGTTGAGGTAGGCAAGAACCATTTCGTTGCCATCTTCGTCCTCGATCATGACTTCGACGGATCCATCAACGATGTAGTAGAGGACGTCGGGTAAGTCTCCGGCGTGAATCATTACGGTTTTGGAAGGAACCGTTCGCACCCGGCAATAGCTCAGAAATCGATTTATGGCCGGAACGTCGCTCAAAGTCTTCGCAGTTGTCTGCATTTACTGATCCTCAACAAGCCTCCGCCCTTCTTTTAATACAGTCCGCTCGTAAGGGCAAGCTAAGTGCGTAATTTTTATTGGGATTATTGAAATTTCCGACATGATATTTTGTCAGTTGTCCTGAAACCAGCGACATCATAACCAGTATGCGGTTCCAGTCATAATTCTTGCGGTGAGGCGCATGATGCGGCGAATCGGGGCCGGTAAATCGAACGCGCCGGCATTTTTGGCGTTCGCCCCGTGCAGGGCCTCTTCCTCGCGCATTTTGTGGACAATTGCGCGGCTTTTCGCATCGTTGGCAGGCAGACGATCGAGGTGCCCCGTCAGGTGCTGGACGACCTGACGCTCCGTCTCCTCGATGAATCCCAGGCTCCAGCGATCACCCAGAAAACCGCTCACCGCGCCAACTGCGAAAGCACCCCCATACCAGACAGGGTTCAAGCGACTGGGGCCTGAGCCCAGCTCTTTCAGCCGCTGCTCGCACCAGGCCAAATGATCGAGTTCTTGGTCGGCAGCGTGCTGCATCTGCTCCTCAATGCCCGGGTCACGGGCGACCGCCGCGTGGCCCTGGTACAGTCCTTGTGCTGCAACTTCGCCTGCATGGTTGACGCGCATCAGACCAGCCGCATGTGATTTTTCAGTCGCAGACATTGGCTTGTTGTCAATATGTCTGGCGGGGTTTTCACGGGCCGCATGTGCGGGCCCGGTTGCTGCGACCGTTCGCAGAAAACTTCCAACACCGGTAAGCAGGCGGTCAACGGGTGTCAGGTGTCGCTCGTTCATGGCCTGCATTATAGCGGATGGGCAGACACTGGCGCTCATTTGGATCTCGTCGCCAATTGCCCTCGCAGTCGCTCATCCCCAGCGATATACTCCGCAGCCGTTTATCTTGATGCTACGCCTTTCGATCGGACTAAGGAGTCTCGCATGCGTTTTCCGCCAAAGCATTGTATTTCAATAATGATTATGATCACCGTATGGGCAACAGCTTCATATGCCGACGACGAAGAAGAAGGCCCATGGTCGGGCAAGGCTGCGCTCGGTTATCTGGCGACGTCCGGCAATGCCGAGAATTCGACCCTGAATACCAGTTTCGAAGTCGGCTACGAAACCGGTGATTGGCAGCACGTGCTCGAAGCATTCGCGATCCATGCGACAGAGGGTAACTCGACGACCGCAGAAGCCTACAGGCTTGGATGGAAGAGCGAACGCAAACTGTCTGAACATGATTTCCTGTTTGGCAGGATCGATTGGCGCAAGGACAGATTCAGCGGTTTCGATACCCAGGTCTCACAGTCAGTCGGCTACGGGCGACACCTGATCGCAAGCAGCGCTCACACATTGAATGCGGAAATCGGGCTCGGTGCCCGGCAATCTGAACGACGTGATGGCGGCAAAGAAGACGAGATGATCGCCCGTGGCGGCTTGAGCTACAAATGGTTGCTCAGCGAGTCGGCGGAGTTCAATCAGGACTTCGTCATCGAGTCCGGCAAGGAAAACACCTATCTGGAGTCTGTTTCGGCCTTGAAGACCAGGCTGATCGGCAACTTGGCCCTAGTCGCGTCCTATACTGTCAAGAACAACAGCGACGTGCCTGTTGGCACCGAAAACACAGACAGCTATTCGGCGCTGTCGCTCGAGTATTCTTTCTGATAGATAAGTAATTGATATTTAAATAGAAACTATAAGGGTAAGCAGCGCCGCTTTTTTGCCGAAAAAGCACGCTTTTGTTTGCATTGCCGCGGTGCGTCAAGTAGAATTTCGCGCCTTTCGGCAGGGATGATAAAGGGCGACGCCCGCCCCCTGCAGAGGGGCTCCGGAGCGCCGAAACCATCGCTTGTAAGCAGCGCCCGAAATACACGTTACGGGAACGAGACTGTTCCGAACTGGATCGAGACACCATGAAGACGTTTTCTGCCAAGCCACACGAGGTTCGCCGCGACTGGTACGTGGTTGATGCCACAGGCAAGACATTAGGCCGCTTGGCTACTGAGATCGCGCGGCGCTTGCGTGGCAAGCACAAGCCGGTATATACGCCGCACGTCGATACGGGCGACTATATCGTCGTAGTCAACGCCGAAAAGATTCGGGTGACCGGCAACAAGCTAAAAGACAAGATATACCACCGCTATACGGGCTACATTGGCAACCTGAAGTCGATCTCCCTGGAGCAGCTTCTGGAGGAGGCGCCTGAACGTGCACTGCAATATGCGGTGAAGGGCATGTTGCCCCGTAACCCGCTGGGCAGGAAAATGCTGTCCAAGCTCAGGGTATTCGCCGGTCCGGAGCACAAGCACGAGGCTCAGCAGCCTCTACCACTGGATATTGATGCCTGATACGACGCAGCATCAGGAATGAGGCACAGATATAATGAGTGAAGCAGACTTCTACGGGACCGGTCGGCGAAAGACCTCGACTGCACGGGTTTACATGAAAACCGGCAGCGGCGAAATCACCGTCAACAATCGACCGCTGGACAAGTTTTTTGGCCGGCAGACAGCGCAAATGATAGTTCGTCAGCCGCTGGAATTGATCAACCTGACTGACAAGTTTGATATCACCGTGACGGTGAGCGGTGGCGGGACAACCGGGCAGGCGGGAGCGATCCGCCACGGGCTGACACGTGCATTGTTGCATTACGATGAATCATTGCGGCCGGTACTGCGCAAAGCAGGATTTGTAACCCGCGACGCGCGCGAAGTGGAACGAAAGAAGGTGGGCTTGAGAAAAGCGCGCCGGGCAACGCAGTACTCGAAGCGATAGCGGCAGTATCGGCTTGCTAATGGTACCTGTGGAATGCACGACTCACGATAGTCACGTAAGATAAATCGGCGCATCAGCAGGACGCAAAATCTGACTGCTCACTAAAGGTAAGTTCGCACTGGTCAATATGCCCTTCGTTAACGCCTTGGGCGAACTTGGGGGATCGTCTAACGGTAGGACTGCGGACTCTGACTCCGCCAACCAAGGTTCGAATCCTTGTCCCCCAGCCAAAATAAGAAGGCCCGCTTTAAGCGGGCCTTCTTATTTTGGCTGGGGGACATTTCGGATGAGAAGCTCGTTCGACAAAATCGCCGGGAGCGATTTTGGACGGCGGAGCCGCCCGAAGGGTGCAATACAGGGATGTATTGCATCAATCCTTGTCGCTATTGAAAAAGCCCGCTTTGAGCGGGCCTTCTTATTTTGGCTGGGGGACAAGGATGTATGACTCTTACTGCCCGATCGTCCTTACGCCTGAATTGTCGGCAATCAACAGGACGTCCGCCGGCCGGTGCGAAAAAATTCCCACGGTAAGAACACCGGGGAATTGATTCAGTCTTGTTTCCGTTTCGAGCGGATTGCTGATTGTCAGGTTGTGGACGTCCAGAATATGGTTGCCGTTTTCGGTCACGAAATTTTCCCGCCAGATGGGTTGTCCACGCAACTTGAGGAGTTGCCGCGCGACGAAAGCCTGCGCCATTGGAATAACTTCAATCGGCAGCGGAAATGTGCCGAGCATGCCGACCAGTTTCGAATCATCGATAATACAGACAAATTTCCGCGCGGCCCCTGCGAGGACCTTCTCACGTGTAAGGGCGCCACTGCCACCCTTGATCAGATGCAGGTGCTTGGTGGCTTCATCTGCGCCATCTATGTATAGATCGACATCGCCGACCTGGTTGAGCATTGAAACCTCGAAACCGTGTTTCTCGAGCCTGGCCTTGGTTTCGGCTGAGCTGGAGACAACCGCCTCGATCTTGTTGCGAATGGAAGGTAGCAGGTCGATCAGAAAGTCGACCGTCGATCCTGTGCCGACGCCCAGAATAATGCCGTTCTGGATGTACTCCAGGGATGCTTTGGCAGCATTCAGTTTCTTTTCAGATTGATCCATGTTTCCACGTTCATCCGACTGCAATCAGGCCGCGATCTATCCGTTCCAAACACATTTCCAAGACCGTCGGCACGGTTTCGAGCGTGAGCTTATCTGATCGGCAGAGTATTGGCTATGGTTTCACCTGGGGTCTCTGAGGCGAACAAAATACGCCTGCATGGGGCCAAAACGAAATATGCCCGCAATCGCGGGCATATTTCTTGTTTCGGAAGAACAACGTCGGTAACCCTTGCAGTAAATGGCCGACTTAGACCGGGTGAAATAGTTACCTTTCTCCCAAGTAGATAGCCTAGGCTATCTCCGCCGGGAAGCCTTCCTCTTGGTCTTGCGCTTGGCTTTTTTCTTAGCCTTGCGCTTGGCCTTTTTCTTGGTCTTACGCTTGGCTTTTTTCTTAGCCTTGCGCTTGGCTTTCTTCTTCACCTTACGCTTGGCCTTTTTCTTGGTCTTGCGCTTGGCTTTTCTCTTCACCTTACGCTTGGTTTTGCGCTTTGCGACTTTACGCTTAGCCGGCTTCTTCCGAGTTACTTTACGCTTCTTCGCGGTCTTCCGCTTAGAAGCTTTTTTACGAGACTTCTTTTTGGTAGCCATAATTTTCTCCGTGTCGGGTACCCGGCGTTGAGTATATACAACAAATCCAAAAAATCCAGTTAGTTAAGTGAACCCGTTAACATTTTTGGATGGTGTCGAATATGTCGATTCCGGCGAAAAAAGTCGAACTGTTTTTCAAATCGAAATATTTCTTGCGGGAGTTGCGGCAGAAGAACTCAGACCAGATGTGAACGATGTGCTCAAGGATGAAAATTCAACGCAAATTATTGACGGTTGCGGGTCATGATGTGCAAAAAAACAGAGTGCAGGGAATCTTTGTTGGCGACTGGGTTTGCCGTGTCTGGAAAATGCGACAAAAGTTTACGTTGTTTCCGTAATTACCCGATAAAGCCCTATATCCCAAGGGTTTGGTGCTATTGCATCAACTCTCTGGCAGTCAAACGCGAGTCCGATTAGTTTCGGGTGTAGCCAGATTTTTCGTCCTTTCAGGAATGCAAAGCATCGATCGAAGTAACCGCCGCCCATACCAATTCGATTGCCCGATGCATCGAATGCAACCAGTGGTGTAATTACGATGTCGAGGTGATGTGGATCGACGAATTCGCCGGTTTGCGGTTCCATTAAGCCGAATTGATTGAGCGACAGGCGGCTGTCTGCGCTGAGATCGCGAAATCGCATAGACCCGTTTTTACCCAATACCGGCGCGAAAATCTGCTTTCCCATGGTCAGTCCGCGCTGAATTATTGCGCACGTATCCACTTCCTCATCGGTCGACAAATAGCAGCCGACAATGCGACTCCTGCGAAAATAGTCGGACCGGGTGACAGCATCGCAGATTCGTGCCGATGCTTTTTTGCGCGCCGCCACCGTCATATTGGCCCTGGCCAGGCGGCATTCGCTTCGCAACTCACTTTTCTTGCGATCGCTTTTTGTTTTTGCCATCCGTGCCTGCCAAAGCAATGCGCAAGCGCGGCTATTGGTCTAATAGTCGAGCTTGAAAGATGACGCCTCCCGCCTGTGCCGTTTCCGGCCGTCGCTCTCGAACCGGAGCAACAGGTGGGGTCAGACGTGGTAGCAACAGGCTATCCGCGCAGAGCGGTTATGCACATATGCTGCCGACAGTGCACGACCCCGAGGTAATAATTTAGGGTCGAAAGGTATCCAGGCCATCATCGTACACTGCAGGAGGCGCCAAGACTGTTCCTAGAATAGCCGAAGCCTCGCTAAAGATCGAGTTGCTGGCTTGCGCCAAGCACGGATTCAACGCGTTCGGAAATCAGTTTGAGACGATTGCCGAGGCTTCCCTCGAGAGCCTTGTCCCTGGCTTGGGAATGAAGCAATTCATTTGCCATATTCAGCGCTGCCATCACGGCGATTCGGTCCAGTCCGACGACTTTGCCACTGTCACGGATTTCCCGCATCTTCGCATTTAGCACCTCGGCGGAGTCCAGCAGGTCTGTGCGCTCATTGGCGGGACAGGAAACCTGATACTCCTTCTCGAGAATACGAACACTGACGTGGGCATATATGTCATTCATTACGGATACTCCGTCGCAATTCCCCTTGTCAGGGAATAGGGTCTATAGATACGTCAACGAGGTGTGGCGAATGAGTGAGGCCTTCTAGCCGCCCTGTTCCATTGCCTTTAAACGGCCAATCATCGCTTCAACGCGTGCGCGTACCTGTTCATTTTTCTGCAGGAGCGTTGCACGCTCCGTGGTCAACGTGTCCTGCCTTTGCTTCAACGATTTATTCTCATCCTGCAGCTGGTCGCATACGCGAACCAGCGCATCAACGCGCTTCTCGAGTCGCTTTAATTCGTGCTCAAACATCGTATTTCCGTCTTCAGCCATGGCGTCAATATAGAGCCGCTCACAAGGAGAATCAATCTTGATGCAGGCCGAATCGTCATTTGCATGGCCCATTGATGCATTACATGGGATCATTCGCGCCTGTGAATGGCCGTACCAGGCCGGAACTTGAAAGGCCGGCGAGGCCGGCAAATACGGAGGCAGATCCCGTGGCACAGTCCGTAAATCATGATGAACTGGACGCCGCACTCAAACGTTGCGGTGCAAGCTGGGATGCAGGGCAAGCGCATGGCCTGCTGTGTAGCAGGCTGGCGGTTCTTGGGGCCGATGCGGGCACCGGCTGGCTGGACCAGGTCCTTGCGGGCAGTGATCCGGACAATGCATTGCGGCGGGAATGCGAAATGTTGCTCGACGCCTTATGTACCTATACACATCGTCAACTTTCGCAAAGACAATCAGAATTTCAGCCGCTTCTGCCTGACGAGTCCGATTCAACAATAATAAGAGCGGAGGCCATCGCACACTGGTGTGAGGGGTTTCTGCATGGGCTGGTGTCCGGCACACCTGACGTCGGCCTGAAAGAGCGGCTGGCTGACGAACCATTGAGCGACATAATCAAGGATATGCTGCAGATCACCCGTGCCACCGTCGATGAAGATACTGAAGAGGAAACAAACGAAGCAGCTTACGCTGACCTCGTTGAATATCTCCGCGTTGCCGTGCAGCTCACTTATGAAGAGCTGTCAGAGTACCGGTCGGTGCCGGACGGTACCGAAGTGCTGCACTAGCCCGGGCCTGAGCAAAGATGAACAGCAAAGAGTTCCTGAAACGACGTAAGCAACTCATGCGGATGGTCGGTACGGGCGGCATAGCGATTCTGCCAAGCGCGCCAGTGCGCCTCAGAAGTCGCGACGTCGCCTATCGTTTTCGTCAGGACAGCGACTTCTATTACCTGACGGGGTTCGCTGAGCCGGACGCCGTCACCGTCCTGGCGCCTGGACGAGACAACGGGGAGTACATCCTGTTTTGCCGGGATCGTGATTCGGACAAAGAGCGCTGGGATGGTTCGCGTGCTGGACCCGACGGAGCGGTCAACTATTACGGTGCGGATGATGCTTTTCCGATCGACGATATCGACGACATCCTGCCGGGCATCATGGAGTCATGCAGCAGCGTCTATTATACAATGGGGGCATACGCAGAATTCGATCGGCGAATGGCCGAATGGGTCAGGTCGCTTCGCTCCCGCAATGCACGAGGTACCCACACACCGGACGAATTTGTTGCTCTGGACCACATCCTGCACGACATGCGCTTATACAAGAGTCGGGCAGAGATATCCGCTATGCGGAAATCCGCCAAGATCGCCGTCAGCGCACATAAAAGAGCTATTTCCAGGGTGCAGCCCGGTATGTTCGAGTACGAAGTCGAGGCTGAGTACGTTCACGAGTTTCGCCGCCACGATGCGGTAATTTCCTATATCCCGATCGTGGGCACGGGTGCCAATACCTGCACGCTGCATTACGTCGACAACACTGCGTGTCTCGCAGACGGTGACTTGTTGCTGGTCGACGCCGGCTGTGAATACGACTACTACGCCTCGGACGTGACAAGAACGTTTCCGGTCAACGGCCGCTTTTCGCCAGAGCAGCGGGCGATCTATGAGATCGTCCTCGAGGCGCAGCTCGCGGCGATAGACAAGACCTGCATCGGCAATCACTGGAACGACCCACATGACGCCGCGATCCGGGTGATAACCCGCGGCCTGAAGAAAAACGGGCTGTTGAAGGGGTCATTACCTCGGCTTATTCGCGAGCATGCGTACCGCGAGTTCTTTATGCATCGTACCGGGCACTGGATTGGCATGGATGTTCACGACGTTGGCGACTACAAGGTCGGTGACGAGTGGCGCTTGCTGGAGTCCGGCATGGTTACCACTGTTGAGCCGGGGATTTACATTCCGGCGAGCCGCAAAGTACCCGCGCGTTGGCGTAATATCGGTATTCGCATCGAAGACGATGTCGCCGTAACAAATTCAGGCCCGGACGTGCTCAGCAAGGGGCTGGCCAAAGAACCGGAAGACATCGAAAATCTAATGGCTGCCTGAAGGGCATGGCGCAAGCCGGAAAGACATCATGAGCGGACAAGAGCACCACTACGACATCGTAATCGCCGGCGGTGGCATGATTGGTACCAGCCTCGCACTGGCGCTGGCGCCGCTCAACTTGCGTGTTGCGGTGATCGAGGCGGTGGCCCGGGGTGACAGACAACAACCCAGTTTTGATGATCGCTCCACGGCCTTGTCCCGTAGCAGCCAACGCATGTTCGAGGCGATGGGTCTGTGGCAGGCCATCGCTAAATCATCAACGCCAGTCAGGAGCATCCACATCTCCGATCGAGGATACTTTGGGTTTTCCCATATCGACGCGCGCGAGCAGGGCGTTGAAGCCCTTGGCTACGTTGTTATCAATCGCACGCTCGGTGAGGTACTGCAGAACGCGCAGTTTGAAGTCGAGGGACTGGAACTTATCTGCCCCGGCAAGGTTGGCGCAGTCGATCTGCAGCCGCAGTTGGTAGTCGTCGGCATCGAAGAACCGGAAGGCAGGTCACGAAATCTGACCTGTAACTTGCTCGTCGCTGCCGATGGCGCGGATTCCGCTGTCCGTGAGATGGTCGGAATAAGCGCTTCACGGGTCGACTACGAGCAACTCGCAGTCGTAGGCAACTTGAAACCGGAACAACCGCCGATGAATCGTGCGTTCGAGCGATTCACGGACAGTGGTCCGATTGCGTTGCTGCCGGTCACCGATGATCGCGCGGCGTTTGTATGGTCATTACCGCCTGCAAAGGCCGACGAAGTCATGCGACTGTCGGACGAAGCATTTATGAAAGAACTGCAGGATGCATTCGGTTTTCGCTTGGGTAATTTCTCGCGCGTCGGCCGCAGAAGCACCTACCCGCTTGCGCTGAGCAAGGCGAGCAGGCTGGTCGCCGGGCGATGCGTGCTTATCGGAAATGCCGCGCACGGGCTGCACCCGGTTGCCGCACAGGGATTCAATCTCGGATTACGCGATGTCGCTGCATTATCGGACTGTATTGCAGACGCACGTACCCAATCGAATGCAACGATTGACGCCGGCGATGCAGAAATTCTCGAAAAATATGCGGAGTGGCGGCGTGCTGATCAACGCAAGCTCGTGCGAATCACCGACGGTATCGTTCGCTTGTTTGGTAGTGCCAGCGCACCGGTCCGCGCGTTAAGAAACCTGGGTATGCTGGGCTTCGACCTCGTGCCGGGCGTGCGATCCCTTTTTGCCAGGCACATGATGGGTCTTGCCGGGCGGCTGCCCAGATTGTCCCGCGGGGTTCCGCTCGAATGAATCGTCCGTTCGAAATCGTCGTCGTCGGTGCCGGCATCACGGGATTGACTGCCGCTGCACTACTGGCACACAGCAGGCACCGCGACCAGATGAACATCGCTGTCGTCGATGCCGGCAAGAGACCGACGTTTGATCGTTCGAATGATATTGCCTTGCGCGTGTCTGCAATCGCATCGGGATCGGTCGGCATTCTTGCATCGATCGATGTCTGGAAAAGCATCGAAGATCAGCGGGCTTGCCCATACCGCGACATGCGCGTCTGGGACGCATGTGGTTACGTGGACGGTCCGGATACTCTGCGTTTCGAGGCAGCTGAGTTTGGCGTGGCCGAACTCGGCTTCATTGTCGAAAACAAGCTGATACAGAGCGCGCTTCTGCAAGACCTGGATTCACTGGATCAGCCGGTCGATTATGAGACACCGATTCGGTCCCTCGTGCGAATGGACAACCGGTTCCGTGTTGAAGTCGCAGATGGCAAATCACTGCCCGCCGATCTCGTTGTGGGTGCTGACGGCGCGGGCTCATTAGTTCGAAAAAGCAGCGACATTTCTATCGATGCCTGGCGATATCCACAGTCGGCGTTCGTAACGCATTTGCGACCGGAGAGAAATCACCAGCACACCGCCTGGCAGCGATTCCTGCAAAGCGGACCGATTGCGCTGTTGCCGCTTCTGGACGGCCGGGTATCGGTCGTGTGGTCAACGAGCCCCGAACAAGCAGAACTGGCGATCGCCGCATCTGATGATGAATTGTCTGACATGCTAAGTGAAGCAACGGATTCTGTGCTGGGACGGCTGACGCCTGCAGGCCCGAGGGCGTCGTTTCCCCTGAAGGCGCAACATGCAAATCATTACGTGTTGCCAGGTCTGGCTCTGATCGGCGATGCGGCGCACGCCGTTCATCCACTCGCCGGACAAGGCGCCAATCTCGGCCTGGCCGATGCGGCCAGGCTGGTCAGCGTAATCGATGAGGCAATTGGCAACGACGAACATCCGGGTGACTTGCCGGTACTGCGCAGATACGAACGGTCTCGAAAAGGGGCCAATAAAACGATGCTTTATTTCCTGGACGGCCTGAACCGTCTGTTTTCATCCGAGTCATCATCTGTCGCGAAGTTTCGCGGCCGCGGCATGCGGCTGTTCAATCGCAGTGGCCCGATTCGGCAACACGCCGTGCACATCGCCTTAGGGTTAAACGCGCGATGACATGCGGCGTAAAATGCGCGGCTGAATTCTCACGCCCGGCGGGTACTCGAGAATGACCCTGCGCTATGTATTTGCTCTGGCCGGGCTTCTCACGGCGATCGGCGTCTCGATGTTCCTTTATAAGTGGCAGGTGCTGGGGTTCCCTGTTACCGACAACCAGAAGACGCCTATCTGGACGATCGAAACAGCGATTCGATTCGACAGCGGCCCCGGTTCGATCAAGGCGAATCTGCAGATTCCGACCCTCACGCCCGGCTTTCGCATGCTGCACGAATACAACGTGTCGAAAGGATTCGGCTTCGGTTTGAATTACGTCAGCGGTGGCCGGGAGGCGCAATGGGCCGTGCGCCGCTCGGACGGGTCGCAGACCCTCTATTATCGCCGTGTCGTTTATGAGGACACCGGCAGTGACCAGTCAGATACGACGCCGCCGTTCCCGCCGCCGCCGGTAATTAACGAACCATTCAAGACGGCGGTCGACGTCATCGTCTCCGAGGTGCGGGAGCATTCGGCGGACCCAGCGTCTTTCACGGCAGAGTTGTTGCGACTGGCCAACGACCCGTCACCCGACGCGAACGTTGAATTGTTGCTCGCTGACGCAAGGACCTCTGCCGACTTCGTACAAATGATCACGACCATTCTGGCATCCGCCAGGATTCCTGCACGCATGATCCGGGGCATTGTTTTACAGGACCGGCAGCGCAGGGTTGAACCGCTACCCTGGCTCGAAATTCACGACGGCGATCGATGGCGCTATTTCAATCCGAATACGGGTGAAGAAACCCTGCCGGATCGCTACCTGATCTGGTGGCGCGGCAGTGAACCGCTGGTCAGGGTCGAGGGTGGCAGCAATGTGGAAGTAAATTTTGCCGTGCAGAAAAATCATCTCGATTCGATCGCCATCGCGGAACAACGAGCGGCGCTTGAACAATCCAGGCTCGTCGACTTTTCCTTATTCAGTCTGCCGATTCGGACGCAGGCGGTGTACAGCGTACTACTGATGATTCCCGTCGGAGCGCTGGTCATGGTTGTGTTGCGCAACGTCATCGGGATCGATGCCTTTGGCACATTCATGCCTGTGTTGATCGCGCTGTCGTTCCGCGAAACACAGCTATTCTGGGGAGTGCTCCTGTTTACACTTCTTGTAACGCTGGGTTTGAGCATTCGTTTCTTCCTCGAACGTCTCAGGTTGCTGCTGGTGCCGCGGCTCAGCGCCGTACTGATCGTGGTCGTGTTGCTGATGCTCGTTATCAGCATCGTTTCTCACAAGTTGGGCATGGAAACCGGCCTTTCTGTCGCGCTCTTTCCGATGGTCATCATTGCGATGACGATCGAACGCATGTCGGTTGTCTGGGAGGAGCGAGGCGCGACGGACGCGATCCGGGGCGTCTCCGGCAGTCTTGTCGTGGCGATATTCGCTTACCTCGTCATGGGTATGCACTGGCTGGAGCACCTCATATTCACTTTTCCGGAATTGCTGCTGATCATTCTCGCCGCAGTGCTTCTCCTCGGCCGCTACACGGGATACCGGCTGGTCGAGTTAAGGCGGTTCAAGGTACTGGCAGGTGATTAACATGTTCGATTATGGCAGGCGGATGAACGAAGCCGGCGTGCTTGGGGTCAATCGGCGCAATGCCGACTTCATCCTGAAGCTCAATCCCAGGCGACTCTATCCGCGGGTGGACGACAAAGTCCTAACGAAGAAACTCGCACTGGAAGCCGGCATGGCGGTGCCGGAGTTATACGGCCTGATCAGCAGCCAGTCGGAAGTCCGACGCCTGCCGCAGCTCGTCGAGAGTCTCGAAAGCTTCGTCATCAAACCTGCGCGGGGAAGCGGTGGTGACGGCATTCTCGTCATTTCCGGGCAAAGCTACCGGCGGCGCGGCAGTTACCGCTTGATAAACGGGCTTCTGATCACGGAATCGGACCTGAAGCATCATGCCTCGAATGTTGTGAGCGGGCAGTACAGTTTCGGCGGCAACCCGGATACGGCCTTGATCGAGTACTGCGTCAAGTTCGATCCGATGTTCGCCGAAGTCAGTTACCAGGGCGTGCCGGATATTCGCATCATCGTGTATCGCGGCTATCCGATCATGGCGATGGTTCGCTTGCCGACGAGAACGTCTGACGGCAAGGCCAACCTGCACAAGGGCGCAGTCGGCGCAGGCGTTGATATGGGTTCCGGAGAGACATTAAATGGCGTACTCAAGAACGAAGTCGTCGACGAGCACCCGGATACAGGTGCAGCAATCGCCGGACTGTATATCCCTCACTGGGATTTCATTTTGCAGTCGGCGGCGCGCGGCAGTGATGTCACCGGACTCGGCTACCTCGGCGTCGATATCGTCATCGATCGTGACCGTGGGCCATTGATCCTGGAAATGAACGCAAGACCGGGGCTCAACATCCAGATCGCGAATTGCGCAGGCCTGGCTCACCGCCTGAAGAGAATCGATGAAATCTTCGATGCCAATGCCGATCCGGTAACCCGGGCCAGAATCGCCCGCCGTGAATTCGCTGCAGAACGGCAAACGGTACTGCCACTAAACGGCGCAGCTTAGCCGCTGGCTTCAACCTGGATCAGCAACCAGGAAACGGCGACATACGCATTCACAACCCGAATGACGTTGCGGCGTTGGAGCTTTTCTATGAACGACATGCCTGCCTCCATCTCCCCGTTGTTGGTTCGAGCATCACGGCAGCGGACGGATTGTCATTTCCGGGCAGTTAATTAATCGAAATTACTGCATTTGTTGCGTCAGCCAGCGGTTCATGCGGGTCTCGAGGACCTCGAGCGGAATCGCCCCGGCGCCCAGCAGTTCGTCATGAAACGCACGGATATCGAAGCTGTCACCGAGCGCTTGCTCGGCTTGCCTGCGCAGGCCGAGTATTTTCAATTGGCCAATTTTGTAAGCAAGTGCCTGGCCCGGCCAGGCGATGTAGCGATCGATTTCATTGATGATGTCGAGTTCGGTTTTTGCAGCGTTGTCTTTGAAGAAATCGATCGCCTGCTGCCGGGTCCAGCCTCTGTAATGTATGCCGGTATCGACGACGAGGCGCACGGCGCGCCACATCTCATAGGTCAGTGCACCGAACCTCGAGTAAGGATCTTTGTAGAGTCCCAGTTCGTAGCCCAGGCTCTCGCTGTACAAACCCCAGCCCTCGATAAAAGCCGTGAATCCCGAGTAGCGACGAAAATCAGGCACGTCCTCCAGTTCCTGTGCCAGCGCAATCTGTAAATGATGGCCAGGCATGGCCTCGTGCACGCTCAGGACTTCGATCTCGTACTTGGGCCTGACCTCAGGCTTGTAGAGATTGACGTAGTAATAACCGGCACGACTGCCATCGGCGGCGGGACCATTGTAGTAAGCGGTCGTCGTATCAGGTGCAATGTTGTCCGGAATGGGACGTAAGCCGTATGGCATGCGCGGCAGTTTGCCGAACAGTTTCACGAGTTCTGGGTCGATGCGTTTGCAGGTTGCGAGATAGGCTTCGAATAAATCGTCCGGGTCTTCAAAGTAGAACTGCGGATCGCTGCGCAGAAAATGCAGGAAGTCTGCGAAGTCACCGTCGAACTCGAGCTCATCGATAAGCAGTTGCATCTCATCACGTATGCGTTTCACTTCATTGAGGCCCAATCGATGAATCTCGTCCGGTGTCATTGCCGTCGTCGTGTATAGCTGTGTGCGGTACTCGTAAAACGCTTCGCCGTTCGGTAGTTCCGATGCGCCGATGCTGTCGCGGCTTGCCGGCAGGTAAGTGTCTGTGAAGTAGCGGCTGAATTCCCGGTAAGCCGGAACGATGGACTCATCAATGATCTCTCTGGCCGATTCCCGTAAGCGGGATTTGTCTTCTTCGGCCATGGTGTCCGGCATGGATTCAAACGCTATGAAGAACGGGCTGTCCTCGGGATTCTCAACGGTCTGCAAAGCCAGCTGATCGGGAATGCGTTGCATCAGGATCTTGGGCGGCATGTAGCCGGACTTCCTGCCCAGTTCCTGAAGTGCCATGGTCTGCTCGATGACTTGATCGACCGCCGCCATGCGTGCGAGCCAGTCTTCGTAATCCTTGACCGTTTGCATACGGAGTCGCTCGGCAGTCGATTCGAGCGACTGCACGCCACCACGCTGATTGATGGGCATCAGGTAATTCTTGTACTGATGGCCATCGATGTCGTTGTGTAATTCGCGGCGAAACAGATCGTAGTTCAACTGATCGCTTACGCTTAGCACGGCTGAGTCGATCGCACTCAGGCGATCGAGAAATGTCTGCCGTTGCTGGTGGCGCGCTTCGATCGCCTGGATGCTCAAGTCGGCCCACTTGTCGTTATAACGTCGATCGCCCAGCGAGGAGGCAAAAACCGGGCTCTGCACCAGCTGCCATTCCCAGGATTCATCGAGTAAAGCGTGAAAATCGTCCGCCGGGCCGGCATTGGCGGTCAAATTTGTCAAGCATATCAAGGAAATGGCCAGTTTGCGGGCATTCGGCATTGGAACTCTCCGGGGAATATGCAACCCGCATTGTTGCGATCTTACGAGCTGCTGGCAACAGCAACATGACTTGGCTATGATTGCGGCCACTAATCCAGTGGATATTCAGAAGAGACTCCATTTCTAATGGAGCGCCGAAGGCGCAACTCGCTCGGAAACGCTCAGGCACACGGACTGACTATCCTGATTAGCTCTGGAGAGTGGCCGGAAACGGCCCACCGAAGGGGTATGCGGCCGAAAGGTGCGCGATCTCTCAGGTTACCGGACAGAGGGGCGGCAGATTGGATTTCATAAGAGATTCGGTCTGCCGCCTTTTTTGTTGGTCAGGGCCAGGAATTTTCGCCGGATGCAACGTAAACCAGCGAGGGAGTACATGATGGGATTGCAGACGCCGCTCTACGCGAAGCATGTCGCGGCTGGCGCTCGGATCGTCGATTTCGGTGGCTGGAACATGCCGCTGCATTATGGCTCCCAGATCGAGGAACACCTTGCCGTAAGACAGCATGCGGGCGCATTCGATGTGTCGCACATGACCGTGGTCGATTTGCAGGGTGAGAAAACAACTGAGTTTTTGCGTTACCTGCTTGCCAATGACGTCGCAAAACTCGTTGACAAGGGCAAAGCCCTCTACACCTGCATGCTGAATCCCGACGGTGGCGTTATCGATGATCTCATCGTATATTTTCTCGAGCCGGGCCGATTTCGACTGGTCGTCAATGCCGCTACGCGGGCAAAGGATATTGCCTGGATCACTGAACAGGCTGCCGCGTATTCGGTCGATGTCACCGAACGTGCGGAGCTTGCAATGATTGCGGTGCAGGGCCCGAAAGCGCGCGAGCTTGCGGCGCAGGTCCTGGACGATGAATGGCGTGCTGCCGCACTTGCGCTGCGACCGTTCCACGGACTCGAAGCAGGCGAGCTGTTCATTGCCCGGACAGGCTATACGGGCGAGGACGGCTGGGAGATCGTCTTGCCGGCGGACGCCGCTGAAAGTTTCTGGCAGCAGTTGCTCGATCTTGGTGTAACAGCGTGCGGGCTCGGCGCCCGCGATACGCTCCGACTCGAGGCCGGCATGAATCTGTATGGCACGGACATGGACGAGACGACTTCGCCGCTCGAATCGGGGCTTGGCTGGACGATTGCGTGGCAACCGGACGAACGAGACTTCATCGGCAGGGCCGCGATCAGCAAGGTCCGTGCAAGTAACGGCAGACAGAAGTTTGCAGGGCTGCTGCTCGAGGATCGCGGCGTCTTGCGCAATCATCAACGGGTTGTCGTTGACGGGGTCGGGGAGGGCGAGATAACGAGCGGCGGTTTTTCACCGACCCTGCAACGTTCAATTGCGCTTGCGCGCTTGCCTGCCGGTAATTACGAACAGGCACAGGTCGAGGTGCGGGGTAAGATGCTCGCCGTGCGAATCGTGCGGCCGCCCTTCGTGCGCAACGGTAAGGTCTGTATCGACCTTTAAACAATCTATTCGGGACTTGATGGGGCCACCGTGGGCCTTACCGGGAAACAAGCAAAGTGTCTGCGACAGGAGAGTAAAACAATGAGCGAATTGCCAGGCGATCTGCGATACACGAGCGACCATGAATGGCTGCGTCAGGAAGAGGATGGCAGTGTAACAGTGGGAATTACGGACCACGCGCAATCGGCGCTCGGCGACCTGGTGTATGTCGAGCTGCCCGAAGCCGGCCAGGAGCTCGAAGCCGGCGGCGAGATGGCGGTCGTGGAATCGGTCAAAGCAGCATCAGACGTTTATGCACCGATCTCGGGTTCGGTGCTCGATGTCAATGCCGATCTCGCGGATGACCCGGAGAAGATCAATGCGGATCCCTACGGAGATGGCTGGATCGTTCGATTGCAGCCGTCGGGTGGCATTGATTCGGGTGACACGATGGACCCGGATGCATACCAGGCAATGCTCGATGAACTCGAAGCCTGATTGATCTTTTTATTGCCAGCGGAAGCCGAAAATGCCTTTCATACCGCACACGGAACAAGACATAAAAGAAATGCTTGCCACGATAGGCGCGCCGGACATTGACAGCTTGTTCGATGAAATTCCGGTCGAACTTCTGATTGAGGACCTCGACGGTATACCCGAAGCGCTGACCGAAATGGAAATTTCACGTCTGATGCATGCTCGCGCAGCACGGGATGGCTCACCGCTTTCATTTATCGGTGCCGGCGCCTATGAGCATCATATTCCGACCGCGGTCTGGGATATCGCCACACGCGGCGAGTTCTACAGCGCCTATACGCCCTATCAGGCCGAGGCAAGCCAGGGCACGCTGCAGACGATTTACGAATACCAGACGATGATCACGGGCCTGACCGGTCTTGATGCGAGCAACGCATCGTTATATGACGGTGCATCGGCGCTTGCGGAGGCTGCACTGATGGCCGTCAGGGCAAATCGGACGGTGAAGTCAAGACGCGTATTGCTCGCGTCTGGCGTCAACCCGGTGTATCGGAAGGTAGCTACAGCGATCGCCGGCAGCCAGAAACTGACCTTCGATCGGCTGCCATTGGACCCGAAATACGGGACGGCAAATCTCGATGCATTGAGTAATCAGGAAGCGCCGGTCGCTGTCGTCATTCAACAGCCGTCGTTCTTCGGTACGCTCGAGCAAATCGATCAACTGACAGACTGGGCGCACGCACAGGGCGCGTTGGTCATCGCGATCGTAAATCCGACTTCACTCGCGCTGCTCAAAGCGCCGGGCGATTGGGGGTCGGCAGGCGCGGACA
>JACZWL010000058.1 GCA_022572185.1 Pseudomonadota bacterium | reverse complement strand
ACCCAGATGATCCAAGACAAGGCGCAGTCCGCAGGGAATGGCATGTCCTTTGCAAGGACTGCAACGCCGTATTGGATCATCTGGGTAGCTCCCTTCGGGCGAGCCGTGAAGCGGTCGTCCGCGGTGTTGCGCCTCTTGGCAAGGACGGGCCATTGCCGGCGAGGCGCGCCTGGCGGTTTTTTATGCCCTCTGGGTGCAACCGCTTCACGACTCGCTGAACCCATCAATATCACCTTGACGGAGTACTAGTGGTCCATCAATACGAACTTTTTGGACCGCTGGGGCCTCATCCCCGGTGAACTCATGACGCGCCAAAAAACACGCCACGACCGTCCCGGTTCGGCCGATGCCACCCCAGCAAGAAGATTTAACGCCTGTGTTGCATCAACCGGTTGAGCTGGCAGCCAAAAGCAGGCCATCCCATGCACCATTAGTCAGCGGCTATGGTGGGCCGCAATTTCTTCTTCGATAAGTCGGAATAAACGCGCTGCATTTTTTAGAAAATGTCTCGCTTTTACTCCTCAGTAAGACAATCAGCTATGCATGGACTCCGTGAGGGCCTCGCCTCGACGGCACCTACTTAACTGCCTGATTGGCGAACTCAAGCGGTTTTCGGCGGTCACATGGCATGTGGAAAAACCTCAGATTAGCACTATGCTATATGTATCAAGACCGGCAGCGAGTCGGCTTATTTACTAAAGGTTGGGAGAAAAAAATGACATTTTCAAAACTTTTGGCATGCTTCACGGCAACTGCCTTGCTCGTCGCATGCTCTGATCAACAGGAATCCAGTGTGGAGCAGGTTGCAGATGAGGCGAAAACGGCGACAGAAATCGCATCGATGGAGCTGGTGGCCAATGATGGCGGTATTCCCCTGTCAGCATCCAGTAAGACTGCGATGTCGCAGTATAAGAAGGTCCGCAAGCTGGCGGATAAAGGTGACTTTATCCAGGCCAATCAGGCAGCAAGGCGATTGACGGAAGACAATCCGGATTTCGTCGGCGGCTGGATCATGCTGGGTAATACGTCGCTCTCCGGCGAACAGTTTGTGAAGGCAACCAAGAAAGCCAAGCAGTTGTCCGCCAAGGGCACGAAGGGTGAGCAACTATGGGCGGACATAAATATGACGTTCGTTACCAACGATGCGGAAGAGGGTTTGCGGCTCGGCAAGCAGCTTGTCGATACCTACCCCGACGCACCGCGTGCATGGCTTGTCTATTCCGGCTTACTGACGGGGCAAAACAAACACGACGAGGCCCGCGCTTCGGCCGCAAAAGTAATCAAGCTGGCTCCGGATCAGGCAATTGGCTACAACAATCTCGGCTTTTCGTATCTGTATAACAGCCCGAAGAATTTCGCCAAGGCTGAGAAAAACTTCAAGCACGCCATCAAACTTGAGCCCGGCGAAGACAACTATTGGGTCAACGTCGGGGATGTGCATCGCGCGATGGGCGATCTGGAAGTCGCACGAAGTGATTATTCCGGGGCTCTGGAGCTTGACGCCAGTAACGCCATTGCTGCCGTCAAGCGTGGCCATGTTAATTCCATTCTTGGCAACTTCGATGCAGCCCGGGCGGACTACAATATGGGTATCGCTGCCGGCCAGGAAGGCAACCAGTCCACTCTGGCCAATTATCGCGCCTTCGTCAATCTGCATGCTGGCGATCACAAGGCGGCTGTCGAAGAACTGAAGGGTGAACTCGAGCGTATCGACACATTGGAGATGCCGGCGGATCAGAAAGTCGCTGCGCGCAATTTCCTTCTGACGAATCTTGCTGATATCTGCTTCAACTACGACATGCTTGACGAGGCTGCGAGCGCCGTTGACCAGCTCGTCGCATCGCTGGCCGAGTCGGGGACAAACTCCGGAGACGAGGATTTCATCCGGCAACAGAACGCGACTGCGACCTTCTGGAGCGGCAAACTGGCTGCAAGGCAAGGCGACTACGCAGCGGCAGAAGCACAAGCTGAAGAGTTTGCGTGGTTTCTCGTTGATGACGACAATCCGCGCAGGCTGGAACGCTACCACGAGCTGCTAGGGCTGATTGCTCTCAAACAGGAAGATTATGAGGGTGCCATCGAGCATTACCGTCAAGCCAATCTCAGCACCAGTCCCGGTGCTGGCGACGTCAAGAATATCTACATGCTGGCAAGAGCATTGCAGGGTGTCGGACAATCTGATGAGGCCAATGAGCTGCTGCAGGAAGTTGCCAACTGGAACTTCAACAGCGTCTGGTTTGCCATGCTGAGAAAAGAGGCTGCTGGCACGAGCTAGAGCATGCGCCAGGACAGAGTGCCTGCCCGGATTATCCGGGCAGACGCATCTGCAGGCAAACACACTGAGCTGCCTGGCAGCGGCACGGACCATCTATATTGGGTCGAATGCACATTCTAAAGCCCGGGCATTGCATAGCCCGCTTCCTGCGATTCCGTGATGTGCGAAGCCAGAAAGTCGGTTATTCGCTTTGGCAGGTAATACTCAGGTTGCCAGGGTGTGCCGCCGCTGATGAACCCGACATGACCCCCGTGTTCGCTTACCTCGAACGTGACGCAGTCTGAGAGCTGCTCTTCATCCGGAATGATTTCCGGCGTCATGAAAGGGTCGTCGAGCGAATTGATGATCAGAGTGGGGCACCGAATCTGCTTGAGAAAGCGCTTCGAGCTGCAGCGGTCATAGTATTCGTCCTTGCCGGAGAAGCCATGCAGTGGTGCTGTCACGGCATCGTCGAACTCGGCAAAAGTCTTCGCATTCATCGCCCGGTGCCAGTCGAAGGCGGCCGTGTACTGGTCGAATTTTCGGCGCACGGCATTCTTCATGCGTTTTAGTAAATGACGCTGATAAATCTTTGAAAATCCACGTGTTATAGCGTCCGCAGATATCTGCAAATCCAAGGGTACGCTGACCGCGGCAGCTGCGCGCAATGGCGTCGAAACGCCGTTCTCGCCGAGGTATTTCAACAGCACATTGCCACCCAGGGAAAAGCCGGCGGCCATTATCGGCCCCTGGTGTCCCTCGGTGCGCAAGCGCTCCAGGAAGAAGCGGATATCGCTGGTTTCCCCTGCGTGATAGCGGCGTGGCAGACGGTTCCGGTAGTCGCCACAGTCTCGAAAGTGCAGGACCGCTGCGCGCCAACCGCGGTCGGCAGCTGCCTGCAAGAGCATTCGCGCGTAGGAAGACTCGGCCGAGCCTTCGAGACCGTGCAGTACGATCAGGGTCGGTGAGCTTGGGTCAGCATCAGAGGCACCGGTCAACCAGTCAACGACCGTCAGGTCTCCGTCCGGAAGTTCGATATGCTCACAGCGCAGTTTCAGCCGGGGCGCACCGGCCCAGGGCAGGGCTGGATATATCGTTTGCGCGTGGCGGTTCTTGAGCCAGCGAGCCGGACGAAACTGGCTGCTGCAAACTCGGCTGTCCTTTGAGACCTGTGTCATTCTGGTGAAATTACGGGCTGAACAAAAAAGGCCCCCCGCTTGCGCAGGGGGCCGGCCGTGGAGTGTTAACTCCTTCAGGCATTCGCAACAGGGGGCGGGGGAGCGTGTCCCTGTTGCAACGCACAAGCTAGGACATCAGGCACCCTGCTGTCAAGCAAAATCTGGTGTGACGCCGGACATTACATATCGCTGCGCTATCCAACTTTCTTGTGATCCTCGGGCACAGAACCTTTGCTGCCCTCATCACGGTTCCGGCCGCCGCCCGCAAAGCGGCGCAGCACCTCGTCCTGCAACGATTTCCAGCGATTGAAATTCTTCTGAGCAATATCGGTGACAGCAACGACAGGGTCGATGCCGACCACGCGCTTGACCTGGCTACGAAGATTCTGTTGCTGCGTTATAAACAGCTTCAAACTCTGTTCGAGATAATTACCGATGAAACCCGGCATGACATTGCCGTATGAGCGAATCACCTGAGACAGGAAATCCTGGCTCATGATGGCGTCGCCCTGCTGCTCCTGCTCGCTGATGACCTGCAGCAATATCGAACGGGTGATGTCGTCGCCACTTTTCTTATCAATAACCAGGAAATCGATTTTGTTGAGTACCAGATCTTTCACGTCCACCAGGGTGATATAGCGGCTATCTTCTGTGTCGTACAGGCGGCGGTTCGGATACTTTTTAATGACGCGAGCTGCACTCATCAATAATCTCTATCAACTCAAGTAGCAAAACGCAGCGCAATTCCGCGATTTGTGTGCCGATGTCCGGGCAAATGCGGGTGCATATTTCCAGTGATAATACGTACTCACTACCAAGCCCAAGGGTGGAATGGCGCCTAAGATAGCCCATTTTCGCTCCAAGCCAAAGCGTCTTCTGCCGCGATAATAGCAGCCTGGTCAGCCAGGACGGCCGGCTGCCAGTGTTCAATCGACCAGATCCAAATATCGTCCAGTGAGCTCGCGGCCAGCTCGGGCGGTGGCTGCTGGCCGAGCGCATCCAGGGCGGTGACGAGGGTCCGATGCACATTTTCCAGGGGAATTGCCGGGGCGCCCGTCAGCTTGCTGAGTTTTTGCCCCGCGGCGTTTTCGGCGACCGGAATATGTAAATAGGCAGGTGTTCGGTAATCGAGCAGTCGTTGCAGGTGAATCTGACGAGGCGTCGAATCGAGTAAATCAATCCCCCGGATAACTTCGCTAATACCCTGGTCGAAGTCGTCGATGACCACTGCCAGATGGTAGGCGATCAGACCGTCCCGTCGCCGGATCACGAAGTCGCCGGATTCGGATTCCAGGCGCTGGCATTGTGTTCCCTGAAGCACATCAACAAACTCGATTGCTGCATTGTTGGTACGGACACGAATGGCAAACTGGTCGCCCTGACAGCCATTTCGACAGGTCCCTGGATAGATGGCACCAAGCGGTCCCTGCTTGGCCGTAGCAAGGTCCCGGCGGGAGCAGGAGCAGGGATAAGCGAGGCCAGCCGCTTGCAGCTCTGCAACGACCTGGTGGTGCCGCGCTGCATTTTCGCTTTGGTAGGTAACGGGGCCGTCCCACTCGAAGCCGTAGCGCTCGAGAGCAGTCAGAATCTCTTCGATGGCCCCTTGCTGCTGCCGTGGCGGGTCGATGTCCTCGACTCGGAGGAGCCACCGGCCGGACCGGGATTTCGCTTGCAGATAGCTGGCGACCGCTGCGAGGAGCGAGCCGAAATGCAGGGGTCCTGTAGGCGAGGGCGCGAACCGGCCGACATATTGAGTTGGCTCGGGCGCTGCCATTCTGATCAGGGTCCGATGTTTGTACTAGCGGTATCGATCGTCCCGATCGCGGAACTGGCGTTCTGCCAGTTCCCGGCGTTCCTGGGCCTCGACGCAAAGCGTCGCAACAGGGCGCGCTTCAAGGCGCTTCAGGCCGATCTCCTCGCCGGTTTCCTCGCAGAAGCCATAGGAGCGTTCCTCGATTCGGGCAAGGGCGGAGTCGATCTTGCGCAGTAATTTACGCTCACGGTCACGCGTTCTCAGCTCGAGGCCAAATTCAGATTCCTGGGTGGCGCGATCGTTCGGATCGGGGAAATTGGCGGCTTCATCCTGCATGTGGTGTACGGTGCGGTCCACCTCATCCATGAGCTCGCGCTTCCACGACCCCAGAATTTCTTCGAAATGCCCGAGCTGCTCCTGGCCCATATATTCTTCGCCACGTGCAGCCGCGTAAGGCGCAATGCCGTGAATCGGGCCTGACAGCAAATCGCTCCTGCGGCGGGCCCGTCGTGCCGGTGCTTTGCTTCGGATCGGCCTTTGCTGCGCCACCGCCTTCTTCTTGCCCGGCGCTTTGCTGGCAGCCGGCTTCTTCTTTATGACGCGCTTCTTGCTGGCGACTTTTTTCCGGGCGACTATCTTCTTCTTAGTCGCTTTTTTCTTGCCTATTTTCTTTTTCCTGGTAGCCGGCTTTTTCCGGGACACTTTCTTCCTGCCGGCAGCCTTCCTCGCGGCAGGTTTTTTTCTGCCCATGGCTTTCTTTTTCGACGATTTTTTCGCCGACGATTTTTTTCTGCTCACTGTGCGTTTCTTAGCTGCTGATTTTTTTCGGCTGGCTGGCCTACCCGATGCCGCCTTTTTCCTGGTGGCACCGCTCTTCTTTCCCTTCTTGCGCACTGTCTTTCTCACGGGCATTTTGCAATTCCTGCCGGACCGAAAAGCGCGGCATTATACACCTGTTATTTGCACATGGAAGGGTATTTACCGAGGTTTTTCGGCGCTTTTCGGGTGCCGCATACAAGTGCCGGCCGGGAACTCCCGGGAGACGTATTCCAGGCCTTCTCATCGCCACCATCTGTGTCGTATTCGTAGCGGGACAGGGCCTGCTCGTGCTCTTTTCGGGGCTTGCGTCGGTGCTGGAGGTGGCTGGCACAGCGGCTCTCAGCTGCGGATGTCTTTTGCCGGCGACAATCGTTTTATTTGCGGAATTACATTACACTAGCGCGAGTTTTACGGGCTATGGGCACCACACCACCTGATGCGACTAAGCAAGATCAAGCTTGCCGGCTTTAAATCCTTCGTAGACCCGACCACCATTCCCTTCCCCAGCAACCTCGTTGGCGTTGTCGGGCCGAATGGTTGCGGGAAATCGAATGTCATCGATGCCGTGCGTTGGGTTATGGGCGAGAGTTCTGCCAGCCGCTTGCGTGGCGACTCGATCACCGACGTCATTTTCAATGGTTCGAGTTCCCGTAAGCCGATCGGTGCTGCCTCGGTGGAGCTGCTGTTTGATAATTCAGAGACCACGCTCGAGGGCCAGTACGCCAAATATGCTGAAATTTCGATTCGCCGTGAGGTAGCACGCGATGGCATATCGACTTATTACCTGAACGGCACCAAGTGTCGTCGCAAAGACATTACCGGCGTGTTTCTTGGCACCGGCCTGGGGCCGCGAAGTTATTCCATTATCGAGCAGGGGATGATCTCGCGGTTGATCGAGGCCAAGCCGGAGGAGATGCGTGTCTTCCTCGAGGAAGCGGCCGGCATATCCAAGTACAAAGACCGCAGACGCGAGACTTCGAACCGAATCAAACGCACGAGAGAGAACCTCGATCGTTTGATGGACGTTCTCGAAGAGGTCGAGAAGCAGATCAAGCACCTCGATCGCCAGGCGAAGACCGCAGCAAGATATGGCCGCCTGAAAGATGACGAGCGTCGCACCGTTGCAGAATTACTGGCTTTGCGGCTTCGCGAACTTGACCAGCGTGCCAACGAGGCACAAAGGGCGCTGACCCAGCAGGAAACCGCGCTCGAAGCTCAGATTGCGAAGCAACGGAAAATCGAAGCTGAAATCGAGCAACTGCGAGCTTCGCAAAGCGAGCGTTCGGATGGGTTCAATGAGGTCCAGGCGCGCCTTTACAAAGCGGGCTCCGAGATCGCACGCCTTGAGCAGACTATTGAACATGCACACGAACTCCGTGAGCGTCAGCAGGAGGATCTGGAGCATGCGATCCAGGGCGCCAAAGAGATTGGCGGACATATCAATCAGGACAAGAGTGAGATCGAGCAGTTGGAGCTTACGCTCAGCGAACTGGTGCCAGGTCTTGAACAGGCGAAGGAAAGCGAGAACAAATCCGTAGCGTCTCTGGAGCGTGCAGAAAAAGCGCTCGCCGATTGGCAGGTACGATGGGATGACTACATGCTCAAGTCGAATGAGGCCCAGCAGATTCGCAACGTCGAACATACGCGCACGGAAGAAATTGAGTCGAGGATCAAGAGCTTCGCCGAGCGGAGCCAGAAGCTGGCAGAGGCAGAGAATGTCGCCAGCCCGGACGATCTGCAAAAGACGTTTGAGATGCTCATCAGCCAGGAAATGCAAAATCGTCAGGCTATCGAGGAATTTGACCGGCACGTAGCTGACATTGGCGAAAAGATCCGCAGGCTGCGCGAACAGGACCTGAAGCTGGACAAGCTGGTCGATGATCGTCGGGCAATCCTGCAAGGCGTGCAGGCGAAATATGCGTCGCTGGAAGCCGTGCAAAAAGCGGCGCTGGGGCAGGGCGATGAAGGCGTGCAAAGGTGGCTGCAGACGGCTGGTCTTGCTGAGAATCCGCGTGTTGCACAGTCGCTGGATGTCGAGAGCAGGTGGCAGCGGGCAGTCGAAACCGTTCTCGGCGAGTACCTGCAAGCGGTCTGTGTTTTTGACGTAGCTACCGCCACCGCCAGTCTGTCGCAGTTGCAAGCAGGCAACGTAACCCTGCTGTTGGATCAGGCGGAATCAGAATCGGCAGACAGCGAATCAATGACGCTCATCGGCAAAGTCAACAAAGCGCCTGCAGCCGTCGCAGAGATGCTGCAAACCGTGCGCATCGCGGACTCACTCGATACGGCACTCGCCATCTGGGAAAAATTGCAAGACCATGAGTCCGTAATTACTGCCGACGGTGTGTGGCTCAGCAAACACTGGCTGCGCGTCAGCCGCGACAAAGACCCGAAAGCGGGTGTGCTGTCCCGCGAGCATGACATGCGGCGCCTGAAGGCGGAGATCCGGGAAGCCAAAGCACGCAGCGACAGGGCCAGAAAACTGCTGCAGGATGGCCGCGCTCGTCTGACGCAGTTGGAAGATCGCCGTGAGACGCTGCAACGTGACGCGGCTTCTCTATTGAACGAGTATGCAGAAGTCAAGGCGAACCTCGACTCAGCCCGCTATCGCATGGATCAGGCGAACGCCCGTCAGGCCGCGATCACGGAAGAGAGGGGCGACATTGAGAAAGAACAGTTTTCCGCCGAAGAGCACGCGAGAGAATCGCGTTCCCGGTTCGCACAGGCGACGGATAGCCTTGCGGAGCTGGAAGTGGGTCGGGAGGCGCTCGAGTCACAGCGGGAGGAACTTCGCGCCGAACTACAACGAGTGCGCGAGCAGGCCGATCAGGATCGTCAGGCCGCCCAGCAGATGGCTATTCAGTTCGAGAGTCGGCGTTCGACGAAGGACTCAGCTGCCCAGAATCTCGCACGCATGCAGTCGCAATTTGAGCAGTTTTGCTCGCGAGAAAAAGAGATTCGTGAGCAACTCGAGCAAAGTGAAGTGCCGCTGGCAGACAGTAAGACAGGGCTAGATAAACAACTCACAGTTCGCGTCACGGTCGAGGGAGAACTTGCGGAGGCCAGGCGGCAGGTCGAAGAGATCGAACAGGAGCTGCGCGAACTTGATCGTGGGCGGATGCAGGTCGACCAATCTGTCGACGGAGTGCGCGGCCAGGTGGACGAGGCCCGGATGGCATTCCAGGAAATACGTGTGCGGCATGAGGGCTTTGCGGATCAACTGACGCAAACGGAGTTTGACCTTGACCCACTGCTCGAGAATCTGGCCGAAGATGCCGAAATTGACACGTGGGAAGAAAAACTGGAGAAAGTTAGACGTCGAATAGAACGGCTCGGACCGATCAACCTTGCTGCCATCGATGAATTCAAAGAGCAGTCCGAACGCAAGGAATACCTGGACTCGCAACTCAAAGACCTGAATGACGCACTCGACACGCTGCAGAGCGCGATCCGAAAGATCGATCGCGAGACGCGCACCCGATTTCGCGATACGTTCATCAACGTTGATAAAGGATTCAAGAAGCTGTTCCCGAAGCTGTTCGGTGGCGGCCATGCGTACCTGGAACTGACCGGAGATGATCTCCTGTCTGCCGGTGTAACGGTCATGGCCCGGCCGCCGGGCAAACGAAATAGTACAATTCACCTGCTATCTGGCGGTGAGAAGGCCCTGACGGCGGTTGCACTGGTGTTCGCGATTTTTGAACTCAATCCGGCGCCATTCTGTCTGTTGGACGAGGTTGATGCACCACTCGATGATGCCAATATCCAACGCTTTTGCGAAATCGTCAAGGAAATGTCCGAGAAAGTTCAATTCGTGTTTATCACGCACAACAAAGGGACTATGGAAATGGCTCGTCAGCTGACCGGCGTAACGATGCAGGAGCCGGGCGTGTCCCGCCTCGTCGCCGTGGATCTGGACGAAGCGGTCAAAATGGCGGCGAGTTGATGGGTCATGGATGGTCTGCGTTGGTTGCTGCTGTTGTCCGGGCTGCTGGTCGTTGCCGGCGTGTATTTTTACAGTCGCCGCGAGCGTGCGAAAGAAGAAGAACAGGAATCGAGTCCCGAGCGACTTGAACCTGCTCTGGGCGACGAATCCCTTGCTCCGCCCGCAGACGCTGAATCCGCTGGCGCGACGGACGACGAGGATGCGGAGGACGCCGTTGCGGAGCAAAAAATCGTTACCGTGCGGCTGGTCGCCCGCGACAAGGGTACCTTCCGGGGAGATCAGCTCGTGCTAAGCCTGCGAGGCATTGGGATGCGGCACGGCAAGTTCGGGATATTCCATCGCTACGAGGGAACGGACGAAGACGATGTCGTTTTCAGCGTTGCCAGCCTGGCCGAGCCGGGGACTTTCAACTTGCCGAATATCAAGGAGCAACGGATCCCGGGCATCAGTATGTTCATGGTCCTTCCGGGCCCAATGGGGGGCGCAGAATCATTCGATCTGATGATGACTGCGGCAAGGGCCCTTTCTCAAGCCTTACATGCAGAACTGCTCGATGAATCGGGCAGCACACTGAGCATTCAGCGCGAGCGATATTTGCGCGAAGAAATAATTCAATACGAACACGGAATATCGGTGGCCTGATACCAGGCCCACACCGGTTTGCAACATGACAGCGTCCGCTGCTACCAGGAAGAAAGTCGAATCTCTGCGCAGCGAGATCCGCCATCACAACTATCTTTACCATGTGCTGGATGATCCTGAAGTAGCGGACGCGGGGTACGATCGTCTTGTTCGTGAGCTGACTGCTCTGGAAAAAGAGAATCCCGAGCTCGTTACTCCGGACTCGCCGACACAGCGAGTCGGTGCGGAACCCATAAAAGCATTCGGGACCGTCCAACACCAGATTCCTATGCTGTCGCTGGACAATGCGTTCAGCGAAGAAGAGCTGAAAGATTTTCATCGCCGCGTCACGGACCGTCTGGACATCGAAGATGATGCAGGCGAACTGGCTTATTCAGCAGAGCCGAAGCTCGACGGAGTCGCTGTCAGCTTGCTGTACGAAGCGGGGTACCTGGTTCGTGGCGCGACGCGGGGAGACGGCACAACAGGCGAGGATATAACGCATAACGTTCGGACGATTGCCTCCGTGCCACTAAAGCTCTTCGGCGACGGATATCCATCGACGCTGGAAGTGCGCGGCGAAGTGTTCATGCCACGGGCCGGATTCGAAAAATTCAACGAACTTGCTCGGCAAAAAGATGAGAAAACCTTTGTCAATCCGCGCAATGCAGCTGCAGGTAGCCTTCGGCAACTCGACCCGCGTCTGACAGCGGAACGGCCTCTCGACATGTACGTCTATTCGGTCGGGCAGGTCGAGGGCGGCTCATTGCCTGACAGGCACAGCGCCATCCTCGATCAGCTGCGGGAATGGGGCTTTAAGATTTGTCCCGAACGCAAAGTTGTCAAAGGCATTAGAGGCTGTCTCGATTTTTATGAGGACCTCGGGAAACGGCGTGACTTGCTGAGCTACGACATCGACGGTGTCGTTTACAAAGTCGATCGACTCGACTACCAGCAACAGCTTGGCTTTATTTCGCGTGCGCCTCGCTGGGCCATCGCTCACAAGTTTCCCGCCCAGGAAGAGACCACGGTCGTACGCGACATCGAGTTTCAAGTCGGCAGAACAGGTGCCGTCACGCCCGTGGCACGGCTGGAACCGGTGTTTGTCGGCGGCGTGACGGTCAGCAACGCCACTTTGCACAACATGGATGAACTCTATCGGAAAGACGTTCGTGTCGGAGACACGGTTATCGTCCGTCGGGCCGGGGACGTCATTCCAGAAGTCGTTCGCGTTATCAAGAAAAAAGGTGCGAGAAGGAAACCGAAAGTCAAAACCCCGACGAAGTGCCCGGTTTGCAAATCGAAAGTTATGCGCATAGATGACGAAGCAGTGGCCCGCTGCACGGGAGGTCTTTACTGTGAGGCACAGCGCTCCGAGGCGCTCAAGCATTTTGTATCCAGGCGTGCCCTGGACATTGAGGGTCTCGGCAGCAAGCTCATCGAGCAGCTTGTCGCGATGGGCCGGATCAAGACACCGGCCGATATTTTCAGACTTGAGAAGGACGAACTCGTCGAGATGGAGCGGATGGGTGAGAAGTCCGCCGACAATCTGCTGAAGTCGATCGAGACCAGCAAGCAAACGACGCTCTCACGGTTTCTGTATGGCTTGGGAATCCGCGAAGTAGGGGAGGCTACGGCGAACGCCTTGGCAAGCCACTACGGCAAGCTCGAGGCGATCATGAGCGCTAGTGAGGAAGACCTGCAAACCGTGCCCGATGTCGGGCCCGTGGTTGCCTCTCGCATGCAGGCGTTTTTCAGCGAAAGCCACAACCTGGACGTAATCCGAAGCCTCAAAGGCTCTGGTGTGCGATGGACAGAATCGGAACCCGCTCTCATCGCCAAAGACGGACCATTAACCGGCAAGACTTTCGTCTTGACCGGCACGCTTGCCGGCATGACGCGTGACGAGGCGAAAGATCGAATTCAGGCAGCGGGGGGCAAAGTAACAGGCACCGTATCCAAGAAAACCGACTTCGTTGTCTATGGTGACAACCCTGGATCGAAACTAACAAAAGCGCAAAAACTCGCCGTTGAGACAATCGACCAGACCGGGCTCGAAAAACTGCTGGGTGATCATTAGGCAACCAGAGTTTGGGAATTATGGACCAAGGAAGTTCAATGAAATCAACTCGTAAAATTCAACAAGACCAGCAGAAATAGCAATGGTTTTCGCCGCCAAATAAACGCGAAACTTGGGCACTTTTTCCCAAGTACGTCGTTTCATTGACCGAAACACGACGCACTCTATATATTCCGCGACCATGCCAGACAATATCCAACGTCAAATCCTAGACGCATTGCTGGTCGCATTAAAACCGCTCGCCAGAGCACTTCTTCGCGCCGGAATCGGTTACCGCGAATTCGCAGAAATATCCAAGACGGCATTTGTCGGCATAGCGACAAAAGACTACGGCCTGCGAGGCCGGCCCACAAACATCTCGCGGGTCGCAGTTATGACCGGTCTCACGCGCAAGGAAGTAAAGCGAATTCGAAACAAGACGGCAGCAGGGGAGGCTAGCGTCGTAATACGGATGCCTCCAATGACGGAACTACTCCATCGTTGGTACACCGAGGATGATTTCGTTGATGCTCACGGTTTTCCACGGCCATTGCCTTTCGACGGTCCTGGCATAACATTTTCAGATTTGGTCAGAAGATATGGGGGAGACATTCCTCCTGGCGCAATGCGGACAGAACTAAAACGCATTGCTGCAGTTGAAGAAAGTGAAGATGGAACACTAAAAGCACTAAGACGAAATACGACGGGCGCTGATGTTTATGAGAAATTTGTAAGTAGCCTAGTTATATCTGTTTATCCTGCCGCACTAACGCTCGCACACAACACTGATATTGTAAATATCGATAATACGTGGGTGCAAAGAACTGCAACAACCAAATACATAAGGGAGGAGGACTTGTCCCGTATTCGACGTGTTGCTCAAGATAGACTCGCAGAATTCACTGAATCAATCGACGATCTGTTTGCGGCATACGAGTCTATGTATAAGAGAGATGAGCCGGCATCTCCATCGAAGGCAGTTGGTGTTGCAGTTACTTATTTTGAGGAAGATTCATCTGACTCAGATTTCTTCAAGTAATCAAATCTTTTCGTGTTGCATCTAGTTAATCAACACAATCCAACGATAAGAATCAAGGAACAATAAATCTACCTCAGGTCTACCAGTCTCCCAAGTGATTCGATTGGCAAATCTGATCTCCCATTACCGCATTCGCGCAAGTTCAGTTTCTGCGCAAGATCGCGGTATTTCGAGCCCTCGGCAAAGAATGTGGCGAAGTCCCTTTTTTTGCAGCCAATCCACCGTACCTCAGCGAACTGCACTGGGTTGGATTGCAGCCACTAGACGCTAAATCTCTAGAAAGTTAATGTAAAACTTAATATATTCCGCATAAATTATTGATTTTAAAAAGAAACAGCTCTGCAGAATTCAGGCGGCCATTGAGCTGCTGTCTGTCGAATTAAAGAGCTAGTCGGCCAGTGTGCGGTTCTTAGCACTACGGTCCCGAATTTACCGGTGTTTTCTACGTGACATAAGTCACCTTTCCCGTTAACTTAATGTTGACTGTCATCTTTTTCGGGAATAAATTCCCGTATGTATTATGTTGAAATATGGGCGATTCTGTAAAACAGGCACTGTTAGCGGCGTTTCGTGTGCTTATGGGGCCGCTAGTAAGAATTCTGCTTCGCCAGGGGATTTCGTACGCAGAGTTTTCGGAGGTAGCTAAGGCCGTATATGTAGAGGTCGCTCTTAAGGATTTTAAGGTTTCAGGCCGCAAAGCAACGCGAACACGTATTGCGGTGATGACAGGCCTGACAAGAAAAGAGGTTAAGCGTGTAATCGACGAGGCCGTTAAAGAAAGATTTGAACTAAAAACAAGTTTCAACCGATTAGGGCGAGTGTTGGTTGGGTGGCATACGGACGCCGATTTCACAGGGCCGTACGGAATGCCACTGGAACTGCAATATGAAACAGGTAATCCAAACGAACCAACATTTTCTGTCCTTGTAAAAAGACATAGCGGAGATATGTCACCGCGGTCTATCTTGGACGAATTGGTCCGTGTTGGCGCCATCAGAGAAACTGATGTTGGTTGGTTTCGGGTGATGAGGCGCGACTACATACCGGAGGCGCAGGGCACACATACATTTGAAAGAACAGGAGTTGTAGTACGAAATTTTGTCAACACGGTTGAATTCAACATGACGAAATTGGCACCCGGAAAAGGGCGATTCGAGCGACATGTTACGGCGGACGACGGAATTAGGCGGGAGGATCTCCCCAAGTTTGACCACTATTTACGAGAACGATGTCAGGTGCTTTTGGAGGAAATCGATAATTGGTTGGCTGGATTACCGAAACCGGATCCAAAGAAAGGTGACGACGTAATGCACACTGGAATTGGCATTTATCACTACATGAGCCACGAATCAGATGAGCGAAGTTTTAAGACTGTACTGATGGATGAAGGGCTAATACGGCTAGAGAATAACAAGACGGACAAGAACGACTAGAAAGGGAGCGATGTTGGGCGGATCCGAAATTTTCCCCACCAACAAAAGAAAAGCGTTGGAGAAACACGAACATGAGCGACGTAGATAAGGCAGCGGATTCATACTGCGTGCTAGCTGTTGGATTGGCGATCTTGGGCTCCTGTGGCCTGGTACAGGCTGGCCAGAGTTCGTCGTCACTCTCAAGTATCACGGGCAGCGATGCCCTGAGCATTACCGGCAGCGATGCCCTGAGCATTACCGGCAGCGATGCCCTGAGCATTACCGGCAGCGATGCCCTGAGCATTACCGGCAGCGATGCCCTGAGCATTACCGGCAGCGATGCCCTGAGCATTACCGGCAGCGATGCCCTCAGCATTACCGGCAGCGATGCCCTCAGCATTACCGGCAGCGATGCCCTCAGCATTACCGGCAGCGATGCCCTCAGCATCACCGGCAGCGATGCCCTCAGCATCACCGGCAGCGATGCCCTCAGCATTACCGGCAGCGATGCCCTCAGCATTA
>JACZWL010000097.1 GCA_022572185.1 Pseudomonadota bacterium | reverse complement strand
GACGAAGTAAGAGAAGAATATAGTCGTAAAGACCTCGGCGCCGGTACGCGAGGCAAGTACTACGATGATTACCGGAAAGGTACTAATATCGTCATGTTAGATCCTGACGTAGCCAAAGCATTCCCCGATTCGAAATCTGTGAACCAGGCGCTTCGAGAGTATCTCCAGCAACGCTCCGGTTAGGAAACAACATAACGGTTTAGCTTACTTGCGCCAGTATCTAGCGCGGCGGTTGCGTATGCAAGCGCCGTGACAGATGCGTCCGGCGACAAGTGAAGCGCTTTATTAGGCTGCTTCAAACTGAATTTTCTGGACATCAGAAAGATCCGCAGTCATTTTTGCCTGCCACAAATCATAATTGTGCTGCATCGCAAGCCAGCTCTCCGGAGAGCGTCCAAGCGCCTTCGAAAGCCGCAACGCCATTTCCGGGCTTACACCGCTACGCTCACTGATGATTCTAGTCAATGTTGACGGAGCCACGCCCAAACTCTCAGCAAGCGAACGAATACTGATGTCGAATGGTTCAATATAGGTTTCCCGAATAAACTCGCCCGGGTGCGGCGGATTACGCATATTCATCAGTGATAATCCTCATAGTCCAAAACACGAACATTTCCATCACGAAACTCAAAGGTCAGCCGCCAGTTGCCGCTAACCCAGATTGACCAGCGGTCCTTCGCACGCCCTTTGAGAGGATGTAGCTTGTAACCGGGCACATCCATATCCTCAATACTCTGTGCAGTATCCAGGGCCGCCAGCTGTAATCGAAGTCGGCTAGCGTGACGGGCTTGAACCCCGGCTCTGGACCCGGTTTCGAAGAATCGACGAAGCCCTTTGTGTCTGAAAGACGTGATCACTTAATGAGTATAGCGTGTTGCGCATCACGCATCAAGCATGGAGAGCAGCTTAACAAACGCTGCACTCGCCGCCTGCGAATCCTCAAGCCGGTCCGGCACCAGCCGGAGCACTTCGGGATTCCTCTCGGTCAGCCGACTGGGGTCTGCGAATGCATTGGCACCGCTTTCAGCAATGAGCCTGTCGAGTCGCTCGAGAAATTCGTCGGCGTCGCTTTCCCGTTCAATCACCCGGCCGAGCTCGCCATAGACCGAGAGCGACCGCCACTGAATATCAAGTCATCCGCAGCGCGCAAGATGATACGAATCTCCTCGTCGGAGAGCTGCTTTATGTCCGTAGGGTCGAGAGTGACCGGTACGCGTCTGACTTTGCGGCTCATAAGAAATTGCGGTATAAGACCTGCAGAAAATCAGTCCGATTTCTGTGGCTATTTTGGTTGTTTTGACTATTTATTTATTTATAATAACTAGTTATAGTTATACCGCAGAATATATATTCTTGCGGTATAAATGATGCGAAAAAATGGCTGAAATCACGCGCATACCCGACAATCTGCTGGTGCAATACAGCGAGCTCATGCAGAACTGTATTCATCCTGTGCCGGACGGCTCAAACATTTCCTTCAAGTCCAAGCGAATCAACGACAAGAAATACTGGTATCTGTATATCAGTCTCGGATCAAGCCGGCGAGAGCATTACCTCGGAGAGGACTCAACGGAGTTGCTGGATCGCATGGATGACGAACGGGCTGTCTGGGCATCCAACAAAGACGATCGTGACTTGCGAGCCCGGCTCGTGAGCATGCTGGTAGCAGGCGGCATGACAGCAACTTCGCGCGACGAAGGGAAAGTCTTGTCGTTGTTGGAGCGCAGCGGCGTTTTTCTGGCAGGGGGCGTTCTGATTGGCACACTGGCATTCAAAGCCTATGCCAATATGCTTGGTGTGAAATGGCATAGCGAGCTTGCCACACAAGAAATCGATAACGCGGCTGCCAACCGCTACACGCTCGTGCTCCCGCGGCCGAAAAAACCGATCCGACTGGGGCAGCTTCTGCTCGACAGTGGAATGGGTTTTTTTGAAGTAGCGGCGTTAGACCGGAAACGCCCGTCGACCGCTTTCAAGATAAGAGGACGTGAATTCACGGTTGATGTTCTTACCCCTATGCTGGGCAGAGAAACGAGGCGGCCTGTCAAAATCACAGATTTCGATACCTATGCTCAACCGCTTCGCTTTCTGGATTACCTGTTTGCGGAAATACAGCCGGCTGTTCTCCTCTTCAAACACGGCATAATGATCAACGTGCCGGCACCCGGCAATTTTGCGATCCATAAATGTGTCGTCAGCCAGAGAAGAAAAGCAGCCTCCGCCGGCAAAGCGCGCAAAGATTTGCAACAGGCCGGACAGGTTTTTCAAGCACTCCTCGAAGAACGGCCCGGCGACATATCGCTTGCGTTTGAGGCGGCACAAAAAATGGGCGATAAATTTCTCGGCTATTTCGACCAGGGATTGAATCAGATTGGGAAGGAAATCCGTGATTCTGTGCAGTCTCTTTTGAGCGGCTAGCCTGCATATTGCACGAGTGAGGGATTTTGGTGGTTTTACGGCGATGCTGTCTGTTTAATGCACGGACATTGGTGATCGCAGCGGTTGTTGTGCTGATCACTGGGCAGGACAGACGTTACCGCGGTAATTCTTGCGGAGAAGGTGTTTTTCAGGCAAAGCTATCCAGCGTGTGTTTTTCAACACGCTGCATTTTGTTGGTGCGGATTTATCCGGGCGCGAGCCGATGGGCGACCAGGAAGTAAAGTTCCTGGTAAGGACAGCCGCTGGCCAAGAGGAAACGGATACGGCGCGTATTCTTCAGGATCACCGCACCGATTTTAAAAAGCTTCAAACGGATGGTACCGACATAGGCGTTGGCCAGTTCGGTTCCTTTCAATGCGATGCGGCGGATCGCCTCGATCAGCGTGTAGGCCAGTGAGGAGAGCAACAGCCGGAACTGATTCGGCCACCAGCGCTGACAGGAGGTTCGATCGCCGAACATATCCAGCTGGTTTTCCTTGATGCGGTTTTCCATGTCGCCGCGGGCACAGTAAAGCTTGTCGTACAGTTGCTTTGCATCGCCTTCGAGGTTGGTCACCACATAACGTGGATTGACACCGTGCTGTGAGTACTCGATCTTGGCAATGACACGCCGTGGCTTATCCCAGCTTCTGGCACCGTATTGAAGGTCGGTAAACCAGCGGACTTTGCCCCCGGTGGCGGCAAAGCACGCCGCGGCTTCATCCTGCAGCGATGCGGTGAGTCGGTTCAAACGCTTGTTCTTGGCCAGTCCGACGATGTAGCCGATATTGTGGCGATCACACCAGCGCAGCATCTTCCAGCGGCAAAAGCCACCGTCGCCACGGAAGATAATCTTCGCTTTCGGCCAGGCCTGGCGCAGCCTTTTGACCAGCAGCGATAAAATCGCCCAGCTGTGTCTGGCACCGTCGATGTTGCTCGGTCGAAGATAACTCACCAGCAACTGATCACCGCAGAACACATACAGCGGCAGGAAACAGTAATGCCGGTAAAAGCCGTGAAAGAAGCGACCGTCCTGTTCCCCGTGCACCGGGTCGTCGGTAGCATCGAAGTCCAGAATGAGTTTCTTCGGCGGCCGTTTGAACGAGGCAATGAACTGATCAACCAGAACCTCATGCAAACGCCACGCACTCTCCCGGTCAGCCCGGTTCTCGAAACGGCACAAGGTTGAGGCACTGGCCAAACACTGATCGCGTTCCACTGCCGTCTGCAGTGCCACATCCTGGCGCAGCGCCTCATGATCATTCAGGTCTTCATAGCCCAAAGCAATTGCATACAAGCGCTGCCGCAACAGACTGCGCACATCATGATCACAACTTGCCTGACGGCGCGAATCCGTCAGTGCCTGCGCGATCGCCTCGCTTAAACCCAGCAAACGATCGGCTTGCCGCAGCAGCAACACGCCGCCATCGGAAGTGATGTCGCCGCCGTCGAAATTAGCCTCAACAATCCGGCCATTTACCCGTGGAAATTCAACCCAATCTTGGGTACAGTTCGTCACTGGCAAAGCTCCTTCGATATCAGCGTAAGTAACTGAATTATATCGTATTACAGGGGCTTTGTCTTTTTATTCGTGCAATATGCAGGCTAGATCTTACGGTGCAATCGCGGCTAAAGCCGCTCCTACGAGCCGATCTTGCGAGGCGCTCCTACAAAGACACTGCGGAAGCATGCGCATGTTCAGCGCAGCGTTCGCAATTAACCCAGCCCGAATTGCCGTCGGCATAGTGCTCTTTTTTCCAGATCGGCAGCCGCACTTTCACCTGGTCGATGATGTAACGGCAGGCATTGAACGCCTCA
>JACZWL010000057.1 GCA_022572185.1 Pseudomonadota bacterium | reverse complement strand
ATTTTATTAACGATCTGAGGCGACGCGGCTTGTCATCCGATCGTGGACTGATCGACTACGTCGCGAGCGTAGCGCCGGCAAGCTTAAGAGATGAGTTGAACCAGACAAACGATTACGAGATTGTTTTCAGCAATTACGACTGGGCCGTGAACCAGACAAAGTAAGGCGCATGGCCGATCTCGCCCATCAGGACGCGCTCCCACAAATGTGCTGCTGGCCTGATCAGCAATCTGCAGGAGCCGCAGTTTGCCTGCCAACGATACTAGCCGAATTCCGATCGGTGCGGACTGACATTTATTGACTTGGTCAGTTCGAAGTGCGACGAAGCTAGCGGGCGAATCGATATCGTGGTTGACGTTTCTCCTACTGCTATTTCACCGCTTCGCCGACGATCACTGTCTGGGCAGTGAAGACGGCAAACGCGAATGAGTCGTCCATTACGATGTCATCCTGCGATAATCCCAGGCCGTCATACATGCCATTGAGGCCAGCGCAGTTGGCGACATCCAATGCAACGTCGTAGGCGTTAAACGCAGCGTCGATGATCGTGACCTGACCGTTCAGCACACACCCGGCGACGGAATTCCCGGTGATGACGCCGTTGGCATCGATCGTAAACGATGACATGTCGCCGAAGATGTCGAACGTTGTGTAAACCGCGGCAACGGTGGCGAGATCGCTGCCACGATTGTAGATCGCATCGAAAAAGGTTGAGACGGTGCTCGTGGTCCCGGCAGCGTCGACGGTGAAATCGAGGGTATTGCCCTCGCTGACCGTGCCAGCCGATATTGTCAATGCGGCGAAGGTTGAACCGTCATTGAGCGTGAATCCCGGGGCGGCATACAAGGTGCCGGATCCCGTTACCTGATTGAGGTTCGCAATCTGAACCGTGCCCTGGGCACTGGCAATGAATTCGTCAGCCGCATTTCTTGTCACACAAACGAATTCCATTGTTTCGGCGACGATACAGCCGACTTGATCCGTCGTATCGGAAAAGCCAAAGGTGAAATCGTCGATGATAACGTCACCACCGCTCGTGCTCGTTACTTCGACAGAACCGATCAACGTCTGACCTGGCATACGGTTTATCGTAATTTGCTGAAATACATTGTTAGGCACGATGATCGGCTGAATCACGATTGGGGTTGGGGCGGTGTCATCCAGGATCCGAATCTCTGCGACGTCAGCGGCAGTCTCGGTGCGCACCCAGAAATTCAAAGAGCTCGGATTAGTTTCGAAAGTGACTATTGCCGAAGTAGCGTTCAGAATATGCCAGGAGAAGGCGCCGGATTTATAGAACAACGGGTTGCCTACGGTTTTTGCATTGCCGCTGGAAAAAGTTGCGGTATATGGCGAAGCCCACGAAGGATCAGTGAAGGGTCCAACAGCGTTGAATTCAAAGCTCGTGAACACGTCGGGAGCAGCCGCTGTCACAGATTGACCGTCCCAGATGCCGCCTGGATTCTGAGCTGGCGGATCCTCAACAGTCACGGTTCGGATGACTGTGACCGCCGCATTACCCGACGAGTCGCTAACGTCGTAGGTCACCGAGTAACTACCGGCCGTGCTGGTATCCACAGCACTGGAATCGATCACTATCGACCCGGAAATGTCACCATCGACGTCATCCGTGGCCGTCGCACCTAGCTCCGTATAAGCGGTACCCGTCGTAATGATTTGCGGGTTATCGCCAAGCAAAGTTATTACCGGAGGAACGGTATCCGGTACCACGACATTCACCGTTCGTGTCACCTCGGTAGCAGCATTACCCGCAGTGTCCATGACGTTGTAGGTCACCGTGTAGCTACCCGGAGTGGAAGTATCGACAGCGCTGGCATCAATCACAATTGATGCTGTTATGTTGCCGTCAACATTATCCGTGGCCGTCGCACCCAGTTCGGTATAGGCAGTTCCGGTCAAAATCACCTGTGGATTGTCTCCTAACAGTGTAATTACCGGAGGAACGGTATCCGGCACGACAGTCACCGTTCGTGTCACCTCGGTAGCAGCATTACCCGCAGCGTCCATGACGTTGTAGGTCACCGTGTAGCTGCCCAGAGTGGAAGTATCGACAGCGCTGGCATCAATCATAATTGATGCTGTTATGTTGCCGTCAACATTATCCGTGGCCGTCGCACCCAGTTCGGTATAGGCAGTTCCGGCCGTAATCACCTGTGGATCGTCTCCTAACAGTGTAATTACCGGCGGGGTTGTGTCGGGTGGTGGTGGAGGTGCGGAACTGCCGCCATCGCAAGCACCGATAAACGCCGACAACAGCAGCGCGCCTAACATTGAGCAGATGGTTCTTTTCATGTCGCTCCCCGGCACCGAGGCCGCAGCAGAAACCTCGGTTGAATCTCGATAATTGTAGCTGCTTTTAGGGTGAGTCGCCGGAAAAGGCGAATTGGTTCAAAGCCGAAGGCTAAAACGGTAAATGTAACTCCAGGAAAAACTGCTCCCTGTTTTGCGCGGGGTTTTGTGGAATACCGTCGTACACCCGATAGCCTAAGCGAGTCTGGACAAACTGGATCGGGAAGTATTCCCACACGACACTGAAACGGTTTTGTTCGTCTTCAGATACGTCGTCGTCAGGATCGAAGTACTCGAATGTCAGTTTGAGATTATGGCCCTTTTTTAATGCAATATTCGCCTCAATAAGGCTCGTCCATAACTTGCGACGGCCGGTCGGCGTACCGTCGTCAATAATGTAGTCGAGCTCAGCCAGCCAGGCGATGCGACCGGTACGCAGTCCGGCAAATACGTTCTGCATCTGTCGATCACCCACTTTCGCGTCGTTGAAATTGAAGCTGCCGCCGATGCGCCACTTCGGCATCACGTGGCTGACGCGCAGGCTGTATTGTTTGCCCGAATCTATTTCTGGACCGCCTGCGGTGCCGCGGGTGACTGCCAATTGTGCTGACCAGGCCCGGTTCTCAAAACCGAGCTCCCAGCCGGTGTCCGGCGTATTGAAATTGATGCCCGTAACCTGGCGTATGAACGCGCTGTCATCCTGCAGACGCAGGCCGAACGGCAGGAAAAATTCGCCGCCTTTGATCGACCAGCGCCCATCCGACGTCGATAAGCGTACGTATTGCTCACGCACGACGGGATCGTTCGGGCGCAGTTTTGCATCCACATACACCGTGACGTAATTTGGAACGAGCTTCAGTTCCACATAGCCGAGGAACTCTTCGAGATCTGTTTCGGAGCTCGAGGGCTGTCCAGGCACGTCGATCTGTTTCCAGCCGCCGCGAATATCACCGCCCACGGCAAGGTATTTGAACAGTTCACCGGTCCAGAAGTTGGTGATCGTGTTTTTGCCAAGTGTGCGTTCGGGCAACTCAAGCTGGGCATAGATATTTCCATACGCGGTGCGTTTGCCACCGCCCGATGGAGACGTGTGGCAAACCATGCATTTCATGCCTTTTTGTACAGCCAGGTAGGGCTCTGCGAAGGACGGCTGGCGGGCGATGACAATCGACAGCAATATCAATGCTGCCGCTCGCATGGTGAGCATGAACCATCCGTTCACAGGGGTGCTCCGGTGTCGATCCAGCGTCGAATCACATCAATCGTCGCTTGATCGAGAAACGGTCCACCCAGCGGCATTCGCAAGTTGTCGGCAGAGGTGCCTTCCAGTTTATGAATCAAATAGCTGTTGCCGGCATCGTTGACGGCAACGCGGAGAATGGTCGACACCTCAATACTTTGAATATCGATCAGGCTGCTGAAGCTGGCACTGGCGGAACTCAGGTCCATGCCGGCAGGCAGATTCGGCCCAGAAGGCCCTGAATGACAGCCCGCGACCGAACAGGTCGGTGTGAAGATATTGTTCTGGATCGACGTTAACGATGGCTGCAGGCCCAGTACTTCGAACCCGACAACAAAATCACCACCTTCCGTGCCATCTCCGGACGGGAAGCTGCCCGCAAACTCACCATCCAGTGCGACACCGTCAATGCCGAGAATCATGCTGGCATCGGATCCGTGCAGCGTCACCTGGTAGAGATCCTCGACTGCCAAAACGCCGGACAAATCCATGATTGCCAGACGCGGGTTCACGCTTGAGAGAGCGACTGAAGTCGGCACAATAACTGCTTCATTTCCATCGTTGAATTGACCGTCGCCACCGCTTCGCACGAGTGTAAATGTCATCTCGTTGATCGTTGAGGCGTCGATATCCTGATCGAAGCCTGCCATGATTTCCGTCGGCAAGCTGCCCGTAACGCTATCCGGAATGGGGGTGAGTGAGACGACGACGGGCGGCATGCCCGGCGGTCCGCCTGAATCAGGCAGGGCACCGTCAGTAATCCACTGGCGGACGAAATCGATCGTGGATTGCGGTATCGGAGGCCCGCCCAGTGGCATTTGTTCACCGGACGAAGCAGTGCCTTCGAGCTTGTGAATCAGGTAGCTCTGGCCGGAATTTCCAGGCAACACGCGCAAGAACGAAGAATCTTCCCGGCTGGGGACGCCGACGAGATTGGTAAAGCTGTTTGCTGCATCGAGGCGCAGCCCCTGCGGCGCATTGGCACCGGAATGGCAGACGATGCAGGATGGGTTGAAGACATTCGCCTGCACTGATGCAAGAGTCGGTGCAAGCGGCAGATTGCCTCCCTCGCTCAATGGCCGGCCGCTAATATCCAGACCTTCCCCGCTGCCGGCTGAACAGCCGACGACGACGCAACTCAACAGTGAAATCAGCAGAAAGCCAGGGCGCCGCACATTCCTTAAGAGATCCATTCCTATTATTGTCATTCCAACAACCGAAGCTCTCCAATGCTGACCGGATTGTTATGTCAGTAGCCCGTAAAGGGGCAATAGTTCAATGCGGGCCTGGAAGTGACGTCCAGTCACGCCAGTCAACAAACTCTGACGGACGGAGCACGATCTCAATTCACACAACTTACGATTGTGCCGAAATAATTCTAGAAGTTACATTAAATAGTACTTGTAACTAATTATAATAGATCAATGTAGATCACCGTGCGAATGCCTGCGTACGGGACCCGCCCCAGTTGTGCGGACGACCTGTCAAATGAACCTTTATCAGTCCGGTGGAGACTTATAATGTAGAGTTCACGTCACGTACTGGCCAGTGCACATGCCGAATTCTATAGCCGGGAAAGGAGCGACGGAGGCCGACGAGCTTGCTCTTTTGGCTCGTGTCCGGCGCGGCGATCGTGAAGCATTTTGTGAGTTATACCAGCGATATCAACCGCGTCTTTACGGCTATCTGCGGCGACAGTTGTCGGATCCGGGTACCGTGGAGGAAGTTCTGGACGACGTAATGCTTGTGGTCTGGAAGGATGCCCGCAAGTTTCGCGGCGACGCAGCCGTGTCGAGCTGGATATTTGGTATTGCGTATCGTAAAGCCATGACAGCGATGAGGACGGAACGCCGCTATCAGGCACCGTTGGACCGCAGTGCCAATGCTGACGCCGTTGCCGCTGTGTCGTCGCAACACGATGAGTGGATTCCGGTTGCATTGATGCATTTGAGTCCCGATCACCGCCAGGTAGTGGAGCTCACCTACTTCAGCGGCTTTTCCTACCAGGAAATCGCAGAAATCGTGGGCTGCCCCGTGAACACGGTAAAGACCCGGATGTTCCATGCGCGACGCCGGCTAAGAGTCCTGCTGCCGGCGCTGGCAGGTCAGGCAAAGGAGCAAGATCGTGAACGCGCCTGAAACAGTATCACATGAACAAGCGGCCGGGTTGTTGCCGTGGCTGGTCAACGACTCGCTGGTTGATAAGGAGAAGGAGACCGTCCTCGAGCATGCTCAATCATGTGTGATTTGCCGGCGTGACCTGGATGATCTGGAGCAGCTGCGTGATTCGATTATGAGTGCTTCGAGTTTAAAGCTAATACCTGCTGCCGACATGCGCAACGTCAATGCTCGGATCGATGCGTTGATCGACAGGCAGAATCGGGGACCGCTATTGATAGCACGGCTTCGTGAGGCTTTTGAAAGTCCCTGGCGGATAGCATTCGTTGCTCAATCCGTTCTACTGGTCGTGCTGGCCGGCCTGTTATTATGGCCGCGACCGAGGGATGCTGAGTACACGACTCTGACGCAGTCGCAGTATCTGCCTCCCGGCATTTATGTTCGCGTGGTATTTAGCCCGGAGCTCACTCAGTTTGAGCTCATTGAATTACTTGGTAGTTTGGAGCTGACCATCGTCGATGGTCCATCGAATCGTGGTGTCTATACGCTCGGTGTTGCCAAAAGGATGTCTGTCGAAGATCGTGACAAACTGATCATGGATTTGCAGGAAGACCCCAAGGTACTATTCGCGCAACCGGTGAACCGTGGAGCGACACAATGATGCGTGGCATTGCGATCGCAATGCTTTTGATCGGCGCAGGTTCGATACCAGCATTTGCCGATGAGGGACCGGGCACCGATGCCGACATCACCAAAATACTGGTGACATTTTCAGATGCTGGCATGACCAGGGCCATGCGTGCGGGCCCTCCTGGACCGGGTTACAGGCGCCGGTCGTCGACTTATCTTGCATCAGTTAGCGTGATGCGGTCAGCGAAACGTATTGCCGATGATTTTGATTTGGTGACACTTGACGAGTGGCCGATTGTCCCCCTCAAAGTGCATTGCCTGGTATACGGTGTTGCCGATGATGTGGCGGTGGACGAATTGCTGCTGCGCCTGCGAGAAAGGCCTGAGGTGGAATCCGCGCAGCTCCTGAACATGTTTGAACTGATGGGGACGAGTGGGACGGGCGGCGATGATCCATATTCGAAACTGCAACATAATCTCAGTACGCTGGAGCTCACACAGGCTCACAATTGGTCGCTTGGCGATGGCACCAATGTCACGATAATCGATACCGGGGTCGATCTTTATCATCCCGAGTTAAAGACGCAAATTGCAAGTCACCACGACTTTGTTGAGGATAATGACAGCGACTTTTCCGCAGATGCACATGGCACCGCGGTTGCAGGTGTAATCGGGGCGGCTTCGAACAACGGTATCGGTATGATCGGTGTGGCACCCTCCACTCGGTTGTCCGTGTTAAAGGCTTGTTGGCAGGCGCCGGGTCGATCGCGGGCGATATGCGACAGCTTTACGCTTGCGAAAGCGCTGAGTTATGCAATCGAATCGGATACCGACGTCATCAATCTGAGTTTGGGCGGACCGTCCGATGCATTGCTTGGCCGTTTGCTAGGCGCAGCGCTAGGGCGCGGAATTGTGGTCGTGGCGGCAGCACAAGGGCAGACAGACTCAGGTTTTCCCGCCGAGATTGCTGGCGTCATCATGGTCGCTTCCAACGATCATATCGATTCGCGTGACGCTGTCCGTTCGTTTCCCATCAGCGCGCCGGGTGACGACATTCTTGTGCCCGTGCCTCGCGGAGGTTACGACTTTGCGTCGGGGAGTTCACTGGCCGCGGCGCATGTGTCTGGTATCGTTGCGCTGCTCGTCGCGCGCCGGCCCGGGCTGACCAGCAAGCAGATCAGCACCCTGCTGGTGGCCAGCCGGCCGACAGTGGATGAGTCCGTTAACGCGTGTCGTGCATTGGCACAACTCCTGCAGCGGTCCGGCTGCAGAAGCAGTGAGGCTGTGTCGCAGACGTTTTGAGCGCCGCTCAGAAAGCAGCGGAGACGCTCACTACGAATTGTGAATTTGCAGACGCCTGGGCGGCAAAGCCATCAGGCTTCTCGTTGTCATACCAACGGGCGTCCACAGTGAGACGAGAAATCCTGGCGGACGCACCAATGTCCCAGTGCAGATATCGTGACGCGCCAACATCCGAAAGATCGTTGCCGCCGAGCGCGGCGCTGATCACCCAGGCGTGCGCAACAGGCCATTCCGAACGCAGTTCCCAATGGCGTCCTATCCTGCCAAGCCCGTAAAGGTCGCTCGTGTAGCCCAACTCGATCGAGTAATGTTCGCGCCAGGTCGCGCCGACCAGCACCTCATTATGGTTGTAACTGTGTGCGCCAGTCTGGCCCGGATAGGTATAACGCAACACAGTTATCGTGGCGGCCAACGCCGCCTGAGATGCATAATGAAAGCCAGCATAATAATCCAGTTCCAAATCACGTTGACCAAGCGCGCTGCTCAGATCAATCGTGCTTGCCCACACGCCGATAAACAAACCCGTATCGTGTTCGTAATCGAGCCCAAGCTGAAATGCGGGGTCGCCGTCTGACATCGCCAATCCCCGATAGATATACTCGCTGGTCAGCGCCGCTACACCTGACAACTCTGACGTATTCGCGTCCGGTGCATAGACTTGTGAACCGAGCAGCGTCAGCACGATCAACGGAGAATGCCGACTCAGCAAGGCGTCAGGTGTCACGTTCATGTCAAGAAATCGCCCGCCGTGACGGGCGATGTCGGCAACTAACTATGCACTCGCCGGTGCTGTTTGCGGCTTATTCAGGAACGCCACGACGACGCCGAGAATCACCATCAGCGCGCCGTCGAATATGATCTGCTTGACCACATGCATGCCGGGCATCGGTTGCACGGCGTAGTAGATCATATAAGTCGGTACAGTCGTGAGAAACACAATGGCAACGCCATAGCGGATTCCCTGTTCGAGCCACGGCTTGTTTTCATTGCCACGTGCATAGATCCAGACAAACGCGCCGGACATGATGATGTGCGCGGCGAGCATGAAGGGAAAATAATTCTGCGCCTCCGCATCCGGGCGGAACAGATTCGGCAAGGCAGCATAGCCTGCGCCCAATAGAACCCCGTGTACGACAAAACCGCCGACCAACGAGACGACGAAAATAACCACCCAGGAAATAAAGAATTTCTTGTCCATGACACCCCCTGTTTGCCGCTTACGGCGCGGCTTTGTCCCATGTTACTGCGTTTGCCATCACCATTTCTCGCCAAATGGCCGCAAATCGAGTTCGAACGTCCAGGCCTGCTGCGGCTGCTGAGACAGGTAGTACACGGCATCTGCGATCTGGGCCGGCTCGAGAAAGAATGCGTCCGGCGCGTCGGGCATCTGTTCGCGGGTCCTTTCGAGATTGACCACTCCATCGAGGACGACATAGGCCACATGAATCTTCTCTGGCCCCAGGTGCTTTGCCATCGACTGAGCCAGTGCACGTTGTGCTGACTTGGCCGAGGCGAACGGCACGAAGTTGGCGCCGGCCTTTAAGGATGCTGTCGCGCCGATGACGATGATGCTGCCGCCACCCTGGGACCGCATCTGCGGCAGGACACACTTGGTGGCTGCGAACAGGCCGCGCGCATTGACTTCCCACGCGCTTTGAAACGCGTCGAGGGTGGCATCGTCAATGTTGGCGAACTGACCTGCACCGGCGTTGTAAACCATTGTATCTACGGGACCCAGTTCGCTTTCGATTTGGGTGAACACGGCATCGGCGCGTCCCACGTCCCGCACGTCGTAAGTATAGATGCGAGCACTGGCGATACCCGAGGCGATGTCCTTAAGGCGTTCTTCGTTGCGGGCACAAAGCGCGATTACATATCCTTTATCGGCAAACTTGCTCGCAATCGCTGCACCGTTTCCCGGGCCCGTACCCAACACCGCACAAACCTTATTGGACATGATTGTCTCCTTATAAAGCGTCGACCAGATCAACCAGTTCGACCACGGTTATCGTAGGTTCGATATCCCAGGGGTCGAAAACTGCTGCTGGGTCGCGTTTAAGCCAGGCGGTCTGCCAACCTGCCGCATGGGCACCGATTATGTCGAAGGCGTTGCCGGACACCAACCAGGTATCACTGGCTGCGGCGTTGGTGCTGTCGAGAAAGTGCTTGTATACGGCCGGGTCCGGCTTGTAGCTCTGCACCTCGTGAACACTCACAATGCCATCCAGGTGTGCGCTGAGGCCCGCATGTTCGAGCAGGTGTTCGAGATCATCGGGCTGGCCGTTCGAGAAGGCATACATGCGGCAATTTTTTGCTTTGAGTTGCTGCAATGCTTTCGGTACAGCAGGGTAGGCCGGCAGCAGTCGATATTTTGACATCAGCACGTCTTTGGCTTCGGCTGACAGGTTTGTCTGCAGGCGCTCATTCGTAAATATCAGCGCCTGACGTGTGCAGGTTGAAAAATCCCGGTAGTCGCGCATCAATCCTCTTCGAAACAGATACTCGATCTGCTTGTCGCGCCAGACTTGAGCAAACTGCGATGCCTTGTCACCGACATACTCGCTGAGTTTCGCCGACACTCCGAAGGGATCGATCAGTGTGCCGTACACATCAAACGCGAGGGTGATTGTCATCGGTATCGTCCGGGCCGCCAAGGGCCTCTTGTTCTGTGCCGTCAAGTCTAACGCAAGCTGCTGTCAGGATGGCCCTCCGCAGCAACAAGCGGAGGCGGTTACGACGACAGTATCTAACAGGCTGTTAGCCGGTACAGGGATGTACCGTCATTTTCGATAGCTATGAGCCATTGAAAAATTGAGGGATCCGAAAATCGCATTTTTCGGATCACGTTGTTGAAAAAGTCATGGAAGACTTTTTCAACATCCTAGTGCCTTTACAGGCTAGCCGAATCTGGCCAGGATACGAGACGTGCCTGTTGCACAGGCTTTCGCCGTAATGACGCCGCCGCTTCGAAGGCGGTAATGGTCTTGCATCTCTGCACGGAGGTATGGTTCTTCTTCGAGCGTATTTCTTAAGATGGCCGCACCGACGGCCCGGCTGATTTCGGGCATGATCGAGCGGTAGCGGCGCAGGCAGCTGAAGCTCGCGAGTAGTGTGAGTACCGGGACTTTGCCGCTTGCCGTGATGAACAGGACTTTTTCGCCGCTCTGGTAAATGAACAGTAGGAACGCGACAATCGCGCTGGTTGCGAATACGATCGATGCAGGAATCATATATGCATCCAGCGCCGTCCACTTCGCAATGAGCCAGCATATTGCTGCGGCTCCGCCCGACCCCAGCGCTGTCCAAAGCGATTGCATGACCAGGCGCCGGATTACGGTCGGCTTGGGATTGAGGAACCGGAGTTCCAGCATGTAAGCCTGGAGCAGCTTCTTTCGTTTGTATTCGCGGATCTTTACGAAGCCTTCGTCAAAAAATGTGAATTCCGTACGCAGACCTCGCACGCGATTGGTTAGCGTAAATTGTTTGCCAACCACGGTCGGTTTATCAGAAGAATCTGTTTCGTCACCGCTGATATGGATGTGCTCGGAGGTGAAGCCCTCCGGGACTTTCAGATTTGACTTGAGAGATTTAACGATGTCTTGTGCGGTAAACGGTTGGTTGAGAGTTTCTGCGGTGACGTCTAATGCCATGTTCTTGCCTGATCCTTTAGGTCGCTATCGAACTGATGGCCCACACTTTAATACCTTGGAGGCACAGTTGCCGTGAGCGTCATCACAAATTGTCGCCATAGGGAGACAAGAATTATGTCAATACGATGACAGGCTGGAGATACAAGGTCAGCAGCATCACGCCCGGCGCCTGATACCGCTTAAACCTGAGCTCAGAAGTGAAATAGCCTCCAGCGTGCCGGGTCGCGGCGCGTCGTTAATGCAACGGCTTGATCGTTGGCTCCGGCTGGCGTTCGAACGGTGATACCGGCTCGACTTCCCACTTTCTCATCGGCAGCTGATCGAGCCAGTTGATGATCAGATCCATCTGTTCGACATCTGTTTTCACTCTGTGGCGTGGCATTTCGTAGATGCCCATGCCGAGATCTGCTGCATGTACGTAATTCTGACTGTCGCGTAGTACCGCAATAATTGGAATATCGAGGCTCGTCAGGAAACGCATCAGCTTAGTGAGGCTATTGGTGTTGTTCCGCGTGCGGTTTGCGACAACGGCAAGTTGCCGGTCACGCCGGTCAATTTGCGTGATGAGCAAGAGCTCGGCAATGAAACTGGCTGCATACCGAATATCGATCGCCGAAGGCAGTACGGGAATCAAGATGCTGTTTGCATCATAAGTCAGCTCGTGCATCTCTGGCTGACCGATGGCGGCGGGTGTATCGATGATGACCGTGCTGGTCGTGTCCGGAATGCGTAACTGCCAGCTGCGTGTGGCACGCATCGAAGACCTGTACGTGGCCATGCCATGAATCTTGCAGCGGTTCCGCGAACGCCTTTCCAGCCAGCGCATCGTGTAGCCGTTGGGATCGTTATCGACAAGCATAGGCGCGGGTCCTCGAAGCGCAAAGTAGCTTGCGAGGTTGGTTGCCAGTGTGGTCTTACCGCAACCTCCCTTGGGGTTCAGAATGACGATCTTGTGCAGGTCGTGTCGATTCGGAGAAATGAACATCTTCGCGTCGGAGCGTCCCCTTCCCAATGGCGATGCATCACGGCGATCGTCGCCCGTAACGGATTTTCCGGTGTCCACCTGATCATACTCCTCAACGCCCCGAGATCAAAAAGTGCAGATTGTGCTGGCACGACAGCAGATTTTGCCTACCACGGCAGGCGATAGCCCTCTGCGTGCCAGAAGCCGCCGGTATTCTCCATACCCAGATCGTCAATTCGCTGAATGAGTCCCTTGGCAGCCTCATCAGGCGGGATACCTCTGCCACCCGTCATGTCGGTCGCCACCAGACCCGGGTGCAATAGCGCAAGCGCAATGCCCTTAGGCTCCAGATCTATCCGAAGGTTCGTGCCCACCATGTTCACTGCGACTTTCGAGGCACGATACCCATAGTTATTACCTGAACTATTGTCTTCGATTGACCCGACGCGGCTCGAGACGATGGCAACCTTGGAGCCGCCATGCAGGTTGGGAAGTAAGGCTTCAGTGACGCGCAATGGGCCCAACGTGTTGACACGATACTGTTCGAGCATTACGTCGTAATCGATGTTGCCGAGCCTGTCCGAGCGCAGGATCCCCGCGTTGTTAATCAGGATATCGATGGACTCCCCTTCGAGCGCCTGAGCCATTGCAGCCACCTTGTCCGCATCCGCAACATCAATGCCTTCAATAACTCGAATGCCGAGCGCGGATACTTCGGGGCTCGCGGAGCGGCAGACACCAATCACCTCATCACCGCGATTATGCAGTTGAGTACATAGCTGCAAACCTATGCCGCGGTTGCATCCGGTAACGACAACTTTAGCCATAGCTTGTGTACCTTTATTAATCTTGAGACGTTTCAGAATTCGAACCCGATACCAGTCAATGATAGTCCTTCGCGTTCGTTATCCCAGACGATGCTCATGATGAGCCATGTAGGCCCGTCATAAATCAGGTTGAAGAAGTTCACACCCCGACCATGAATTTCTTCTGTCCCGGTCTTGAATGTTGACTCGTAAACACTTGCTACCTGGGCGACGTTACCGAATATCCTGGCTTCATGTTTGATCTCAATTTCTGAGAACTCGACATCGGCAAGGATTGTCTCAGCGCTGTCGATGTACTCGTCGAAAGACATAACCCTCGCGAACGACGAACCGTCTTCGTTTAAGCCTGTGCGGACAAGGCGCGCGTTCACGTGATATAGAGGGCGTATTGATTCCCAGTCTTTATTTGGACCGGGCGCTGAAATGACTTTGTACAGTTTGTCTGTGTAGTCCTGAAAACCGGATCGTGACAAAACAATTTCTCCCTGAGCATCACTTGGTCTGATGATTGTCGCCAACGGCAATCTCGCACATAATCTCTGTCATGCACAAGACGCAACGGACTCACCATGAGTAAGACGACCAGCCTGGCGCCGGAAACGCTGGCAGCTCAGGCCCTTCATTACGTTGATCTGCAGACAGGCGCTGTTATCCCGCCAATCCAGCCGTCGACGACTTTCGTTCGCGATGAAAACTATGAGCTGCTTGCGCCGGCGCACAGTTACGGCCGCGATGAGAACCCCGGCTACCTCATTGTCGAGAAACTGCTGGCTGAACTCGAGGGGGCACGAGCGGCCCTGCTGTTTAGCTCGGGCATGGCTGCGGCGACGTCGGTCGTGCAATCCCTGAAGCCGGGCGATCATATCGTTGCGCCCAAAGTGATGTACTGGGGTTTGCGCAACTGGCTCATTTCGTTCTGTGACAACTGGGGCCTGGGGCTGGACCTGTTTGATGCCAGTGGTCCGGATGCCCTTGCGCAGGCCGTAAGGAAAGGCGAAACAAAACTGGTCTGGATCGAGACGCCATGTAACCCGACCTGGGATGTGATTGACATTGCTGCCGCCGCCGGGATCGCTCACGAATCGGGTGCGAGGCTTGCCGTGGATTCCACGGTGCCAACGCCGGTCCTGACACAGCCGATCAAGCACGGCGCAGATATTGTGATGCATTCGGCAACGAAATACCTGAACGGTCACGCCGATGTCGTGGCCGGTGCCCTGGCGACTGCCAAAGAAGACGATTTCTGGGAACGCGTTTGTAAAGTTCGTGCCGAAGCCGGTGCGATTCTCGGTTCCTTCGAGGCGTGGCTGCTACAGCGTGGCATGCGCACACTGTTCCTGCGTGTCAGGCAGGCGAGCCAGTCGGCTTTGACGATTGCGAAGCATTTCGAAGGACACACAAAGCTCGAGGCCGTCATTTATCCGGGCCTGCCAAGCCATCCGGGCCATGCGATTGCCAGGCGGCAAATGCAGGGTGGTTTCGGCGGCATGCTCTCGTTCCGGGTCAAGGGTGGCGCAAAGGGCGCGTTGGCTGTCATCAAGAAATGTCAGGTGTTTACACGGGCGACGTCACTGGGCGGTGTCGAGAGCCTGATCGAGCATCGTTACTCGATTGAGGGCGCGACCAGCCCAATCCCGAAGGACTTGTTGCGATTGTCGATCGGTATCGAATCAGTAGAGGACTTGATCGCGGATCTGGAGCAGGCATTGGCCTGAAGTGCGCCGAATAGCTTGTTATCGCCCGTCTGGCCTCGTCGTACTTCGGACTGACTGAGTTGTGAAAACTCAGACTCGACCGTACAGGCAGTATCAGATTACATCTGCACTGACTGGCGGGTGACTCGTCTTGCCCTGGTTTGGTGGACACCTTTAAATGTACGCTGGACTTGCCCCGGTATCGTAGACACACTTGAGCCTCATTGGCAGTTACCGAGAATCCCGGGAAATTGTTCCTGCAACGTCTAGAATTGATAGCACTTGGTCAATGTCATCGGTGGCCGGCCTGCCGCTGGCCTCAACTTTCATACTGAGCCCTGGAGACCTGAAATGAGCAGGCACCCGATACCGCAAAAAACCCGTGAACTTCACAATCATCATTTTGACTCCACGATCTGGAACGACTTCGAGTTTCGGGACGATGACATCATCATAGCTACCTATGCCAAAGCAGGGACAACCTGGGTGCAACAAATCGTTGCTCAACTCCTGTTTGGCGGTGCGAAGGACCTTGAGACGGCCGAAATGTCGCCGTGGATGGATCTTCGCATTCCGCCGAAGGAAGTAAAACTGCCGATCGTTGCGGCGCAGACGCACCGCCGATTCCTCAAGACGCACTTGCTGGTCGATGCGCTGGTCTTTTCAGAGAAGGCAAAGTATGTGTATATCGGCAGGGATGGTCGCGATGTCGTCTGGAGCATGTACAACCATCATGTCAATGCCAACGAAGCCTGGTACGACGCGCTGAATAATACGCCGGGCAGGGTTGGACCGCCGATCGAGAAGCCGCCGGAATCAATCACGCAGTACTATCACGACTGGCTTGATCGGGATGGCCATCCCTGGTGGTCGCTCTGGGAGAATGTCCGATCGTGGTGGGCCATCAGAGATCTGCCGAATGTCTATTTGCTGCATTTTGCTAATCTCAAAAGCGACATGCCTGGAAAGATTCGCCAGCTGGCCGAGTTTCTCGAGATTCCTGTCAACGAGGATAAGTGGGACGATATATTGCTCCACTGCAGTTTCGACTACATGAAAGCAAATGCGACCAAGAGCGTACCGCTGGGCGGCGCGTTCTGGGACGGTGGTGCGCAGACGTTTATCCACAAGGGGACGAACGGCCGCTGGCGCGACGTCTTAAGCAATGACGAAGTTTCGAAATACGAGCAACGTGCCGAAAATGAACTCGGCGAAGAATGTTCCCACTGGCTCGCAA
>JACZWL010000056.1 GCA_022572185.1 Pseudomonadota bacterium | reverse complement strand
TGGCTGGATCTCAAGCACATGAAGGATAAGTATGACTACCACCAGCATGGCAGCATGGAGTCCCGGCAGGCTGATCTGGTCACGGATCGAATTCTGGACGCTATTGCCATCGCCGGGACACCGGACGATGTGGTGCCTCGTTTCAAGGAATTAATTGCGCTTGGCGTGAACAACTTCGTTCTGCCTATCGCTACGAAAGACCCGGATGCGATCACCACTATGCTGGCAGAAAAGGTCATTCCTAGAATCAACGGAACTACATAGAGTCGGTCATCAATGACTACAGTCCAACTTGGTTTCAAGGCATTCGATGCCCACGAGCTGCTCTGTCACTTCATCGCCGCGAAGGCGGGCCTGTATCAGAGACACCGCCTTCAGATCGAGTTAGTCGATATCACGTTCGCGATTGATACGGATCTGCCACAGCACATGTTCCAGGCCAGTTGCGGTGCCGCGCTTGCCAGTGCGCTGCAGGGAAACCCGCAACGTGTCGTGTTTGTAGCCATAGACAGGCCGATGTTCTGGCTCTACGCCACGCGTGACATAGAAAGCCTGAAAGACCTGAAGAACAAGAAAGTGGCCACCTTTCCGGCCATTGCGCCGCCCCATCATCTGGCAAATATCATTCTGCAGCGCGCAGGCATTGATCCGCAAGAGGATGTGGCCCTTGCACCGGCTCGCGATGATGTCGCCCGCTTTGGCTTGCTGAAGACGGGAGATGCCGATGCAGCCGTCATCAGCTCTGCGGTTTCTCCCGTGGCAGTAAAGAAAGCGGGATTTCACGAGCTTTGCTTTTTCGGAGACACGCTAAGAATGCCCACCACGGGCCTGGCGGTTCATGCGACACAGTTGAAGCAGCAGGCCGGGCTGGTGGAAACACTCGTAGCAATATTAAAGGAGGGTCTGTCACTCCTACACAAAGATCCCGTTCTCGTCGCCGACGTATTGCAACACTACTTCGATGTCCCGACTGACATCACAGGCGAGACAGCTGCCATGTACGAGAAGTACTTCACGCATGATGGCCAAACGACCCCCGAGATTGCTCAGCTGGCCGTCGACTCACTTCGCAAATCTTTACAGATCAGTACATCGATTTCATGGCAGGAGATCTATGACTTTTCGGTGACAGAGTGAAAGTTATGCGTGCTTTGAGGACAACGTGGACCGGATGATTTGATGACGAATTAGAAGTCCCATCCCCAAAACTCGGGTTATAAGATCAATTTGCCGGTTCACACAGCCGCCTTCCTGGGCGAGCATCGCGGTGGTACCGGTCTGGCTTGATCAAGCGCAATAGGCACTCCACAGGAACTGTGAGGCCAGTGGCTTTATCGACATTCAGGTTGCCTCGATATACATAATTTCATATAGTTCCAGATGAAAGACATACGATTCCTGGGCAACTCCGAGAAGCGAATCGCTGAATTTCCACGGCACGTCATGATCCGGGCATTGCATGAGCTCGACCGGCTCCGGCACGGCCTGAATCCAACCAATTGGAAGCCGATGACATCTGTTGGCACCGGTGTAAGAGAGATTCGCAGTCGATCTCGCAGTGCATTCAGGATTATTTACATTGCTACCTGGCCTGAGCTTGTCTTTGTATTGCACGCATTCCGAAAGACTTCAGCGAAGACGAGGAAACAAGACATTGAACTGGCACGTGAACGCTTACGAGATCTGTGATGGCAAGAAAGGTTAAGGCAAACGAGAATCTGTTCCGGACGTTCGGTATTTCGTCGGCATCGGCAAGAAACCTGCAAATCCGCAGTACACTGATGATTGAGCTCGCGAAGTTCATTGAGCATCGCGGCATGACACAGGTTCAGGCAGCTGACTATTTTGGCGTCAGTCAGCCCTATATTAGCGACCTGATGAATGGCCGTATCGACCGTGTTTCCATCGATAAGTTGGTCACGATGCTGGATCGCGCCGGCCAATCGGTGACCGTCAAGGTAGGCGGCAAATCTGAGCGCAGGCGATCCGCATCGTTGACCGAATAAGAAAAGCGGCGAGAATACCGGGCTCGATCCGAAGTTTTCGGGATGCGTCGATCGGTTCTAATTGCATAGACGAAAAAAAATTACGATTCGACCGTTGTTTTTCTTTCTTGGACACTATTCATATATGGAACTGACAAAAAGCGAACTGGCGACACTCGAAGAGGCATATACGATGCTTGAGAATCCGTCGTGGTGGGTGCAGCTGAGTTCTGCTGCAGGCATGCCGGTGGAAGCGGTTACCAGGCAGCTCAGCAAGAAGGCGCCGGAGGCAGTTGTCAATGTGGTGAGCAAATCAACACATAGGGCGATCGAATTTGTGATGCAGAGTGCGGTATGGACGATGAGAGGAGAGGAGCAAGGCCCCGCCAGTCCCAGGTTGCACCAGGCAGCAGCGCTGACGACGGGAGCTGTTGCCGGGTTCTTCGGCCTCGAGACGCTGATTGTGGAACTGCCGCTGACGACCGGAATCATGTTTCGATCGATCGCCGATATTGCGCGAGCAGAAGGGGAGTCGCCGCAGGATCCCGAAACCATGATGAACTGTATGCAGGTCTTTGCGATGGGGAGTCACCTGTCGAACAAGGATGATGCGGCTGAAACTTCCTATTATGGTGTGCGTGTTGCCCTGAGTAAGGTGGTGACAGATGCGTTGCAGTATGTCGCATCGCATGGCGTGGGAAGCGCAAGTGCGCCGCCTTTGGTTCGCCTGATTTCGGCGGTAGCAGCTCGCTTTGGAATTGTGGTCACTCAAAAGGCCATGGCGCAGGCGATCCCGATAATAGGGGCAGTTGGTGGCGGTCTTGTGAATACCGTTTTCATATCTCACTTTCAGGACATGGCCCGTGGGCACTTTTCGATTCGAAGACTCGAGCGCAGGTATGGTGACGACGTTGTAAAGAATGCCTATCTGCAACTGAAAAGCGGTGGGATTACAGGCAAAGAGTCAAGTATTCGGTAATGGGCACATTCATCGTTGTTACAGCAATAAGTTTTCGTCAATAGGATGAAAGATATTGGCGGCTTCAATGAGGGAGTTGGCTGTGAGGGCCGGTACGCCATAGACTTCGGTACTGACGGCATAGTCCTTATTGATTTTTTCCAGTAACAGATCGAAGTCTCCATCTCCGGACAGCAATACGACGGTATCGACATCTTTTGCCGCTTCCAGAACGTCGATCGCAATGCCCACGTCCCAATCGCCTTTGGCGGAGCCGTCGCTACGCTGAATGTAGGGTTTGAGTTTTACGGTGAAGCCCATCTGTTTGAGGGCATTCTGGAACTTGAGTTGTTTTTCGTCGCCACGATGAATCGCATACGCCGTTGCTGAAACAATCTCTCCCTCAGTTCTTATACGTTTCATCAGTTTTCGGTAATCGAACTGGCGGCCATAAGCCTGGCGAGTGGTGTAATAGATGTTTTGCACATCGACGAAAATCGCGATTTTCTTCACGGTCGGACCTGCTGGTGGCACAAAAAAGGGCAAGACCTCAAGGTCCCGCCCTTTTAACGCTCAACCCCGAAAGGAGTGTGAGGCTGGCTTGCAATCCAATGATTGCGAGCCGTATAGCGTAATCAGATCGCTACGATGTTCTCTGCCTGTGGGCCTTTCTGGCCCTGGGTGACAGTGAACTCGACCTTCTGGCCTTCATGCAGCGATTTGTGGCCATCGCCAGCGATCGCGCTGTAGTGGGCAAATACGTCGGGACCCGATTCCTGCTCGATAAAGCCAAAGCCTTTGGAATCGTTGAACCATTTAACGGTGCCGGTTGTAGTAGACATAGTCATTTCCTATTAAATCAAGAGTAATTGAAGCCTTTTAAATAAGGCCATTTGGCTAGAGGGATTGCTATTACTTATGAAAAACAGGACGAAGCACTAATGATGGGACATCGAAGTGATGTACATAAATATGAGGCGAACGCTCAAGCTGGGCGCAGTATATCGGGCATTAGCCCTCAGTCAAGGACTTCTCCTGCTAATTCAGGGACATGACGGGGTTGACCAGAACGCTGGAAGAAGGCAAAGCGCTGGCAGCAGCTCAAGATGTTCCCCAATCAGGTCCTTACAATAAGTCCATGAGTATCGGCAGGACCAGCTGCTTGCAAATGCTCAGCGCGACTACACCGACGATTACGACCACGAGCGTGAGTAAGCTCCACTCGTTCAACATCAGGCCGAGCGCAAGCGCAGCGGCAGGTGGATGCTCTGTCTTGGTCACCACCATGAGGAACATGGCGAGGCCTGTCGCCAGGGCGCCAAACACGACCATGCTCGCGTGAGCGGTGACGACATCGGAGAAGTCGAACGCGATGTTCAGCGTCGCCATCAGAGAGCCGGCGAGAATACCGGCCAGGTAACCGCCAATCAGACATCGGGGACTCGAATGCAACGACCTCGGTACCGCGAAGGCGATAAAGACGCTCGCACCCAGGGCAGCGATCAGTACGGTCTGGGTTACCGCGTCCAGCACCATTAACAGAATCAATACGACCGCTGCTGCCAGCGAGCACTGCAGGGCATATCGTCTGATGTTCTCCCTGCGTAAGCGGCTATCAAGACCAAGACGTGTGATGAGATTGGGCATGATGAAATTCCGGGGGCAGTTTACTGATTTAGTCGTCTGGAGCGCGCCCTATCAATTAAGGAACCTGATCCCGGATTTCCCTGGTCGTGTCTGCATCTACCACTCGTGCTCGCAGTCATGTGCGTTCCGGTGCAGCCAGGCCCTTGAAGAAGTCCGAGATCGACAGCTCGGAGAGGTCGCGGAATTCGCCGGCATCGAAAAACGATCCGTTGCAGGAGTCGCAGGTCTCGTACCAGATGTGCCGCTGTTTTGAGTCGACCATTTTGACCATCGCACCGCTACATCTTGGACAGCGATAGCGATCGATGGTGTTGCTTTGCTTGCCTACCTTCGCATCGCCGGTGTCAATTATTGCTGCCGCCTTCTTGTTGCGCATCAGCTCCATCTCTCCGGCATCGAACCAGATACCGTTGCAGATAATGCAGCGATCGACTTCGGTGCCTTCGTATTCGATCTGCTCCATGTCCGCTCTGCATTTTGGACAGCGCATGGCGCCTGATCTGAAGAAGCCGGCCTCACTGCCACCGAATGAGACGGAGTATTGGGGGGTGGTCCTCTGTCTGGATCCCTGTGGCGTGGCTTTGTCGTGTTTGTGGCGATAGAAGAAAAGCACGGAAATCATCGCGATGACGAACAGGCCGAGCAGTGTGTAGGTTTCCACATAGGTCGATTGCTCGGCAACCATCCCAAATACCTTGGCTCCTATCGAATACCCCAGGTTGGAGATCGACATGAATATGGCGAACTGCGTCGCGGAAATGCTGCTGGAAACGACCGCCATTGCTAACGCGATAGACGAGACCATCACCACGGGTAACATCATTATCCAGAGCGATAGCATCACCCTTACGTAGGTCGTGTCCTGCCACAGGTGCTGTGTCTGAGCGAGCAGGAAAGCGTGCATCCCGACCAGCGTAATCGTAAAAACCAGCATGCGCTTTGCGCCGAAGCGATCGATCAGCGGGCCGAACCCGAGCGCAATAACGGCACCGATCAAGCCCATTATGGCAACCAGCTGCGACCATTGCGGCGTCGTGTAGCCAAACAGCTTCACCGCTGCGATCGGCATCAATGCCTGGCCGTAGCCGATGACCAGGCCGTCGAAGAGCATGATGATCATGACGACCACACTGGCGCGCACCCAGAGCACTTTATTGAGGCCGCCGAATACCACTTTGAAAGAGCTGCCGGGTTGATGCACCGACGCCGCCTTGCCGGAGGTCCAGGGCAGGGTGCGCTCGCCCTCGCGTTCGACAACAAAGATTATGGCGAGCAGCACGATGCCGGCAACGGCTGATGCGACTATCGCCGTAAGCTTCAGGCCCCAGGTAACGAGGAGCACGCCCGACACCGCGGCCGTCGTGCCCCAGCCGACCGCCTTGCCGAAACTCATGAAAGCGTTGAGGCGACCCTGCTCCCTTACCGGTGTCAGATCGATCGACATGCCGTCGACCGCCACGTCCTGGGTTGCCGCAAAACTGTTGATGAGCACGCCAATCAGCATCAGCAGGCCGATCTGTTCGACGGGATTCTCCACCAGCATGAGGGCGAGCAACGAGAGCGACAGTCCCAGTTGCGCGCCGATCACCCATGGCCGGCGCCGGCCCATCGGCAGAAACTCGTAGCGGTCCATCAGCGGGCCGGTGACAAGCTTGAAAGCCCAGGGCAGCACGATGACGGCGAGATACGAGCCGATATCCCCGGCGCTGACGCCCTGGCTGGCCAGCCAGGCGGGTATGGCGATTGACAGCAGGCCCTGGGGAATCCCCTGGGCGAAGTACATGATCGCACCTGTCGCGAAGCGGGCCCGCGGACTGTCGGAGAGGATGAACGAGGCCGCCATTGTTGTTTTCCTGAGAGTTATTATTCTGGCGAGACGCGATAGTAACGGGTTTCAGGACAGACGACATTCGGGGCGGTGAGACATCAGTACCGAACTTCGCAACTGAGGGGAGAGTGACCTTAAAGCCTGGCCTTAATGGAGTTAAGGTCACTGTCCCCTTAATGCTCCCCCTCAGTGAATCTCGTGGTCTGAGCCTCGTCAATCTGCCGACCTGAGGCATATACGCTAGCCCCCGCATGACATACGATGTGTCACAGTCTGTGTCAGGCGCTGGACAAGGCAATCAAGCTTCAAGAGATTGATGCGCCATATCAAAACACTAAAGCCCTACTAAACGAGAGATCAATAATGGTGAGACTAAAACTCCTTGGCCAGGCACTGTCGTTACTTGTCCTGATTTCCCCGCCGTTAGCTGATGCTGATGTGCTCGACGATATTCTTGACAGAGGTACGATCCGCGTTGGCGTTGCAGAATTTACTCCGTGGACGATCAGGACAAAATCGGGCGAACTGATCGGCTTCGAGATCGACGTCGCCAAAAAGATCGCGTCCGACATGGGCGTAAAGCCCGAGTTCACGGTCTATGAATGGGAGAAGATCATTCCCGCGCTCCAGCAGGGAGAGATAGACGTCATTGCCGGTGGTATGGCGATCACGCCGGGCCGCGCCTTGAAAGTGAATTTCAGTCGGCCGCTCGCGACATCAGGTATTACCCTGGCGACCAATACCAGCAAAACGCAGAACATAACGAAGCTGGAACACCTCAATGACGAGCGTGTCATCATCACGGTCGTCGCAGATACACTCGCCCTCAGCGTAGCTCAAACCTTTTTCGATCAGGCAAACATCAAGGTCTACCCCACCAGTGACCTCGCCGAAAAGGACGTTCTCGAAGCCCGTGCGCATGCATATGTTGCGACCGTCCCTGAGATAAATTTCCTGGCGCTGAAGAATGCCGGAATTATTGACGTGCCGATGACAGAGCCCATCATGGCATCAAGCGAGGGCCTTGCGGTGAAGAAGGGCGAGCAGGAACTCGTGAATTTTCTCAACGCCTGGGTCATAGCTCGGCAGACGGACAAGTGGCTCGGCACTGCGCGCGACTATTGGTTCACGACTATGGACTGGGTGCCGGAAGCGCGCAAATAATGTCTGCTACGCGGAGTTTCGTCGTTGTCAAATTCGGGGCCGCCGCGGCGCTTGTTGCGCTCTTTGGCGCCGCTGCATTTGCGCAGCAAGCGGACGAAGAGCCGGCCGATGAAAGCGAGGCAGTCGAGGCAATCGATGAAATCATAGTCGTAGCGCCGAAGCCGGGTGGCCGCAGGCGGGTCGATGAGGATTACGAGGATCCGACGCGGGCAAGGCTTCTTAAGGAGCATTACGAAATGGAGGTCCTTGAAGAAGAATATGAATGGAGAAAGTCTGCGGTCGTGAAAAGTCCCTCTCGAATCAAGTGGGGATATGACCCGAGGGACGACTACAAGATGCGTAACGAGATGGACCTGCTGGATCTGAATTGGGAACAAACCAAGCCAGCCACCTTAATCAGGCTCGAGTTCTGACATCGACGTCGCAACGGCGGGTAGACGATTCAGGCCCCTGTCCAGGGGCTTTTTGTATTTGGCGCGCGAAACGCATGATGCACAATTGCCGCTTGCCGTTTCAGCCGCGAATGATTGCGGGAGCTCACGAAAGCGCAAGAACTTACTCAACTGATCAATTAATCACAGGATCAAGGGTATACTGCGGCGGAAATACTCGGGAGCACAGGGATTGGGCCAATTCTTCAATGAACTGAGGCGCCGCAACGTCATTCGCGTCGCCGTCACCTACGTGATTGCTGCCTGGCTGGTCCTGCAGGTCGCCGATCTGGTGCTCGAGAACACCTCGGCACCAGACTGGATCATGCAGGTGTTTATGCTCGCATTCGCGCTGGGCTTCCCACTGGCGCTGATTTTTTCCTGGGCTTATGAACTGACGCCGGAAGGTTTGAAACGCGAACACGAGGTTGACCGGGATCAGTCGATCACTCGCAGCACCGGCCGCAGACTGAATCAAATCACGATAGGAATGTTGCTCGCCGTCGTTTTATTCGTCGGGTACGAACACACTATTTCTCCTGATCCGACGAATTCCGTACCTGTTGGTACAGCGGCAATAACAGACAAATCCATTGCCGTGCTGGCGTTCAAGGACCTGTCCCCCGAAGGTGACCACGCTTATTTCGCCGAGGGGCTGTCCGAGGAGTTGCTGAATGTCCTTTCCCAGGTTCCCGATCTGCAGGTCGCCGGTCGAACGTCGTCATTCGCATTCAAAGGTCGGAATATGGATCTCAGGGAAATTGGCGAAATCCTCAATGTGGCACACATACTCGAAGGCTCGGTACGCACATCAGGTAACCGTATCCGGGTAACTGCACAGCTCATTAATGCACGCGATGGATTTCACCTGTTCTCTGCAACCTATGATCGGGATCTGACGGACATATTTGCAGTACAGGACGACATCGCGGGAAAAATCAGCACGGCATTGCAGTCTGAACTGATAGGCACCGTCAGCGTGCATGAGGCAACGCCGACACAAATCGAAGCATTCGATATCTACCTCCTGGCGCGGCAGAACATTCACACGCGCGACAAGGACAAGATGATAGAAGCCATGACATTGCTTGACCAGGCAATAGCTATCGACCCGGAGTACGCGCCTGCTCTCGCACAAAAGGCACTGGTCACCTACCTGTTGTCCGACAGCGATGGCGCATATGGCGATATGCCGGCAGCAGAAGCAATCAGTATCGCGCGCCCATTGCTGGACAAGGCTCTACGGATCGATAGCCGACTCGCCGAAGCACATGCGATTTCGGGACTCATTCTCTCAGCTGGAAATGCATCTCCCGAGGTCGCGGCCGCCAGGCTGCGGCACGCACTGGCGCTGAACCCGAATCTCGATGACGCCCGGAACTGGTTATCAACAGAAATGGGAAACCTTGGTCTTCATACGGAAGCCCGGGCATTGCTCGAAGAAGTGGTTGAGCGGGATCCCATGTATCCGCCAGCATTCAATAATCTGATCATGGATTACAGCAGAACCGGCGAGATTGACAAAGGGGAGGCGCTCATCGGTCGAGTAGCGCGTATTGTTGGAGACACACCAGATGTCAGTCACGCATGGGGCACTCTGGAGAATGTGCAAGGCGAGTTAGCCGCCGCCGTTCGCAACCTCAAGATTGCGTATGATGACAATCCAACATCATCGATTGTGAGACAATGGTTCGGCTTTACGCTGCTGGATCTTGGCGATTTTGAAACCGCGTCAATCGCTGGCTTGCCAGCGCACCGTCTCCTGGCGCATGCGGCACTCGGTAACAACGAAGAAGCAAATAATATTTTCGAGAGCATCGACCTCAATGCCGGAGATATGTTCCGACGGTGGGCCGTAGTCGCGAACTACCTGGTAGCCTCACGACGTTATACCGAACTCATCGAACTGGTCGAAAGGCATTTTGGCATTTTCGAAAGTCTCCTCCAGGCGTATCCGCCCACACCTAATTGGGATACGGGCTATCTTGGCCCGCTGGCGTACGCTTTCCTGCAACAGGGTAAAGAGGTCGACTTTGACAGGCTGATTGAGGAAATGGGCAAAGCGCTTTCTGAGCATCGGGCCGCTGGCGGCGACAACAGGTTCTATTGGTACAGCGAGGCGGAGTATGCGGCCCTGACGAACGATGTTGATGAGGTATTGAAGCAAATGCAGCAGGCGGTTGCCTCTGGTTATGTTTCGACGTATGCGTTCACCTCGCCGATCTTCGACTCAATAAGAGAAGACCCGCGATTCCAGGATATCGAACAGCAAGTATTGACGCGAGTTGACGAAGAACGCGCGAAGCTCGGCATGGAACCCTATCGGCGTTTCGCTGCCACCGACTAATTGGTCGGAAAAGGTGTCTGGTTTATTTAAAGGGCGAGGAGAAAACCGGTCTTTGCTCAGTGTATTCCTTCGAGCAAGGCAGTGAAGCGGGGGTCTGCCCGTAGAGAATCCAGGTCACTGTCCGTCTCCAGCCAGGCGCGGTCTCCCCAGCCCTGTTCGACCGCACGCGTAAGGAGTTCCAGTGATCGATCTTTATCACCTTGCATCGCATAAAAACACGCGACATTGTAAAGCACGACCGGTTCTTTTTCGTCCTGGCCCAATGCACGTTGAGCCAACTCCAGGCCTTTTTCATGTTCGCCAACATTGCACAGTTGATTTGCACCAACGTAGAGGGCACGAGTGTCATGGGGATTCATTTCCAGGTGCCGTTGGATCAAATCGAGGGAAGCCAGGCGTGCTTTCATTTCCTCATGCCTGCGCCCCAGCGAAGCATAGGCCTGAGCGAGGAAAATTGGCGCTTGATAATCGGCAGGATTAACCTCCATCGCTTTCAGGTACATAGCAGCGGCTTTTTCAAATTCCCCCTGTGAGGAATTTGCCAGGCCAAAATAATAGTAGGCCTCGAACAGGTTTGGATTGAGATCTATCGCTTTCTCAAACTCCTGCTCAGCCTCTGCATACTCTTCGTTGATGAACATAGCCAGACCGCGGGAGGCGCGTGCTTCGGAAGAATCCGGGTCCAGTGCAATGGCCTTCTCGCTAGCCTGCCTGGCCTTTTCAGCATTTTTGCGGCTGCCGTCTGCATATCGAAACAAGTGCGAATAGGCATCTGCGATTCCTGCATAAGCCAAAGCGTACATTGCGTCCAGGTCAATAGCTTGCTGAAACATGCGGATAGCGTACTCGTAATCGCGCCGCGTCATGGTGTACATATAACTGCGACCACGCAGGTAGAAATCATAGGCCCCGGCATCCGAGGTGGCCACATTCTGAATCGCGCGGCGTTCTTTAGGACTCAAGGCCATCTTCAGGGCGTCGGTGATGCTTTGCGCAATGTCATCCTGAATTGCAAATACGTCCTTCATTTCCCGGTCGTAGGTTTCCGACCACAGGTGTGAATCGGTGGTTACGTCGATCAACTGGGCGGTAATCCTTACCCGGTCACCGGCCTTGCGCACACTTCCCTCTAGCACAGTATCGACACCCAGTTCCTCAGCGATGGTCGGGATGCTGACTTCCTTGCCTTTGAACATGAACGAAGAGGTCCTGGAGGCCACTCTTAGCTGCGGCAGCTTGACCATCAGGTTGAGAATTTCTTCAGAAATCCCGTCGCTGAAATATTCATTTTCGACATCACCGCTCATGTTAACGAATGGCAATATGGCGATAGACTTTCTTTGGTCAATTTTAGCCGGGGACTGGCCAACTTTATCTTTCGCTGCAACACCTTCAGCCGAAGCAGCGTGGTCTTGGCGGGGATCTGCGCCAGCATCGTCAATGCTGGCAGTTCGGTGAACACCGCCCGGTCCGATATCGAAGGCCCAGGCAAGCATGATGGCAATGACGAACCCAAGCGCAACGAGAATGGTGACCAGCTTGACCGTCCAGTCTGGCAGATTCAGGTTGGGTGATACCGTCGAGGTGACTTCAATAACGATCCAGCCGGCAATGGCATACAGCACAACGACGCGGACGACGCGGCGTCGTTTCAGCTCGGCCCACAAGGCAGCTGCTGTACTCTGCTGAGATTGATCACTCATCCTGTTTTTTTGGACCATCGGACCAGACGCCAATCATACAGGCATATGATCTGATGCGCGGGTAAAACCGGGGTCTGCCCCACGCCTGTCCCACGGGGAAAAGGTGTCTGGTTTATTTAAGGGGCGAGGAGTAAACCGGTCTTTGCTCAGTGCAACCCTTCGAGCAAAGCAGTGAAGCGGTGGTCTGCCCGTAGAGAATCCAGGTCGCTGTCCGTTTCCAGCCAGGCGAGGTTTCCCCAGCCCTGTTCGACCGCAAGGGCAAGCAGCTCCAGTGATCGATCTGTATCACCCAGCATTGCGTAAAAACAGGTGGCATTGTAAAGCACGGCCGGTTCATTTTCGTCCTGGACCAATGCCCGCTCAACCAATTCCAGGCCTTTTTCCTTTTCGCCAACGATGCACAGTTGAATCGCGCCGACGATCAAGGCACGACTGTCATGGGGATTCATTTCCAGGTATCGCTGCACCACATCAACGGAATCCAGGCGCGTCTTCATTTCGTCTTGCTTACGGCCCAGCGAAGCATAGGCCTGGGCGAGGAAAATTTGAGGCTGATAATCGGCAGGATTAATCTCCATCGCTTTCAAGTACATAGCAGCGGCTTTTTCAAATTCTCCCTGTGAAGAATGCGCCAGGCCGAAATAATAGTAGGCCTCGAACAGGTTCGGATTGAGCTCTATCGTTTTCTCAAACTCCTGCTCAGCCTCTGCGTACTCCTCGTTGATGAACATAGCCAAACCGCGGGAGGCGCGTGCTTCGGAAGAATCCGGGTCCAGCGCAATAGCTTTCTCGCTAGCCTCCCTGGCCTTTTCCTGGGCATTTTTCCGGTCTCTGACATCAAACCGATACATGTGCGAATGGGCGTCTGCGATTCCCGCATAAGCCAGAGCGTACTTGGCATCCAGGTCAATGGCTTGCTGGAACATGCGGATGGCGTTCTCAAAACCGGGCCGCGTCATGGTGTACATATAACTCCGACCACGCAGATAGAAATCATAAGCCCCGGCATCCGAGCTGGCCACACTCTGAATCGCGCGGCGTTCTTTGGGACTCAAGGTCATCTCCAGGGCGTCAATGATGCTTTGCGCAATGTCATCCTGAATCGCAAATACGTCCTTCATTTCCCGGTCGTAAGTTTCCGACCACAGGTGTGAATCAGTGGCAACGTCGATCAACTGGGCGGTAATTCTTACGCGGTCACCCGCTCTGCGCACACTTCCCTCAAGTACAGTATTGACGCCCAGTTCCTTAGCGACGGTCGGGATGCTGACTTCCCTGCCTTTGAACATGAACGAAGAGGTTCTGGAGGCCACTCTTAGCTGCGGCAGCTTGACCATCAGGTTGAGAATTTCTTCAGAAATCCCGTCGCTGAAATATTCATTTTCGACATCACCGCTCATATTAACGAATGGCAATACGGCGATAGATTTCCTTTCGTCAATTTCAGCCGGGGCCTGGCCGACTTTATTTTTCGCTTCAACGCCTTCGGCCGAAGCAGCATTGTCTTGCCGGGGATCTACGCCAGCATCGGCAATGCTGGCAGTTCGGTGAACACCGCCCGGCCCGATATCGAAGGCCCAGGCAAGCATGATGGCAATGACGAACCCAAGCACGACGAGAATGGTGACCAGCTTGACCGTCCAGTCGGGCAGATTCAGGTTCGGTGATACCGTCGAGGTGACTTCAATAACGATCCAGCCGGCGATGGCATATAGCACAACGACCCGGACGACGCGGCGTCGTTTCAGCTCGCCCCACAAGGCAGCTGCTGCACTCTCCTGAGATTGATCACTCATGCCTTTTTTTTGGACCATCGAACCAAACGCCAATCATACAGGCATATGATCTGATGCGTGGGTGAAACCGGGGATGACCCCGGTCTTAACAGAGGCCTGATCTATATTCACAGTCATCCACTTCCTTGAACCGCACAGTTCCGGCATGCTGCCGTTCAACAACTCTTGCAAGGAGAAAAACCGTGCGTACATTTTTGACCATCGGAATCCTTTTCACGCTGTTCGTGCTGCCACCGTCCGCCATCGGTGCAGAGCATGCCGTTACTGAACGGCACGCCGTCACCCACGAGGACGTGTGGATGATGCGCAGAGTTGGCACACCGGTGCCGAGCCCGGACGGACGTTGGGCGGTGGTTTCGGTGGAAGAGCCCTCGTACGAAGAGGGCGGCGCGGTTAGTGATCTTTGGCTTGTTGCCGTGGACGGCAGCGTCGCGCCGCGACGCCTCACGTCGACCGCGGATGCCGAGGCAGATCCGGCGTGGAGTCCGGACGGGAGGCGGCTCGCCTTTGCCGCCGCGCGCGGCGAAGCGGAAGAGGGAGAAGAAAAGGAACCCGCGCAGATCTATGTTCTCGACATGACAGGACCCGGCGAGGCCGTGCGCATTACTTCTCTTGTCACCGGGGCCAGGGCGCCGACCTGGAGCCCCGACGGGCAGCGGCTCGCCTTCGAGAGCAAGGTCTACCCGGGTGCCGCCGACGACCTAGCCAATCAGGAGGAGAAAGAAAAGCGGGAAGGGCGGCAATACCATGTGTCGGCCTATGACATCTTTCCGGTGCGTAAGTGGGACCATTGGCGCGACGACTTGCAGATCCACCTGTTCGTGCAGGACGCCAGGCCCGGTGCCGTGGCCCGTGATCTTTTTGCCGGTTCCGAACTTGTCGCTGAGCTCGGGTTCGCCGGTGTACCCAGCCGCTCGAGCGATGAACTCCAGGCACAGTGGACACCCGACGGCAGCGCCCTGGTATTCGTCGCCACGGTCAATCTCCACGAGGCGGCGCTCGGGCCGGTTTATTACCACCTGTACCGGGTATCCGCCGACGGCGGCGCGCCCGAACGCCTCACCGACAGCGAGGAATGGACCTGCACCAAGCCGCTATTCGCACCCGACTTCAGGGCCCTGTATTGCAAATACAAACCGGTCAACGAATACGCCTATAACCTGACCCGCGTCGCCCGCTTCGACTGGCCGCGTGGAAACTCAGCGAGTCTTGACGCCGAGCCACTGATCGTCACCGCGTCCTTCGATCGCTCGGTGAACGACATGACGATTAGCGCCGATAGCAGGACACTGTACGTCACGGCCAACGACGAGGGTCGGGTGCGGCTGTTCGCGGCGCCGGCAAAAGGCGGCAACGTGAAAGCGCTCGACAGCAAAAGCCGCGGCGTCTTTAAAGGCCCGAAAGCCGCAGGCAGGGTACTGGTGGCAAGCTGGCAGGATGCCACCCATCCCGCCGAGGTAGTGCGTATTGATGCGCGCAGCGGCGCAACGACCGCGCTCACCTTCTTCAATACCGAACGCGTCGCGGCACTCGACCGGCGGCCGTTTCGCGAGTTCTGGCATACGAGTAACAAAGGGCGCCGTGTTCACAGCTGGCTTGCCTTGCCGCCGGGTTTTGACGAGAGCAAGCGCTATCCGCTGGTTCTGGCCATTCACGGCGGACCGTTCAGTTCGTCACTCGACGCCGATCATGTGCGCTGGAGCCCTCATTTGCTGGCGGCGCCGGGTTACGTCGTCCTCATGACGGATTACTCCGGTTCGGTCGGATACGGTGAAGCATTCTCACGCGGGATCGAGGGTGACCCCCTGAAAACGCCGGGCGCCGAGTTGCTCGAAGCCGCAGATGAGGCAATCCGCCTTTTCCCCTTTATTGACGGCAGCCGTCAGGCGGCCACAGGCGCGAGCTACGGCGGCCATCTGATCAACTGGCTGCAGGGAAGCACCGAGCGCTTTCGGGTCCTGGTGGGCCACGCCGGTCTCATCAGCCTGGAAGGCCAGTGGGCAACGAGCGACAGCATCTATCATCGCGAAATCATGAACGGCGGTCCGCCATGGGGGGACAGCAGCATCTGGCATGATCAAAGTCCCTCGACCTATGCCGGTCGATTCGCCACGCCGATCATGCTGACGATCGGTGAGAAGGATTACCGGGTGCCAATCA
>JACZWL010000055.1 GCA_022572185.1 Pseudomonadota bacterium | reverse complement strand
AATGCACCACCACAGATAAAGAGAATGTTGCTGGTATCAACTTGCAGGAACTCCTGCTGCGGGTGTTTTCTGCCGCCTTGAGGCGGCACAGAGGCGATGGTTCCCTCAATAAGCTTGAGTAAGGCTTGTTGAACGCCTTCGCCCGATACGTCTCGCGTGATCGACGGGTTGTCCGACTTTCTGGAGATCTTGTCGATCTCGTCGATATAGACAATGCCAGTCTGCGCCTTGTCGACGTCGTAATCGCACTTCTGCAGCAGCTTCTGAATGATGTTTTCGACGTCTTCGCCAACGTAACCGGCCTCGGTGAGGGTCGTCGCATCGGCGATCGTGAACGGCACGTTCAGAAGCCGCGCCAGGGTCTCGGCGAGCAGCGTCTTGCCGCAACCGGTGGGGCCTATTAATAGAATGTTGCTTTTGGAGAGCTCGATGTCGTCTTTGCTGCGCTCGCGGGCGCGCTCATCGAGGCGCTTGTAGTGGTTGTAGACGGCGACCGCGAGGACTTTCTTGGCCGGATCCTGGCCGATGACGTACTCGTCCAGGATACCTTTGATTTCCTGCGGTTTGGGCAGCTTCTCGTGACCGGTCTCGCCCGCGTCCTCGAGTTCTTCCCGGATGATGTCCTTACAGAGCTCGACGCATTCGTCGCAGATAAAGACTGACGGGCCAGCAATCAGCTTGCGAACTTCGTGCTGGCTCTTGCCGCAAAAAGAACAATACAGCAGTTTGCCGTCCTCGTTCTTATCGCGGGTGTCATCGCTCATGCGGAGCTTCCTCTGTATTTAAAAATCAATCTGTTACGACTCGGTGTCTATATAACACGCGGCCTCCGGGCCTGCCAAGCACCATGTCTCAACTGGGAGTCTGCGCGGTAGAAAGCATGCCTGCTGCGCAAGCACCACAGCGGTCCATTTTTTCGATCTTTTTCCTTAGGTAATCCCATTGTGCGCCTCAAAAGATCGAAAAACTGTCCTCGCTTTGGCACTTTCCCGCTACGGATATTTCTACCGCGCAGACTCCTGGCCTGCAAGACGCATATAAGCATCTGATATTAATCGGCTTCGCTCTCCCCGGACCCCTTCATCTCGGCCCGCTGTGTGAGCACCGTGTCGATCAGGCCATATTCGACGGCCTGCTCACCGCTCATGAAGTTGTCTCTGTCCAGGTCTTTGTCGATTGTCTCCACCGTCTGGCCGGTATGGCGAGCCATGATCTCGTTCAGGCGCCGCTTCAGATCCAGCACCTCTTTCGCGTGGATATCGACGTCGGTTGCCTGCCCCTGGAAGCCGGCGCTCGGCTGATGAACCATGATTCTCGAATGCGGCAGTGCGTAACGTTTGCCGTGGGCGCCACCCCCCAGGAGTAACGCGCCCATGCTGGCCGCCTGGCCAATGCAGATCGTCGAGACATCAGAAGTAATAAACTGCATCGTGTCGTAAATCGCCAGCCCTGCAGTCACGGACCCGCCCGGCGAATTGATATAGAGATGAATATCCTTGTCCGGGTTTTCAGATTCCAGATACAGGAGTTGCGCCACGACAAGGTTGGCCATCTGGTCCTCAAACGGCCCGACAATGAAAACCACCCGCTCCTTCAGAAGACGCGAGTAAATATCGTAGGCCCGCTCGCCCCTGGCGGTCTGCTCGACGACCATTGGGACAAGGTGCTGTGCTTTTGCGCTCATAAGAATTCCCGTTGTCTCCTGTTTAGAGACCTCTGTCTCTGGATAATGTTCAGCGACTTGTGTCTCCAGATAATGTCCGATGCATCAGTTGTTCATGTATTCCTTGAAACCGACTTTCCTGGTCTTGGTTACGCCGTTCTCCGTCAGCCAGTCGACCGCCTGCTCTTCCAGAACCACCGGCTCTACCTGCGCAATGACCTGTTCGTTACTCATGTACATGGCGACCATGTCCTCGGCATTCTCGTAGCTGGCGCACATCTCCTCGACGTGTTTACGGAGCCGATCGGTATCCACGCTCAGATGATTGTCCTGAATCAGCTGCCGCACCAGCAAGCCGAGCCTTACGCGACGCTCGGCGGCCTCGGCGAAGTTTTCCGCCGGCGGGGCCTTGTCGTGATCCTCGATGCCGAGACGGCGCATGGCGTCGCGTTGCAGGGAATGGATCTCCTGTTCCTTGAGCGCGTTGGGAATCTCGATCGGATTGGCATCCAGCAGGCCGTTCAGTGCCTGCTCCTTGATGTCGCCCGATACTCGCTGTTTCGCTTCCCGCTCCATGTTGGCACGAACGTCGGCACGGAGCGTTGCCAGGCCGCCCTCCTTCACATCATATAGCTCGGCCAGCGTATCATCGAGCGGCGGTAGCTCCTCTTCTTCCACCCGGTGCGCCTTGACCGTGAAATCGACTTTCTTCCCGGCAAGCGCCTCGTCATGATAATCCTTCGGAAATTTCACTTTGAATGACTTTTCGTCGCCCGCCTGCAAACCTACCAGCGCTTTTTCGAAATCGGGCAGCATGTCGCCTTCGCCGAGGTCGACCGGCACTTCTTTGCCCTGGCCGCCCTTTACCGGCTCACCCTTCAGTGTTCCATCGAAATCGACAATGACACGATCGCCTTCCTTGCTTTCACGCTCCACCGTTGTCCAAACGGCTTTCTGCTTGCGAAGATTGTGGATCATGTCGTCACAATCCTGAGCGGTGATCTCGACTTCCGGTTTCGTCACGGCGATCTTGTCGAGACCTTGCAAAGTGATTTCTGGAAGTACTTCGAAGGTCGCTACGTACGCAAATCCCTTGTCGTCGTCTACGGCCTCCGGCTCGATCTTCGGCCCGCCGGCAGGATTCAGGTTTTCCTGGGCTACCGCATCGCTATAACTCTTTTGCATGAGATCGGAGAGCACTTCCTGCCGGATCTGTCCGCCATAACGCTGTCGAACGACCTTCGGCGGAATCTTGCCCGGGCGAAAGCCTTTAATTTTTGCAGTCCGCCCGACTGACTTCAGTCGTGCCTCGATCTCTTTTTCAATGCGTTCAGCCGGCAACTCGACGCGCATGCGCCGCTCCAGTGTGCCCGTCGATTCCACAGTGACCAACATGTTCCTGCCCTTCTGCTACGCCCGGTTTAGTAAGGCGATCTTACACAGCAACTGATAAAACACTCAGTCCGAGCTGCGAGCCAGATCGAGTATGCCCGATAAATTGTTTGTTTTCAAAGAGGTACAGTGGGCAAGCTGGTGCGAAAGGAGAGACTCGAACTCTCACGGGTTGCCCCACAGGATCCTAAATCCAGCGCGTCTACCAATTCCGCCACTTTCGCAATGTCTCGGCCAACGGCACCGGCGCACCTTGTCCAGCCTGTCATTATAGCGTGTAGAAGTGGTGCCGGGCACTGACTTATTGGAAGTGGTGCCGGGCACCAGGAATCCCCTCAGGGCGCGGGCAATCCGATTATTTCACCGGGTTCATTTGCTTGGGGCCACCGCAGAAGACCGTGCGGTTCCGGCCCGTGTCTTTGGCGGAATACACAGCATCGTCGGCAAGACGGAGCAGTTTTTCGTAGCTGTCCGTGCCATCGGATCTCGAGGCGACGCCGATACTCAAAGAAATGAGACCGAGCGGTTGTTGTTCTGCATTCGGGAACGGGTACTCGATGACTGACATTCTGATTCTTTCGGCGAGCCTGCAGGCATCTTCTCGAGCCGTTTCGAGAGCGATAACGATGAATTCCTCGCCGCCCCATCGGGCCAGGGTATCCGACTCTCTGACAGCCTTGGTCATTATCCCGGACAGGATCTGCAAGATTTCATCGCCGGCCTGGTGTCCATGCGCGTCGTTGAAGAATTTGAAATGATCCAAATCGATAAATAACACCGAGAGGTCACGTTCAAATCTCGTTGCCCGATCAAATTCTTCTTCCAATCGTTCCTGCGCATAGCGGTAATTGAATAAGCCGGTAAGCCCGTCCCGAATCGCCAGCTCCCTGAATTCCTTGTTCAGGCTCTCGAGATCCTGGTTCTTCCGGGCCAGAGTATTGACCAGATCTTGCCGCCGGCGAATACCGGACAGGTTGGCAATGGCACGATTTGCCGCATCTGTGACAACGTCCAGATCGTCGAACGGCTTGAGGATATAGTCGAAAGCACCCAGCTTGAGCGCGTCGATGGAATTATTGATCGATGCGTGGCTGGTCATGATAACGAACTGTGTGTTTTCATTGATCTCTTTGATGGCGCCCAACAGCTCGATGCCGTTCATTTTCGGCATACGAAAGTCGCTGAACACGATTTCATGCCAGGTACGCTTGAACTTCTTCAGCGCGTCCTCGCCGTCTTCAGCCAGGGTGACTTCATGACCCTCGCCCGCAAGAATTTCGCCAACCAATTCGCGAATCGCGGTCTCATCGTCAACAATCAGGATATTCATGATGCTTTTTCCAAAGCTAAAGTGCGTTCAGTTTCAAGCGGCAGTCTGATCACGAATTTCGCGCCGCCACTCTCGGCCCGCTCAACCGAAATATCGCCACCGTGATCCTGAATAATGCCATATGTTACCGACAGACCAAGGCCGGTGCCCTCGCCCGCCGGTTTTGTCGTAAAGAAAGGTTCAAATATCTTCGCCGCAATGTCTTCATCGATGCCCGGTCCGGTATCGACGACCGTTATCATGACAGACTCGCCATTAACGAAGGTTACGATATCGACCTTGCCGCCGCCATCGCCCATGGCCTGCTGCGCATTGATCATCAGGTTCATCAGCACCTGCTGTAACTGATTGGCATTGCCCGAAATAGCGGGAATATTCTGGCCCAGCTCGCAACTGATGCGAACATTTGCCAGAGACAGCTGGTGATCCACGATGGCCGCGGATTTACTGACGACATCGTTAACAAAGATCTGGCTGTGATCACCTTTTTCCACTCGCGAGAACTGCATCAGGTTGCCGATGATCTCGTTGCAGCGCCGGGTTTCGTGCTCGATCGTGTCCAGATATCCCTTGAGCGCATCCGGATCCGTCAATTTGCGTTTGGACAACTGTGCATAGCCCAGTACGGCCGATAAAGGATTCTTGACCTCGTGAGCCAGGCCTGCGCTCAGGGTGCCGACCGCGGCCATTTTCTCGGATTGAATGAGGGCGTACTGTGCCTTCTTCAACGAGGCCTCACGCTCCTTGAGTTCGGCGGCCATGTTGTTGAACGAGGTGGACAGCTCGCCGATTTCGTCGCTGGACTTGATGGCGACGTTGACATCGAAGTCGCCCTTGGCAATTTTGCGAACGGCATTTGAGAGGCGCTCCAGCGGCCGCGTGATCCGCCGGGATGCGATGTCACCACAGACGGCAGCAACGAGGATGATCACCAGGCCCACGAAGACCAGATCGTCAAGGAGCTGACTCGCGGTCAGATAGGCGGCAGTCGCGGATATTCGCGTAATGATGGTCAGGTCCCCGATCGACGTTTTTGCGACGGCCGCTATGTAATCATTACCGTCGGCTGAATACTCGAATGCCCCGCTGGTGCCGACACCCTCGAAACTCTCCAGTGCCAGACGGGCCCAGTCCACGGCATTGTCAGTGTCGCCGACCGCCACAACCGGCTGCCAATCGGGATCGACCAACACCGAGTCAAACGGCCTGCCGCGGCTCAATACCTGTGAGAGATCTGCAGGAGAAACGATCGCAACAACGGCTGAGTCTTTTCCCTCGCCCGGCAGCCGGCGGCCGAGCGTCAGGGTCACGGCCCCGGTGCCGCTGTCGTTACGGACACCGCGCACCCGGACTGTGCCTTCTTCGAGTGGGGATACTAGCGACGGCAGCTTGTGCAACTCATCCGGCTCGATGCCCGCATCGCGAAGGCCGGCACTGTTGTACAGCGACAGCGGCTCTCCATCGGCGCTCGTCGTTACGAGGGCGAGGAGGCCCGGGTAGGCGACAAAAATCGGCTTCACGAGCTGTTGCTTGGCGGCCGGCTCCATATAGTCTGCCAGCAACACTTCGGCAAGAACCCGGGCGGCACTCACGTGGCTGGTCAGAATCGTCTCGACTTCGGCCCGCATGTTGCTCGTCACAGCGACACTGGAGTCCCGCACGTAAGCAGTCTTGTCCTGATGAAACAGGTTTGCCATGGTCGCCGTAATGACACCAACGACCAGCATGAGTATCACCAGTACGGCGACCAGCACTTTTAATCGAATCGGGAATGAAAATTTTCTCATGGTCTTATCACTTCGCGTTTACTAACAGTGGGGCGTAGCTCATATTTCCAACAGCATCGACAGCCGTTACGATGATGACGTTGGCGCCCGGTTTTAATTCGATAGGATGATCGATGCGGCCGCCCTGGTGCTCGACGGGTATCTCATCGATGAAAACATTCGCATCCGCGTCGGTGCGCCCATGCAGTCGCCAGAGACCGGCCTGGATGATGTCGGGCGGCGGCTCCAGTTCAAGCGTCGGCGGCACGAGGTCCTGCGTCACGGTCAGCCGACGCACTGCGCTCCGCTCACTTTGCGACCAGCCAACACGACTGCGCACATACCAGTAATAACTGCCGGAACCCAGCGCGCCGTGCGTAAAGGTCGTGCCGATGACATCGTCGTCAACGACACGGTCGGAAAACTCCGGATCCCGGGCAATAAGGATATGGTAGCTGTCGGCATTGGCGATCGCGCTCCACGTGAATAGAATCTGCGGCGGCACGTTACGGTAGGTCACGGCCATGCCGTTCTCCGGGCTGGTGCTTGTCGGCGCCCGCGAGAGCTCGATCACCCGAAGCTCCGCTCCGGACGAGCCGATAGTGACGGATTGCTGCTTGCCGATCGTCTCTCGTATGCCGTCGCGACCGACGACCTGCGCCGTTCCCTCGTGGACATTGACCGTCGTCGACTGATCATCGTTGACGGTAATCAGGAATTCGACATCCTCGCCGGTCTTGCCCGGTCGTAGCGTGACATTGCTGTTAGGCAGATTGACGCCGAAGCGGAAGCGCGATGCGCCAGTACCGGAAAGCTTGCCGGACAATTCGCCGTTGACCATGACCAGCGCTGAGTTTCGCTCCGGCAGAGACGAATCGCCCTGCCGCTGATCGAAGACAATCAGGGAGTTTTCGCCGATCGTTAATCGGCTGTTCTTATTGACCTCCATGATGGCGGTGGAGCGGGCGAAGGTCTGCACGGCGTCATCCCGCACGACCTTGTCGCCGACCTTGGCAGCGTTCCACGTCAGGGTATTGGCACCGCGATGCTGCACGCGCCGTTGAATTCTGAGAATCCTGCCGACATACAATTGTTCAACCACGCCATTTTCGGTATTGATGTCGAGCTCTATGTCATCGCCCCACAAGAGGTCGGGAAGTACACTCGCATCAGGGTCGATCATCAGTGACGTTCCCTGCGGAAAGTACGCCCTGATCAATACCGTCAGAAACGCGAAAAATATGAGCACAGTCCCGGCCACCAGCGCGGTCTCCGAGAGCCACACGAACCTGGCCTGGCGGCGATCGTCTTCGGCGTCGCTACTATCGTCAGAGTGCTGAATTGCTTCGTTTATCGTCATCGTTGTGTCCTTAGTACCTGCCCTGAAGGCGGAGGAACCAGCCGTACTCGGAGTAGTTGCTGTCAAAGCGGAGATCACTTGAGAAATCGGTGAAGTTGTATCCCATACCCACGCCCAAGTGATCGAAGCCGTTCCACATCAGTTCGCCCAGGAACCCGGAACGGACGTCGTCGGCTTCTTTCTGATACAGCCGCCGGTATTCCGTGCCGAGGGAGAAATTCCGCGGTATGTCGAAGTTCAGGCGCTGAATGCTCAGAGATGTGTTTGTTTCAATACCCGACAGGCCGCCCAAGCCGCCCAGTTCGGTCAGCTTCTTCTTGAATGCCTGTTTGCCGACCCATTCAATGCGCCTGTGCAGCTGCACCGACCAGTCAGTCGAAATGACGTCAGCAGTGCTGTCGTCGTAGCGCGGATCAAGCTGCGCCGGAGTCGCCTCGCTGTCGAGGTGTGACAATTTGAAGAGCACATTCCAGCGATCGTGATCGATTGGCCGAACGGCGAATCCAAGGCTGACTTCCTGGAAGTCCGTCGCTTGATCCGGCTGCAACAGGTCATCTGACGTGCTTTGGCGATACTCGCCCAGCAGCGTGACCCCGGATGACATTTTCAGTGCACCGTGGTTGAACGTGGCAAACTGATTGAGCGAGCTGATCCCGCGCTGACGCCGCCATTCGTTACGTGTGCTTAGCTTGATGCCCTTGCGGTCGAAGCTGGCGCCGCCAATCAGCGCATTCAGTGTGTTTTCACCGCCGCCCGGCGCCTGCAGCGTTGTCTGTTCGCCGGAAACGAGCAGCGACAGCCCATCCGTCACGGACCAGTCGCGCCTGATGCCGGTAATCGACCGCAGCCCGCGTTGCTCGCCACTGCGGTCCCATTGGTATTCGGTATAAACGGTGCCGCCTGCCCCGAACGGCGCTTCAGCACCGAGCAAAGTACTGTCGGAACCATCGGCCGAGTCCGGCCCGATCAGTTGCTGTTGTGCGTAGAATCTGCCGAACGGCGTATCCCAACTGGCGCCTCCCTGGAACGCGTCACCGTCCGGTCCCATCACGACACGCCCGGACACCAGCAGCTTCTCTCTGAATGCGTAGGCCACACCGGCAGCCGACTGTGTTCCTGTGTTGCCCGAAATCGACTCCTGGTGCTCCAGCGAAACGCTGAAACTGTCTGTCCAGTCATATTGTGCCCGCAGCGCGACGGCAGATTCGCTCAAGGTCGCGTTGCTGACCTGCCGGTCGAGATACTCACCTTCTATGACGAAGCGGTCGCGACTGTGGCGCCAGTTCAGGGTCGTCTGCGTCGATGACGTACTCTGTCCCAGGCGCTGGTCGTCGAGACGCAGCAGGATGGAATTGCGCTCGTTAAGTTTGTAGTTCAGGACGGCGCCATACTGACGGTTGTCTTCCAGAGAGAAGTTGCCATTGGAAACAAAGCCGGCATCCAGTTGCTTGTAGTACACGCTGCCGAGCAGGCGGCCTGCTGCGCCGAACCAGGCGCCTGCATCAAATTCGGCTGCCAGCTTGTAGGCCGCGCCGTCCTGCGCCGTGCCGGCCGTCACCGGTGAGAACTGCAGGCCGCCGTCATTGCTGCGGAATACCAGGGAATCGGTGCCCGCGGATCGTGCGTACTCGGCAACGATGCGCGCGTTATCGAATTTGAGCTCTGCATCGACGCCGTCGAGCGTGTACCGGCCGGATCCCCCGTCATCTTCAACGTGGATACCGCCGAAATTCCAACGCCCATCGGCAAAGTGCTGTTTGAAGCGAGCGCCGCTGATGCCGGCGTCGAGCCCGTCGACCCGCGTCTCGTAATCCACCTGGATGGTGACCGGGTTGCCGGCGAGCAGGTTCGAACCGATCAATGTGCCGTCAGCGATAATGGTCGAGATCGGCCGCGTGAACCAGATTCGGCCTGCCGGGTATTTGATGTTGTAATCCACATTCCGCTGCTGGCTTATCCGTTGCAACAGCAATCCGGTGCGCTGGTCATGCACGAGCAGCGACACTTGTTCACTGCCCTGGATAATGTCGGTCTGACTCAGGAAATACAGTGAGCCGCCGGTCGCCGCTATCTCGTCGCGCACCGGCAGCTGATCGACCTGCGCCACGAACACTTCGATTTCCGTGTTTGACTCGCCATCGAGGGTCTTGCCTTGCGAGCGCCACGCGGCACGGGCGCCATGCAAGGTACGTTGATACGCAGTCAATTCGGTGTCGGTGAAGTTCAGCGCGTAGTTGCCGACGACGGCCTCGAGTTGTTCGCCTTCCAAAGCCAGGTAGAGCGCGCCCTGTGACTCGCTGTCATAGACGAGCGTACTGTCGTCGCCGTAAACCGGGTAGATCGTGTCGGGATCCAGGTTGGTGACCAGTCGGTCGTTTTCTATCGAGTCCAGTTCGCTGAACAGCTTGTCGATGTCGCCGGAACCGGTATCGAAGGCAGCCGTGATCAGGTATTTGCCAAGCACGGTGCCCTTGAGATAGAGCGCAAGCCTGCCCTCGGTCCTGACCTCGTCGGCGCTGTCGGCACCGGCGGCCTGCAGATTGCCTTGCCGGGTAATCTGGCTGATTTTGCCGTCGGCCAGCGCCATGATGAACAGGGCATTGCCCGTGTATTCAATATCGCGCTGGATGCTGCCGGTGAATCCGTCGCTGTCAGTCACGACCGTGACAATTGAGTTGGACCCGAGACGCAGCGGCAGCCTGGTAAAGAAATGGCCGTTCTCGTCCACGTCCACGGACTGGCCGTTGATCTTGACGGAGTTGCCGGGATCCGTGTAACCGGGCACGACCAGGTTGGCGTTGCGCATGGCTATGCCTGCCGGCGGCAATTGCAGGACGAGTTTGGGAATCGGCTCCACCGTGAGTATCGGCACGCCATCGTTGTTGGTCTTGACCAGGATCTGCACATTGGCGTAGCGCACGAAACCCTGCGCGTTTCTGGCACTCAGCACGAATACGTTTCGTCCGGGCTTCAGCTTCAGCTGCGACTCGAATCTCCCGCTTGCATCTACCTCGAGCGCTATTCTGTCGAGTTCGACGTAATTACCGATATCCGTCTTGGCGAGCAGGCGATAGGTATATTCGGCATCGGGCGGCACGAGGCCGGTTTCACGACTCCACGATTGCCCCTCTGCAAACGGCCGGTATTCCATGCCGCTCGGCTCGATTACCTGCAACAGCGGTAATGCAATCGTCGTATCGATGCCGCGGCCGATCTCATCGGTCAGTTGCAGGTCGACCATATCCACGCCCGGACCATCAAGCAGATCACTGAATTGTCCATGGCTGCCGAGCTTCATGGTCTTGCCGTTCATGACCGCACGCAATTCATTCGTCCGGGTCCGGTACAGGCGCGCGCGTTCGATTTCCGTCAACTCGCCGACAATCTCCACTCTGCGGTTCATCTGCCTGCCTGATTCGGAATCGTTGCTGACGATGGGTTCATCCTCACCAAAGCCTTTGACGATGAATCGGTTCGGAGCAAGTCCCTGGACATCGACGAGGTATTTGAACGCCGCCATCGCACGCTTTTCCGACAGTTCCTGGTTGTCGCTGCGCGGACCGGTCGAGTCCGTGTGTCCGTTGATCTGCACAACTTCATCCGGATGCGCGTGCATGATCTCCGCTGTTTCGCCAAGGAGTTTCCTGGCCTGCTCGGTTAGCTCGGCGGAGTTGACCACGAACGCACCGCCGCTGAGTCTCAGTGCGACGGCGGTATCGCGATTGACGCCGAACATGCCGCGGCTGCTGGTCGCACGCAGGTTGGGTTCCTCGATCTCCAGTTGATAGAAATATACGAAACCGGGCTTCAGGAGTTTCTGTATTTCGGCGACGTCATCCCATACCAGCCGCTCCGGCAGCTCACCCTTGCCTGTGATGCTTTTCACAACCCTGTCTTCGTCACGCCAGATGTTGAGCGTCCATCGTCTGGCGGATCGCCCGGGAACAGTTCCGTCGATGACGAATCGCAATGGCTCGACTTTGCCGACTTCTGCCATGTGAATGATGGCATTGCTGTCCACGTCCAGGAGCGAGACATTCACGCCGGCGAACTTCAGCGGTACACCGTTGATAACGGCGCTCAGGTCTCTCGCGCTGCCTTCAATGCGGTCCGGCAGCTTGTCGTTGACGCCGTTCAGGCTGACGCCATATTCGGCGTCACGGCCGATGGCTTCGGTTTCGAAGCCGTAGTTAACGCCGAAATTCGCTTTGGCGAGTAAGCCTGGCGTGACGCTCAGGACTTTCTTGTCACTGCCGGTGGCATTGGCATTGCCGGCGATGCTGTTGAGATTCAGCTTGACCAGGCGCTGGCCGGGTTCGATAGCCGGGAAGTGATAGCGTCCGTGAGCGTCGGTCAGGGCATAGCTGCCGCTGTCCAGTGCCACCATCGCGCCGCTGATGCCGGGCTCGCCGCGGTCCTGCCAGCCGTCACCGTCCACGTCATAGAAGACCTTGCCGATGACAGTGCCCAGGTCGAATATCGGATCTCCGGTAATCTCGAGATCGACACTCACAGGCACGGATATCGTGCAGCTGTCGCAGCTATCAACCGCGACGGCGAGGTTGCTGTAGGAGCCGATTCTCGCGCCGGCACCGACGATCATGGTGTACGACAAGCTGTAATAGCCGCCCTCGCCCGGGTCGGCGACGCCGTTGCCGTTGCTATCCGTCAATGGCAGTACATCGCCGATAGCAAACACCAGCGGCGGCCCCGGCAGCGGATCGGCGATGACATTTCCGTCGAGGCGTGCCGTGCCGGGCAGGTAGGCAAGCACCGCTGACGCCTGGTCGATGATACGCACGTTGCCGACCGTGCTCGTGACCGTATTCTGAATGACGATCGTATAGGTCACGACGTCGCCGACCGTGGCCCGCTCCGGGCTGACGGTCTTGGTCAGTAGCAGGACTTCACCCTGCGCAAAAAGTACCGTCGGTTGGTCGTTGAGCAGCACGTTGTCGAGCACGTCCGTTGCCTGCACCTGTGCGGCACCTGGCGTCACGGATCGAATTTCGCCGGTCGTCACGCCGTTGACGTCCGTTGGATTGAGCGCTTGGGTAAGAACGTCGAGTGCGCCGCGACTCGATGCAAGGGTCACGACCCGGCCCGCGAGCGGCAGGTCGGCGCCGTCGCGCAATGTCACCGTGATGGTGCTGAAGGCGACGCCGTCGGCAAGCACGATTGGCGGATTCACGGTCACGGTGGAATTGCTCGCATCGACAGAAGCGCCTGTTCTGTTGAGCGTTACGGTCGCCTGCGACACATCGAGGCTCAGCGTGTTCAGCTCGCCGCTCGCCGTGTTTTGAATGAGCTGAGCCGCCGTGACGCCAGGCAGCACGAGCAAGACGGTGGCACAGAAAACAAGTTGTCGGATGAGGCGGCCCATCAGTTGACCCTCACCCGGAAGCGAATCGCCCATTGCGTCTGGGCGGGTATTGCCAGTGGCGTGTTGACCTGTCCGGCCACTTCCCCGGCGGTCAGCTTGTCGAGGCCGGCGGGTCCACCGCTATCGAGCACTGATGCTTCATCGTCCGGTGCGCCGAGGGCGTCGCTGAGCGGTGTCCAACTGCCTGCCCAGCGAGCGACGGCATTCGAGCCGCTGGCAACGGTTGTCGCCTCCACGCTGTTGGCAACGTAAGTGAATTGGGTTTCGTCTATCGCGTCCTCGATCGTCAGGCGATAGGCGGTAAAGTCGGTGATGTTATCGACGTACAGTACGAAGTAGATTTCCTGGTTCGGCGCAACATTCGCTCCCGCGGCCAGTACATTGCCTGCGAGGTCGCGTGCTTCCTTAACCAGTGTCAGTTGCACCGAGTTGATCTCGATTTGCGCCGGTCCTGAGCCGTCGCCGCCGATCAAGGTGCCGTTATTGATGCCGCCGATGCCGCCCGTGGCGGAGTTGACGGCCGCATAAACGCCTGCCGGTCCGCCAAGGAACCAGCACAACAGCGTTAACCACGCCATCGATTGCCGGCATTTACGTATCAAGGTAATTCTTTGCCCTGGATGCAGGGTGGTGCGAGGTGGCGCACGCAGCACTGCCACAGACTTGCGCCTGCGTTTTTGATGTGGTGACCATCGTTTGCGCGTAATCACGATGCTTCTGACCGGATTCCGCTGCGCATCGACGCCACCATTGCTGGTGATGTCGGTACCATATGCGTGAAACGGCAGTTTCAACACAATTCCGTTACGGCACCACGACCGTGAAGACCAGCGCCAGAACGGTGTTAGCCGCTACATTCAGCGTGCCGTTGCCGACGACATTCTCGTCACCGGCATCGACCGTCAACGTGGGAATGTCGTATCTGGCGGTATCGCCATCAACGCCGTCGCTCAGGGCCGCAGTGAGTATTGCTGCAGCGTAAACGGCCTGCTCTTCAGTCGCGTCACAGGTGGCGGCACAGTCTGCGACCGAGTTGTCGATCTTGATGCTGCCTGCCTGGTAGGTGAATGCCGCGTCCAGTACGTCCTGGATACTGACGTCACTGATCGCCACCGACGACTCGTTGTTGATGTAGATCATGAAGTCGACGGACGTGCCAGACGGCACCGTGTCGCCGGAGCTCAGCTGCGCGCCGCCCGAAGTCAGGAACGCCGTTTTGACCAGCACCAGGCCGGAGCCCGTGCTGGACAAGACAAAGACATTCGAGTCGGTCAGATCGGCACCAACGCCCGCGACATCACCAATACCCTTGTTGTCCGCGGCCTGTGCCACGTGTCCCAGAGTCAGAAAGACTCCGAGGGTTAACGCAGCGATATGCTGCAAGGTTTTTCCAAATTGCCGTTTCATCAGGTTTTCTCCTATTTGAGAGGGTCCTCACCCCATCCAATAAAAAAAAGGCCACACCTATTCGGGCAGGCCTCAGTGCTCACAAGTCACTTCGGCAACCGGGCGGCCGTATCTCTGCGGATTCAGGCCACCGGCTTTGCGATCTCCGCCTGTCGACGGAGCAGCTCGTTTCGGTGTTGCTTCCCCCCTGATGTGTTTGTTTAAGTCAGCAGCATTGCTCCTCAGTCATCGTGTGCATGAAAGTGCTCCGGCTCATGGCATCTTCGCCGAGAACAAGATCGCCCAGACCGCATTGCCATTAATGTCCAACTGCAGGTTGGCCTCGGTACCGTTACCGGCATCTACGCTGGAACTCGCGCCCGTGTAGCTCGCAACATCGCCGTCCACTGCGTCCGTCCTGAGCGCCGCCGCATTCACTGCGGTGAAAATTGCCTGCTCCTCCAGTGCCGTGCAGACCGCGGCCGCGCAATTGCCGACCGAGTTGTCTACCCGCATGGTTCCGGGCTGGTACTGGAAGGCCGGATCCAGCACGTCGCGCACGCTGATATCGCTGCGCGCGCCGCCCGAGTTGTTGATGTACAGCAGAAATTTGAATGCCATGCCGCTCGGTATGGTCGCGCCGGTCGGTATCGGCGTGCCATCCAGCCAGAAGGCACGCTTGACGAGGTCGAGACCCGGCGTACATCCGGCGAGCGTCTGGACCTCGGCCAATGACAGGGCCCGGTTGTAAATGCGAACATCGTCCAGGTAGCCGGCGAAATGATCCGAAGTTGGCGTTACCAGAAGATCATCGGAGACCCAGGTAGAGGCGCCGAACGCAATGGGTTCAAAATTGCCGGTGCCACCCGATGTCGCACCCAGCCCGCCAATGTAGGGGTCCGTAACCGGTGCAGCCCCGTCGACATACAAAGCCATACCGCCGGCACCCCAGCTGAAAGCAACATGAAACCAGCTACCCGAAGAGACGGCTGCGCTGTTGACGAAATAATCTGTCGTGGTGCTTTGCAGGCGGACCTGCACATCGCCGCCGGGTTGAACCGTCAATGTCAGGTGCCCTCCGGTATCGCGCCCGTTCGAGTCCTTGGAGAAAAAAGCCTCTTCGGTGCCGATCGCGTCTATGTTTGCCCACAGGGTCACCGTGCCTTCGTTCATCAGGTAATCCGGCGAGTGCGGCACCTCGACGAAGTCGTCCACGCCGTCGAAATGCACGCCGGTCCCCGTATTCGTGCAGGCCGCTATCTGATTCAGCAGCACCCCGTTGCGATAGGTCCCGTCATTGCCGGCATCGACATCGGCAGCGTTGACGCCGGAGGTTTCATCCAACGGCCATCGAGCGGTAAACGCTGTGAATGCGGTCGCCGTAAATGCAGCCGAGAACTCCGACGTCGAGGCATAAGTCGGCCCGCCGAATTGCTCCGTCGCCGTGGCGGTAATGATGTCGCCGGCAGAACCCGCAAAAGAGTGGCTGAAGACCTCAACGCCGATGCCGCCGTGCGTAATCGTCCGGGCGCCGGCAAAGACTTCGCCGCCGCCGTTGCCGGTGCCATGTGCCCCGGAGGGATTTGTGAAAAACTCGATGCGGTAATCGCCGGCAGGCACATCCAGCTCGAAATAAGCGCTTATCGTTCCAGCATCCTCAGACGCAGCAACGATCACCGGATAGTTCAGAAGATCGTTGGAGCCGCTATCCGCGTCGAGCGCATCGTTAACGGTGATGCCGTCGTCATTGAGATCGATATCAAGCAGGACATTTCCATAAATCTGGTTGCCGAGGATCGAGTTATCTAGAGCCTGCGTACCCCGGACAGAGACGCCGTGGATCGTGTTTCCGCGTATGAGATTGCCTTCGTTGGCGCCGGTGCCACCGATCAACGTGCCCGTCGAGCCATCGCCGCCGTTATCGTTGAGGTCGATGCCATCCTTAACGTTTGCGATTATCACCGTGCCGGTGAAGTCCGTGCCGATGTAGTTGCCTTGAACGACGTTAAAATCACCGCCATCGATCTCTATGCCGTCGCTGCCGTTGCCGGAAATGATATTTCGTTGACCTGCGCCGGGACCGCCGATGATATTGCTATCCGAGAGTTCGAGATCAATACCCTCGTCGGTGTTGCCGCGCTCGAGCGTGCCGCTGGCGTCGACGCCGACATAATTTCCATAGATCTCGTTGGCGCCGGCGCCAAAGAGTTCAATTCCCGCAAAACCATTGCCGGAGATGACGTTCCGGTCAGCCGCCGTCGTGCCACCGATCGTGTTGGAGGAAGACTCGACACGGATCCCACCCTGATTGTTAACAGCGGCCGGATTATTGGCAGCGACCGTCGTGCCGTCTGCACTTATTCCCAGGTAATT
>JACZWL010000017.1 GCA_022572185.1 Pseudomonadota bacterium | reverse complement strand
GCGACGCTTCGATCAGTATGCCGATCATTTCGCGCTGGTTATCGCTTAAATAAGACAGGTCGCTTGTCAGTGTGAACTCGGCATAAACGTCCGGGCGCGGCGCGACCTCAGCTTTAGGACCCGCAACGGCCGGTTTAGCTTCAACTGCCGGGCTTTCCGCCGTTTCGGGTGCGCAAGCAACCATCAAGGCTGACAATAAAAAAAATACGCCAGAAAGGCGCAATGCGAGGAATGTTCGCACGATGCTTTCCCCACCGGATTGTATTGAGCGGGTAATTATCGCACAGCTTGAGCCACTGCTTGGAACTCGTGACACCTATTTCCCATCAAGTTTAGCACGTCTGCTGACGGCCCTGCCACTGAGGCCTCTACATTATAATGAACACTGCGTTTTCACACAGCCTCGGCCAGACGCGGTCATTCAAAAAGCTGAAAATAATCAGGCTAAGGGCGCGTATTCAGAGGCACAGCCTCAGGGCAACATTCACTGTACGGAACGATACCGGCGCGACACTCATACCAAGCTCGAGACTGGTTGACTATTCGCACAGCCACCAGCATTGCTGGTACTTCGATCAACACGCCTACTACAGTGGCTAATGCGGCACCGGATTCGAATCCAAATAATGCAATAGCTGTGGCCACGGCTAGTTCAAAGAAGTTACTTGCACCAATCAGTGCGGACGGTCCTGCAACGCAGTGCGGGGAACGCACCTGACGATTAAGCAAATAAGCCAATCCTGAATTGAAAAAGACCTGAATCAGGATCGGCACTGCCAGCAACACAATAATTAATGGCTCGGCAATTATCTGTTTTCCCTGAAAACCGAAGAGCAATATCAGTGTGGCTAACAATGCGCCAAGAGACATCGGACCGAGGCGAGCTATAAGCTGATTTAATTTCGCCTGACCATTATCGCGATTCAATAGATTCCTGCGCCACAGACTTGCGATGATTAGAGGTATAACGATGTAGAGAACTACTGACAGAATCAGCGTATCCCAGGGTACGGTGATCGCGGACAATCCCAGCAGCAATGCAACGATAGGCGCAAAAGCAAACACCATGATGACGTCGTTTAAGGCAACCTGCGACAGTGTGAAGTGGGGCTCGCCCCGCATCAGGTGACTCCAAACGAATACCATTGCAGTGCACGGCGCTGCGGCCAGTATCACCAGCCCGGCGATGTAAGAATCGATTTGTTCGGCAGGAAGGTAGTCACGAAAAAGATAGCCGATGAACAACCAGCCGAGCAGCGCCATTGAAAACGGCTTGACGCCCCAGTTTACGAATAAGGTGACTCCAACCCCTCGCCAGTGTTGCCTGACTCTTGTAAGTTGCTTCAGATCGATTTTGATTAGCATCGGAATGATCATCAGCCAGACAAGCACGGCAACTGGCAGGTTGATGTGCGTCACCTCGATGTGGCCCACGAACTGAAATACGTTCGGGAACAGCTGTCCAAGCCCGATGCCAACGACAATGCAAATTGCAACCCATATGGTGAGATAGCGTTCAAAAATACTCATTTCACCGCTGCCCTTACTGTTAGCACTCATTGTTTTCCGTCCCGTTCTCTTTTTCTATCCGTTTGATCAAGTCCTCCACCCGTCGGCGGATGTCAGCGCAGCTTGCTCTGAATACCGCCATTATTTCGTCCTCTGAGCCCATCGCTTTGCCTGGGTCATCGAGCGGCCAATGCTCTTTCCGTGTTCCTTCCGGTAAAACCGGACAGTTTTCGTCCGCATGGCCACAAAGGGTAACCACGCAATCGGCCGAGGTCAGCATCTCATCAGTCAGTTTGGTGGACTCCTGCCGGGAAATGTCCACACCTGCTTCTCGCATCACATCGATAGCGCGGGTGTTTTTCCTGTGAGATTCAATACCGGCGGATTGTGCCTCGACCCATTTTCCACCGAGTTGACCGGCCCAGCCCTCCGCCATTTGTGAGCGACAGGAGTTGCCAGTGCACAAGAACAATATGTTCATTGGGATTCTTCTATCGGGCGGTGCTTAGGCACAACGAGCAGCACCTGGTCTGTTTGGCATACCTGACAACGCAGCCAGATCATTTACATAGGGTTCTCGCGTTGCCTGCTCACTGACCGTCGCGTCGATCACCTGACGTGCCCAATCAGGCAAGTCGGGGTGAATCTGGTAGTAAATCCATTGCCCGGATCGTCGATCGGCGACGACACCACAGTCACGCAGTGCTGCAAGATGGCGAGATACCTTGGGCTGTATTACACCCAGCGCATGGACGAGTTCGCAGACGCACAATTCGCCCTCTTGCTGAATCAACATCAGGCTGCGGAGGCGTGTGTCATCGGACAGAAGCTGAAAAAACTGGCGGCATTGCATTTTCATGCGGACACAATAGACGGAATACCGTATATACGGTCAACCACATGTATCCTTGTGGCGGCCAGTGATAGGGGATTCTTGAACCTTCACTTTGGGTTACCACCCCAACAGGTCGATGCAACACAAGCGTTAAATCTCTCCGCTAGTGTTTCAATTTTCAACGTCTGACGTCGTCGTTCGTTTTGCTGACGTGCCACTCTGCTTAGGTGAGATTGCGAGTGTACCGACAAGTCCGTTCCCTTGGGAAAGTACTACCGGAGCAGACCATTGGTGTTCTCGTTGGAACAGCGTTGCCACGGACTTTGCGGATCGCAGAAGTAAACTTCAATGTCGGTCGCCAGCCCGGGCGTCGATCAGGAACAGGAACCTCTGATGTGATTTAATGCGCCCGTCTGCTATCGAGATCATTGATGAAGCCGCACCATCGCCCGCCATCGAACTGGACCATGCCGATTTTCTGGATCTTGGCGCTGCATGTTTCGAGCGCCAATGCCGACAAAGACAAGCAGGCCGACGTACTGGTGCTGGCGCTGCCCGCGAGCGCGTACTTGATGACCTTGAATAAACAGGACAGACAGGGAGCGTGGGCGCTAACGAAATCGTTAGGCCTGGCGGCGGCCGGCACGCTCGTGCTGAACTCGCTCATCGACAAAGATGCACCAAACGGCAGCAGCAACAACGCGTTTCCGTCCGGACACGCGGCAATCGCGTTCGGTTCGGCCGCGTTCATACAGAGACGGTATGGCTGGCACCCGGGAATACCGGCATACCTCGTCGCCGCTTACGTCGGTTGGCTGCGCATCGAGACCGATGATCATGATGCCGCCGATGTTATTGGCGGCACGGCGGTCGGCATCATCTCGTCGTATCTGCTGACCAAGCCGTTCACCGATAACGTCCGTGCATCGGCGTGGACCGACGGCAAGTCGGCGGGACTGCAGATTCAGGTTCGCTGGTGAATACACCCACGCCCCGATAGCCGCCGGCGCCGATTTCAGCGGGGCAGTGGCTTATACCTGAAGTCTGCCGCCTGGACTTCCCCCGGTCTGGTCATCGAACGGGTCTCGGTCGATGCCGCATCGTTTTACGCACAAACCGTTGACCGCAAGCTTATCAATCTCGATATCGAACTGGGACGCGAGCTGTTGCACGTGTTGCTCGTGACAAACCTGGCACTGGAGCACAGCCTGCCGCCATGCTGATTAGCGGGTGTCGCCAATCAGCTGGTTAGAGAAGTCGCTTTCCTGGCCCCGGTCGTTCACAGACGTCATGGCGAAGTACCAGGTGTTGGGGGTCAGCGCTTCGACGACGTAGCTTGTCAGACCCGGATTCGACAACTCGATGAGACCGCTCAAATCGGCCGGGTCGACGCCGTAGTAGATGCGATAGCCCGCAAGGTCGGTAAGCGGGGTGCCATCGGTATTTTCCGTGGGAGGCTGCCATTGGAGCGTCACTGAGGCCAGAGTTGTCGACGTCACATCGATGTCGAAAGACGACAACTCGGCAGTAGCCAGACCGTCGCTTACCGCGATCTGTATGGCGCTGTAGCGGCCCACGTCCGCCGCACTTGGCGTGCCAAAGAGCGCACCTGTGGTGGGATCAAAGTCGGCCCAGCCGGGCCTGTTATTGATCGCAAAGGTCAAGGTATCGCCGTCCGGATCCGAAGCGCTGGGCACGAATTCGTAGAACGAATTCTCGAGCACCACCCCATCGGGTGTCCCGGAGAGAGACGGCGGAGAGTTTTCCCTGTTCTTTTTGAGCTTCCCCAAAGCTTTGCCGCTCCCGGAACCCACGTCTTTTTTAGGTTTTGCCGATACCTCCGGGCTAATGGCGAAGTTGACAACACACACCAGCACAGCGAGGAGGCATAAGAGCTTGAGTCGAGATCGGCCGGTCATAAGGTCGCTCCGTCGAGATTCCTGGGAAAGCCCTTCGCTAATGTCGGGCAATACGACCAGAACTCTCGACCGGCGATCACACCGGATCTGCCGAACATACAGATATGTTCAGCGTTGGTTTTGGCAGCCCCGCTGTCCTAGGCTTGCGCCCTTAGACCGGTGGCTTTGCGTCCCTGTCTTTCGACAGGTTTGCCCTTGTCAGCGCGGATTAGGTTACCAAATGGACGGAAGGGTGGCGCCACGGCTTAACGTAATTCCCCATAAGAATTCGGAACTGTGACCGGGTTCACAGTTTGCCGGTGAACAAGATCAGCCGGAACAGGACACCCAATAGTCTGCTTTCGCCAAAAACAGACATCATCAATCTCCGCCGGATTGTGTGCCCCGCGCTCCACGGCTACCCTTTGGGGCTAGCGTTGGCAGTAACGCGGTGCCACACTTCTCGGAAACCGACAGGAAAACCGGATCGTAGGATGGGCTTTCTCAAGAAGTTTCTCTATTCGATCGGCGCGCTGATTTTAGGGCTCGCCGTGATCGGCATTTTTCTGCCGTCACGGGCTCAAATTGAACGAAGTATCACCATCGATGCGAGCCGGGCGACCGTGTTCGCGCTATTGAACGACTTCCATCAGGTCAATAAATGGTCACCCTGGATCGAGGCAGATGCGAACGCCAAAATCGATTTTTTTGGTCCCAGACGTGGCGTGGGCGCCACCGTCATATGGGACGGCAACATCGTCGGCCAGGGCAGCCAGTTGATCACCGAGAGCGTGCCGCTCGAGCGGGTAGTCACTGCACTGGACTTCGGCGATCGGGGCAAGGCCAACGCGGTTTTTGATCTGAGCGAGGCAGATGACGGCACAGAAGTCGTTTGGACTTTCGGCATGGAATTCGGTTTCAATCTGGTCGGTCGCTATATCGGGCTCATGCTCGGCAGCATTGTCGGCGAGGATTATGAGAAGGGTCTGGCGAGTCTCAAATCGATGGCCGAGGGCCTGCCCCGGGCAGACTTCAGCGACGTGGATATGGAGCATGTTGTCGTCGAGGCCCTCGATATTGCCTACCTACCGACCGCCAGCATCCTGGAAGCGGCGGCGATTTCGGATGCGATAGGTAAAGCGTATTTCAATATTCTTAACTTCATCGATGAATATGATCTGCAGGAATCCGGTGCGCCGATATCCATAAGCCGGGCATTCAGCGGCTCTGAAATAAGGTTCGATGCCGCGATCCCTGTTCGCGGGATTATGGACAGCACACCGCGAAGCGGGCACTCCGTCAAACTCGGGACGACCTATGAGGGACCCGTCGTCCGCGCCAAGCACATCGGCCCATACCGAGAACTCGGCCAGACCCACGACAAGATAGCCGCCTATCTCGCGGCCCTCGGAATCGAGAGGAATGGCGATGCCTGGGAGTCATATGTCAGCGATCCGACCCGCACCGATGCAGACGAGCTTTTGACGTATGTCTATTACCCGATCGTGCCGGGGGATTTCTAGGGGGAGAAAAACGCGTGGATCGGGGTTGAAAGCCGACTTCCTGGCTAGTATTCCGTCAAGGTGATATTGATGGAGTCCTAGTTTGTCTTGACCAGTAAGGCCGGGACTGAACGCCGTTCATCGAACTGCAGAGGCAACGCTGTCTGGCCGCTGTCGCTGTGGCGAATCATGTCACCGTACAGATCGACCATGAGCTGCGCACATTGATTTGCCTCGTCAACAGACATTTTGCGCACGGAGGCGCAGATCGGCCCTTCGCCATTCAGCGGTGTCACATGGTGCATCAGGTCTGTGAGATCGGCGAAAGTCTGCTTCACCGCAACCGGCAGGTCGTCATCTCTGATAGACGTCAGGTGGTCTTCGTAGGCTGATATAAGTCTTTGTTTTATGTGGCCGTGTCCGGATAGCACCGAAACGGCGGCGAAAAACTTATCAACGTGGTAGGACATGTCTACTCCAGCGTTATTATTAGAGGCCGCTTTTTTTCACGTCTCAGCGGCTTTATTTACGCTTCCAGAGTCAACTACTTCTTGTAGTCCGCGGCCGGGCCGCGTCGTGTCATCCTGTCTGTACTCTTGGTCTCTTAAACAACTGCGTTGCATTCTTATATCAAATCTAGGCAGCCGGGCGCAAGCGCTAAATCCGATCGGGCGATCGGGATTGGGCCGAAGCCGCCTTACAGGCGGAGAAAAAACGAGGTCATCGAGCCGCGTTTTCCTCAGCCTGCCATGCTGATTTCGATAAACCAGCGTTCATCACCGAGTTCCTTGTGACACGTAAAAAGCGAATCCGGCTGCCCAATTTGCCACTTTGTTGCCAGGGTTTCTGACATCAGATAGTCGCGATACGCTTCAAGGGACGACTCCACGCCCCCGGTTCCCGAGACGCCCAGAACGATCCTGTCGGAGACCTCCAGGCCGGCCTGCTTACGGGCGTCCTGTACTGTCCGAATCAGCTCGCGGGCTGTGCCCTCGGCTATGAGGGCATCGTTCAGGGTCGTATCGAGTTCCGTCAGGAATCCTGCGTCTTCAGCGCAGGCATAGCCCTCGGCAGAGCTCGTCTCGACCAGCAGGTCGTCGGCTTCCAGCGTGATCTCGCCGGTAGGTACGACTATCGTGTATGACTCACCTTTCGCAACCGCAGCGGCAATCTCGGCGCCATCGCTCTCCTCGAGTGCCTTGCGGATCGACGGAATATCCTTGCCGTATAGCTTGCCGATTCTCGGCAGATTCGGCTTGATACGGTAACTCACGTGACTCGCATCGCGCGCGATGAATTCGATTGCTTTGACGTTCAGCTCCTCGAGAATCTGCGCCTGGTGATCGGCCAGGGCTCTGGCCGAGGCGTCGTCGGGCGCCCTGATGAGCAGGCGTGACAGCGGCTGTCTTGTGCGCACGCCCGACTGCCCTCTCGCCGCCCTGGCCAGGCCGACGACTTTCTGCACGACGCCGATGTCGAACAGCAGCTGATCGTTGTCGTAAGCCTCGTTTACTTCGGGCCAGTCGCTCATGTGTACGCTCAGCGGCGCGTTTTCGTCTGCTCCTCTGACGAGGTTCTGATAGACATGCTCGGCCAGGAACGGCACGAAAGGCGCCATCAGCCGATGAGCCGCATTCAGGCACTGGTAAAGGGTCAGGTAGGCCGAACGCTTGTCCTCGGGATCGGTGGATTTCCAGAAGCGGCGCCGGTTTCTACGAACGTACCAGTTGCTCAGTTGATCGATAAAAGACTCGATCGCATCACCGGCGGACTTTGCGTCGTAGTCGTCCATTGCCTCGGTACAGCGCCTGATCGTCTGGTTCATCAACGCCAGCGCCCAGCGGTCGATCTCCGGACGCTGAGCTGCCGGTATGTCGGTGCTCAGATCCACATCATCCAGCCGCGCGTACAGAATAAAGAAGCTGTAAGTGTTCCAGAATGTATTGATGAAGGAGCTGACCACGGCGGCGACGATTTCCACCGAGATGCGTTTCGGCGCGTCCGGTGACAGGCGGGCGAGGAAATACCAGCGCAGCGCGTCCGCGCCCACCGTGTCGAAGACGTCGTAGGGATCGACGATATTGCCGAGCGACTTCGACATTTTCTTGCCTTCCTTATCCACGATCAGGTTCAGGCAGATACAGTTTCGAAAGGCGACGGTGTCGGAGACCAGCGTGGCGATCGCATGCAGCGTGTAGAACCACCCGCGGGTCTGATCAATGGCCTCGCAAATAAAATCGGCCGGAAAATGCTTCTCGAATTTTTCCTGGTTTTCGAAAGGGTAGTGCCATTGCGCGTACGACATCGCACCTGAATCGAACCAGCAGTCGATCACTTCCGGCACGCGTCGCCATGTCTTGCCGTCCTTCTCGAACGTAACGTCATCGATGGCTGGCCTGTGCAAGTCAAGATCGCCGAGTTCCCGCCCGGTCAGTTCCTCGAGTTCTCGAACGGAGCCGATGCATAGGTAGTCGCCTTGACCATTACTCCACACGGGTAGCGGCGTTCCCCAGAAACGCTCGCGAGACAGTGCCCAGTCGATGTTGCCTTCCAGCCACTTGCCGAACCGCCCGTCGCGGATGTGCTCGGGTACCCACTTGATCGTCTTGTTGAGCTCGACCATGCGTTCGCTGAAATCGGATGTACGGATGTACCAGGCGTTCTTGGCGTAATAAATGATCGGGTCGCCCGTCCGCCAGCCGAACGGGTAGTTGTGCACGCAGGTCTCGGCACGAAACATCATGCCCCGGTCTTCGAGTTCGCGAATCAGCACTTGGTCGGCGTGCTTGAAGAACTTGCCGGCCACCGGAGTGACCTCCGGCAAGAAGTGCCCGTCCAGGCCCACGCCGTGCAGCACCGGTAATCCATGTTTTTGCCCGAACTCGAGATCATCGACACCGTATGCCGGCGCCGTGTGCACGATGCCCGTGCCGTCTTCTGTGGTGACAAAGTCGGCTGGCAGTACCTTGAACGCATCGGCTTCAACCGACAGGTACTTGAACAGCTGCTCATAGCGCATGCCGACGAGCTCGGTTCCTTTTACTGTTTTCGTGACCTTGTGCGGCAGATCGCGAAGAACTGCTTCTCGCAGGTCTTCTGCCAGAATCAGTGTTTCGCCTTCCGCCTCGACATAGACGTAGTCCACGTCCGGATGTACGGCGAGCGCAAGATTGGACGGTAATGTCCACGGTGTGGTGGTCCAGACCAGAAAAAATGTGTTCTCTTCGCCTTCGACCTTGAAGCGCACCGTTACCGACGGGTCCTCCGTTTCCTTGTAGCCCAGCGCCAGTTCGTGCGAAGACAAGGTTGCGCCGATTCTCGGATCATACGGCACGACTTTATAGCCACGATAGATCAGGCCCTTGTCCCAAATGACCTTAAGCAGGTGCCAGACCGACTCTATGTATCTGTTATCGAGCGTGTAATAAGCTTCATCCAGCTTGACCCAGAATCCCATGCGCTCGGTCATCTTTTCCCAGTCGCCGATGTAGCGCATGACGGACTCGCGGCATCGCCGCGTGAACTCGGCAATCCCTACCTTTTCCTCGATCTCTTTCTTGTCGAATATGCCGAGCTCTTTTTCGATCTCGTGCTCGACGGGTAATCCGTGCGTATCCCAGCCTGCCTTACGCGGCGCGTAATAGCCACGCATGGTCTTGTATCGTGGGAAGGCGTCTTTGAAGCTTCGTGCCAGCACATGGTGGATACCCGGCTTGCCGTTCGCCGTCGGCGGACCTTCATTGAAACTGAACTGCGGCCGGCCTTCGGACTGACTCAGGGTCTGTTCGAAGACCTTGTTGTCACGCCAGAACGTCAGCACTTCTTTTTCGAGTGCCGGCCCGTTGTAGCGTCCTGAAACTTCCTTAAAACCCACAGGCTTTATCCTGATAAGTAAAAAACCCCGAACGCAGATCCTGCGTCCGGGGCGACATCTATCCAATCGCGGTACCACCCGGTTTCACGAGAGCACCTTGGCTCCCGCCTCATATACCCGATATCGGGGGTCAGCCGGCTGATCCTACAGCGCGACAACGATGCTTTGGCAACGACGTCGCATTTCGGGCAGCGACTCAGGGGCGATTTTCCAAAGGCTTCGATCCGGGGCTCTCACCATCCCCCGTTCGCTGGTATCGGGCCAGCCTTCGTACTCCTCCCCGTCAAGGTCTTGCAGGGGAAACTAGCTGTCATGGCTTTAAAATACAAGAGTCAATCCGGTCCAGAAAGGTGTCAGATTTACTTTTCGGCAATCTGTCCGGCAACCGGCCGGCAAAGGATGCGGTACGATGCCGATAAATCACTCTGACGCCTTATTGGACATGACAAACCCATTTCCAGCTCCTGACTACATCGATACCAATGGCATACGTATGGCCGTCCACGAGCAGGGAACGGGGCCGCCCGTTATTCTGCTGCACGGTTTTCCCGAGCTTGCCTTTTCCTGGCGCCATCAGCTCCCCGCGCTCGCCACGGCCGGCTATCGGGCAATTGCGCCTGATCAGCGAGGTTACGGCGCAACTGATAAGCCCGGCAGTGTCAGCGATTACACGATTCAGGACTTGATCGCAGACCTGAGCGGTCTTTTGGACGCACTATCGCTTGAGCGCGCTCTATTCATCGGCCATGACTGGGGCGCTTTGGTGCTTTGGCAAATGGCGCTTCTCGAGCCCGGGCGCATGGCCGGCCTCATCAACCTGAATATCCCTTTCTTTGCGCGCACGCCCGTGGATCCGATCACACTGATGCGTAACTTTCTCGGCGACGACTTTTATATCGTGAATTTTCAGGACACGAACGAGGCCGACCTCCGTTGCGAAGCCGACCCGGGACACGTGTTCGACGTATTAATGCGGCGAAATCAGATTACGCGAGCCCAGTTTGAAACGCTACCAAAGGAAAGCCGGGCTTTCAGCCTGCTTGCAGCCCTCGCCCGGACGCATTTGAGCGGCGAGCCACTACTGACAGATGAAGAGCACCGCACTTTCACCGAGGCATTCGAAGCCGGTGGGTTTGCGGGGCCGATCAACTGGTACCGCAACTGGAGCCGAAACTGGTCGAGCACAGCTGATGTCGAACAAACCGTCAACGTGCCAACGCTCTTCATCGCTGCCGAGGACGATGTCATCGTCTCGCCGGCCCAGATCGAGGCCATGAAGCCACACGTACCCGATCTCGAAATTCAGATGATCGAGAACTGCGGGCACTGGACGCAGCAGGAGAAACCGGCCGAGGTCAATTCCTTGATTCTGGACTGGCTCGAGCGGCACTATCCAGCATAGTTTTAATATCAGTGGCTTGATCAAGATCGCCCGTCCTGACGGGCGAATCAAACGAACGTTTTATTAATGAATCGTTGCGGCGACGGGGTTGTCGCTGAACTCGCCGAATATCGCACGATCAAATGCGCTGACCAGTGCCTCGGTGCTTTGTGCACCGACGACGAAGAGGCGTTTATTGACGAGAAAGTCGGGAACGCCGGTTACGCCGCGCTGCCTTACCTGCGCTTCCTGCGCAAGCACCGCGCGGCGAGATAAATCGTCATCCAGGGTCTTATTGATGTCACTGGTTTCGAGGCCGTGACGTGTCGCCAGTTCGCTGAGCACGTCCCTGTCACCGATATCGAGCCCCGATTCGAAAAAGCCTTTGAGGAATTCCTCGGCGAGGTCCGACGTGTTCGCGCGTTCGGTCTCGGCCAGCTTCATGAGCCGGTGCGCGTTCAGCGTGCTCGGTACGCGCGATAGCTTGTCAAAACGGAAGTTGATGCCTTCCATCTTACCTTCTGTGGTTAGTTGCTCGAGTGCGGGCCTGAGCGCCTTCGGATCGCCGAACCTGGACGCGAGGTACTCTTCGAACCCCATGCCGGCGGCCGGCATCGCCGGATTGAGTTGAAACGGATACCAGCTCACCTTGCTCGGACCGTGCACCGCCAGCAACGCATCATCGAGACGCCGCTTGCCCAGGTAACACCAGGGGCAAACGAGGTCGGCGATAACATCCACCTGCAGCACTGCTTGCAGCGGCTTGCCGTCCTGTCCGACGATGTTCGAAAGATTCTGGCTCATTGTGTTTCGCACTCTGTCCTCAATATTGCGATGTCTGCCGGTTCGCAGACTAAGCTAGGAGATAAGGCTCACCGTCTTGATTTCAAGATTGCCCAAACCTTAAGTCCAGGCGGGGTAAGCAACCGCCATAGTTGTTTGGACAGGCATGGCGCCTCAAAGTTTTGACGGATATCTGGCGGCCGGCCGGGATTTCGGCCAGTTTAGCGGATTTTCAGAGAAATTCGTGAATTTTAGCGGCCTGTTCACAGGAATTCTCGATTTCCGGCTATACAGCCCGCATCAGCACAAGATACGCGACGGTAGCGGAAATGACGAAGTGCAGGAGTGCCTTGACAGCAGCAAATCTCTGCCCTCCTCGAAGGGGGTCGAGCGGAATGACGAAACCCGCGGTCGCGCTGCGGTAGCCGCTTACCCGTTTCGTCGGTATCAGTGCTCCTGTTTCACTCCTATTCATGGCCCCAGGCTATCGCCACATTCCTGCAATATTTTCAGGGATCGGAGGGTCTATACTTTGAGATCCCAGTGTGGAGAGATCAATTGCCTATTCGAAGAGCTGCCGATATTCGATCGTCTGAGATCACCAGCAAGGAGAACTACCTCAATCGGCGAGAGTTCATCCAAAACGGTGCTATTGCCGGGGGCTCGCTGTTGGCGGCGGCGCCGGCTTTCGGCGCTCTGGTGCCCACTGAACGGCGGGAAAAGCTGGTTGATGTCGGTACAAGCGATTTCAGCACCAGCGAAGCGATCAACGCCTATGAGGACATCACCACTTATAACAACTACTATGAATTCGGTACGCAAAAAGACGATCCATACCGAAACGCAGAGGACTTCGAGCCTCATCCCTGGACCATTGAAGTCACGGGCCACGCAGAAAAAACCGGCACGTTTCATCTCGAAGACTTTGTAAAACCGTATGCGCTGGAGGAGCGCATCTATCGCATGCGTTGTGTGGAGGCCTGGTCGATGGTCATTCCATGGGTAGGTATTCCGCTCGCCGACGTCATCAAACATTTTCAACCGACGTCGAACGCAAAGTTCGTGCGCTTTGAGACACTCGAAGACCGGCGAAGAATGCCGGGACAGCGTTCCCGAGTCCTGCGATGGCCCTATCGTGAGGGACTGACCATTGCCGAAGCGACCAACCCGCTGACCATTCTCGCTGTTGGCTTGTACGGGGAAGTCTTGCCGAACCAGAACGGCGCGCCGATCCGGCTGGTCGTCCCATGGAAATACGGGTTCAAGGGCATCAAGGGCATCGTCAAGATGAGTTTCGTCGAAAAACAACCGAAAACGAGCTGGGAACTGGCGGCACCTAGCGAGTATGGTTTCTTCGCGAACGTCAACCCGGAAGTCGATCACCCGCGATGGAGCCAGGCCCGTGAACGGCGTATCGGCGCCGGCCTGTTCACCCCGAAACAGCCAACGCTGATGTTCAACGGCTACGGCGAGCATGTGGCTCACCTCTATGCGGGGCTAGACCTTCGCCGAAATTTCTGAAGTTTCCAAAGCGCGGCCCCGCTTTCCGGTGAATACGATCAGCCAAATTCGTTTCATCTGGAAGCCGCTGGTTTTCGCGCTATGCCTTATCCCGGTGACCCTGGTGTTCACCGATGCCTTCGAAATAACAGGACGTCTCGGCACTAACCCGATCGAGGAAATCCAGGACCGGTTTGGCTACTGGGGCCTGAGATTCGTGCTGATTACACTTTCTGTGACGCCACTCAGGCACATCACCGGCCGAAACTGGGTCACACGTTTTCGGCGCATGCTCGGATTATTCGCATTCTTTTATATCCTGATGCATTTCCTGACCTGGCTCATTCTCGATCAGAGCCTGCTTCTTTCCGCCATAACGGAAGATATTTTCGAAAGGCCGTTCATCACGATCGGCTTCACTGCCTTTCTCATTCTCATTGCGATGGCGTCGACATCGACGAACGCCATGCGCAGACGCCTTGGCAAACGCTGGCAGAAGATTCACTATGGCGTTTACATCGTCGGATTTCTCGGTGTCTGGCATTACTGGTGGCAGGTCAAAATGGACGTAAGTGACCCCCTGATCTACGCGCTTATCCTTGCTCTATTATTGGGTTATCGAATTTGGTGGCGATACAGGCACAACCGACAGATATCTGTTGCGGGGTCACCGGCACCATCACAGTGATTGCTCTTTGCAGCAGCACGAGTAATGTACGTCGCAATAGTCAGCCGTAAAGACGGAACTCTCGATTGAGCGCCGGGACAATTCTCAGCTGCAATGCTCTGCCCGACTACATATACGTGCTTTCCATAACTGCGCCTGTCCCTGCCATGCTCTATAGAGAGACAATGCGGGAGTGAGTGCATGGCCAATGCCCCGAATATCGCTGCAATAAGTGGTCAGCTCGAGCTGATCGTCGAGCAGGCCAAAGCATTGGAGGCCCGGTTTGCGGACGAGTTGGCTCAGGTTCACCCTGAATTTCGCGCCAGCGCAAGAAATCTCCTTGCTTACATAGCGCTTCGCCAGGTCGACATCCGCGAGCCTCAGGAACAGCTCGCTTTTTTGGGTCTGTCATCATTGGGCAGAGCAGAGAAGAATGTCATGGCCTCTATCCGAACGGTTCAGAAAGCGCTGGGCAAGTTATTGACAGGGCAAGACTACGAGCTCGACGGGGAACGCCGCAACTTCGAACAAAGCAATCGCCGGCTAAAAACACACATCGAAGATACGCTCGGCACAAGAGCGGATGGCCGCGAAGTCCACATCATGGTCACATTGCCAACAGAAGCTGCCGACGAGCACCAGCTGGTGTGCGACCTGATTACGGCAGGGATGGACATCGCCCGTATCAACTGTGCGCACGACAATAAGGCTACCTGGTCGCGCATGATTGACAACATAAATAGGGCGAAGAAGGAGACCGGCCAGAGTTGCAAAATCATGATGGATCTCGCTGGGCCGAAACTCAGAACAGGCAACCTGCTGCCAGGCCCTGGTGTCTTGCGTATACGGCCGAAGCGCGATTCGCTCGGCCGGGTGATCGCACCGAGGCTCGTGCGCTTCACGTCTGAGGACACACAGTGGTCATCCACAAAAAGTGCCGTTGTTCCGGTGCCGCGTCAAAGTATCGAATACGCCCAGGTGGGTGACGTATTCTTGTTCAGAGATACGCGAGGCAAGAAAAGAAAGCTGCGGGTCATGCGCAAGGACAAGAATGGCCTGCGCCTCGAGTGCCACAAGACGGCCTATATCGCCACCGGCACCAAACTGAAGCTCAAACGACAGGAATCCGGGGAGAAGATTTCGTTCAGAGTCGGCAAGCTGCCACCGATCGAGGAACCCATCGTTCTTAATGAAGGCGACACGCTGATCCTGCATGGTGACAGCACGCCGGGTGAACCGGCAGTGGTCGATGCCGATGGCTTGGTCGTTAAACCAGCACACATTTCCTGCAGACAACCAGAAGTGTTCTGCTTCATAGCGGCAGGTGAGCCAATTCATCTGAATGACGGCAAAATCGAAGGCATCGTCAAATCCGTCTCGGATGAAGAGCTGCTTATTGAAATTACGCATGCTAAGTCATCAGGAAGCCGGCTTCGTGGCGACAAAGGCATTAACTTCCCAAAAAGCGACATTCGACTTCGCGGACTGACCGAAACGGACAAGACCAATCTCGAGTTTATTGCCCAACACGCCGACGCGGTAGGCCTGTCTTTCGTCAGAAAACCCAAGGACATTATTGCCCTGCAGGAGGAACTCAAAAAATATCCTGCGCACCGGCTCAGCATCATTCCGAAGGTGGAGACTGTCAAAGCCTTCAACGCCCTGCCCAGGCTCCTGCTGGCGACAATGCGCCGATATCCGGCTGGCGTAATGATTGCCAGAGGCGATCTGGCAGTGGAATGCGGCTGGGAACGACTTGCAGAAATACAGGAAGAGATACTCTGGATGTGCGAAGCCGCGCAGCTACCGGTCATCTGGGCAACCCAGGTGCTTGAGCGCGAGACGAAAAAAGGCCGGCCATCGCGGCCGGAGATCACCGATGCCGCAATGTCGCAGCGCGCTGATTGCGTGATGCTTAACAAAGGCCCCCACATTCTGGCTGCAATAAAAATGCTCGATAACATCCTGCGCCGCATGCAGAATCATCAGCACAAGAAAACGCCGAAGCTCGGGAAACTGAGTATTACTGAAGTCTGATTACCGAAACAAATGGGGTGCCGGTATTCGGTTCCTTCGGATCTCCGGCACTACGTGCCTCGGAAACCGAAGAAACCGAACACCGGCGCCACTTTATAAAAAAAGCCCGGCAAGTGCCGGGCTTCATTTTCACTCAGGCAAAATGACTTACATCATGCCGCCCATGCCACCCATGCCACCCATATCGGGCATGCCTGGGGAATCTTCCTTCGGCGCTTCCGCAACCATAGCTTCGGTTGTCAGGAGCAGTCCGGACACGGATGTAGCGTTTTGCAATGCATATCGCACGACCTTGGTCGGGTCGAGAATACCCATCTCGATCATGTCACCATATTCGTTCGTCTGAGCATTGTAACCGTAGTTACCTTTGCCTGCCGCAACGGCGTTCAGAACGACACTCGCATCAGCACCGGCATTCACGACGATCTGACGCAGCGGTTCCTCGATCGCGCGGCGCAGAATCTTGATGCCAACTGCCTGGTCATCGTTGTCGCCCTCGACTTTCATCTTGGCTGCGGCGCGAATGAAGGCAACGCCACCACCGGCAACAATACCTTCCTCTACAGCCGCACGGGTTGCATGCAGAGCATCTTCAACGCGCGCTTTCTTCTCTTTCATTTCGACCTCGGTCGCAGCACCAACCTTGACCACGGCAACTCCGCCGGAGAGCTTGGCAACGCGCTCCTGCAGTTTTTCCTTGTCGTAATCAGAGCTAGACTCTTCGATCTCAGCATTGATCTGATCGACACGACCCGTGATGTCCTCGGGACGGCCTGCGCCGTCGATGATCGTCGTGTTTTCCTTCGTGATCTGAATTTTCTTGGCTTCGCCAAGATCGTCCAGTGAAGTCTTCTCGAGCGACAAACCAACTTCCTCGGAAATTACATTGCCACCGGTCAGGACCGCGATGTCCTGCAGCATGGCCTTGCGGCGATCGCCGAAACCAGGCGCCTTAACAGCCGCAACTTTCACGATGCCGCGAATGTTGTTGACGACGAGCGTTGCCAGTGCTTCGCCTTCGACGTCTTCTGCAACGATCAGCAGAGGACGGCCAGACTTGGCAACGCTTTCAAGGACCGGCAAGAGATCGCGTATGTTCGAGACCTTCTTGTCATGTAAGAGCACGTACGGCTCTTCAAGTTCTACGGACTGGCTCTCCTGGTTATTGATGAAGTACGGAGAAAGATAACCGCGATCGAACTGCATGCCTTCTACAACATCCAGCTCATTAGCCAGTCCTTGTCCTTCCTCAACCGTGATGACGCCTTCTTTTCCGACCTTCTGCATCGCTTCGGAAATGACTTCGCCGATCTCGGTGTCTGCGTTGGCAGAGATACTGCCTACCTGAGCAATTGCCTTTTCGTCTTCGCAGGGCTTCGACATTTTCTCGAGCTCTTTGACAATTGCAATCGTCGCTTTGTCGATGCCGCGTTTCAGATCCATCGGGTTCATGCCGGCAGCAACAGCCTTCAGGCCTTCACGCAGAACGGCCTGAGCAATCACTGTTGCGGTCGTCGTTCCGTCACCTGCAACATCAGAGGTGTGGGAAGCAACTTCCTTCAGCATCTGTGCGCCCATGTTTTCGAACTTATTTTCCAACTCGATCTCCTTGGCGACAGACACACCGTCTTTGGTGACAGTGGGTGCGCCAAAGCTCTTGTCGAGCACTACGTTGCGACCTTTGGGACCGAGGGTCACCTTTACCGCATTCGCCAGGATGTTCACACCTGCAAACATCTGCTGGCGTGCGTCGTCGCTGAAACGAACTTCTTTAGCAGCCATTTAAATATCCTCTTAGATTCTGAATTTCTATTGGTTTGAGACGTCTAGCCTTCGATGACGGCCATGATGTCGTCTTCCTTCATCACCAGAAGCTCTTCGCCGTCAACCTTGACTTCGGTGCCTGAGTACTTGCCGAACAGCACCTTGTCGCCAGCCTTGACGTCCAGCGCACGAACTTCGCCAGATTCCAGGATCTTGCCGTTGCCGACGGCAATGACCTCACCCTTGATTGGCTTTTCGGCCGCGGCGTCCGGAATGACAATGCCACCGGGGGACGTGCGCTCTTCTTCCATGCGCTTTACGATAACTCGATCATGAAGCGGTCGAATCTTCATCGTTTGGATCTCCTCTAAACTATTGATTATTAACCGACTTCGCGGCTTTCGAGGCGGGAGGCTGTTAGCACTCTACCTCAGGGAGTGCTAATGATAGGGCCGGCACTGCAAAATTCAAGGCCCGCAAGGCTTCCAGCGGCAAATATCGACCTGGTTCAATGACAGGGAGTCCATCGGCCGGTATCCTGCGTGTCCGTCGTGGTATCCCAGTTCACATAATCGGTAACAAACCAGGCCTTCTTGAGGTCAAATCATAGAGTTCAACGCCCGATCAAAGAGACCCGTGCACTTGACCGCAAAGACCCATCGATTTCTGACCGTGCTAGGCAGCCTTTTCCTGCTTCTGCCCGCTGTTGCCGTCTTTGCATTGGGTGAAGAGGACATCCTCAGACCAGAGGCCGCCTATCGATATGCGGTGACCGATACGGGCGATGCGCTCGAGATCGACTGGGCGATCGAGGACGGCTACTACCTCTATCGTCAAAAAATGTCCTATGCCAGCAACACGCCGGCCATCGTCCTTGCTGCGGCCGAGATGCCCGAAGGCGAAATGCATGAGGACGAGTTCTTCGGTGCCCAGCAAATTTATCGCGGCCGTTTTTTTGTCCGCCTGCCGTATTCCATCGAGGGTGAACGGCCGGCGTCGATGGAGCTGGTACTGAAGTCACAGGGCTGCGCGGACCTCGGCATCTGCTATCCGCCGCAGACCTGGACCGAGCCGGTCAGATTGGTGGCAGCGAACACCGTCCAGGCAAACAAGCCCGACAAACTGATATTCGGCAGCTCGTTCGGCAAGGCACCAGACGATTTCTTGCCGGTTGACGAAGCATTCAAGCCAATGCTAATTCCTCTGGACGGCAACACGATCGAAGTATCGATACAGGTCGCCCCTGGCTATTACCTTTATAAGGACAAGATATCTGCTGCGACTCAGTCCGACCGCGTGCAGCTCGGTAGAATGGAATTACCTGCTGGCGAAATGAAGAACGATGAGTACTTCGGCGACATGGAGGTGTATCACCGCGATGTCTTCGGCAAGCTGTCTTTGGTACGCGCGACACCGGCGGCGATGGACCTCGATATCGATCTGAGTTACCAGGGGTGTGCGGACGGCGGCATCTGCTACCCGCCCACAACGCGGACTCTGAGTGTGACACTGCCGACGGCTACCACTGTCTCGGCACTGGCCGCCATCAGCGATCGCGCGCCGCCGGTTTCCGAGCAGGCAAAGCTTGCCGAGTTGATCGGCACGGCCAATTTGTGGGTGGTTATCGCCACCTTTTTCGGCGCGGGCCTGCTACTCGCGTTTACGCCCTGTGTGTTGCCGATGGTACCGATCCTTTCAGGGATCATCGCAGGCGAAGGCGAAAACATAAGCACGGCGAGAGGCCTGTCGCTGGCATTTACCTATGTGATGGGCATGGCGCTGGTCTACACAGCCGCCGGCGTCGCGGCGGCGGCAATCGGCCTGCAGTTGCAGGCGATTTTCAATCAGCCGTGGGTTCTGACATTGTTCTCGGGACTTTTTGTCGTGCTCGCGCTCGGCATGTTCGGGCTGTTTGAACTGCAGATGCCATCCGGCATCCAGAGCCGCCTTGCGAAGATCAGCGGCAGCCAGAAGACCGGCACGGCTATTGGCGCGTTCGTGATGGGTGCACTGTCTGCGCTGATCGTTACTGCCTGTGTTGCACCAGCACTCATCGCTGCCCTGACCGTCATGGCCCAGTCCGGAGATATGCTGCGCGGTGGCACAGCTCTTTTCGCAATGAGCCTCGGCATGGGGACGCCGCTGCTGGTGGTTGGCGCGTCGGCAGGCAAGCTGATCCCGAAAGCAGGACCCTGGATGGACGCCGTCAAAAGCACTTTCGGCTTCATGATGCTGGGTCTCGCAATCTGGATGATGTCCCGCGTTCTGCCCGGCACCATAACACTCGCGCTCTGGGGCATGCTGATATTCATGGGGGGCGTCTATCTCGGCGGACTGACCACGCTCACGCCCGCATCAGGCGGCGCGCAGAAACTCGGCAAGGGCTTCGGTCTCCTGGCGATCATTTACGGCGCCGTGCTGCTGCTTGGCTCGCTGGCTGGCGGGCACAGCATGCTGCAACCCTTGTCAGGCCTGGGCATTCCGGGGCAACTTGGTGTGGCAGAGCATCGTGGACTCGAGTTTCGCCGAATCAAGACCGTCGACGACCTTGATCAGGCGCTCGCGCAAGCATCCAGTCAGGGGAAGACAGCCATGCTCGATTTCTATGCCGACTGGTGCGTTTCCTGCCTGGAGATGGAGCATTACACATTCACCGACGCAACGGTGCAGGCAGCACTTTCCGGCACGATACTGCTGCAGGCGGATGTCACTGCCAACGATGAGGAAGACCAGGCACTCCTGAAACAATTCGGTGTCTTCGGGCCGCCAACGATCGTCTTCTTCGGCAAAGACGGGCTGCAACGAAATGGTTATGAAGTGGTCGGATATATGAAGGCGAAGGACTTCGCCGCGCACGTACGCCTCGCGTTTGGTACAGGCGATGTAGTCACAGCACAAACAACACGGACACAAGAATGAAAAAGCACATAGCGGTGGCAGGTTTGTTAGTCGCGTCCGCCGCCCTCGGATATTTTCTCTACAACCGGTTCGCGGACGACGCCCTGCCGGTCGCGCCCGACCCAATCGGCGGCGCTGTCGTCGCATTTACGCTGCCGGATCTCGACGGCAATCCTCGCCAGTTATCAGAGTGGGCCGGCAAAGCGCGTCTGGTCAACTTCTGGGCGACATGGTGTGCGCCGTGTCGTCGTGAAATCCCGCTGCTGAAGAAAACGCAGGCCGAACAGGCGAAAAACAATTTGCAGGTGATCGGGGTTGCGGTCGACTTTGTCGAACAGGTAACACAGTACGCGGAAACGGCCGAGTTCAATTACCCGATACTCGTCGGACAGGAAGATGCCATGGCCGCCGCGGAGGCGACCGGGATCGATTTCATCGGCCTCCCGTTTACGATGATCATCTCGCCTGACGGAAGGCTCATCAATACGCACATCGGGGAGATCGTCGAAGAGCACGTGAGGCTCATCGTCGAAGTCTTCGACAAGTTGCAGAGCGGTGAACTGGACCTCGAGGGCGCCAGATCGGCGCTGCAAGGCCTTTAGAGCACCTCAAAAATACACCAATCCGGCAATTCGCCGCTTATAACTTGTCGCTAAATTTGCGCCATCTACCTGGAAAGAAGGTAGAATTGTTGCCATCTTCGGCTAACTGGTACTGGGCAAGAAGAAATGGCGAGCCTTTTGCTGATAAACGGACCCAACCTGAACCTTCTTGGCAGCCGCGAACCGGGCGTCTACGGCGACACCAGCCTGGCTGAGGTCGAGAGCCGTCTGACGGATCTCGCCGCGGAACTCGGCCATAGCTTGCAGTGCTTTCAAAGTAACGCCGAGCATGAGATTGTCGATCGCATACAGCAGGCCGCAACCGACCGAACGGATTTCATCCTGCTGAACCCCGGCGCGTTCACGCATACGAGCATTGCCATGCGCGACGCGTTTTTGGCCGTCAGGATTCCATTCATTGAAATTCACCTGAGCAACGTATTTGCCCGAGAGGATTTTCGACACAACAGTTATTTCAGCGACATTGCCGCGGGTTGTCTATTCGGCCTCGGCGCCTACGGTTACGAACTTGCGCTCAAAGCTGCTTCCTGTCAGCTTGCGGACGACGAGGAAAAATAATGGACATTCGAAAAGTAAAAAAACTAATTGAACTGTTGGACGAGTCCGGCATCTCGGAGATCGAGATCACCGAAGGTGATGACTCGGTTCGCATCAGCCGTAATGTGCCGAACGTAGCCGCAGCTGCGCCTGCCTATGCAACACCGGCATATGTAGCGCCGGCGCCGGAGCCGACGCCCGCGGCTCCGCCAGCTACCGCAGCGGCCCCCGCGGCGGCGGATGATTCAGACGGATATGAAGTGACCGCGCCAATGGTCGGAACATTTTATGCCGCGTCCTCACCCGGATCGCCGCCGTTTGTCCAGGTTGGCGATCATGTCAATGAAGGCGACACGCTTTGTATCGTCGAGGCGATGAAGATGATGAATCAGATCGAGGCCGAAGTGTCAGGGACCGTGAAGTCGATTCGCGTGCAAAGCGGCGATCCTGTCGAATACGGGCAGATACTGTTCGTCATCGATCAGCGACATCCCGAGTAATCAACCGACAACGCCATGCTGGAAAAGGTCGTAATAGCTAATCGCGGCGAAATCGCCCTGCGTATCCTGCGCGCATGCCGCGAGATGGACATCAAAACCGTCGCCGTACACTCGACGGCAGACAACAATCTCAAACACGTGTTGCTTGCCGACGAGACCGTGTGCATCGGACCGCCCGCATCGGCAGATAGCTATCTCAATATGCCGGCGATCATCAGCGCAGCCGAGGTTACCGATGCGGTAGCCATACATCCCGGATACGGTTTTCTCGCGGAGAATGCAGATTTTGCTGAACGCGTCGAGTCGAGCGGTTTCGTGTTTATCGGACCGCAAGCCGACTCGATCAGACTGATGGGCGACAAGGTATCTGCCATCCAGGCGATGAAGGCGGCGGGTGTACCCTGTGTGCCAGGATCCGACGGCCCGCTCGGCGATAATGCGGATGAAAATCTCCGCATGTCGCGCGAGATCGGCTACCCGATCATCATCAAGGCATCCGGCGGCGGTGGCGGCCGGGGCATGCGCGTTGTGCATTCGGAAGCATCGCTGGCTGGCGCCATCAGCGTCACTCAGGCAGAGGCTCGCGCGGCATTCGGCAATGACGTCGTTTATATGGAAAAATTTCTGGAGCGCCCGCGACACATCGAAGTCCAGGTGCTCGCTGACAGTCACGGCAACGCGGTACATCTGGGAGAGCGGGACTGCTCCATGCAACGCCGGCATCAGAAAGTCGTCGAAGAAGCGCCGGCGCCGGGAATTACGGCCGAACAACGTGCGCGTATCGGCGAGCGTTGTGTCCGTGCCTGCCAGGATATCGGTTACCGAAGCGCCGGCACTTTTGAGTTCCTGTATCAGGACAACGAGTTTTATTTCATTGAAATGAATACCCGGCTGCAGGTCGAGCATCCCGTCACTGAAATGATCACCGGAATCGATATCGTTAAGGCACAGCTGCGTATTGCCAGCGGCGAAGAATTGAGCTTCACGCAGGACGACATTCAGTGGCGCGGACACGCGATCGAATGCCGCATCAACGCAGAGGACCCCAAGACATTCATGCCGTCACCCGGTCTCATACCGCTTTGGCATGCACCGGGCGGGCCCGGTATCCGGGTAGACAGCCATGTTTATACCGGATACAAGGTGCCACCTTATTACGACTCGATGATCGGCAAGATCATCGCACATGGCGAAGACCGTCCGACTGCGATCGCGCGCATGAAAAACGCGTTGACGGAGATCGTTATCGAAGGCATCAAGACGAATGTGCCGCTGCATCAGGAAATTTTTCAGCATTCGGCGTTTCAGGCAGGCGGTACGGACATTCATTACCTGGAAAAACGACTCGGACTTTGACGGCATTGATCAAATCGCAAGCCATTGCAGCGACGAAGCAGGATGCGCGAAAAAACACGCTGCGGACAGGCTGTTTGTGACACAGGACGTGGCGAAAATCGGCGCGGCAGTTGATATTGTTGTCGTGAATATTCTTGCTGAACCCCTGGTGTAAAATGCCCGGGAGATCAGCGACAGAGTCGTTCCCTGTAGCTCTGTGGCGCTGTCCGGTATTCCTGCCAAACGGGCCGAGAGCGTCATCCACGCCTGTCGCGAGCGGATCGATTTTGAGTTACCAGCGACAGACCAGACCTGGGTTCGTCTGGCCGACAAGAGGAATTGAATGGCCGGCATGTTTACGCAATGCCCTGATTGCCAAACGACATTTCGTGTAAGCGCGAAGGTGCTGCAACAGGCAGACGGGCGCGTGCGTTGCGGTGGTTGTGGTAATGCCTTCAATGCGCTTGAGCATCTTTCCAAAGATGACAAGCATGAGGTCGAATCGGAAGATCAGGCAGCGGAGCAAACGGCTGCGCCCGACGACTTCAAGACGGATTACAACAAGGAGCTCCTCGAAACACTCGACAAGCTTGCCGGCCCTGACGTCAGAATCGAGGACACGGGCGTCGAATGGCGTGTAATAGATGAAGACGACGAGGATGAGATGCCCCCGGAATCGGATAGCGAGGGCGAAACGGACGACACAAGTTCTCCGCGCTTTGTGATTGAGGGCGACGCAGATGAAGAAGCGCCCGAGAAAACGGTACTTCGCGGCCGGCATGATGACTTACCAGAACCGGTTGCCGACTCGCAGGAATCTCTCGACCTCGCGGAGACGGAAGAAGCTCGGCCGCCATTAGAGCCAGGTGAACGTCGTTACGACGACAGCACGGTGCTTCCCGACGAGTTTGGTGACGAAGACGACCTCGATGAGCTGCCGTTTCTGGTCGAACCAGAGACGCCGAAACGACGGGCCAGCGATCGTGAATCGGCCCAGGACACATCCGCGTTTGATGCGGCACAGGCCGACCTCAGCTTGAGCGAACCCGATGATTGGGTAGAGCTTCTTGACGAAGTGGGTGCTGCGGATCAGCTGGCTGAGGAAGATGGCGAAGCTATTGCCGGCGCGGACAGTGAAGTAACTTCAGAGGTGTCTGCTGAGGAGGAAACCGGGGCAACTGACGTTGCGGAGCCGGAAGCTGCTGACAAAGAGCCCGCCGAAGCCACCGGTGAGTCTGCAGATGACGACCTGCCCAGTTATGTCGATTTGCAGTTCATGAAACAGGTCAAGGCACTGGGCCTGGAAGTCACAGGAAGCCATGAAATTACTGTCGTTGATGGCGAGGGCAGCGAACTTCCGGATGCCGTTGAGGATGAGCCAGCCGGGAAGATCGATAGTGAGGTCGCAGCCGAAGGTGACGAAGCTGAGGCGCCGCAACTGGAGAAGGAAGCGGACATAGAGGCGTTGGCTGTCGAAGAAAAAGATGCTTTGGCGCAGCTCGATTCATCCGGAGAATTTGAAGCGCGAATTGCCACTGCGGCAAAAGCCCTTGCGGGGGAATACGTCGATGAGGCCAGCGACAGCGATGACGAACAAGCGGACCAAACGGCAGAGGACATCGAGCCCGAGAGGCCCGAACACGTCGTACCCCCTCAGACCGAGGAGGAAATGACGATCAATCAGCAGATTGACGAGGAGCTACTCCGGGCAACTCAGACATATGACATATTTGCCTCGGCAAAGAGCAAGGACCAGAACATTGACCAACTTTTCAACGAAGACTCTCCGATGGTCGAGACGATCATCATGGAGGGCGAGATGGTCCGCGGCGCGTTGTCCGAGGAGCGCCGAAAGCTCGACAGTGCTGCCAGCGAATTCAAAAGCCCAGGACGGCTGGAAGATACTTACTCGCTGAACCGGGACCGGGGGGGCAAGATCCGCGGCGGCAGGCGGGCCGGCGATCCGCCCAGCTACACCGTGATTGCCAGTGTCGTCCTTTTGGGCTTGCTCCTGGTTGGGCAGATAATGCACCAGGCTCGACAGTCACTGGCGACATACGGTGTATTCAACCATACGATTGGACCGATCTATCGAGTACTGGGCAAACCGGTGACGCCCGATTGGGACATCAAAGGCTGGCAGTTTGAGGCTACCAACGGCAGTGTCGATGAGAGCGAAGACTTGCTGACGATCTACTCGCGCATAGCAAACAAGTCGAGCCAGTCTCTGCCCTACCCGCTTGTACACGTCTCTCTTACTGATCGATGGGAGGAAATTATCGGCAGCCGCGTGCTGGAGCCGAACGAGTACCTCGCGGGCGACCTGGATCCGAGAAAACCAGTGCCGTCCGGTGAAAACTTTACCGCCGTAATCACAGTAGAATCGCCATCTGCTGAGGCCACAGGATTCAAACTGAGTGTCTGCTACCGGGTCGCGCAAGACCGGGTGCGATGTGCCACAGAAGACTTCAAGAACTGACAAGGGGGACTGGCCAGTATCGCCCGTCCTGACGGGCGAAATTTCAGGCTTACACTCGCTGCTGTCCCATAAACCGGGTACGACGACCAAGGACATGGGCTGCCAGCCTTCAGTCTGAGACCGTGGCCCGCAGGGATGCGGGCCCCGAGCCTACAGGGACGTACTTGCGGCGTGTCTCAGACTGAAGGCTGGCAATGCATGTCCGTAGTGATTCGCCCTATCGGAACCCCCCGCAACTACTGTGATCCAGTCAATGATGCAATCTTTTATGGGACAGCAGTGGCTTACACTATGATTTTGGTCTTTCCGGAGCAGTACATCTGACCTGACTTGCTGTGAGAATCGGACCCTATCAACTCGCCAGTCCGTTTCTGCTGGCGCCGATGGCGGGCATTACCGATGCGCCGTTTCGTCGCCTGTGCCACCGATTTGGCGCTGGCATGACGACCTCGGAGATGACGACCGCCGATACCAGGCTTTGGAATACAGCCAAATCCCGGCGACGCCTCGATATCGATCACGACGCGGAACCGCGGGTGGTGCAAATCGCCGGTTCTGAGCCCTGGAAAATGGCGCATGCGGCAAAGCTATGTGTGGACCGCGGTGCGCAAATCATTGATATCAATATGGGCTGTCCGGCAAAGAAAGTCTGCAGGCGATTCGCAGGTTCCGCGCTCCTGCAGGATGAGGGCCTTGTCGCCCGCATTCTTGACGCAGTTGTCACCGCCGTCGACGTCCCCGTCACGCTGAAGATTCGTACCGGTTGGGATCGAGATCACAAGAACGGCATTACCATAGCCAGGATTGCACAGGACTGTGGTATTCAGGCGCTGGCGGTTCACGGACGCACCCGGGCGTGCCGGTTCAAGGGGCTCGCCGAATACGAAACGATTGCGCAAATCAAGAACGCAGTCGACATCCCGGTGGTTGCCAATGGCGACATACGCACAGTGGAGAAGTCGCTTGAAGTTTTTCGTCTAAGTTCCGCAGACGCCTTGATGATTGGTCGCGGCGCGCAGGGCCGACCATGGTTCTTTCGCGAATTGAATTACTTTCATAAGACAGGCAAAACTGTTCCGCCATTAGCAAAAAGACAATTGCGTGATACTATGCTCGGCCACCTTAACGACCTGTACCGGTTTTATGGGGACACAACTGGCGTTAGGGTGGCTCGCAAGCACCTTGCCTGGTATTGCACCAGTCTGGAAAAATCAGAGGAGTTTCGCCGTCAGGTGCTACGAGTCGATAGTGCTTCCGAGCAAATTCGCCTTACGCGGGAATACTTTAGCCGTAGCGCAAGAAAGATTTCAGCAGCGGCATAAAGAATTTCGCTCAGGACCCGTCAACAACAAGAGCTGAATTAACGTTTAGCTCTACCTAGGGGAAGTTTCGAAAAGTGGCCAACAGTAACTCCCAGAAGAACAAGCAGATTTTGACCCTAAAGAACACCAAGCCGCTACGCAAACATACAGAAGAAGCGCTCAACAGATATTTCGCCGGCCTTAACGGTGACCAGCCTGGACAGCTCTATGATCTTGTACTTGGGGAGGTGGAAGAGCCACTGTTCAAGGCCGTTATGGATTTCACGCACGGCAATCAGAGCCAGGCGGCCGGGATTCTCGGCATCAATCGGGGTACGCTGCGCAAGAAGCTCAAAATTTACTCTCTGCTCCAGTAAAGGTCATTCATGTTGACTGTACGTCGCGCGCTTATCAGCGTTTCTGATAAGCGTGATCTCATTCCATTTGCGTCCGGACTTGCGGACCTGGGTATCGAGATTCTCTCGACGGGCGGCACCTGCCGGCAACTGAACGAAGCCGGCATCGAGGCAATCGAGGTCTCCGCAAAGACCGGTTTTCCGGAAATCATGGACGGCCGGGTGAAAACCCTGCACCCGGTCATTCACGGAGGCCTTCTGGGCCGGCGCAGGACGGACGAGGCGGTCATGTCGGAGCACGGTATCGAGCCGATCGACCTTTTGGCGGTCAACCTTTACCCGTTCGAGGCGACTGTTGTTGACCCGGACGCGACATTGGAAGATGCCATCGAGAATATCGATATTGGCGGGCCGGCAATGATCCGCGCTGGCGCAAAGAATCATGACGGCGTTGCCGTCGTCGTGGATCCGGACGATTACGACGAAGTGCTCCAGACGCTCAGGAACAACAATTTGTCGGCAGAGTACCGGCGGCGGCTTGCAGCCAAAGCTTATACGCATACGGCAAGCTATGACACGGCGATCGCAAAGTATCTCTCGCAGTCATTGAATGACGATCCGCTGGGCGCCAGGTTTCTGTATGCCGGAAGCCTCGTGGAGAAACTGCGTTACGGCGAGAACCCGCATCAGGACGCCGCTTTTTATCTCGACCAGGTCCACGCGCGTGGCACTCTGGCGACAGCAACGCAGCTGCAGGGAAAAGCGCTCTCGTACAATAACATTGCGGACAGCGATGCCGCACTGGCATGCGTCAGGCAATTCAAGGAGCCGGCCTGCGTCATCGTCAAGCACGCAAACCCTTGTGGCGTTGCGATCGCAGACGACATTCTGTCAGCCTACGAGCGGGCGTTCACAACCGATCCAACATCGGCGTATGGCGGGATAATCGCGTTCAACCGGCCACTCAACCTTGTAACAGCAAAGGCAATCATGGACAAACAGTTTACGGAGGTCATCGTTGCGCCAAGCGTCGAAAAGGAGGCGCTGGCGGCAACGGCCAAGAAAAAGAACTTGCGCGTTCTCGAGACCGGCGAATGGGCCGCCGGCGTGATACCCGGACTGGACTATAAGAAGGTAAGCGGCGGGCTCCTGGTGCAAAGCACTGACACCGGACTGGTATCGGAGAGCGATCTCAAGGTCGTCACCGAAAAATCACCGGACGCCAAACAGATCGCCGACCTGTTGTTTGCCTGGCAGGTTGTAAAATTTGTAAAATCGAACGCTATTGTATTTTGCAAGGATTGCACGACCATCGGCGTCGGCGCAGGTCAGATGAGCCGCGTCTACAGCACGAAGATTGCGGCAATCAAGGCGGCTGACGAAGGGCTGACTACGGAAGGTTCCGTAATGGCGTCGGACGCGTTCTTTCCGTTTCGCGACGGCATCGATGCCGCGGCAGAACATGGCATCCACGCCATCATTCAGCCTGGGGGCTCAATGCGCGACGATGAAGTTATCGCCGCCGCCAATGAACATGGCATCGCCATGGTCTTTACCGGCATGCGGCATTTCAGGCATTAGAGAGAATTCATGAAAGTATTGGTTGTTGGCAGTGGTGGTCGTGAACATGCCCTGGCTTGGAAATGCGCCCAATCGAAAAACGTCACGGAAGTCATCGTAGCACCAGGCAATGCTGGCACCGCACTGGAACCAAAATTGCGAAACGCTGCAGTCGGCGCCGGGGATATCGACGGCCTCCTTGCTCTGGCCAGATCCGAGTCAGTCGAACTGACAATCATCGGCCCGGAAATACCCCTGGTCGCAGGTGTCGTCGACCGGTTCAGGGAACAGGGACTTCCCTGCTTCGGGCCGACGGCTGAAGCTGCTCAGCTCGAGGGCTCCAAGGCATTTACCAAAGAGTTTCTCAAACGCCATGACATTCCGACCGCGGCATATCAGAGTTTCACCGAACTCGAGCCCGCACTCGCCTATATTCGTGAACAGGGCGCCCCTATCGTCGTCAAGGCCGACGGCCTGGCGGCAGGCAAGGGCGTGATCGTCGCAACGACCGTTGCAGAAGCGGAAAAAGCTGCTACTGATATGCTTAGCGCGGGTACCTTTGGCGACGCAGGCAATCGAATCGTCATCGAAGAATTTCTCGAAGGTGAGGAAGCAAGTTTCATCGTCATGACCGACGGCAAGACCATCCTGCCGCTTGCCACCTCGCAGGACCATAAAGCCAGAGACGAAGGCGATACCGGACCGAACACGGGCGGCATGGGCGCATACTCCCCCGCGCCCGTCGTAACAGCCGAGCTCGAAAAACGCATCATGGACGAGGTCATACAACCGACACTCGATGGCTTGGCCGCCGACGGCATAGAGTATCTCGGCTTTCTCTACGCCGGCCTGATGATTAGCTCGGACGGCACGCCGAAAGTACTGGAGTTCAACTGCCGCTTCGGCGACCCTGAGACGCAACCGATCATGGCCAGACTGAACAGCGATCTGGTCGAACTCTGTCAGGCCGCTATCGACGGCGAGCTCGCCGACAAATCGATCGACTGGGACCCGAGGGCGGCACTCGGGGTTGTCATGGCAGCCGGAGGTTATCCCTCAAACTACCGCAAAGGCGACAGGATTAACGGCTTACCGAATGTGATTGGTATCGAAGGAAAGGTCTTTCACGCCGGCACAGCCATGCGTGGTGATGATGTCGTGACGACCGGCGGTCGCGTGCTCTGCGTGGTTGGCCTGGGCGATACCGTCGCCGCGGCCAGAGACGCAGCCTACGCCCGGGTAGAGCGGATCAGCTGGGACAATGTTTTCTTTCGTCGTGATATCGGACATCGCGCCATCGCTCGGGAAGAATAATTTGCGCAAGGTGGATTTGCCTTGATTACTGTCAGATCACGACCGGCCTGCTGCGATTCACTCGAACAGAACCGTCCCAATGCCAGATATCCATCCGTCACTGTGCTGTATAGCCTTCCACCTGAACTCTTATTTTTCAGGAACTTATCCTTGCCAAAGCAGGTTATAAGGCACATTTACCCATAACAATCACTCCATTTTCGCGGCATAAATACTTGTTATATAGTGCCTGCGATTTCCTGGGAAATTGAACGTCCGAGCTCTTTCTTGGAAACACCAAGTGCCAATAGAGACTTGACGAGAAGATCGATCGATACCGTTGGATCTCCCGCTTCCATTTTGGCGATTCGGGATTGGCTCGAATTTGTCATTCGAGCTAACTCAGCCTGGGTCAGCTTCTTCCGAACTCGTTTCTCTTTAAGCTTTTCGCTCAGCGCGAGCTTCATTTCAACGTATGCAGCTTCCTCAGCGGACAGACCCAAGAATTCGTCAGCTGAACCGAGTTTCCAGCCCTTCTTTTCTAACTTCGCTTTCTTTGCCTTATTCACTGTCATAGTCCTTTAGTCGATTTTTGCACAGGTCGATAATGTGCTTTGGTGTTTTGCCAGTTTTCTTGCTAAACACTTCAATTAGTACAATCGCGTCTGCATCAATTCGGTACATGATTCGCCAACTCAAGTTTCGATCAGGAATCCTGAGTTCGTGGCACCGAGCCCCGATCGATGGCAAAGGCCGAGAATGGGGCATTCCAATTGATTCGCCGCGCTGCAATAATCGGAGCAGAAAGCCTGCTTCAAGTCGTGCTTTCTTGGAGAATGGCGGTGTTTTTACATCACCATGTAACCAAGCTAGCGGCTTATCCTTTGGGCTCATATGGGATAGTATGATATGTCAGAACTGACATATTGTCAATACGCACTATATATCAAATCGCTGCACTGGCCATCCATCGATAGATCATGTTAACCACCAAGAAAGCAAGCAAGGCCATCGCGGAGTCTATGATGACTTTTAAGGCGGTGGATGTGGCGCTGGCCGATGCCGCCGGCCGGATTCTTCGCCAATCGATAAAGGCGGAGCGCGATCAGCCACCGTTTGATCGCGTCATGATGGACGGCATCGCGGTTGACTACGCATCTCTGTCAAACGGTGCCCGGCAATTCATTATTCAGGCGACACAGGCAGCCGGTGATCCCGTGCAGTCTCTGCAAGACAGCGGCCATTGCATAGAGATCATGACCGGCGCCGTCATGCCGAAAAACACCGATTGCGTCATTCCGGTGGAGCGCATCGATGTCAAAGGCAACATCGCCGAAGTCGAAGCGGACTACACGGCTGCGCAAAACCAGTTCATTCATCCACGTGGTTCCGATCACAGGAAAGGTGTCGAAGTTCTGGTTGCAGGCACAATGATCTCGCCAATGGACATCGCCATCATCGCCTCCTGCGGCCTGGAGACGGTCAGCGTGAGTCAGCGACCTTTGTTAAGCGTTATTTCAACCGGCAACGAACTCGTGCCTCCCGGCCAGCCTATCGAAGACCACCAGGTCCGTTTGTCCAATGGCCCGGCCCTTATCGCAATGTTGCAGGGTCAGGGATTTGATCGATGTACGCACGATCACCTTGTCGATGAACGTCAATTGTTGGAAAAAAGCCTGGCAGCGCACCTGGATCAATCCGACGTGATGATTCTCAGCGGCGGTGTATCGATGGGTAAAGCAGATTACGTACCGCAGGTGTTGGCGGACCTCGGTGTAAGCTTGATTTTTCACAAGATCAGTCAGCGCCCGGGCCTGCCCATGTGGTTCGGCATCGGCCCGAAAAATCAGGCCGTATTCGCACTACCCGGCAACCCGGTGTCGACGCTGATCTGCTGCCGGCAATACGTTTTGCCCGCATTATTTCTGGCAAGCGGCCGCCGGGCCCGTGGCAAAGAAACTGCCTTGCTCTCGGAAGATGTGACCTTCAATCCCAGCCTGACCTGCTTCCTGCCGGTGCGTCTCGAAGGCAGTAGCGACGGTAAGCTGCTGGCGCAGCCGGCGCCAACGAACACCTCCGGTGACTTCGCCTCTTTAAGTGGAACGGATGGATATATAGAGTTGGACAAAGAGACTGACAAATTTCCGAAAGGATCCGCGGTCTCGTTACACCGCTGGAGCACACCGTAATCGCTTGATATATCTGGAGGGCTGTCAGCGCTTCATCGCCTCGAAGAACTGCGCATTCGTCTTGGTGTCCTTTAGCTTGGACAGCAGGAACTCGATCGCTGCGAGCTCATCCATCGGGTGCAGGACTTTTCTGAGCACCCACATCTTCTGCAGCTCTTCGGGTGACGTCAGATACTCTTCCTTGCGCGTGCCGGATCGGTTGATGTTGATGGCCGGGAAAACGCGTTTTTCGGCGATGCGGCGATCCAGGTGGATTTCCATGTTGCCGGTGCCTTTGAACTCCTCGTAAATCACTTCGTCCATCTTGGACCCGGTGTCAACCAGTGCGGTCGCGAGAATCGTCAGGCTGCCGCCTTCTTCGATGTTTCTCGCCGCACCGAAGAAGCGTTTTGGCCGGTGTAGCGCGTTCGCATCGACTCCGCCCGTCAGCACCTTGCCCGATGAGGGCACGACCGTGTTGTAGGCGCGTGCGAGCCGCGTGATCGAATCAAGAAGAATGACGACGTCTTTCTTATGCTCCGTCAGTCGCTTGGCCTTTTCGATGACCATCTCAGCGACCTGTACGTGGCGGCTTGCCGGCTCGTCAAACGTCGAAGAGACGACCTCGCCACGCACCGTGCGCGACATCTCGGTCACTTCCTCCGGCCGTTCGTCGATCAGAAGAACAATCAGTATGACCTCCGGTGAATTCGCCACAATGGCGGATGCGATATTCTGCAGCAGAATGGTCTTACCCGCTTTCGGCGGCGAGACGATCAGGCCGCGCTGTCCTTTGCCGATCGGTGCAACCATATCGATGATCCGGGCCGTCAGGTCCTCGGTACTGCCATTGCCCTGCTCGAGCAACAGGCGCTCGTGCGGAAAAAGCGGCGTCAGGTCCGCGAAGGGCACCTTGTTCCTGGCGTTCTCCGGTGAATCAAAATTGATCTGCCCGATCTTGAGAAGCGCAAAATAACGTTCGCCATCCTTGGGTGGCCGAATCAGGCCTGAGACAGTGTCGCCAGTCCGAAGATGGAATCGTCGAATCTGGCTGGGGCTGACATAAATGTCGTCCGGCCCGGCCAGATAGGAACTGTCGGAGGAACGCAGAAAGCCGAAGCCGTCCTGCAGAATCTCCAGCACGCCATCGCCGTAAATGTCCTCTCCGAGCTTGGCGTGCGCCTTGAGGATGGCAAAAATGATGTCCTGTTTGCGTGAACGCGCAAGGTCATCCAGGCCGAGCGACTCGCCGAGCTCCACCAGCTCGGCGGGGGGACGGATCTTGAGCTCCGTCAGGTTCATGACGTTTTTGCTTTGCTCGAGCTGCTCGAGCGAAATTATCTCGAGATTCCCGTCGTCATCAGGATATTCATCGTAGTTAGGTCTTCGCCGCCGGCGACGGTTCGCTTGTCCGCCCGGATTCTTTGATTTAGCCGACTGCTTCGGCCGGCTTCTTGTTGAATTACCCAAGTATCCTCTCACAGATTAGTTTCCAAAAAATCAGTCAAGTCTTTTTTCGGCATCGCACCCAGCTTTTGCGCTTGCACTGCGCCATCCTTAAACAACATCAGTGTAGGAATACTCCGAATCTGGTACTTCGCTGGCGTATTCGGGTTTTCGTCGATGTTCAATTTGGCGACCGTAAGCCTGTCGGCGTACTGCTCGGCCGCCTCGTCAAGAAGCGGTGCAATCATCTTGCACGGGCCGCACCATTCTGCCCAGAAGTCGAGCAAAACGGCTTTGTCAGATTTGAGAACGTCTGCCTCAAAGTTCTCATCGTTGGTGTGGACGATCTTATCGCTCACCGGCATTACCCTCCAATTGATTTGTGGTCGGTTGGTATTGGCCTTGCTCGTCAGTAAATCCAGGACCTGCGAACATTGCAAAATGGATGACGCTGCCTGCTCAATCAGGCACTATGTCGCAGCTTTATCGCGGCTTCTCTTGGATTTCGCTGGTGGCGAGTCTGGCAGATGCGACGACTGTCGCGTCATATTGCGCCAATTTGACCCCTTCGCGAGACATTTTGCAAGCCTTTAACCCACATTTTCTGATCAAAATTTCATGACTGATAGCCATCTGAGCGAGCTCAGATTCGACGCACTGGGGCTCCATGAGAGCACGCTGGCCGGCATTCGCGATGCCGGCTTTGAGTATTGCACGCCTATTCAGGCGAGCACGCTGCCGATCGCGCTGCAACAGCATGATGTGGCCGGCCAGGCGCAAACTGGCACGGGCAAGACCGCCGCATTCCTGATAGCCGCCTTTCAGCGCCTGTTATCGACACCGGTGGACACCGAGCGCAAAAAACAGCCCAGGATCTTCATTCTGGCCCCGACACGCGAGCTGGCCGTGCAGATCGCCAGGGATGCAGAGATCCTCGGCAAGCACACAGGATATACGATCGCGCTCGCCTATGGCGGCATCGATTATGAGAAACAGCGCCGTCACATCGAGAATGGTGTGGATGTCCTGATCGGCACGCCCGGCAGAATCATTGACTATTTCAAGCAGGGCGTATTCAAGCTCAACGAGGTCCAGGTCGTCGTGCTGGATGAAGCGGATCGAATGTTCGACCTCGGATTCATCAAGGACATTCGCTATCTTCTGCGCCGCCTCCCGCCGCCGGAGCAGCGGCTCAACATGCTTTTCTCCGCAACGCTTTCGCATCGCGTCATGGAACTTGCTTACGAGCATATGAACGAACCGGAACTGATAAGGATCGAACCCGACAAAGTTACGGTCGACAGTGTCCGCCAGGCGATCTTCTTTCCGTCGAATCCGGAAAAGATGCCCTTGCTCATCGGCTTGATCCGCGAGATGGGCTCAGGCCGCATCATGGTGTTCGTGAATACGAAAAGAGAAGCCGAGCGTGTGCAGGACTATTTGCAGGCAAACGACATTGATGCCAGCGCGATCTCGGGGGACGTACCACAGAAAAAACGCCTCAACTTGCTAAGGCGCTTTCAAAGCGGCGAATTGCAGGTATTGATCGGTACCGATGTCGCGTCTCGCGGCCTGCACATCCCGGATGTGAAATGCGTCATCAACTACGACCTGCCCCAGGACTGTGAGGATTACGTTCACCGCATCGGCCGCACCGCACGCGCTGGCGCATCGGGTGACGCAATCAGCTTTGGCTGCGAGACCTATGCGGTTTCCCTGCCGGATATCGAGGAATTCATCGGCCACGGAATACCGGTCGCGAAGCATGACCCTGCCCTGCTCCCCGAAATAAAGAAACCGGCGATGCGGCCACGAAAAAGCCGATCCGCCGGACAACACCAGCGATCTGGAAAAAAGAGACCACCCGGCAAAGGGCGTTCGCATAGACGTAAAAAAGAAACCTTGTGAGAAGGCCCTCAGACTCCTGCGCAATTCGAAGGGTCTTTTCTAAACCAGCAGATCGACAAGCCCTTCAACGCCGGCAAACTCGCTGTTATCTTTGACCGGCGCAGTTGTATCGGGGCGCGTTACGGTTAACAACATCTGCACGCCAAACTTGTGTGCGCTGCGCAATACCGAGACCGTGTCATCGACAAAGAGTGTGCGCTCAGGATCGAAAGACTCGGCGTCCTGCAACGCCTGCCAGAATGATTGATCCTCCTTTACGTGCCCAACGTCGTGCGAGGTGTAGACGTGATCGAAGAAATCGGCAATCCCGGTCACCTCCGTCTTGACGGCCAGCGTGTCTCGGTGGGAGTTAGTGACAAGTAGCAGGCGAATATCGCGCCTGGACACCGTCTCGAGGAATTTCCGCGCCCCGGGCAGGTAGCCAATACGTTCATGGACATTGCGATGAATCGCGAGAATGTCGAGGCCGAGTTTCTCGCTCCAGTGATCGAGGCAATACCAGTCGAGTTGCCCCTCCATGCTGCGATACGTTGCATAGAGAAATTCTCGGGCTTCGTCCTTGCTGATGCCCGTCTGCTGCGCGTACTCCTCGGGCACAAGCTCTTTCCAGACATAATTATCGAACGCCAGGTCCAAAACCGTGCCGTCCATGTCGAGCATCAGCGTATCGCAGTTCTGCAGCACTGTTTTGGGATTAATTTTCATCTTTTGATTTATACTGCGCGCCCGCCTCACAGACAGAGATCTCCATGGAGCTACAGCAATTCATCGAACCGGTGGTTGAGCTGGCCATCGAGGCCGGCGACGCGATCCTCGAAGTTTACGCGACCGATTTCGATGTACAAGAAAAGGATGACTCATCGCCCCTGACTCAGGCGGACATGGCATCGAATCGTCGAATCGAGCAGGGGCTGCGGGCACTCACGCCGAACATACCTGTTCTGTCCGAGGAATCCGCTCTGCCGGCATTCGCTGAGCGATCGCAGTGGGAAACGTACTGGCTTGTCGATCCGCTGGATGGCACGAAGGAATTCGTTAACCGCAATGGCGAATTCACGGTCAACATTGCCCTGATCGAAAAAAACCGTCCCGTCTTCGGGGTCGTGCACATACCGGTGCATAACAAGACCTATTTCGGTTGTGCCGGGTATGGCGCCGAGCTTCGCGATGCCGGTGCCGAGTCCCGGAAGATCAGCGTTGCGGAAAAAAGTGCCGAGCCTGTGCGTGTCGTCGGAAGCCGGTCCCACGGGGGATCGAGCATGGATGGGTTTCTTGAGAACCTGGGTGAATACGAAATGCATCCCATGGGCAGCTCACTCAAGTTTTGCCTCGTCGCAGAAGGTGCGGCAGACATCTATCCGCGGCTCGGGCCAACCTCCGAGTGGGACACCGCAGCCGCCCAGGCAGTGGTGGAACAAGCGGGTGGCTCCGTCGTCACACTGGACGGTAAACCATTGTCTTATAACTGCAAATCGGACATTCTGAACCCTCACTTTCTGGTAGTAGGGCCCGAAGATCGGGACTGGCTCGGGATGGTGCAGAAAAGCGCGTAACATTCGCGGTCAACTGAGCTAATATTGCGGGTATGGAAATCGAAGAAACCGAGTCCGCCTCATTGCCAGCGGGTATGAACGACAAAATCGATACTGAATCATTCAAAGAGTTCGCAAGGCTCAGAGAATTGCGTATCAGTCATCGGGACCTCGATGACCTAATTGACCGGCTCTCACACGACCCCCTCGTTGATCAGCTTCGCATTCGCCGGCTGAAGAAACGCCGCCTGATTCTCAAAGACATGATCGCGCAAATGGAGAGTTCGCTTATCCCCGATCTCGACGCTTAGATCCTATGCATGGCGCAGGCGATGTCCCATCCTTATGCGCCGCCGTCTGCCCAGCCCTCAACTCCGGGCCCTGATCTGCCTGACGATAGATTCGACGTTGACCTCTCCCGTGTTCTTGCAGCATACCGCGATCGCTTTTTCGTCATCTGTGAACGGTTCTGCGGTTGCCCGCTGATGTTCGAGGACCTCTAGTCCGGCTTCGGAAGCATCGTCCGCATGTATCGAGCGCTGCCGAATGCGATCGCGCAATTCCTTGGCCGGCGAAGTGACCTCGAGCAAGATACAAGGCAATCCGCAATCCGCCGCTATGGAAGTTGCCGTGGCGCGATCAGCAGATTTCAAAAACGCAGCATCCAATATGACGTTGTGACCTGCTCCAAGAATTATCCGGGCGTTATCGTACAGGCATTGGTAGACGATCCGGTTTGCATCATCGTTATATATTCCTGATCCAAAGCGCGATGCACTGCCTTCCGTTTCACTCAGGCCGAAAATGCGTTTGCGCTCGAAGTCAGATCGAATTCGAATCGCCGGCAGCGCCGCCATGAGCTGCCCGGACACCCAAGTCTTGCCCGATCCGGACAGTCCCGACATGATAACGAGAACAGGGGTGCGTGCTGTAGCCTGTCTCTTGGCCATTTCGCAGTACCGCTGCGCCTCGCTGAGATCAGCTTGCCGTGCTTCGTCGCTCTCCCGCTCTTTACTCAGAATGACCGCCACTTTCGCCCGTACGAGACAACGATAGACAAAGTAAAGGCTGAGCATGCCCATACTGCCGTAGTCGCCTGTGCATTCGAGGTATCGATTCAGAAAATGCGCCCCCAGATCGCGCCGTCCCCTTGCCACGAGATCCATGATCAGGAATGCGATGTCGCAGGCAACGTCGATATGACGCAGATCGATGCTGAATTCGATGCAGTCAAAAGTCGTGATGCCGCCCGGCAGACGAACCAGATTGGCCAGATGCAGATCTCCGTGGCAATCGCGGACAAACCCGTCATCGAAGCGTTGCCACAAAAGTGCATCGACTTTCTTCAGCTCCCGTTCCGTCCATTTGCGCAACGAGTTCAGCTCGGCGGCGTCGATGAATCCGTCCAGTGCTGCAAAATTGTCCCAAATGAATTCTTTCGTCAGTGCAACAACCCGGTCGCGCTGATCTTCGTCGACGACCTGTGCTGCGGTATGACGAACTGCGATGTTGCGACTAAGTTCCTTCATGTCAGCGATAGAAAGCTTACCGCACTCGAGTTGCAGGTCGAGCCGCAATTGCTGATCGAAACGGCGCATTCTGACCGCATATTCAATTGGCGCACCGCCTCCGCCGAAGCGCGGTTGACCATTGTCATCAGTAATCGGCGCGACATCAAGGTAGATATCCGGCGCCCAGGGCTGATTCAGCCTGATTTCCTCCTCGCAGTAGAACTTGCGGCGTTCAAGGTCGCGGAAGTCCAGGAAGTCGAGCGCGATTGGCTTTTTGACTTTGTATACATAGTCACCAGCAAGAAAGACCCACGAGATATGAGTTTCGATCAACTGAACAGCCCTGACAGGATGGCTGAACGCAGCCGGGCTCATTAATGAGTCGATCAGGCTCGTATCGAGAGGAGTAACCGCTGTGCCGGCCCTATGCATCGGCACAAGCCCGGGCCACTGCTTCCTGCTTCATTTGATATTTCGGGAGGGACAAGGGTCCTGACCTCCTGTTGTCCTGGCGCACGACTAAAAAGCGCTTACCCGTGTCCAGAGAAGTAATGAATACGTGAGCCCAGCCGCAGCGAACGGTGTTGCGACCCAGCTAAGTGCGATATGGCCAAGTAAGCGTTTGTTCACCTCCTGGAAACCACGAACTACGCCGATTCCCAACACCGCCCCCACCATTGCCTGGGACGTCGAGACCGGTATTGCCGGGAAGACAAAAGTACCAAAGTCCCAGGCATGGGCAAAGAAGTCGACGACAACAGCTTGCGCCGTGACGGCAATGAGCGCGGTTATCGCATCCAGTTTCACAAGGTCACGACCGACTGTAAGAATAACGCGCCGGGAATACGTTATGACCCCCAGAGAAATCGCGGCTCCACCGAAAAGCGCTAATATCCGTGCTTCTGATAGCTCTAACGGGCCGATTGAGACAGCGGCGAAGAGATCCAGGCCCAGATAAACACCGACGACATTGGCCATGTTGTTTCCACCCAGGGCCCAGGCACCGTAACAGCCTGCCGTTACGAGGCCGAAACGCAACCAGCGATCCAGGGCAAACAGGGGCATCGGCAGCCGACGAAACGTCCAAGCCAGGAGCTTGTACATCAACACCGCTAGCGATGCAGCCAGCAGCGGCGAAGCGGCCCAAGCCAGGATTATTTTTGTTAACAGTGTCCAGGTTGACTCATCGATACTGCCATGGGCGAACAAGCGATAGCCTATCAGCGCTCCCACAATCGCTTGCGATATGGAGACGGGCATGCCGGCCCTGGTCATCACCGCAACGATCAGACCGGCGGCCAACAGGCTGGTAAAGGCGACCCGGAGCGTGTCGACATTAGCCAATTCGCTAACGGTGGCCATCGCAGCCGGTCCATTCACCACGCCGCCCAGGACGATGAATATTGCACTCAGGCCGGCCGCGGTTCCAAAGCGCAGCATTCGTGACGCAACGGCTGTTCCAAAGACATTGGCTGTGTTATTCGCCCCCAGGGACCAACCCACCAACAGGCCGCCAGCAAGCCAGAACAGCACGACTACAACACGCGTTTGAGAGACGCAACCATCAGGCGATCACCCACATCTTCGGCTAAATCACAAATGGAACCGATCCGATCGATCAGCCCTTGTAGCTGTATTTTGTGAGCCAACTCCCGGTCCGGGGCATCAAAAACCAGAGCAATGGCCCGCTCCTCGACCAGATCGGCTTCATGCTCCAGTCGCGACAATTGGCGCACAAGATCTCTAACCTCCGCTGGCTTGCTGAGAAATGCGTTGCTGATTTCGATGAGAATCTGAATGGCTTCGACTATGTGATCGGAGAGTTGCCTCAGGTCCCCTTTCAAGGGGCTCGGTATGTCTACGTTCTGCAATTGCAGGTTACGGGTGACGGACTGAATGCGATTCGGAATTTTGTCTATGCTCTCGAGCAGACCCAGGACATCGTCACGCGTATCGGGCAACAGCCTGCGACCGTAAATCTCCATCTCGATGTCACGACGAATCCCATCCAGGCGACTCTCCAACGCGTTGATTGCCTCCAACAGGTTCGTAAACGACTGCTCATCCTGATCCAAATAGCCAATGAGGGCCTCCCGATGGCGACAACCGATTTGCCGTAGCGCATCAAAATATTGATCAAGCTTTGCTTGAATTTGTTTTTCGCGACCTGACGCGCCTTTAAAAAACATCTTAACCGGGTCTCACGACGACGCCAGCCGATGCAGGAAAATCGGCGTCAGGACGGTTGTAACCAATGCCATGATCACAATCGCGGAAAAGAGACTTTCTACAATTACCGGAGTTGGATACGGCTGTAAAAACAAACCCGCCTCCAGAGCGACACCGGCTACGATCAACTCGACGGCACCTCGACCACTCATACCGATGCCGACCATCAACGACTCACGCTTCGACAGCCCTACCCAATAAGCCGGAAATCCCGAACCGATGAGTTTGCTGGCGATCGCAATCAGGATGAGCACTGCCACGAATCCCGGCACCTGACTGATCGCGCTGAAGTCCAAATGCAGACCCACCGACACAAAGAAGATTGGTGCGAGAAAGCCACGGGTGATGCCGGACATCTGCTGCTCGACGCGTTGGTACACATCCGCGTCGACAACTTTCGGATGAAAAAACATACCGGCAAGAAAAGCCCCGAGGATAAAGTGCAGCCCCATCATTTCAGCAAAGACGGCGTACGCGAGCGCAGCGATGAGCAGCATACTGAAATCGACTTCTGGAAAGTGTAAGTGTCTCAGATATCTTCCGATTAGTGGGAATACAAGGAAGCCTACTGGAATGGTCACGGCAAAAAACAAAACTGCTTTGCCAAGCAATAAGAGCGCGGCTCCGGATTGAAAAGAGCCCGAAAAGCCCTCACCGATTGCGGCAAGCAGTAATGCCAACAAAAAAAGACTCAGCAAATCATCCCAGAGCGCAGCCGCGATGACCGTCTTCGCGACCCGCGTTTCGAGTTGGCCGAGATCCATAAATATACGTACTGTCACTGGCACTGCGGTGACGGCCAGTGCCGTCCCGAGAAAGAGGCTTTGTACCAGCTTGAATGGCGATTCAGGCAGCACTGCAAGACCGAGCGCAAAGCCAGCACCGACAGGGATAATCATACCGCCGAGTGCGACCAGGGCAGCCGATTTCGAGGTTCGGGCAAATTCCAGTGGTTCCATGCGAATTCCCGCCAGCAACATCAGGAAAAACATGCCCAAACTGACGAGTGATGTGTACGTTTCGCTTTGACAGGCCGACCAGAGAACAGACCAGGCGTCGGATGAACGCTGCAACAAAAAACCCAAAGCCACACCGGCGACCAACTCCCCGACTATTGCTGGAAGCCTGGCCCGCTCCGCGAGTTCCGCGAAGACCCGGGTCACCACAAGCAAGACAAGGATGAGATAGAGAATATCCACCGCACTCAGCAGATACGCGGCAGCGGATCATCCTCAAGTTCTTCGAGGAAGCGCTCACCACCCAGGGTCGTTTCGAGAATAACGCGATTCATATTGGATACGATACGGCCGATCCTGACCGCGTCACGACCCCCCGGTATCGCGCGCCATGCTTCCAGCGCCTCATCTGCCTGCTCGGGCGCTATCACCGCCAGGACGCGGCCTTCACAGGCGAGGTAGTAAGGGTCGTATCCCAGCATGTCGCAGACGGACTGCACCTGCTCCTTGACCGGAATCGTTGCCTCGAAGCGCACGCCAAAGCCGGTTGCCCGAATGATTTCGTGTGCAATCGTGGCAATGCCTCCGCGCGTCGGATCGCGCATGAACCGCAATCCGTCGAAATCCATCAGTGACTCTGTCAGCTCCGTCACGGGGCCGGCGTCGGACACCAGGTCGCCGCGCAGACCGAAGTCCTGCCGCGCCAGCATTACGGCCGTGCCGTGATCGCCAACCGTTCCACTGATCAGGATGATGTCACCGTCCCGGATCCGGTTCATTGCGGGTCTTACCCCGGCAAGCCGCACACCGACTCCCGTCGTCGCAAGGTACAGACCGCCACCCTCGCCTCGTCGCAACACCTTGGTGTCACCGGCGCTTACCTTTACACCAGCATCTTTTGCTGCTTTCGCGAGACTGCCCACGATGCGATCGAGCAAGGCAATTTCCAGGCCTTCTTCGATGAACGCGTTAAGCGTCAGGTACAGAGGACGCGCGCCGGCGACAGCAAGATCATTTATCGTGCCGTGCACGGCGAGCGAACCGATGTCACCGCCTGGAAACTCGAGCGGCTGCACAATAAAACCGTCAGTCGTGATCATCGCTTCGCCGCCGTTCAGCGCTATCGGCACCGCATCGGCCTGGATATCCAGGTCGGAGTCAACCAGATTACGGGCAAACACTTCTTCGATCAGCTCGCGCATGAAGCGACCGCCGTTTCCGTGTGCCAGAGAGATTCTGTCGTCTTCCATTAATCTGTCCCCTCGTGCTCGCGCGCTGCAAGCTCCGCCGCCTGCCCGAAACTCAGCGCCGCATCGTTGCACGGCAGTTCACGGGGCAAATAAACCTGAAAGTCGTCAGCTTCCAGCAGCGCAACAAGCTGCTCGGTCAGAATCCGATTCTGGAAAACACCGCCGCAGAGACCGATCTGATCAATCCGCGACTCCTCGCGAATCCTGCGCGCCTGCTCGAGCAAGGCATAAGCCATGCTCGAGTGGAAAGCCTCGGCCCGCCATGCAGCACTGCGCCGGACATCTGTCATCATTGTCAGCAACGGTTCCCAGTCAGTACGACAGATGCCGTCCTGGTCTTTATGCAGCGGCAATTTCAAATGCTCGCCGCGTTCCCGGCACAGCGACTCGAGATACATCGGTCCCTGTGCTTCGTAAGTGACGTGAGACAGCTTGCCTATCAGTGCCGCTGCGGCGTCGAACAAGCGACCTGCAGCACTTGTCACGGGGCAATTCAGTTGTCGCAGCCAGGCGTTCCGGGCAAGACCGTCCCGGTCCGGGCAGTCCGGCCAGGTCCGGCCACACTCCCAGTGGAGCGCAGCCGCACTGCGCCATGGCTCACGCCCGGCACGCTCACCACCGGGCAGGCGGAACGGCCGCATGCTGCAGACGCGGCGCCAGGCGCCGGGCTTGCCCAGGAATGCCTCGCCACCCCACAGAGTGCCGTCCTCGCCAAAGCCGACACCGTCCCAGGTGAAAACGAGCCAGCGACCGGCAACAGATAGCTCAGCTGCCAGTGCGCTTGCATGAGCACGGTGATGCCAGACAGTTTCCACGGGCAGCGACTTCTGTGCTTTCGCCCAGCGGTGGGTCGTATAGCCGGGATGCGCATCGCAGACGATTCTTTCCACCCGCACGCCATAGAGCGATTGCAGGTCGGCCGCCACCTGTTCGAATACGGCGAGGCTGCGCGGACTGTCCATCTCACCGATATGTGGTGACACCACGACACGGTTGTCCCAGCTTACGGCGACGGTCGCCTTCATGTGACCACCGACGGCCAGGACCGGCTGCCGTTGTCGCCACGGTAGTTCCAGTTCACAGGGCGCACAGCCGCGGCCAATGCGCAATGGACGCATCACACCGGAAATTCTCCGATACACGGGATCATCTGCCGGCCGCACGATCGGGCGATTGTGATGAAGAAAAGCATCCGCGACCCTGGCAAGTCGCCTTGCAGCTTCCTCATTGTCAGTCAGTACGGGTTCCCCGCTGATATTGCCCGACGTGGCAACGAGCGGTGCAGCAAACTCCTCGAGCAGGAGCTGGTGCAGTGGGCTGTATGGCAGGAATACGCCCAGCTCGCGCAAACCCGGAGCGACGTTTCCTGCCAGATCACAATCGCTGCTTTTGTCTGCAAGCACGATCGGCCTGACAGGGCTGGCGAGCAGTTCAGCCTCCAGGCCGCTAAGGTCCGTGTACAGGCGCACGACATCGAGTCCGTCCCGACCTGAAACCGGGAACATGACAGCCAGCGGTTTACTCGGTCTTTGTTTGCGTTGCCGCAGTATCTCTACGGCATCGGCATTGCCGGCGTCGCACATCAGGTGATAACCACCAATACCTTTGACGGCGATGATCTGTCCGTTACGCAGGCTCGCCAGCGCGGCATTCAGCGCGGCGCCTTTGTCGACGACGCGCTCCTGACCGGGACGGCTGAAACTCAGTTGGGGACCGCAGGCCGGACAGGCGACCGGCTCCGCATGAAACCGGCGATCGGCCGGGTCCAGGTACTCCTCGGTGCAATCCTCGCATAGCGGAAAACATGCCATGCTTGTATTCGGGCGATCGTAGGGCAGCTTTCGAATCAGTGTATAGCGCGGACCGCATTGCGTGCAGTTGATGAACGGGTATCGATATCGGCGGTCGCCCACATCGTGCAATTCATACCGGCAGTCATCGCACATGAAGTAATCGGGCGGCACAAAAATGCGCGCATTCGCCCGCAGCGAACTGGCAATGATTTCAAAACGATCAAACGGCCCTGAACTGACCGGCACCACCTCGTCGATTCGCGGTCTTGATAATGGCGGCGCGCGGCTGATCAGATCATGCTGAAATCTTTGCACCGCAGCAGTGTTACCGGACGCAATGATTTCCACCTCACCGAGCCGGTTTTGAACCTGCCCCGCCAGCCCGTGTTTTTTTGCAAGGCGATAAACAAACGGTCGGAAACCTACGCCCTGAACCTGTCCGGACAGGACGATCCTGATGCTGCGCTCAGGTACGGGTAGCCGATGCACTTTCGCTGCAAGTAATTGCCTGTCGGAGACCCGACCCATCTGTTCTGCGTGCTCAGCCAACGGACTGCCTCTTTTTTCTGCCCTCCCACTCGTTCTCGCGGTATCCCGACGACCACCAGATTCTGCAGGCGCCTTCGTCCGAGACCATGCAGGGACCAATCGGCTTGCGCGGTGTACAGCCAAGTCCGTACAGTCGGCACTGGTTCGGGTAAATCTTGCCCAGCACCACTCTGGCGCAGTCGCATCCCGGCGGCATTTCACCGACACGTTTGCGCGAATCGTCCGCATAGGCACGGAAATGCCGGCGCGCATCGTGAGCGGCGAAGCTATCGCGTAATGCAAACCCGGAGTCCGGGATGACGCCGACCCCACGCCAGTTTGCGTCACCTACCTGCATCACCTCATTGAGCTGCCGCTGCGCCTCCCGATTGCCGCCCGGGAGAACGACTTCCTGATAGCAGTTGTCGAGGAATCGTTTGCCGTCCTTCAATTGACGCAATACCGAGTACATGGCCGCCAGCAAGGTATCGGGCCTGAAACCCGCAACTGCCGCAGGTATGTTGTGCTTGTCCACGACAAACTGCCACTCCTCCGGACCCATCACCGTCGCGACATGACCCGGCGCAATCAGGGCATCGAAACCCGCCTTTTCCGAATCCAGCAGCATCGCGATCGCCGGCCAGGTCAGGCGTCCTGATAACAATACGAGGAGATTGTCGGGCGCGCCTTCTGCCAGCATCGCAGCAACCGGCGCCGTCGTAGTTTCAAAACCTGCTGCGAAGAATACGACACGGCGCGACGCGTTTTCCTTCGCAATACGCACGGCTTCGCTCGGCGAAGCGATCGGCCGGATGTCGCCACCGGCGGCCCGTGCCTGTTCGAGAGACCGCGGTTCGCGTTTCGGCACGTTGACCGGCACGCGCAGCATATCGCCGAACGTTACCAAAATGATGTCCTCGTGAAGTGCCAGTTGAATCGCCTCAAAGACGTCTTCTTCCGGGCAGATACAGACCGGGCAGCCCGGTCCTGGCACGAGTTCGATATTGCCCGGGATAGCTCCCCGTAACCCGGCCAGCGATATTGTGCGCTCGTGTCCGCCGCAAACATTCATGATCCGGACCGGCCGCTTGAATCCGAGTCCGTGCAGCGCTTCGAGCCAGTACTCAGCGGAGTGACTCACCGGCGGTCTCCCGCGTCGTGACACTGTATGTAGGCGCGCAGCATCACACCGTCCGGCTGCCAATGTGACGATCGGTTTTTTCCTGCGGAAGTCTCCGTCGATGAAGATTGATCTCCTCCCTGATCCAGTCGAGCCAGGCCTGCATGCCAAAACCGCTCCGGGCAGACAACACGAGTACCGGCGCCGGGTTCGCCAGCCGGCGGAGATATGCGCCTGCCCTTTCAGGATCGAAGTCGCCCAGCACTTCCATCAAGTCCGACTTCGTGATGAGTAAAAGATCGGCCGCCCGGAACATGACCGGATACTTGGCGGGCTTGTCATCCCCCTCGGGGGACGACAGCAGTGTGACATTGCGGTGCTGCCCGAGATCGAAACTTGCCGGACAAACCAGGTTGCCGACATTCTCTATGAAGAGGACATCCAGTTCGTCCAATGTCAGTTCGTGCAACGCGGAGTGCACCATGTGAGCATCCAGGTGGCAGGCGCTGCCGGTACTGATCTGAATTGCTGCAATGCCCTTGTCCCGAATCCGCATGGCATCGTTTTCGGTTTCCAGATCTCCCTCGATGACCGCCATGTTCAGATCACCGGCGAGCGCATCGATCGTCGCCTCGAGCAGTGATGTTTTGCCGGCACCCGGCGACGACATGAGATTGACCGCGAAGACCCGGTGCTGATTGAAATGCTCGCGATTATGTCTTGCCTGGTGATCATTCGCGTCGAGCAGGCCTTTCAGCACCTCTATCGACTCGGTCCCCGACGAGGTACGCGCGAGGTGGCCGTCTGCGGCGACAAGATGCTCATTACCGTGGGTCAGATTACAGCCGCAAGATTCACACATCGTTGTTCCTTCGCGGCCGGCCGGAACGCATGACGACACGCTGCAGCAACAGTTCGTCGCCGCTGATTAATTGCGTTCGCCAGTTACTGCAGCGCCCACAGATCAGGCGGTTTGCGGCAACCTCGGTCTCTGCGCCACAGTCCTCGCAGCTGACGCGAACCGGCGTCTGCCGCAGATGCAGCGTAGCCTCGCCGGCAACCGTGCCCGCTGCAGCGAAAGGAAACGCACTGCGCACCAACGGACACTCCACGCCGGATAGCGGCCCGACACTGACGTAGACATCGGTGACTGAACTTGCGTGTTCAGACCTTGCGACCGCCGCGACCTGGGCAATCAACGCCTGACATATCGCCAGCTCATGCATCGGCTGCCAGTATTTCATCGAAGAGCTCCCAGGAACTGGCAGCATCCTCTGCTGAAACCTTCTGAATTGCGTAACCGACATGCACCAGCACGAAATCGCCGGGCCCGATTTCTTCACCCTGCAGCATGAAGAGACTTACCTCACGCTCGATTCCGCGCGCTTCGCAGACGCATTGGAAATCGTCAATCGTCTTTATTTGCATGGGGACTGCAAGGCACATCTTTTCACCCCTTCGAACCGCGCCTTCGGCGCGGCGAAGAAAATTCTGACACTCAGTGATCTTAATCCCGATGCGTAGCCGCCTGCAGTACGTAATAACTCTTATTTTTATGCGTCGGAACCACGCCTACTGTGGTCACTTGGAGAAGTCCATCTCCTGCAGTGAACGAAGGAGGCTTTTTGCTGCCCGAGACGCGGGAAATGACATGACCATCGCCAGAATTGCGGTACTGGCAGTATGAAGACGCTGGTGCTCGGTGTCGGAAACACATTGCTTGCCGACGAGGGCGCTGGCGTACATGCGATGCATTTCCTGCAGGACCATTACCAACTTCCCGACACTGAATTTCTCGACGGTGGCACACTGAGTTTCTCGCTCGCCGGCGACATCGCCGAAACCAGCAACCTGATCATTTTCGACGCTGCAGAACTGGACGCCAAACCCGGTTTCATTCGTGTATTCGAAGGCGCCGAATTCGACGAATTTCTGCTCTCCGGTTGCCGCAGCGTCCACGAGGTCGGCTTCGCCGATCTCATGGATATCACCCGCCTGCAGGACAGCCTGCCGGAAAACTGCGCCCTGATCGGGATTCAGCCGGAGCACCTGGGCTGGGGCGACCAGCCAGGCGCAACCGTTCGCGCCGCAATACCGCAAGCCGCGTGGCAGGCGGCGGCACTGATTTACAGATGGCTGGACGAAGCGACCGCCAGGGCGGTGAATCAATGACTTCGCTGGATGGCATTGCGGTGAAAGTTGAATCGGCTACCGGCAACGTCGAGCCCTTGTTGCACGAGATTCGACACGCCTTGAAACGTGTGGCGGACGGCAAGGAAGGAACGGTTATCGATTTGCGCAGCCTGCCCCTGGCGCCGGGCGAGGAGGAACGCATAGAGGCTTTCCTTGGTGAAGGCGAGGTTCGCGCCGAACTCGATACGTTCGGAGCAACTGTGTTTCAGGAGACTTCGTACGCCGGGGTCTGGCTGGTTACTCACCGCAACATGAAGCAGGCGGTGCTCACCCGGTTCATCGAGGTCACGCGGACGCCGGAGTTGCTGAAGTCACAGAGAGCAGATATCGAACGCGGTATCAGCAGGCTCGAGGACGCGTTAGCCGCCAGTAGCAAAGTAGAAAGATCGCGCCGGGAAAGCGTTGCGGGTCAGGAGATAAAGGACAGCGGTTAATACAAGCCGCGGAGGAAGTGAGATGCGGAAACATCAGACATTGGGCGTATATTTGCATGCGCAGGGCGTATCGCGCCGCGCCTTCCTGAAATTCTGTTCCGCCACCGCGTCCCTGATGGCATTGCCCCCATCAGCGGCGGCGCAGGTCGCGGCAGCGCTGGCGGCGGCGCGGCGCCCATCCGTAATCTGGTTGTCGTTCCAGGAATGCACAGGCTGCACGGAATCTCTGACGCGGTCGCATGCACCGACGCTGGAGTCACTGATCTTTGACGCCATCTCACTCGATTATCATCACACCCTGCAGGCCGCGTCAGGCGAAAGCGCAGAAGCTGCCCGCATCGCCGCGATGGAAGAGAACGAGGGCGAGTACCTGCTGGTCGTCGATGGATCGATTCCGCTCGGCAACCCGGGTTACTCGACCATTGCCGGCATGAGCAATCTCGACATGCTGCGGGAGACCGCCGGCGGTGCTGCAGCCATCATCGCCGTCGGCACCTGCGCCGCATTCGGCGGTATTCCGCACGCAAGTCCGAATCCCACGGGCGCCGTTTCCGTATCGGAAATCATTACTGACAAACCGATCGTCAATGTTTCCGGTTGTCCGCCGATTCCAGTCGTCATTACAGGCGTCCTCGCACATTTCCTGACCTTCGGTACTCTTCCGGACCTCGACCACCTTGGCAGACCAGTGGCCTTTTTCGGCCAGAATATTCACGACCGTTGTTACCGAAGGCCATTCTACGAACGCGGTCAGTTTGCCCACACATTCGATGACGAAGGCGCACGCAAAGGCTGGTGCCTGTACGAGCTTGGCTGCAAGGGACCGACCACCTACAACGCCTGCGCCACCTTGAAATGGAACGAAGGCACAAGCTATCCCATTGCTTCGGGGCACGGCTGTCTTGGCTGTTCCGAGCCCGACTTCTGGGACAAAGGCAGTTTCTATACACCGATCTCCGCGGGCCTCTGGGGATCCCGCGAGACCTTGATCGGTGCCGCCGCCGCCGGCGCCGCGCTCGGTGTCGGCTCGGCGCTGGCTGCCCGGGCGCGCAAGAAAAAGGCTCGGGCAGCAGAGGAGGCAGAATCATGACTTTGCTCGACTTCGCCCGCGGTCCCGCCCTGCAATGGTCGCTGATCATCCTGGTGTTCGGGGTCCTGTGGCAACTCCTGGGCACAATACTGATCGGGGTAAAAAAGGATCTTTCGAAGCCGCGACGAAATACCGCAGTCAGGGACGGGCTTGCAACAATTGCCACGCGATCGCTGCCAGAACATCAGTTCGAGAAAAAAATCCGCTTTCAACATTTCTCCGGTTATGCCTGGCATGTTGCGCTGTTTATCGCAGTCCTCTTTTCCGCACCGCATATTCTTTTCTTCGAGTCGGTGCTCGGCTTCGGCTGGCCGCATCTACCGAACGGCATCATCCTGGTGACTGCCGCAATCGCGCTGGCCATCCTGTTTGCCCTGGTCATTCGTCGGCTAAGCCATCCGGTACAACGACTGATCTCCAACGCCGACGACTACATCAGTGTCATTGTTGTCATCGTGCCACTGGTAACCGGAATGCTCGCCTCCGCACATATCGGCGCACGATATGAGACCTTGCTGGCGATTCATTTCCTCAGTGTTGAAGCGCTGTTCGTCTGGTTCCCGTTCGGCAAGCTGATGCATACAGCTTTGACGTTCCCGTCGCGCTTCCGGGCCGGAGCGGCGTTCGGTCGCAGGGGGGTCAAGGCATGAGCGTCGACAACGCAGCATTCCGTGATTTTCGCGAGTCACTCGAACGTCTTGGCATCGATACGCCGAGCGAAGTAATCTCTGACGAAGAGCGTGTGCGGCGCGCCAAGCAAACATTCATGGACAAGCTCGACGGGCGCATGGCGGTTGATCTCACAACTTGCGTTCACTGCGGCATGTGCGCAGAGGCGTGTCACTTCTATGAAGCAACGCAGGACGAAAAATACGCGCCGGTCCACAAGTTCGAGCCGTTACGGCGCTTCTATCGCCGCGAACTGAGCCCGATGCGCTGGCTATTCAGGCCGTTCACACGCGATATCACCGCTCAGGATCTCGAGACATGGCAGGAACTGGTGTACGACGCCTGCACCGGCTGCGGACGCTGCGACATGATGTGCCCGATGGGCATCAGGCTGTCGACGTTGATCAACGTCATGCGGCAGGGTCTGGCCAGCGCCGGCCTGGTTCCTGCCGAACTGCAGGCGCTGCAAAACGAACAGCGTGACAGCGATACTGTGTTTGGCGTCGGCGCAGGCAAGCTGCGCGAAGTCATCGACAGGCTGGGTCGGCAGGGAATCGAAATTCCATTGGACAAAGATCAGGCTGAGGTGCTGGTACTGACGACCGCTGTCGAAGTTCTGTTGTTTTCTGACGCGCTCGCAGCAACGGCGAAAATTTTGAACCGGCTTGGCGCCGACTGGACCATGCTCAGTCAGGGCTTCGAAGCTGCGAATATCGGCCTGGTGTCGGGGGACGAAGTCACACAAAAGAGAGCGACCGCAAAGATTGTCGAACAGGCGAAAGCTTGCGGCGCCAGGACTGTCATCCTCCCCGAATCCGGTCACGCCTATCAGGCACTGCGCTGGGAAGGCGCCAACGTATTGGGTGAGGTGTTGCCGTTCGAAGTGCTTGCGATGTCGGAATTCATCGCCCGCGAAATTGATGCGGGCCGGCTGAAACTGAAATCCCCGGCAAACGGCAGCTCCGTCACTTATCACGATCCCTGCAGGCTCGGGCGGCATGGGGGCGTCATCGAGCAACCGAGACAGGTGCTTAAGGCTCTGGGCCTGGATTTCCGCGAAGCGGACTCGAACGGCCGCGAAAACTTTTGCTGCGGTGGAGGCTGCGGCGAGTACGTGATCAAACGATCGGCGCCCCTGCGTCAGAAAGCATTTGAAATCAAGAAAAGAGAGTTTGACGAGACGGGTGCGGACACGGTCATCACATCCTGCGCTAACTGCAGGATCAATCTGATGATCGGAGCGGACAATGCCGGTTGGCAGAAGCCGGTTGAAAGCCTCGTGGAGAAAGTGGCAGCCAGTTTGGCTGAGTAAAGAACTGCAACAGGTAGGTAAATGAGATGAACGATCGTGTCATCGTAGATCCGATAACCAGAATCGAGGGCCATCTGCGTATCGAAGCACGGATGGATGGGGACCGGATTGCCGAGGCCTGGTCCTCCGGCACCATGGTTCGCGGCATCGAAATCATTCTGCGCGGCAGAGACCCGCGCGACGCCTGGGCATTCACGCAGCGCATCTGCGGTGTCTGCACACTGGTGCACGGCATTGCCTCGATAAGAGCGGTCGAAGACGCACTGAAATACGAGATTCCGAAGAACGCGCAATTGATCCGCAATCTCATGATCGGGGCGCAATATGTTCACGATCACGTGATGCATTTCTACCATTTGCATGCACTGGATTGGGTCGATGTAGTATCGGCACTACAGGCCGATCCGCAGGCAACTTCCGATCTTGCTCAAAGCATTAGTAAGTACCCCAAGAGTTCCCCGGGTTACTTCAGTGACATGCGCATGAAGCTCAAGAAATTCGTCGAGTCCGGCCAGCTCGGTATCTTCGCCAAGGGTTACTGGGGACACCCGGCCTATAAGTTGCCGCCCGAAGCCAACCTGATGGCCTTTGCGCATTACCTGGAAGCGCTGAGCTGGCAACGCGACGTTGCCAAGCTGCACACGATATTCGGCGGCAAGAGTCCGCATCCGAATTTCCTGGTCGGCGGCGTCCCCTGCCCTATCGATCTCAATTCTGATTCGGCGATCAACTCTGCCCGACTCGCGACCGTGCAGAATGTCATCGTGCAGATGCGCGAGTTTGTGGATCAGGTTTACCTGCCGGACACACTCGCAATTGCCGGCTTCTACAAGGACTGGACGACGCAGGGTGAGGGTGTCGGCAACTTCCTGTGCTACGGCGATTTTCCGGAGCAGGGTATCAACGACCCGGCCACGTTCCTGTTCCCGCGGGGCGCCATTCTCGGACGCGACTTGTCGACGATTCATGAAGTCGATCTCTATGCCATGGACCAGGTGCGGGAGCACGTCGCGCACTCGTGGTACGACTACGACGGTGGCAAGACGGTCGGACTGCACCCCTACGACGGCGAAACAGCGCTCAATTACGACGGCCCGACCCCGCCCTATGAGCACCTCGATGTAGAAGAGAGTTACTCGTGGGTCAAGTCGCCGCGCTGGAAAGGCAATGTCATGGAAGTCGGACCGCTGGCGCGTGTGCTGATGCTGTATGCCTCCGGCCATGAACAGACACAGGAGCTGGTCAACTATACCTTGCAAACACTTGACGTCCCTGTCGAGGCACTCTTTTCGACGCTCGGCAGGACTGCCGCACGAACACTAGAAAGCAAGGTGGTCGCGGATAATATGCAGACCTGGTACGACAACCTGATCGACAATATCAAGGCAGGCGATACCCGTACGTTCAACGAAGTGTTGTGGGAGCCGTCTACGTGGCCGAAACAGGCGCGGGGCGTCGGTTTCACGGAGGCGCCGCGTGGTGCGCTGGCGCACTGGATCGTTATTGAAGACGGCAAAATCGCAAACTACCAGGCAGTCGTGCCAAGCACCTGGAATGCCGGGCCGCGCGATGCCGCCGGTCAGCCGGGTCCGTATGAAGCTGCACTGGCTGGCCACCGCCTGCATGATCCGAAACAGCCGGTGGAAATACTGCGGACGATCCACAGCTTCGACCCGTGTATTGCCTGTGCGGTCCACATCATGGACCCGAACGGCAAGGAACTCGTCAATGTTAAAATATGTTAGGGAAAGAGAAGAAAGATGCGACTAATACTCAGCCTATGTCTTATTTCAGGCGCTGCCGGCTTGGCGGGCGCACACACGCTGTCCGGCGACGAAAGTCTTCCTTTGCAGCTCGGCCACCAACTCCTGGGCTTGCATCATCTGCCACTGACAGCAATCCTGATCTTCGGCGGCATCGTCCTCTACCGATCCTTGCACAGAAGCGCCCGGCGCAATAGCAAGCACCCGCGGTAAATCTGTCATTATCACGACAGACAACCTAGCAACCGGCAGCCCCTCCCTGCAGGATTTTGCCGGGGACACTCCCGGGCAGATTGCCAGGCGCCTGTTTCATGCTACCCGCCCGAAATTTTTCCCGGCTTCGGTTCTACCGGTCCTTGCCGGCACAGCCTGGGGTTTTCAGGTATCCGGTGATTTCGACATCGCCATTTTTGCACTGGCGTTGCTGGCAACGATGTGTGTGCATGCCGGCGCTAACGTTCTCAACGATGTCGGCGACGATTCGGGGGGTACCGACCGCTGCAATGTGGACCGGATTTATCCGTATACGGGTGGCTCACGGTTCATTCAGACAGGCATCATGGCGGCCGCAGGGATGGCACGTCTGGGCATCAGCCTCCTGGTTGTTGCAGCTGTCGCAGGTCTGGTCCTGCTCCTTGCGAAAGGATCGATGATTCTGCTGTTCGGCTTTACCGGCGTGGCGCTCGCAGTCGTATATTCCCTGGGCCCGATGCGCTTGAGCGCGATCGGTCTCGGCGAAACTACGGTTGCCGTCGCTTTCGGCATTCTGCCTGTTACAGGCGCTGCATGGCTGCAGAGCGGTGGGGTCGATGCGCAGCTGTTGCTGTTCTCTTTGCCAATCAGTGCCTGGGTGGCGGCAATTCTTCTCATCAACGAAGTCCCGGACATCAGTGCGGACGCTGCGACCGGAAGAAGAACCCTGCCGGTCCGACTCGGCCTTGGCGGCACAGCCACTCTTTATATCGGCATTCACCTCTTCGCGGTCGCTGCCATCGCGCTGCTGACCGTAATGGGGTCGTTGCCACTGGCATCGCCGCTCCTGCCGATCGGCCTTCTCGTGCTAGCTCTCAGGGCAGCTGCGGCGATCAAGCAGGGTTTGCAGGATCGAGGCGGCCTGACGCGCGCCATCGAAGCCACGCTTGGAATTCACACGCTCGGCTCATTATGGCTCTGTGCTTGCCTGCTATTCTCATTCTGGTGGTCCGCGTAATGAATCGAACTACGCCTCGACCAACAACAAAGCATCCGGGGATTACCGAAATCATTTCAAACATGCGGGCAATCGCTACTCGCAACCAATCGATCCACGCACGGGTCATCCCGTAGTGCATGATGCAGTTTCTGTCACGGTGGGCTGGGCGCGTCGTATGGCGACAGCAAAACCGATCAATGAACCGGCAGGAGTGCGGTCTCGCGAGCGATGTTGTGTCTCATCTGGTCACGAAGGCTGTTAACCCCGGTTAAGAATTCGCGCATCAACAAGACCCAGAGATAGTAGCCGCTCTCGCTTAGCGTCAGCACACCGCCGGAATCCCGCATCGCACCAATGATGCGTAATGCTGCCAGTTCGGGCCACATGGTTCGTTGAAATCTTCCGTCAAAACGAGCTTCGGCCGCCGCCTGGTCCAGCGAACCGCCAAAAAGCTGCACTAACAAGTAATAACGCATCTGGTCCCGCTCCGTCATGTCGCGACGGCGAACTGTGCCGGTCCTGTCGGCCTCCACCACCCGCAAGTAGTGATTGATTGAAAACGTGCTGGCGTACATGCTCCCTTGCAGATAGCTGAAAGATCCGCTGCCCAACCCAAGATACTCGTCCCTCTCAACAATGTACTCATCGAGCATGCCGGGCCGTCGCGAAAAGCACCATGCCGACGATCTCGTGTATCCGGCCGAGAGCATGCGCCTGGCAATCATTTCGTACATTTTCCGTTCGCGAGAGTCATCCACCCGGCCGACAGTACGAAGCATCATCTTTCTCGTACTGTTTACCGACATCAAAGGGTAGAAAGAGACCTGGTCGACGCCGACCTCATCAACGAGTATGTCCAGGTCCCTTCGAAGTGACGCTTCGGTTTGATGCGGAAAATTGAAAATCATGTCGACATTGAGCGTATCGAAGATTCCCATGGCGCGTCGCAGGCGGCTGCGAATCTGGCTGCCGCTACCGTATTTCTCGAAGCGCTGCATTTCGCGCAGGAGCTCATCGTCAAAGCTTTGCACGCCAACGGACAGGCGCTTGACACCGGCTTCCCGCAATTCCGGCAGCCGACCGTTATCGAGGTCGTCCGGATTGGTTTCGACAGAGATGCCTCTTATCGAATGCAGCTCACGCAAAAGACCGATGGTCCTGAGCAGTTCATCCGGCAACACGGTTGGTGTTCCGCCACCCACGTAAAGCTCATCGAATTTGTAACCGGCATCCGTGACCAGCTCTATTTCGCGGCGCAGGGCTCGAAAATACTGCTGCGCACGGTCCTTATTGAATTTGACCCGGTGAAAGGAGCAAAACGGGCAAAGGACGACGCAATACGGAACATGCAGGTACAGCAAATAGCGCCGGTCGGGATTCGGGGATGGCAGACGCGTGCCGCCAGCCGCCTCCGGAAAGCATATGTGCTGCCGATTGACTCGACGAACGAATTTGCCTATCAGAGAGTCAATTTTCATGAATGCTGCGCTCACTGTCGATTACTACCCATCACTCCACATAGAGTGGTCCGATATCAGCATAGATCTTGTAGTGCGAAATGAGATCTCCTTCAAACTCGAGTATGTTGGCAAATGGCAAGGTTATTTCCGTACCGTCATGTCGCGTGTATGTTGCCTCGCCTTCACAAACGAGTGTGTCGGTCTCAACAACTACCTTGGTCAGTACGTGTTTGCACCCGGCAATCGTTGAAAAGAAACCGTTCACCGCATCGCGAATTAATTTCCGTCCCTCAACCGGCGGTGCCGATCCGAAACGGAACACCGCATCAGCAGTAAGAAAATGCAAGAACTGTTCCGTGTCTTTCTGATCTATGGATTTGAACAGTTCATCCAACAGGACATGTTTTGCATCATCAACAATCATTACAGACCGAGCAAAGCCACCAACGTCGCGATAGTGCCGAGCGCAGCGATGCCGTAGCAAATAAGCATGACAAGACCATCGGCGTAAACGCCCAGGTCGTGCGCCGTAATTCTGAGTCGATGAGCTGCGTGCCACAGGATCGGCACTATCACCGCGAACGCAGCAAGCTTAGCAAGCGGCGATTGCATGCCGGCGATGGCCCGCTCGTACGCAAGCGCTTCCGGCGGAATCCAGCCCAGCACGACACCGAGTGTCAGCGAAAATATAATTGCCGGGAGCACGAACGCGGCCAGCGTGCCGCCGGCGGCGAAGACTGCCCAGACCAAAGGTTTGTTGGATGTGGCCATCCTACACAGCAACCCACAACAGAATCAGCAGCGACGCGACTGCCCAGCCGAGCCAGTGTGCGCCGACGATAATCGCCGGCGGTACCGCCTTGCCGCGCATCCTGAGCGGCATCGCCTTCGGCGTTACCCGGAACCAGGTCAACGAATGGTAAACGGCAAAAACGAACGTTATGAGACCGAAAGCGACACCGGCGGAACTCAGAACGGCAGTCAGGTAGGATTCGTAGGCTGCGGGTCCCTGGCTCAGCCTCAGCAGACCGACGATCAGCATCAATATGTAGGCGCCGATAAATGCCGCACTGACCTCGCGCAACATGTAGCGAATATAGCGTGGCTGTGACAGCCACCAGGAATACCGGCCCACCGGACGAACGTACGGCCCGCGGATCATTGTTTCCGCCAGGGCATCAGAAACCTCATGAAATAGTCCACCGTGCTCGCGATCTTCGTTTGCTGGATCGCCGCAGCAGGATCGACATCCTTCGGGCACACCTCGGAGCAGGCGCCGACAAAGCTGCATTCCCAGATACCGGGATTGCTGGCAACCACGTCCGCCCGTGCACTGCGCCCCTCATCGCGGGAATCAAGGTTGTAGCGATGCGCAAGGGCCAGCGCAGCAGGCCCGATGAAACTGTCATTCAGCGCATACTGCGGGCAGGCCGAATAACACAGCAGGCAGTTGATGCAGTCCGCGTATTGCTTGAACACGGCAAGCTGCTCGGGACTCTGCAGGTTCTCGCCGGATTCAACGGGCCGTTCCTCAGCGGAAATGATATAGGGTTTAACGCTCGTCAACTTCTCGACGAAGTCGTCGATTGCCACGACCAGGTCCCGCTCGATTGGAAAGTTGGCTAGCGGTTCGACGCGTATCTTTTCCGGGTAGTCGCGGACGAACGCGTGGCAGGACAGTACAGGCTCGCCGTTAACAACCATGCCGCAGCTGCCACAAACGGCCATGTGACAGGACCAGCGGTAACTCAGCGTGCGATCGAGGTTTTCCTTGACGTAATTAATGGCATCGAGCACGACCCAGTCTTCCTGACAGGTAACCGCGTAGGTCTGGAAATGCGGCGCGGTGTCCGTCTCCGGATCGTATCGCAATACTTCCAGTTGATGGATCGTCTCCCTCACTCCTGTTTGCCTCCGTACACCCGATCGCCGGGCTTCGAGCGCGTAATGACGACGTCACAATAATCGATGCGCGGCTCGCCCTGGGCTGCATAAGTGGCCAGCGAATGCTTGAGGAATTTCTCGTCGTCCCGGTCCGTGTAATCCAGGCGCTGATGCGAGCCACGCGACTCTGTCCTGTGATATGCCGAGACAGCGAGCGCGCTCGCCACATCTATCATGGATTTGAGCTCCAGGGCTTCGGTCAGATCCGTGTTGAAGACATTGCTCTTGTCGCGCAGCTCGATCGATGCATACCGCTGCCGTATCTCCGCCATCTTTGCACAGGCCTCTTGCAACGAGCCCTCGCTGCGGTAGATGCCCGCGCCGGCCTCCATCGTCGCCGTCAGTTCGCGGCGCAGGGCGGCAATATCCTCGATGCCGTTCGTTCTGCGAAACAGCGCCAGCACCCGATTCTCGGCTGCTTCGGCCTGCTCCGTGACCAGCGCCTCCGAGACCGCTGCGCCGCCGCCGGCCGCTGCATACTCGGCCGCAGCGCGCCCGGCCCGCGCGCCAAATACCAGCAACTCGGTCAGCGAATTGGAGCCGAGCCGGTTCGCCCCGTTGATACTGACGCAGGCACATTCGCCGGCCGCAAACAGACCGCCGACCCTGGTAGCACCGTTGATGTCGGTATCGATGCCGCCCATCGTGTAATGCACGACGGGGCGTACGGGAATCGGCGCATCAACCGGATCGATACCCACATAGCTCTTGCTGAGTTCGCGAACCATGGGGAGCCGTTCGTTGATTTTCGCCTCGCCGAGATGACGTAAGTCCAGGTGCACGACGTCGCCATAGTCGGTCTTGATCGTCCGGCCCTTTTGCTGTTCATGCCAGAACGCCTGACTGAGTCGATCCCGCGGGCCGAGCTCCATCGCCTTCTTGCGCGGCCAGGGATCCGGCGGACCGAGATCATAATCCTGCAGATAACGGTAGCCGTCCTTGTTGACCAGAATGCCGCCCTCGCCTCGCGAACCTTCGGTGATGAGTATCCCGGTGCCGGGCAGGCCGGTCGGGTGATATTGCACGAATTCCATGTCCTTGAGCGGCACACCGATCCGGTAGGCCATTGCCATTCCATCCCCGGTCTTGATGGCGCCGTTGGTCGTAAACGGAAAAATTCGCCCGGCTCCGCCAGTCGCGATAATGACGGCCTTCGCACGGAAGAATCGCAGCTGTCCCGTCCGCATCTCGAGGGCAACGACGCCCTGACAGGCATCGTCGACAGCGACAATATCGGTGGAGAAGTACTCGTCATAACGCTTGATGGATGGGTACTTCAGAGTCGTCTGAAACAGAGTGTGGAGGAGATGGAACCCGGTCTTGTCCGCCGCATACCAGGTACGCTCGACTTTCATGCCGCCAAACGGACGCACGGCCACGTGGCCGTCTGCCTGGCGGCTCCAGGGACAGCCCCAATGTTCGATTCGGGTCAGTTCCTTCGGCGCTTCATGAATGAAAAACTCAACAGCATCCTGATCACAGAGCCAGTCGCCGCCAGCGACCGTATCATTAAAATGATTGTCAAAACTGTCGTTGTCCTTAATGACGCCGGCAGCGCCGCCCTCCGCTGCGACGGTGTGACTGCGCATGGGATAGACCTTGGATATCAGAGCGATGCGCAGTCCGGGATTCGACTCGGCGAGCGCTATAGCGGCCCGCAGACCGGCACCACCGGCACCGACGATCGCGACGTCGCTTGTTAGTGTTTCCACGCCGGTCAGCGACTGACTGGTGTCGCCACTACCTTCTGGTAGAGGCCGCCGAAGAACGACTCTTTGCGCCAGTGGAATTTTTCCGGCTCGCTGGCAAAATCCCGAATATCCTGGCGCCACAAGCTCTTCGCAAACGGCTCGAGCGTATCGAAGACCAGGCTCATCACAGGCTTCAAAGGATTGGCCCAGTGCGGCTTGTGGTAATCGACGAAGATTGCCTTGCC
>JACZWL010000016.1 GCA_022572185.1 Pseudomonadota bacterium | reverse complement strand
CGAAGCTGTCTTTGATGACGCCCGTAACGAACGCGGCCGACTCGCGCGAAGACAAGCGTTCTTTCGTTTGACCGGAAAATTGCGGATCCTCGAGCTTCGCACTGAGTATGAAACTCAAGCCATCCCACACGTCTTCGGGCGACAACTGAACGCCGCGCGGTAAAAGACTCCTGAATTCGCAGAATTCACGTAGCGCATTCGTCAAGCCCGTCCGCAGGCCATTCACGTGCGTGCCGCCCTGCGGCGTAGGAATCAGGTTGACGTAACTTTCCGTGATGGTTTGTCCCGCCGCGGTTTGCCAGACCAGGGCCCAATTGACGGTTTCGCGGTTGCCGCTGAGATTGCCGGAGAACGGTTCCGCCGGCAGGTGTTCAACATTGCCAATCGCTTCGAGTAGATACTCCTCGAGACCACCGGAATAACACCACTCGACTTTTTCTTTCGGCTTCTCGACGTTCAGTTTGACCATCAGTCCCGGGCAGAGTACTGCTTTTGCCCGCAACGCATGTTTGAGTCGAGATACTGAAATATTCGCCGAGTCAAAATACTGGGGATCGGGCCAGAAACGAATCGTCGTGCCCGTGTTCGCCTTGCCCACTTTGCCGACGACTTCGAGCTTGCCGCGCTTTTTGCCGCCGGCGAAACTCAGGTTGTATTCCTTGCCACCTCGGCGAATCCAGACCTCGAGATTCCTGGACAAGGCGTTGACCACCGACACGCCGACACCATGAAGCCCGCCGGCGAACTGGTAATGCTCGTGATTGAATTTCCCGCCCGCGTGCAGGCGGGTCAGAATGAGTTCGACGCCCGGAATTTTTTCCTTCGGGTGAATATCGACCGGCATGCCACGGCCATCGTCGCTGACTTCGACGGAGCCATCCTTGTACATCGTCACTTCGATTTTCTTGCAGTAGCCGGCGAGCGCCTCGTCGACACTGTTGTCGACGACTTCGTGGGCGAGATGGTTTGGCCGGGTCGTATCCGTGTACATGCCCGGCCGGCGCCGCACGGGCTCAAGGCCGCTCAGGACCTCGATATCGGCCGCATCGTACCGCTTGCTCATCTACAAGTGCCCAAGTGAAAAGCTGCGGGAGATTCTAGCAGGAAGACAAGCCGAATGTTTTATCAGTTGCTGCGTGAGATATTCGGGTCGGCCCGTTGCTCAAGCGGCATGCAGAGCTTTTTTTGACTAGTCGAGATCTCCGACCAGCGAATTGCGTACGTTCCCGGCAACCGGCGAGACCTCGACCTGATAGTTCTTGTGATCGATACCGGCCGAAAGCCGGGCCCCGTTTTTCAGTGCCTGAACCTGCGATGAGTCCAGCTCGAAACGCAGAAAATGCACAGCCGACGTTTTTGTCCCATCGGAGCGCTCCAGATCCTCGTTTGCAATCGGGCGAATTTTTTCAGAATCGCCGACGGGACGGTATCGGCGTGACAATGTCCCAGCCCCGGTCCACCCAGGAGGCCAGAATCGGAATGTTGGCATCTTTCGACCGGGCAACAGCCTCCAGGTCCCCGAGTTCGAGCCTGGGCATGCCACAGCAGACCTCCTGCTCAGCCAATGCGACGGGGATGCCGTTGTGCTCGAAGACGGCGACGAGGTCCTCATTGAGCGACGGCAGATTACGGTTGCCGTAACAGGTCGTGAACAAGACGACCTTGCCACGCGTGGTCGCTGTTGCCTGAGCCTGCTCACCGTCCGCTCCTTGCTTGCGCGCAAGTCGTTTGCGAGCTGTATTCGAGTAATAACGCGGAATCGGTGCATCGCGATGTACGCCCAGGGTTTTTTCGAGCACATACCGCCCGGTCTTGCTGCGGTTGGTCGCATTGACGGCCTGTACAAGGACGGGGATACCGGCGAGCTTCCCAAGCGTATCAGTGGCAGCCAGCAGCCGATCCCGTGTCGACGCGCCCTGGTCTCGAAACCGCTTGGTTTTTGCTCGCAGCATCAAGTGCGGGAAATCGACGTTCCATGGATGCGGGGGAACGTACGGACACTTGGTCATGTAACACATGTCACACAGGTAACAATGGTCTACAACCTCCCAGAAGACCTTTTTCGGGACGGTGTCGACTTCACCGCTGGGGGACTCGTCAACGGCATCAAACAATGTCGGAAACGCGTGACAGAGATTGAAACAGCGGCGACAGCCGTGGCAGATATCGAAGACGCGCTCGAGTTCCTTGTCGAGTGCTTCGCCATCGTAAAATTCATCAGCCTGCCAGGCCACAGGATGCCGCGTCGGGGCTTCGAGGCTGCCCTCGCGATGATCGGTCGGTTTGCTCATGGCCGAATGCAGGTGCCCGACGCAACGCCGGCCACGCAAGAGTGACTCCAACCGGCGTTACGCAGCAATTTTATTGATCCAGTGTATCCAGTGCTTTTTGGAAGCGGTTCGCGTGTGAACGCTCGGCTTTGGCGAGCGTCTCGAACCAGTCGGCAATCTCTTCGAAGCCCTCGTCGCGCGCCGACTTGGCCATGCCCGGATACATATCCGTGTACTCGTGTGTCTCACCGGCGATTGCCGCAGCCAGGTTATCCGAGGTCGCACCGATCGGCAGCCCGGTCGCGGGGTCACCGACTTCCTCGAGATACTCGAGGTGGCCATGTGCATGCCCGGTCTCGCCTTCCGCCGTTGAGCGAAACACAGCGGAAACGTCGTTGTATCCTTCAACGTCGGCTTTGGCCGCGAAATACAGATAGCGCCGGTTCGCCTGTGATTCGCCGGAAAACGCGTCTTTCAGATTCTGTTCGGTCTTGCTGCCCTTCAATGACATGAATCGCTCCTCTCAATAATACGTCTCATTCGGATTTAGACTGAGTCTAAACGGGTGCACACTGAAGCCGGAGAAGCGGTATTGTCAATGAGGACTCGACGCAGACTCGATTGACGCTACTGTGGCAGCGATGTAGCGTAGCGCGCTCTCCTCACGACATCGAAATACCCGGACAAATGACTGCCAGCAAACCCGTCAATCTCGAAAAAGCCCTTGCCGACCTCGAATCTCTGGTCGACGAACTTGAAAGTGGCGAGCTGCCGCTCGACAAGGCCATGAAGAAATTCGAGGAAGGCATCAAGCTCACGCGGAGCTGCCAGACAGCCCTCAAGGAAGCCGAACAGAAAGTCCAGATCCTCCTGAAGAGTGCGGGCGGCGAGGAGTCACTCGAGGAATTCGAGCCCGAGGACTAGTACTCCGTCAAGGTGATATTGATGGAGTACTAGCAGGTCAATTCCGACCGTACAGGCACCATCCGATCAGATCGCCTGCGTCTGGCTGCTGTCGCTGGAAGCGGTGATTCGATCGATCAGAACGGGTCGGCCGCGACGGGCTCAAACCGGCCAGAAAAGCAATTCCCCTGCCGCGCGCACGGTGCCGCTATTTGCTGCATTCACCATAATTTCGATTGGCAAATAATTATAATTTTCATATAGTTATGAGCAAACCCTACAAAGTTACCGAAATTCACTTCCAAACATGAGGATTTATGGTTAAAAATATCTCCAGCGCCAGCGAGGGGCCTGGTGAGAAACGTCGGCAACACGACACCCCAGACAACTAGAACCAAGGTGTCTGCCAGACGATAAAAAACATAATATGGGAATCAGTGCGTGGTACGTGCGCTAGAGAACCCTGGTATCGATCCAACGTATCTCGAATTCTTCGGGTTCACGCGGCCGCCTTTTGCCCGGCTCACCCAACCATCGCAAATTTTTCATACCGAGCAGTATTCCTTGCTGATGTCCCATCTGGCCAGCGCCACGGACCAATCCGATTGCCTGGTAGTCATTTGCGGGGCCGATGGATCGGGAAAAACCACGTTACTGAACCGTTACATTACCAGCCTTGGTGATGACATCTGTTATGTGACCATTGATGAGACTTGCAATGGTAAGAAGGAATTCTACTGTGCGTTTCTGAGGCAACTCGGATTTAGCGATATTACCGGCACTTCGCGTGAGCTCTGGCGTATCACCAAGGAATTCCTCGTCCATCGTGGCATGGCCGGCGATCCTGTCCTGATTATGATTGATAACGCGCACCTGATTAATCCAACAGTATTAGAGCAGCTTCGACGGATCTCCGCGATCAAAGTCAAAGACCGCCGGGTGCTTAGCGTCGTACTTGCTGGTACTTCCGATGTCGAGCAAATCATGGACTCGCCGGCCATGAGCCAGGTTAAGTTCCACAGTCACGTCCATTTCAATATTCGCGTCTATACCGAGGAAGAAACAGCGAACTATGTCTGGCACCGGCTTAGGTTGGCCGGGGGTAGTGATGTCGTTAAATTCTCGAGCGAGGCCCATCCGCTCATTTACCGGTATACCGGTGGGATTCCCAACCTGATAAACATGCTGTGCAATGACCTGCTCACAGAAGCCTATGTCCTGGAATTGCATGCCATTACTGAGGATCTTGTACGCAGCGTTGCAGATAAGCGCCGACTCTTGCCACATGTGGTTCCTCTGCAAGGAAAGGGGCGACGCAGGACCGATCCTGATTTCAAGCTCGTGCAGGCCGATGGCCAGACCGGGGAACGCATAACGCCCAGAGATTCAGCGACCAAGAAACCAGTCGAGAAACCCACGCCGAAAGCCAAAAGGCCGGATGTTGGTGACAATAATCTGCTGGAACAAATTTCCCAGCTTTCAGAGCAAATCGGCGAATTCAGGGCGGATCGGACGCAGGCTCTTGAAGACATCGCCGCCCGTGACAAGGAAATTAACGAGCTGCGCAATAAGCTGGACGCGCAGACCGCAGAATCCAAGACACTGACCAGTGCTCTTGCGGATCAGACCGAGCAGGTCGGGCGACTGCAACAAGCACTGTCTGACAGCACGACAGCGTTGCAGAAAAGTGAAGGAACTTCAAAGAAACTCGCTACCGATCTGGAGAAGGAGAGAAAAGCAACAAGAACCGCGCAGACTGCAGAAACCGAGAAGCTGGCCAGGGTTCTTGAGGACCACAGCGACGAGGTCGGGCGACTGAAGCAAGCCCTGTCTGACAGCACGAAAGCGTTGCTCAAAAGTGAAAAAGCGTCAAACAATCTTTCTACAGACCTGGAGAGGGAAAGAAAAGCGGCAAATACCGCGCAGACTGATATTTCCAGAGCCAATGCAAATGTAAAAGAGCTGAGCCGCCTGAAATCAGAACTGCAGGCAAGAGTTAAGGTGCTCTCGGCCGATCTCAAGCTGGCCGACCAGCGAGTCGTTGAAATCGACGCTCTCGACAAAAACACTGCGGGCCTCAAGGATGAGATCGAGCAAAAAGCTGGCGAGCTGCTGACGCTCCGGGGCGAGCTGGATTCGCGAGACGAAGCCTTTGGCGACCTCGAAAAGCTGCTGCAGGAATCGCAGGATGAAAGCGCATCGCTGCGACTTCACGTTGCTGCTCTGAAGAACCTGGAGGAGTCCGTATCGGAAAAAGACGCGCGCATCGCGGATCTGAAAGCTGAGCTAGCCTCGGGCAGCCAGGAAATCATGGCATCAGAGGCAAAGAACGAGGAACTTGATTCCCTTGATATGGAACTGGCGCAAACCGAAGACATTTCAACCCTCGACCTGGAACTGCCGGAGGTCGGACAAATGCTCACGGGGACTCAGGCGCAGCTGACAGAGAACTCAAAGTCGCTTGAGCAGCCGAAGACCGAAGCGCGCAATTCACAGAAGCCCGAGAATCAGCTGGCGGTACATTCAACGGCATCCAGGCCGGATTCCACTGCCGAGCAGTCCGGCACCATCATCGCAGCATTCGAGATTGTCAAGGATGGAAAAATCGAACAGGTCATGGAGGTTGCAGAAGGTCAGTCGCGTATCATGGTAGGAAGGAGTGAAGACAGCGAGCTGCGTCTCAACAGCGAATTTGTCAGTCGCCACCACGCACTGATCTTTTGCACCGAACAGGGGCTTTACATCGAAGACCTGAACAGCGCCAACGGAACGATAGTCAATTCCAGGAAGATAACTCACTGTGATTTGCGAGCCGGTGACATCATCATAATTGGGAATTTTCAAATAAAGCTCAGGCAAACTTAAAGGACAAGGAATCCTGTCATCGTTGGCGCCCAATATTACCGGCAGTATCAGATTCTGACCGTCCGAAAACGATCCATTAGTAAATTTAGGACACCCACAAACTCAAGAAACAGAAGATTCAGGATACCCACAAGACTTGCATGGATTTTTCGGTTATTTACCGAGAAATGACTCAGCAATTGATGGATGTCCTGATTTGCCATGTTCGCGCCATTGGATGGCGATCCGCGATACGAACTTATCGTGAACCGCATGGTGGAACACCTGAATTCAGAAAGAGCGAAACTGGGTCTTTAGCCTGCTGGGCGAAAGAACATACCGCTCGAGTAGAGTAAACGGGTGCCGAGCACTGACTTATTTGACTAATCGGCTTGCGGGATTCCGCCTGCAAGCCAGCTCCAATTTTTTCTAGTCAATTAAGTCAGTGCCCGGCACCATTCCGGATGTTGCCTGCCGGTAAGCATTGGATCGCTTCAGCTCCCGTGCAATATGTTCGCCCTGTGTAACAGGATCGTATCGCGCCGGATTTTCCGCACTGATGAACCGGGGCAGCGGTGCGACCGTGTAGTCTCCGTCTACCGCGAAAAACAGGATCATCGAGTAGCGTGTCCACGGCGTGTTGACGACGCGATGCCCGGTCGCCGTCAGCCAGCCGTTGGAAAATCGCTCCATCATGTCACCGAGGACGACCGTGAAGGCAGCAATATCTGATGGTGCCTCGCACCAGTGCCCGCTGACGTCGGTCAGTTCGAGTCCCGAAGCGGTCTGGTTCATGATTGTGAAACACTCGAAATCGGTATGAGCCGCGATACCGACATTGCGTTTATCGACCGGTGCATCGTTGGCCGGGTAATGCAGCAGGCGCATCGTGCGCGGTGCCTTTTCGCGGCTGCGTTCGTTAAAAAAGTCTCGCTCGACGCCCAGGATCTCTGCAAAGACCTCGCTCAATGCTCTTGCCAGCCTGGTGGCCTGCTCGTAGTAGTCGAGAATCGCCTCGCGGAACCCTGGAACATCCGGCCAGATATTCGGCTCTATCGCCAGGCTCCGGTATTGATCCGCGGTCAATTCCTGGCCGATATCGAAAGATTCAACATGGGCGACCGTGTCTTTTTGATAGGCAGGCTCGCCAAAAATTGATGTCCAGCCTTTGAGGCCGCTTGCGTGCTCGTTGTGAACATCCAGTTTGATCGGGCTGTCGTCGGCCAAAGCGAAGAATGTCCGCGTTGCCGCCAAAGCCCTCTGCACAACGTCATCACCGACACAGGTATTGTGGACATAGAAGAAGCCGGTTTCGAGGCAGGCACTCCGGATCTGCTCAACCAGCATCGAGCGCGCCGCATCGTCGTCAGACAACAAGCCCTGCAGGTCAAGATTTGGAATGCGGTCGCGATCCAGCGTCCTGGCGGCTGCGCTTTGATCAAGTTGTTCGGTACTCGGCATGACGTCACGCCAGTCACTGCGTCGAATCAGGTTCCTCATTGTAACCAACACTGGCGCGCAAGAAAGCGCAGGCAACCAGCAAAAACGGGTGGATCCAGCCTGTCCAGAGCGACGAGGCCTTGTTGGACCACTGGGAACTTGTCTGCTTAATTACTGGAGCCGCCGTCTCCCTGGAGGCGGGTAATCAGCGAGCGCAGGAAGACTTTATTAAAACGTAACTGACAGGCGGAGGACACCTGCTCCATCAGGGTTGAGCTGACTCTGAGAATAGTGACCGGGCCTTTGGCTCCGATAGATGCGGTTCGTTTTGCGCCGCGGACGTAACTGGTCTCACCAAAACAAGCGCCGCTTTTGAGTATGCCGAGACTCCTGCCATTGGCATCCACGGCGGCTTGTCCGGAAACGATAATGTAGAAACGGTCATCCATCTCACCTTCGCGGACAATGTCCTCGCCGTCTTTGTACTCATGCCAGTCACTGGCTCGAAGCACTTCCCAGATTTCGGCATGCGAGAATTCATGGAAGAATGTGAGCGTGCGCAGCAAATCGAAGTGTTCCTGGTTGTCGAGGCTGTCATATTTAGTCCGGAGATCCTGATAGACGTGCGTCAGGTCGGCGGCCATTGCGGCACCGCTCGTGCAGCGTTTGTCCGGATCCTTTTGCATGCTCATCGCCACGACGTTCTCGAGCTCTTCCGGAATGTCATTGCGGTAAGTATGAATCGGCGGTGGTGTCGCATAGACGATCTGATGCAACAACTTCGACAGATTATCTGCGCGGAACGGCCGGAAACCGGTCAGCAGTTCATAAAGCACAGCGCCAAGTGAGTAGAGATCTGATCGAGATGTCAGTTCTTCCGACTGCACTTGTTCAGGTGACATGTAGCTCGGCGATCCGGCAATGCCTTCAATACGCGAAATATCCGAGTCATTACAAATCGCGATGCCGAAGTCGATGATCCTCACGTCGTTATCGATCGTCAGCATCACGTTACTCGGTTTGATGTCGCGGTGAATAACGCCCCTGCCGTGTGAGTAATGCAGCGCCTTGGCGCACTTGTAAATTATTTCTACGACATCGTCGACACGCAGCAGATTGTCCGGGCGGCAATAGGATGCCAGTGTGCGCGCGCCCTGAACATGTTCGGTAACGACGTAGTATTTGCCACCTTCTTCGCCCGCGTCGTATATCGGCATGATGTTCGGGTGTTGCAACATGCCCACCATGTGAGCTTCGTTGTAGAACATTTTGCGGGACACCTTGGCACGCTCGGGATCGGAATCTTCCTCGATGTTATAGACCTTGATTGCGACGTCGCGGCGGTAGTAGGGGTCGTGTGAGAGATAGACCATACCGGTACTTCCCTTACCGACTTTGTTGATAATGACGTACTTGCCGATTTTCGCGGGGGCGTCAGAAGGTTGCTGCAGTTCTGTTACGGAACGGGCCATTTGTTCTCAACTATTCAGAACATCAGCCACCCCGAGAACACCAGTAATAATGCGGCGTACAGAGCGGCAACAAGGTCATCCAGCATAATTCCGAGGCCGCCTTTCAGTCTGTGATCCAGGTCGCGAATCGGCCAGGGTTTCCAGATGTCAAAAAGCCTGAACAGCCCGAATCCCAGGGCCCAGGCCATTGTTGTCGAGGGTGCGGCCAGGAGCACCAGATAGATACCGGCGATCTCGTCCCAGACAATACCCGGGTGGTCATGCACACCGATGCGCCGGGCGCTCTCGCCGCACAGCCAGATGCCGCTCAATATCAGAGCGACGGCGACCATAAGACGAAATTCAAGCGGCAGGGCCAGAGTGGCCCAGGCCAGTGCCACACCGAGGAGAGACCCCAGGGTGCCCGGTGCCACCGGCGACAGTCCGGCTCCCAAACCGAATGCCAACAGGTTCACCGGATCACGTAAAACTTTTCGCCTGATTTCTGTGTCGACTGCTGCCATTTTTCCGGGCTCCAACACTCAGAAATGCCGGTAACCGGTATCCGCGTACTCGAAAGGTACACCGTCTTTTGTACATTCGATGCCATCACCCGATACGACCCGCCCGATACGAGTCACCTGCACCTGATTTTGTTTCGCAACGGCATGAATTTCAGCATCTTTGGATCGAGGCACTGTAAAACAAAGCTCGTAATCATCGCCGCCGGCGAGCGCGAAGTTTATTACTGCGTCGTAATCAAATTTGGCAAGAATCTCAGCGGAAAACGGCAACTGCGCCAGCTCTAATTTTGCGCCTGCCTTGCTTGCCATCAGAAGCTTTTGCAGATCCGCATACAAACCGTCCGACAAGTCGATTGCGGCGCTGGCAAGTCTTGTGATTGACGAGGCAAACGCAAGTCGCACTCTCGGCCGAACGAATCGACCGATGAGATATTCGCTTTCGCCCGTCTGATCGGAGCCGCTCTTGAGCAGTGAGAGACCGGCGGCTGCATCGCCCGGCGTTCCCGTAACAAAGATGCTGTCGCCCGGGCCAGCTCCGGATCTCTTGATAACGTCATGCGGATCGATGTCGCCTAGCATTTGCACACTGACGACTGTTGTCTCGCTGCGAGTCGTATCGCCACCGACGAGGGATACCTTGGCCTCGGCCGCCGCGGTAAACAGGCCCTCCGCAAACAGCGACAGCCAACCCGTGTCCGCTTGCGGAATGCTGAGCGCCAGCGTCATCCATCGAGGCCTTCCCCCCATGGCCGCAACATCCGAGAGATTAATGGCAACCGCACGATATCCGACGTCGAATGGCGGGAGATCGAGAGGATAGTGAACCCCCGCAACAATGGTATCGACGACGCTGATCAGTTCGCGGCCAGGATCCGGCACAATAACAGCACCGTCATCGCCGATACCCAGCCGTACGCTGTCATCTTTCACTGGCCGGTCGAAAAAACGGCGAATCAATGCAAACTCATCCACCGCGAAGATGTCTCCTACCGGGCTGATCCGGATGTCTCTGCCGGACGCAGTTTGTTAGCTGCCTTGTCGAGCAACGCATTGATGTACTTGTACCCATCCACCGCACCGAAGCGCTTCGCGAGCTTGACCGATTCGTTAATGACGACCCGGTAAGGCACGTCCTGCCTTTCCGCAAGCTCGAAAAAACCGAGCAACAGGATAGCCATTTCGACAGGATCGAGTTGCGACAGCGGCCGGTCGGTGAACTCAGCAATTTTTCCTTCGAGCGCAGCCTGTCCCGCGCAGATTGCCGGCAGTATTTCGTCGAAGTATTGCTGATCTGCGCGCTGATAATGGTCGCGGTCCTTGAACTGCCTCAGCAATTCCGCACAGTCGTGGCCGGTTAGCAGTTTCTGGTAAAGGGCCTGCAGTATTAACTCTCGAGCCCGGCTGCGCGCACCTGCCGAATCAGCCTTGCCCATTTTCATCCCCTTGCCGCGCCCTGCCCAGATGTTTTATCAGTGGCTGCGCAGGGCCGGTTAATAATTTGCCTGGCTGAGGGCTTGTCTGAGTGAGTGGAATAACCCTGTGCATTACCGGGCACGTCGCTTCTGCCCATCCACGGGCTCCGCGGCATTCGGGCATCCTGTCCGGCAGAAAACTCCTCGGACGATCAAAGACCAGGCGAGAGCGCGGGGGACGGCATTCCATGGTGGTGATTCATCCGGGCTACTGGCGCGCAAAATTACTGATTTGCTTAATCCAGCAGGCGCAGCAGGTTGACCATTTCGATGACCGCCAGCGCGGCTTGTTCGCCTTTGTTGCCGGCCTTGGTACCGGCACGCTCAATAGCCTGCTCGATCGTGTCAGTTGTCAGCACACCGATGCCGATCGGCATGCCATGCTGACGACTGACCGCGGCGATGCCGCTCGTGCATTCGCCAGCGACGTAATCGAAATGTGGCGTCGCACCGCGTATCACGGCGCCAAGCGCAACGATACCATCGCATCGGCGCTGGACAGCCACCTTTTCCACGGCCAGCGGCATTTCATACGAACCCGGTACGCGAATGAGTTCGATATCCGTCTCGTTGACGCCATGCCGGCACAAACAGCTGACGGCACCTTTGATTAATGACTCAACAATAAAGTCGTTGAATCGCGAGGCAACAATTGTGAACCGCGCATCCCTCGCAACAAGATCGCCTTCGATTATTTTTACTTTGTCCATTCTTTCTTTCGCCAATTATCGACCGTTATTTTTCGACGTACTCCGTGATTTCCAGATCAAAGCCTGAGATTGCATACATGTGCTTCGGCGCCGACAGCACTCGCATGCGTTGCACGCCAAGGTCCTTCAGGATTTGTGCGCCCACGCCGTAAGTCCGGAGGGCCGCATCGCGGCCGCGCCGGCTTTCGAGATCATCCTTTACTTCGGACAAACTGCCGACCGCGTCCATCAGTTCGCGCGATGATTGCTGATCTCTAAGCACGACGATGACACCGGCATCTTCTCTGGAGATTCTCTCGATCACACTATCCAGCGGCCAACCCAGCGCAGGGCTATGGATCCCGAGGACATCGCCGAGCGTATCCTGCAGGTGAACACGCACCAGCGGTTCCGTACTCGCCTGGACGTCTCCTTTCACCAATGCAAGATGGACTGTCTGATTCAGGTGATCGTCGTAGCAGTACAAGGTGAATTCACCGTGAGCCGTCCGGACCGGCTTCTTGTCAATACGTTCGACGTAGCGTTCTTTCTCAAGCCGATAACGAATCAGATCGGCAATCGTGCCAATCTTTATGGTGTGCTTGCGAGCGAATTTCTCAAGATCCGGCCGGCGCGCCATGCTGCCATCTTCATTCAAAATTTCAACAATGACTGCCGCCGACTCGAAACCCGCCAGGCGTGCCAGATCGCAGCCTGCCTCAGTATGCCCCGCCCGCGTCAACACACCGCCCGGTTGCGCCACGACCGGAAAAATATGTCCGGGCTGTTTCAGGTCGTCCGGTTGCGCATCGGGCGCAACGGCAACCTGTACAGTCTTGGCCCTGTCATGAGCGGAGATGCCGGTTGTTATGCCTTCCGCCGCTTCTATTGAAATCGTAAAATTTGTTGCGTGGTGTTCGTCCGTCTCGTGAACCATCAACGGAATACGAAGTTGTGCGCAACGCTCTCGCGAAAGTGTCAGGCAAATCAGCCCGCGCCCGTAACGAGCCATGTAATTGATGTTTTCCGGAAGAACTTTTTCGGCGGCCATAAGCAGGTCGCCTTCATTCTCACGATTCTCGTCATCGACCATGATGACCATTTTGCCGTCGCGAATATCAGCAATGATATCCTCGATATCGCTAAATGCAGATGCCCGCGGGTGTGGTGTCGTAATGTCACGCATAGCCATGTGCCTTCAGGAAGTCTCTTGAAATACCGACGCCGGCTTCTTCGTCGCCATCATGTGTCAGAAGACGTTCAATATACCGGGCCAGCAGGTCGACTTCGATATTGACTGCTGTGCCAACGGAGTAATCACCGATGATCGTTTCTTCGGCAGTATGAGGAATAATATTCACTTCGAATGTACAAGCTGATACCTCATTGATGGTAAGGCTGACCCCGTCAACACAGACGGCACCCTTCTTTGCCAGGTAGCGGCTGTATTCCTCTGGCAACTCAATTTTTAGTCTAACCGAGCGGGCATCGGTCTCGCGAGTTCTTATGGTGCCCACACAATCGACATGGCCGCTGACAAGATGTCCGCCGAGTCTTTCACCGAGGCCTATCGAGGGCTCGAGATTAACGGCACTGCCCGTGGTGAGTCCCGCGAGTGCCGTCACATTCATCGTTTCGGCCGATATGTCGGCCTCAAAACCGCCCGTATGCAACGCCGCGGCCGTCAAACAGACGCCGTTGACCGAAATACTCTCACCGATTTCGAATGTTGACCAGTCGAGGCCCTTCGACTCGACGGTCATGCGCAGGTCCCCGCCCTGCTTCTGGAGGGACTGGATCCTGCCCTTGGCTTTGACAATTCCGGTAAACATAAAGTCCTGACTATTCTTCGCTGTCAGACAGTGGCCGGGCCGTGATTCTGGTATCGGTTCCGACGCGTCGAACATCGACTATATCGAGCTGCAGGCGCTGTCTCATATCCTGCCAGGCAGGCGTACTGAACATGCCCTGTGTTTGACTCCCCATGATATGGGGCGATTGATAAATGACAAGCTCGTCCACGAGTCCCGAGGCCAGCAGACTGCCAGCGAGGGTGTGCCCTGCCTCTGCGAGCACGTCGTTTACTTCGAGCTCGGCAAGCTTCGCGAGCACCTCGGTCAGGTCTGCCCTGTCGCCCTGTCCCGGCACAATATATATTGATGCACCCGCCTTCTCGAGCGCCGGCCTGTTGTCGTCAGCGATACAAAATACTGCCGTTTTCCCTGGCAGCTGCAGCATGCACGCGGATAGCGGCATGCGCAACTTGCTGTCCAGAATGACGCGCAGCGGCTGCATGCCTTCATTTGCAAGACCTTCGTCGCGTACAGTCAAAGACGGATCGTCCGCAAGTACAGTACCGATACCCGTCATAACGGCTCCGCATGACGCCCGCAAACGCTGCACGTCGGCTCTTGCCTCAGGACCAGTGATCCACCTGCTCTCACCGTTTGCCATGGCCGTGCAACCGTCCAGGCTTGCCGCAATCTTCAGCCTGACGAAGGGGCGTTTGCGCCTTACGCGAGAAACAAATCCTTCGTTGAGTCGCATCGCGTCTTCCCTCATCAGGCCAACGCGAATACCAATACCCGCCTCTTCCAGAGAGGTCAGCCCATTGCCGTCTACTTCATGAAACGGATCTTGCATCGCAATGATCACTTCGGAGATTCCGGCTTTGATCAGCGCCTCAGAACAGGGCGCTGTTTTTCCATGATGCGCACAGGGCTCCAGCGTGACGTACGCCTGCGCGCCTTTGGCGGCAGCGCGCGCATTCTGCAGCGCGTTTACCTCTGCATGAGCTTCACCGGTTTTTCGGTGCCATCCTTCCCCGACAATCCTGCCGTCACGAACGATGACGCAGCCGACTCTGGGATTGGGATGTGCTGTATAAATTCCCCGACGCGCCAAGGCCAGCGCACGCGCCATGAATTCGCAGTCGGCTGGGGAGAAATCAGTCATGGCCCGATCAGCGCTTTTTGCCCGGCAACTCCGGTAACAGCGACATTTGCTCGCGACTGGCAGTCGCGTCGGAAATTTCCTGAAGGCGTCTTATTTCTTCCTGAAACTCGGTAACATCCTGAAAGCTGCGATAGACAGAGGCAAATCTGACGTATGCGACTTCGTCGAGACCGCGCAACTCTTCCATGACGAGCTCGCCGACCAGGCGGGATTGAACTTCGCGCTCGCCCATTGTGCGGAGTTTATGCACCAGCCTGCCAACCGCCTGTTCGAACTCGTCCGACGGCACGGGCCTTTTCTCGAGCGCGCGCCGCATACTATCGCGGACTTTTGACTCATCGAACGGCTGACGGCTGTTGTCGTTCTTGACGATGCGCGGCATGACTAGTTCCGCGGTCTCGAATGTTGTGAATCGCTCGTTGCACCGCAGACACTGACGCCTGCGACGAATCTGCCGGCCATCACCGGCCAGTCTGGAATCGATGACTTTTGTTTCTTCGTGGCTGCAAAACGGACAATACATGCCTAGTGGTCCAACAAGTTTATATTGATGGACTCAGAGCTTATCAAAGTGATCAGGTATAAACCGGAAAGCGCTTGCAAAGATCGAGCACCTTGCCCCGCACGCGCTTGATCATGACATCGTTACTGATGTCATCCAGGATGTCGCCAATCCAGTGGCTTAACTGCTGTGTTTCTTCGGCGCCGAATCCACGCGTCGTAATCGCCGGTGTACCAAGACGAAGGCCGCTCGTTACAAATGGCGAGCGCGGATCATTGGGCACCGTATTCTTATTAACTGTAATGTTCGCACGATCAAGCGCGGCATCCGCGTCCTTGCCGGTGATTCCTTTATCCAAAAGGCTCACCAGAATGAGGTGATTGTCGGTTCCACCGGAGACGATACTGTAGCCACGTTCCATGAGGACGTTTGCCATCGTCTTCGCATTCTTGATGACATTACCCTGATATTCCTTGAATTCGGGATTCATGGCCTCGAGCAACGCTACCGCTTTCGCCGCAATCACATGCATCAGCGGCCCGCCCTGCGTTCCCGGGAACACCAGCGAGTTGAATTTTTTGGTCAGCTCGTCGTTCTTCTTCGCCAGGATCATGCCGCCCCGCGGCCCCCGCAGGGTCTTGTGCGTCGTCGTCGTCACCACATCAGCGAACGGCACAGGATTCGGGTAAAGATCTGTGGCGACCAGTCCGGCGACGTGCGCCATGTCGACCATCAGGTAAGCGCCGACGCTGTCGGCAATCTGCCTGAAACGCGCCCAGTCGACGATTCTGGAATAGGCCGAGAATCCGGCGATGATCATGCGGGGCTTGTGTTCGGTGGCAAGGCTCTGGACCTGGTCATAATCGATCAGTCCGGACTCCGCCACCACACCATATTGCTGCGCATTGAACAACATGCCGGAGAAATTGACAGCAGAACCATGCGTCAGGTGGCCGCCATCCGATAAACTCATGCCGAGAATTGGGTCACCGGGCTTGAGAAGCGCCAGGAATGCTGCCGCATTTGCCTGTGATCCGGAATGTGGCTGAACATTGGCATAGTCCGCGCCGAACAGTTTCATCGCACGCTCGATCGCCAGTTTTTCAGCAACATCGACATATTCGCAGCCGCCGTAGTAGCGCTTGCCCGGGTAACCCTCGGCGTATTTGTTGGTCAATACGGAGCCCTGGGCTTCCATCACGCGCGGGCTTGCGTAGTTCTCGGAGGCAATCAGCTCGACATGCTCCTCCTGGCGGCGTGCCTCATCGGCAATAGCGTGGAACAGTTCTGAATCGAATTCTTCGATCGATGTTGTCTCGAGGAACATTATTGCGGTATCTCCGGCGGGCTGAAACGGCTAAAGATGGGCATTGTACCTAAGCGATTTCATTGCGCCATGTCTTTTGCTGCTGGAGGAGAATGTATGGATTTTTTCTCTGGCGCCCGAGAAAAAATCCATACATTCTCCTCCAACACATGAGCCGGTGTTTTGGTGCCGGTGGTGACTTTATTACTTTTCGTCTCTGGCACCCGAGAAGAAAAGTAATAAAGTCACCACCGGAAGCTAGGCAGCGAAGGCTTCGACCACACGCGTCCATGCCCGGGCCAGGTTGCGAAGATTGTAGCCACCGCCGCCTGTGGCGATGATACGGCCGCTGCAATGCCGGTCCGCCAGCTCGCACAGGTCGGTGGCCGCCCCGGCGTGTGCCGCTTCCGTGTAACGCAGATGCGTGATCGGATCGCCTGCCAGGCTATCCGCGCCGCACTGAAAGATGATGAACTCGGGTGCGGCATCGTCGATATGGCTCACCACTCGTGCCCAGGCGACCTCGAACTCGGAATCCCCGGCGCCCGGCGGCATCGGTATGTTGAGCTTGGTCCCCTGCGCCCTGCCTTTGCCGGTTTCCTCTGCGCAGCCAGTGCCCGGATACAGGAACCGGCCATCTTCGTGTATGTCGGCAATAATCAGATCCGGGTCGTCCTCGAAGCCGTAGAAAACGCCGTCACCATGATGCGCATCGATATCGACATAGGCGACTCGCTTTAAGCCATGGTTTTTTCGCAGGTGTTCAATCGCAACGCCGCAATCGTTAAACACGCAGAATCCCGCTGCGTGACCCCGACCGGCGTGATGCAGCCCCGCGATCGGCACAAAAGCGCGATTTGACTCGCCCGCCATGATCGCATCGACGGCCGCCAGGGTCGCGCCGACGACGTCAGACGCGGTATCGAAAATGCCCGGGTATGCGGGCGTGTCTCCATCGTCGAGAAATCCTCTGCCCTCCTGCGACATTTTCGACACAAGGTCAATGTATTCGGCTGTATGAAACAGCGCGAGTTCATCAACGCTGGCTCGACGCGGGTCCGCATATTGAATCGCCGTACCGAGCTGCGCATTTGCGAGTTCGGTTTGAAAAGCATCGTGCCTGTCAACCCCAAACGGATGCTCGTCGCCGAAGCCATAGTTGGCCAGTGCATCTCCTTTGTAGACGAACATCGGTGTATCTGTCACAGCTTGCCCCAAATTAGCTCATGCTGTTTTCTATTGCCGCAGCATACCGGATAATGCGCGATTCGGTTTCTTAATGGCGCCGGTGGTGACTTTATAGGTATGGCGCAATATATCTACACGATGAACGGGGTGGCCAAGATTGTGCCGCCCAAGCGATTTATCCTGAGAGACATTTCCCTGAGTTTCTTCCCAGGCGCCAAAATCGGCGTGCTTGGCTTGAACGGCTCAGGCAAATCGTCGCTTTTGAGAATCATGGCCGGCCTGGACCAGGAATACGATGGTGAGGCCCGCCCGCAAGCGGGCATCAACATCGGCTTCCTGCCCCAGGAGCCGGAACTCGACGAAACGAAAAACGTCAGGGAGATCGTCGAGGACGGTGTCGCCGAGACAAAGGCGCTCCTGGACCGGTTCAACGAGATAAGCATGCAGTTTGCCGGACCGATGGACGACGACGCGATGACCGCCCTGCTCGAGGAACAGGGCAAATTGCAGGACGCCATTGATTCAGCCGGCGCCTGGGAGTTGGATCGCAAGCTCGATGTCGCGGCAGACGCGCTGCGGCTGCCACCCTGGGATGCCAGGGTCAGCACACTGTCCGGCGGTGAACGGCGCCGCGTCGCGCTTTGCCGCCTGCTGCTTTCCGAGCCCGACATGTTGCTGCTCGATGAGCCGACCAACCACCTTGATGCCGAATCAGTCGCCTGGCTCGAACGCTTTCTTGAGGAATATCCCGGCACCGTCATCGCCGTCACGCACGATCGTTACTTCCTCGACAACGTCGCCGGCTGGATTCTCGAATTGGACCGTGGCTACGGTATTCCCTGGAAAGGGAACTACTCGTCCTGGCTACAGCAAAAAGAACAACGGCTTGCGGTGGAAAGCGCATCGGAAAAAGCGAGGCATAAAGCCATTCAGGCAGAACTGGGATGGGTCCGGGCCAATCCGAAGGGTCGTCGGGCCAAGTCCAAGGCACGCCTCAGGCAATTCGAAGAACTCTCGTCGCCAGCCTATCAGAAGCGGAACGAAACCAACGAGATCTATATTCCGCCCGGACCGCGTCTCGGCGATCTCGTCATCGAAGTCAAGAGCCTGAAGAAAGGCTTCGGCGACCGGTTGCTGATGGACAATCTGAGTTTCACGTTGCCGCCGGGCGGCATCGCCGGGATCATCGGACCGAACGGTGCCGGCAAGACGACGTTGTTTCGGATGATTACCGGGTCAGAACAGCCTGATTCGGGATCGATACGCATAGGCGACACCGTCACGGTGGCCAGTGTCGATCAGTCCCGCGACAGCCTGGTTGACAGCAACACGATCTGGGAGGAAATATCTGGCGGTCAGGACCTGATACAGGTAGGCAACTACGAGACACCGTCACGCGCATACGTTGGCAGATTTAATTTCCGCGGTGCCGAGCAACAAAAAAAAATCGGTCTTCTGTCGGGCGGTGAGAGAAATCGCGTCCATTTAGCAAAGATGCTGAAGGGCGGTGGTAACCTGCTGTTGCTCGACGAACCGACCAACGACCTCGATGTCGAAACTTTGAGAGCTTTGGAGCAGGCTTTGCTGGAATTCCCCGGATCTGCCGTCGTTATTTCGCATGACCGCTGGTTCCTCGACCGGATAGCTACGCACATACTCGCGTTTGAAGGTGACAGCGAGGTCATCTGGTTTTCCGGCAACTACTCGGAGTATGAAGAAGACCGGAAACGCCGCCTTGGCAGCGAGGCCGACCGGCCGCAGCGCATCAAATACAAGCGACTGAGCGCCTGATGAATCTGCTAATCGGAATCGGCCTGACCTTTACGCTCTTCGCGTTTTTCTTTTTGCTACGGGCGGTTCGCTGCACCCGGCGTGGCCGCATCCTCAGGGCGGGCGGGTCTGGCCTCGGTGGCGCCATGTCCGCGGTGCTGGCAGGCGCTGCTCTGCTGCTCGCGTTCAACTACTACAGCTATGGCCGCCTGATTTCGGAAAAAGTGATTTCGAGCATCCAGTTCAGACAGATGGCGCCGGACGAGTACGAGGCGCGGCTGATGATCAGCGGAGAACGAGACCGGTTCTACAGACTGCGTGGCAACGAATGGCAGTTGGATGCGCGACTCATCACCTGGAAGCCACCTGCGACGATCCTCGGTCTGGACCCTATTTATCGCCTGGAACGCTTGAGCGGCCGGTTTTCGGACATTGACCGTGAGCGGACTGAGGCTCGAACCGTGCACGCGTTATCGCCGGAGCCCTTGCTGGACATCTGGGCTATTGCCACGCAGTTTCCGCTGCTGACGCCAGGCGTAGACGCCTACTACGGAACGGCGACCTATGTACCGATGGCGGATGGCGCCCGTTTCGATGTTAGTCTGAGCCGGGATGCGCTGATTGCACGACCCATCAATGACGCGGCAAGAGCGGCCGTCGGCCACTGGGGAACTGTTCCCGAGTAGCAAAGTGTCAGTAATCAGGTAGACAGTTACACAAGCCAATTCCCGAATTATGTTTAACTAAAGCAGCTGACGCGGATACTGAGGATATACTGATAAGCTGCTGTCAGGCTTCACATTAGAGCAAGCCGCCAGCAGTATAAGAAAGAGAACAATGGCAATAATAATAGACCGAGACCAGGGGCTTCAGCAGCAGACCGACGAGCAATTCGGCCTGGAATGCCCGTATTGCGGTATCTATGCCCACATGACGTCACAGTCCGTGCCGCACTTTGCGACTGTGCTGAAAGACAAGCCGAAGCACGTAGGACTCGTTTATCAATGCGATGCCTGCCGTGCGCCGATCTTTCTGCGATTCGCAGTCAAGGAATACAAAGAGGACAGCATCGAGCTGTACAGGAACTTCATCGAGCTCGAGAGACCGAAAGAAAAATTTGCGTTCTCCTATCTGCCGAAAGTCACGGAAATTCTCTTTCGGGAGGCGCTCGCCTGTTATTCGAGCAATAGTTTCAATGCATTTGCATCGATGTGCAGACGCGCCGCGGCAAGCTCGTTTCCGGCGATTGGCGATAGCGGCAGACTCAAGGCATTTGATGAAGTCATGGTCGCGCAGGACATCGCCGAGATCGATGACAACAGTTTCGCACCGATCAAGAAGATCCTGTTCGAATCGAGCGAAGAAGAAGATCTGCCCATGCTCAATCGCGCGCAGGCTGGCATGTTGCTCGAAGTGCTCAAGGACATGTTGTATCAATGCTTCGTGCGCCGCGGAAAACTCGCGCGTGCCATCAAGGTCAGACGATTTTTTATCCAGGAGGGCAATAGCGGTTTGTCCGCCTGAGCTTGAGTAGAATCCCCGTCGCTCAATCGCTTAATCGGGGCTGAAGCCCCTCCTACGAGCCCCTCTAGGAAACCGCGACCCGGGCGTTTCTGAAAATTCGCATCCATGCTCCATCGTCACCCCAGTTATCGGGGTGCCACGAGTTTTGCATCGTTCTTGCGACGCGTTCAGGGTGCGGCATCATGATAGTAACGCGGCCGTCTTCATTGCTGAGACCACAGATTCCATTTATGGAGCCGTTTGGGTTGGCCGGATAGGTCTCAGCGACGTTTCCATAATTATCAATGTAATGAAGTGCAACCAGTGTCTCTGCCGCCGACTGGTCGGTCGTATTGAAGAAACTCGCTCGTCCTTCCCCGTGTGACGTAGCGATCGGTAATCGGCAACCTGCCATACCCGACAAGAAAACGGATCGACTGTCACATATTTCAACGAGGCTGAACCTGGCCTCGAATTGCTCTGATTTGTTGCGGAGAAAATTTGGCCAGTACGCGGAGCCGGGAATCAATTCCCGCAAGTGCGACAGCATCTGACAACCGTTGCAAATACCGAGAGTGAAACTGTCACCGCGCGCAAAAAATTCCGCGAATTGATCACGCGTCTGCGAATGATTAAGAATAGATTTCGCCCAGCCGCCACCGGCACCGAGGACATCACCGAATGAGAATCCGCCACAGGCAACAATGCCCTGATAATTTCCCAGTTCATCCCTGCCGTCGAAGAGGTCGCTCATGTGCACATCGATCGCGTCGAATCCCGCACGCATGAACGCTGCCGCCATCTCGTACTGACTGTTTACCCCCTGCTCCCTGAGAATAGCAACTCGCGGCTTCTCGCCTCCAATCAGTGGGGCGGTGATATCTTCGGACGGATCGAAGTTGAGACGAACATCCAGACCCGGATCTTTGCTGTCGAGGATGCGGTCGTACTCTTCCCGCGCCGTTTCAGGATTATCGCGGAGAGATTGCAGCCGGTAACTCGTCTCCGACCATTCTCTCTGCATGCGGGTACGGTCCATTCTGAAGATGACCTCGTCGTCGCCGCAGATGCTCAGTCGGTCATCCGAATCGACACGTCCAATCACCGCCCATGCGGAATCGCAACTGTCCAGGACCGCCTGGACTTCGCCCAGGCTGCTGTCAGCCACCTGTACTACTGCGCCGAGTTCCTCATTAAACAGTTGCCCCAGAACCTCACGTTCCGACCCGGCCAAATGAAGCGTCGCCCCGAGCCGGCCGGCGAACATCATTTCGGCGACCGTGACCAGAAGCCCGCCATCCGAGCGGTCATGGTAGGCAAGGATCAAACGTTTTTCTCTGAGTTCCTGGATTGCCTGGAAAAAATTTCGCAGTCGCCGCGGGTGGTTTAGATCGGGCGTCTCACCGCCGTAGCGGCAAAAGGCCTGAGCGAGGCAAGACCCGCCGAGCCGCCTGGCGCCCCCGCCCAGATCGATCAGTAACAGATGGCTGGCTTCGTCGACGCGCTGCAGCTGTGGCGTCAGGTGGCAGCGAACGTCGCTGACCGGTGCAAACGCCGAGACGATCAAGGACACCGGTGCGACTACCTGGTATTCGCCATCCTCATCTTGCCATTGAGTTCGTAACGATAACGAGTCTTTGCCAACCGGAATCGCAATGCCGAGTTCGCGGCATAACTCGTGACTGACCGCTTTGACGGTATCGAACAGATTGGCGTCTTCGCCCGGGTGCCCGGCGGCGGCCATCCAGTTTGCGGAAAGTCTGATTTTGCTGATGTCATCGATCGCGGCAGCGGCAATGTTGGTAACGGCTTCGCCGACCGCCATGCGCCCGGATGCCGGTGCGTTTATTGTCGCAAGCGGCGTCCGCTCACCCATCGACATGGCTTCTCCGCTAATGCTTTCGAAACCGCTTGCCGTGATTGCTACGTCACTGACGGGCACTTGCCAGGGACCGACAAGCTGGTCTCTCACACAAAGGCCACCGACCGTTCGATCACCGATGTGTATCAGGAACGATTTATCGGCCACTGCCGGGAATCGCAATACGCGCAGTACGGCCTCTTCGAGTTCGATCCCTTCAATATCCAGTTCCTGTTGCAGGCGCGGCACGCGCGTAACGTCGCGAGTCGTTTTCGGCGGCTTACCGAGCAACATTTCCATCGGCATGTCGACGCAACGATTGCCGAACTCCCTGTCGGTAACCACCAATATCCGGTCATCGGTGAGAGTGCCGATTACCGCGACCGGGCAACGTTCACGATCACACAAGCTCGAAAACTCGTCGATTCGTTCGTCGGCAATGACGAGGACGTATCGCTCCTGAGCCTCGTTACACCAGATACCCATTGGCGACATGCCCGGTTCGGCGTTCGGCACCTCACGCAGTTCCACCCGCGCACCCAGGTGACTATGGTCGATGGCCTCCGGCACTGCATTCGACAGACCGCCCGCGCCCACGTCGTGAATAAGCAGGATCGGGTTTGTTTCTCCCATTGCCCAGCACCGGTCGATGACCTCCTGGGCGCGGCGCTCGATTTCAGGATTGCCCCGCTGGACCGAGGCAAAGTCCAGGTCCTCGTGGCTGGCGCCGCTGGCGAGGCTCGACGCAGCCCCGCCACCCAGACCAATCAACATTGCAGGCCCCCCGATGACCACCAGCCTGGCGCCGACGGGCACATCAATCTTCAGCGCATGTTCTTCGCGAATATTGCCCACACCGCCGGCGATCATGATCGGCTTGTGGTAGCCGCGAATTTCGTTTTTCCCTGGGCCCGGCGCTTCAAACGTGCGGAAGTAACCAAGCAGGTTCGGCCGGCCAAACTCATTATTAAAGGCGGCGCCTCCAATCGGGCCGTCAAGCATGATTTCCAGCGGTGTGGCCATTCTGCCGGGATGAGCGAAGGCTTGTTCCCAGGGCTGGGCGAAGCCGGGAATACGCAAGTGCGAGACTGTAAAGCCTGTCAGCCCGGCTTTCGGCTTGGCGCCCAGGCCAGTCGCACCTTCATCGCGAATTTCTCCGCCTGATCCGGTTGCGGCGCCCGGGAACGGAGAAATCGCCGTCGGATGATTGTGGGTCTCCACTTTCATCACGATCTGGATCGCTTCGTCGCTGTAACGATATTGGCGGTCGCTGCCGGACATCAGGCGCTGCCCTCGCCAGCCCTCGATAACGGCGGCATTGTCGGAGTACGCCGAAATGATGCCGTCGGGGCTTGCCTCGGTCGTACTTCGAATCATGTCGAAGAGTTTCTGATCCTGCGGCTCGTCATCGATGATCCAGTCAGCCTTGAAAATCTTGTGACGACAATGTTCGGAATTCGCCTGCGCAAACATCATGAGTTCGGCGTCGGTGGGATTACGCCGCAATTCTGCATAGTTGGTGTACAGATATTCGATTTCGTCGCCTGACAAAGCGAGACCGAGCTCGCTGTTTGCCCGGACCAGTGCATCCGGGCCTTCCTTCAGTAACGGAATCGTCGCGAGCGGCAAAGGCACATGCGTCTCGAACAACATTTCAGCCTGGTCACCGTTCTCGATAAGCGTTTCAGTCATGCGATCGAACAGGTGTCTGCGTAACGCGGCGAGACTCGCCTTGCCCGGGTCTGCTTCGAACCGCAGTCCATAACAGATGCCGCGCTCAATGCGCTCGATCGTATCCAGGCCGCAGGCATGCGCGATATCCGTAGCCTTGCTCGACCAGGGGGAGATCGTGCCTGGGCGGGGGATGGCAAAAAGTCGCCTGACATCTGCTGCCAGCTGTGCAACCGGTTCGCCAGAAAGCAACAAATCATCAAGGCACCGGCTGTGTTCCGCGCTCAGTGGTTCCGTGACACTGACGAAATAGGTATATCTTGCACGGATTTCGGCAATGCCCGGCGCGGACTGCCGCAGAACGGACAATAATTTGTTGAGCCGGAATTCCGATAACGCGGACTGACCTGGCAACTCCAGCATTTTTATGGAAGTTCCAACAGGCAGATCAATCGCAGGTTTGGACAAGCTGACGCAACCTTAATCGCTGCAGAGTGTTTGAAGAACCACGATCATACCTGCTCCGCCTGATACCCGTAAATGCAGGCGCAAGCGATCTTACACAGCATCTGGTGAAACATTCCGACTGGTACTCCGTCAAGGTGATACTGATGGAGTACTAGCTGGATGATTCGCCACCCGGTGTGTACACGGGCACGGGAAACTGTGCGACATTCCCGCCCTCCAGCTTGCTGATCTTGCTCGTGCCCTGCTTCCTGACCTCATCGATGCGAATGATGGTATGCATCGGCAAATAGGTTCTTTCGACGCCCGCGAACTCGGTTTTGATCTTCTCCTCGGAGGGATCCACAACGACCGAACTGCGCTCGCCGAAAACGAGTTTCTCCACCTCGACAAAACCGAACAGGGCGCCGTGGCCGACGTTGCGGGCATAGATTTCATACACCTTGCCCTGGCTCACGAAGATGATTTTATAGAGTCGTTTGGCAGTCATCGCAGATTGTTTCGCGGGCTTTTGTGGTGCCCGCAACGCAGCAGTAGTTTACCCATAATTGTCCAGCAAAACCGGCGCTATCGAAGCCCGGGCATATTTTCCATATATGGTCTCTTTATCCCTTTCCAGGCCTCGCCAGCTGTTGCGGTCAAATCGATTTATGTGAACTGCTTGGCAGCCCAAGTCACTGCTTCGCTGCACTATTTGGCTTAACTGTTCCCCCGGCCGGAAACTTTCCGTTGCTGGCGGACCTGTATGGACGAGTGATTGCTATGCCACTGCAGCTGAAAATAACCAGCAAACAAAAGGAACTCCTCGGGGATGACTATATCCGCGAGTTCCATGCTGAGGGTGGCACGATCGGGCGTTCGCTCGACAACGACTGGGTTCTTCCCGATCCTGACCACTATATCTCCGCTAAACATGCCACTGTCGATTACCAGAGCGGCGCCTATTACCTTGCCGACATCAGTACCAACGGCGTCTATGTCAACGGTGCCGACGAGCCGCTTGGCAGGGGAAACCCGCGAAGGCTTTTCGATGGCGACACCCTCCGCATGGGTGACTTCGAATTCGTGGTGGCGCTCGACGAAGGTCAGGACCTGGTGATGCCACCTGATCCACCCGCGAGTGTCGTGCCGGATCACATCGAACAACTCGTTCCCGAGGAAGCCTTGAAGAGCATCATTCAACTCCTCGACGAGGAAGAGATTACCGGCGACGAGGCGTTTCGGTCCACACTGTTTGGCGGGCCCGCCGAGGTCGCTCGGGTCGAAGAGAGCAGTGAAAAAAACGACGTCGAGGCAGAACCAGCAGCGCCGCCTGCACCGCCGAAAGAGCTGACGCCCGCAGACCTGTTGGATGCGCTGCTTGAAAGCGCAGGCATCAGCCGCTCAGAAATTCACCCGTCGATCGATCCCATTGAAGTGATGCGCAACGCGGGCCAGGTCCTGGGGGAGTTTATTGCCGGTACAACAGCGTTGTTGAAATCCCGCGCAAATCTCAAGAGCATGTTCAGCCTCGACCAGACAACCGTACTGCCGCGGCACAATAATCCGCTGAAACTATCCGAGAGCACCAAGGACTTGATGAAACAATTGCTCGTCGGTCGGGAAGGCGAATACCTCGCTCCAATCGATGCCGTCAAAGAGATCTGTCGCGACCTGATATTCCATCACGACGCCGTAGTCGCGGCCATGACTGTGTCGTTCAGTGAATTCGCCAGTCGTTTTGACCCGAATGAGTTGCAGGAAAATTTCGACTCAACGCTCAAGAAAAAGCCGTTGTTCAATGCACTGAATCAGCTCAGATATTGGCAACTTTATTGTGAGCTCTACCCGATCATGACGCAGCGCGGCTCGGGACAATTCCCACACATGTTTGGCGAGGAGTTCGTCAAAGAGTACGAAAAACAGATTGCCGAATTCAAACGCGTCGAACACGGTCCTGGCGACAGCCCGACTGTCGAGGCCGTTGCCGCCCCGCCGGCAAAAGATGAAGCGCTCCAGGAGCAGTCAGCACAGGCGCAAGGCATCTCCAAAAATTGACGGATCGTAAAATTCGCAGGGCCTGACAGGATTTCGCCGACGATGCCGGCAGTTCGATCCTAACGATTCATTCGGTTGTCGATCAGATCATCCACTACCGCCGGATCTGCCAGCGTCGATGTGTCGCCGAGATCGCCGTAGTCATTCTCTGCAACTTTCCTCAGGATTCGCCGCATGATTTTTCCGGAGCGCGTCTTGGGCAATCCCGGCGCCCACTGAATCAGATCCGGCGTCGCGATCGGGCCAATCTCCTTGCGCACCCACAGCTTGAGTTCGGCGAGCAGCTCGTCATCGGCAGCGACGCCTTGCATCAGCGTCACATATGCATAAATGCCCTGCCCTTTGATGTCATGCGGGTAGCCCACCACAGCAGCCTCTGCGACCGCCTTGTGCGCCACCAATGCACTCTCTACCTCCGCCGTACCCATCCGATGGCCGGATACATTCAGTACGTCATCGACGCGGCCGGTGATCCAGTAATAACCATCCTCATCACGCCGGACACCGTCCCCCGTGAAAAAGCGGCCTTCGAACATTGAAAAATAGGTATCGACAAAGCGCTGATGATCGCCATAGAGCGTACGCATTTGTCCAGGCCAGCTGTCGAGTATGACCAGATTGCCCTCCACCTCGCCTTCGAGAACGTTACCATCGTCATCAACGATGGCGGGTTGAATGCCGAAAAAGGGCTTTGTCGCGGAGCCCGGCTTCAATGCCGTTGCGCCGGGCAATGGACTGATCAGAATGCCGCCCGTTTCTGTTTGCCACCAGGTATCGACGATCGGGCATCGCGCATCGCCGACGACGTGGTAATACCACTCCCAGGCTTCGGGATTGATCGGCTCGCCGACCGTCCCCAGCAAACGCAGGCTCTTGCGCGACGTTCGCCTGACAGGTTCGTCGCCCTCGCGCATCAATGACCTGAGCGCAGTCGGCGCCGTATAGCAAATATTGACCTGATGTTTGTCGCAAACCTCCCAGAAGCGCGAAGCGGACGGATAATTGGGCACACCCTCGAACATCAGCGTAATGGCGCCATTGGCCAGCGGCCCATAGACGATATAGCTATGTCCTGTCACCCAGCCGACGTCTGCCGTGCACCAGTAAATATCGCCCGGGTGATAGTCGAAGACGTATTCATGTGTCAGTGCCGCATAGACAAGATAACCGCCGCTGGTATGCAGCACGCCTTTCGGCTTGCCGGTTGAACCCGAGGTATAAAGTATGAACAACGGCTCCTCCGCGCCCATTTCCTCACACGGACAATCGTCGTCCACTTGTTCTTCCAACTCGTGCAGCCAGGCGTCACGTTCATCGACCCAGCCAATATCGGCGCCCGTGTTACGCACGACCAGGACCCTTTCAAGCGTCGTGACTTCGGGGTTTGCCGCGGCCGTATCGACATTGGCTTTCAGCGGAACCGCTTTTGCTCCGCGAACGCCCTCGTCTGCTGTAATGACGATATTCGATTCGCAATCGTGAATACGGCCTGCGAGCGCATCCGGCGAGAATCCGCCGAAGACCACGGAATGCACAGCGCCTATACGTGCACAGGCCAGCATGGCAATCGCAGTCTCCGGAATCATCGGCATGTAAATCGTAATTCGGTCACCTTTTTTTGCGCCGAGTTTCTTAAGTACATTTGCGAATCGGCAAACACGGCCGTGCAGCTCGCGGTACGTGATTTTGAGATCGCGAGCAGGATCATCCCCTTCCCAGATGATGGCGACATCGTCGGCTTTGCTCTCGAGGTGACGGTCAACGCAGTTGTAACAGACGTTCAACGAGCCATCATAAAACCAGCGAATGCGGAGATCGTCCCGGGCAAACGAGACGTCTTTGACTTTCGTGAACGGCTTGATCCAATCGATACGTTGGGCCTGCTCCGCCCAGAAGCCTTCATTGTCGGTCACGGATCTTTGGTACATCTCCTCGTAACCGGCGGCATCGATCAAGGCCCGGCTAGCGGTTGCGGCGTCGACAGCATAAATCCTGGTCATCATGTCACCTTATTGTTCTGTTTTTCTTCAATGCCGGTAATCGCGACCGATCTGTTCTACTGGGCCGATCTGATCCGTTCCGCAATATCGAGAATCCGTTTCGCCTGCACCCAGTGGGGTCTGTCGATCATTTCACCGTCCATTCCCACCGTACCGGCCTTGGGATTTGCAGCAAACAACTCGACGATTCGTGTCGCGCGATCGATTTCCTCGTTGCTCGGCACGAACGCTGCGTTGATCGAGTCGACTTGCGCCGGATGTATTGCAAGCATGCCCGAAAACCCGTCCCTGCGCGCATTCGAGGCGTATCGTGCCAGACCCTCGCTGTCCCTGAAATCCGTAAACACCGTATCGATCGCCGCTACATTTGCCGCCGATGCCGCAAAGAGACACAGCGATCTGGCCAGTTCATAGGGCGGCAGCCAGTTGCCCTTCTTGTCACGGCAGGTCGTAGCGCCAAGCGCGGCACTGAGGTCTTCCGCGCCCCAGGTCAGGCCGGCCAGCCGTGGCGTCGCACTGGTGTATTCATGCAAATGGAACAGTGCAGCCGGTCGCTCCGTGGCGATCGGCATAATCAAAGTCTGGCCCTGCGCCAGGTCGCTTTGCTGCTCAAATACATCGAGCAACTTCGCAAGTTGAATTGTGTCCTTGGCACTGTGCGGCTTGGGCAGGACAATGCCGGCGGGTCCGGCCGGCATCAGTTCACGCAGATCGAGGAGCGCGTCTTCGGTGTCGAGTGGATTAATACGGATCCACAGATTGCGATCCGGGTGAGTGGCGACAAAACGCCTCGCTGTTTTGCGCGCGCCTGGCCGCTCGGAACTCGCCACAGAATCTTCGAGATCGATGATGAGCGCATCGGCCTTCGAGTCCGCGGCCTTTTCGAGCTTGCGTTCGCTGTCGGCCGGGACAAAAAGAAAACTCCGGCTCACTTGGGCACTCGAAGCATCAGTGCCGATCTCTTGCACTCGCCCACCAGTTCATCGTTCTGATTGAATGCACGATGAGCGAAAACCACAATGCCGTTGTCCGGCCTCGATTTGCTATCCCTGAGTTCCAGCACTTCAGTCTCGATATGAATGGTGTCACCAGGGAAAAGCGGTTTCGGAAAACGCACTTCATCCCAGCCCAGGTTGGCAACAGTGGTGCCGAGCGTTGTATCGCCGACCGAAATGCCGACCATGAATGCCAGCGTCAGACAACTGTTAATGATCGGCCTGCCAAATTCAGTGCCCTTCATATACTCGGCATCGATATGCAGCGGGGCGGGATTATGTGTCAGAGCACTGAACCACACATTGTCGGCGTCGAGAATCGTTCTGCGTATCGCGTGCTGGAATTTCTGTCCGACCGTGAATTCCTCAAAATATAGTCCTGGCATGCGTCGTTTCCGTATCTGACCGTAGGCGCATGATAATGCCAGCTAAGCGGGAATAAAACTGGATATCAGGCGGGTGGTAAGGACTCGATCAGCACCTCCATACGTCGAAGCAACGCTTTGTCAGGAAGCTCACCGACCGCTGCACCCAGGTTGTCCAGCATGTTTTTCGGTTTACTGGTAGCCGGTGTTACTGCCGTGATGGCCGGGTGAGCAGCAGCGTATTTGATGAAAAATTGCGCCCACGAATATGCACCAAACTCTGCCGCCCACTCCGGCACTGTGTGACCGGTCACGCGACGCCATAAGCGCGTGCGGCCGAACGGTACATAAGCTAAAACGGCGATGCCGCGATCCTGTGCCAGCGGCAATATCATCTCGGCCGATTCGCGATTATCCACCGCGTAATCCACACCGATGAAATCAATCGGCTCTTCACGCATTACCTTTGCAAGATCCGGATAGCGACTCGTCCTTGTTGATGTCGTCCCGATATACCGCAGCCTGCCCTCATCCTTGAGCTCTTTCAGGATACCCATTTGCGTGGGGATGTCGGCCAGGTTATGCACCTGGATCAGATCAATCGGGTCTTTACCAATTCGCTGGAACGATCGCTCGATCTGTGCGCGTGCGGCGGCCGGGTCCGCAGAGCCACCGCCACGACTGGCGACGTTGACTTTCGTTGCCCAAAAAACTTTTTTGCTTGCACCGAGCCCCTGCACGATCCTGCCCGCAACTTCCTCGGACGCGCCGTAGCCCGGCGCCGTGTCGAATACGCTGCCACTATTCTCGAAGAAGATTCGAAACACCTCCTCCAATGCACTCACGTCGTCGCTACGAGCGACCGATGAAAATGTTGCAGAACTGCCCAGGCCCACAATCGGCAACTCCTCTCCCGAGGAGGGAATGGTTCGCTTAATCAAGTCTCCGTTTTCCAGCGCCATCAACAGAGTGGTCGGTAGCATTGAAGCAACACCGGCCAGCGTCGAGTACTTGAGGCAGTCGCGTCGTGTGATCATTTTGACGACAAAGTTACCATCGAATTCCCGCGCAAGGGGAATTTATCGCCAGCACCTACGCAAGCTGCGTGCATGACAGCTTCGCGATGGCATTTCGGAGCCGGCAGTGACGATCGAACAGATGCAGATAATCCAGCTCATGCGGTGATCCCTTTGCATTGATCAGGGAAGCAAGGACGCGTTTGTCGCGAGCACCCCACTGATCGACTCCAGGAAGAACTCCGACCAGAGGCGCCCAGCGCTCCCAGGCCTGCTTCTGGTCCTTACTCAGGTCGTGAAGCGTCGCCACATCAAGCTTACGCATCACCTCTTTCACGCAAGTAGCGATAGCCTGTTCCCGATCCGCGCCAAATCGGTCTGCCAGCATGCGTGTGATGTGGAGCCCGACATTATCCAAAGGGAATACGCTCAGCACATCGTCGCGTTTCTTGCCAAGGTAAAGATACATTTCGGCCTCAGCCAGTTCCCGGAGAACGGGCAGCGGAGTGCGATACCCGGGCTTCTCCCTGACTTTGCGCGCTTCATCAAGCGCCAAGCGACGAATCTCCGGATCGCGTGGCCGGTAGCCCATCTTGTAGTAGAACCACCAGACACCAGTCTTCAGACCATCGGTGTTGCCCTCGCCACCTAGCTGGTAGGGGTCAAGAACGAAACAGTCCGAACGCATCAGGTGGTGTACTGCAGCCAAAGCACGGCCATACACCCAGCCGGCATCGGCGCCCCGGAAGGTCTCGAAAACGTTGTAGTTGATCTCGGCCGAGCCAAAAAGGCCGGCCGCCTGGCCATATCCAAACGGAACACCATTCTTCAGGGCCAAGAAAAAGTACACGCACTCGAGGATGTGGCGCCGTTCCGGGACAGCGCTCATCCATGCGAACTGCAGTCCCTGTCCACTGTCTACCAGGAATACGTCGTCGGCGTTCGCGTACGCGAGCGTGTCCACGTCACGTTCCCGAGTCACCATCGATACCCGGGCCAGGTCGATGAGACGGTTGCCCTCCTCGCGCGACACTTTCGCCACTTTCTTCGGCGGTTTTTTGACCTCAGTCTTTAGCACGGGCCGCTTCCCGGATCGCGGCGTCGTCTGCCAGACGATGGGGGAAGTCGCATATCGGGCTTTCGTGCGCGAGGGCGTGTCCCGACCTGGTGTTATGGACAGGGGGATATCCAGGTCCTCGAAAGCCATCTCCCGGTGGACGCTACTGCATCGAAGCTTTTTGAATCGTTGAACCAGGAACGTGGCGTCCGTCTCCTCCGATCCTTTGACCTGCTCGATCCATTCCCGTGGGGTGTGAGCGGATTCGTCCAGCAATATGTGCTCAGCATGGGGCAAAAGCGTCTTCAACAGATCATGGAGCTTTTGCCGGCCAGGGAATGACTGGTCCCACCGTATGTGTAATGCATCGGGCCAACGATCGGCGAGCCACTCGGCGGTGGGCCAATAAAATGCGTAGTCGATTCGAGTGCCGGCGACGCCTGTACCGATTAGTTGCTGCGCCAGCTTTTTCACATCGGACCGCTGATCGAATTCATCAAGGAGCGCTTCGATGCGCATCAGGACTTTCGGACCATCTGGATAAGCCCGAAGGAAGCACAATGTTTCGTGAAACCGAAGCAGCATTGAAGCATTGGCAAATCGGGCATGTTCGAGGGCGTCAAGCAAGCTGGCCTTGTTGTTATCGGAGCTTTCGTCGTACTGCCCTTTGCTTTCATAGAGCAGGTTCAAAATCGAGGGTACAGATCGGGCCATGATTATTGGGGCCTGAGTGTTGTCGTCCGAGGAGGATAGGCCCGAAAATGTCTTCGCGGGATAAGGTCGTATACGTATGTGAACCAGGGATTATCCTTGTCCAGGAAGGCTACGCGTTTTTGTCCAACAGGGTTTTCATCCTGGACCCTCTTCCGAATAATAATCGGACCGTAATGGGCCCAACTAATATTTGGCGGAGAGGGTGGGATTGACTCGGTGCATCCCTGCACCTCGCCCTCCGGGCGCACTGCGTGCGTCCAAATCTGCTCCTGCAGATTTGTCGAACAGGGTTCTCATCCTACACCCTCTGCCAAAATCCCCAAGACCCCGATGGGGTCCTGGATTTTGGCGGAGAGGGTGGGATTCGAACCCACGGTACGGATAACCGTACTCTTGATTTCGAGTCAAGCCCGTTCGACCACTCCGGCACCTCTCCACCGACGGGCTGCAGATTCTATTCTTTTTTGCATCTGAATTGGCACGTTTGCGAATAAGGAGCGGTGCACTAACAGTGAAATCAGGCCGCAGCTAAGGTAGCCTATGCACCTCGTGAGGCTGCACGCCTGGGTCACGCTGTTCAGTTTGCCAATGCAAGCTCATGATTTATAAGCGTAAGAACGACTGCCGATGCAATGAATTGCTGTGGCGGATTTTGGTCAAATAACAGAAGGTCCGATGCTGGACGCGCCGGATCTCTAAACGGAGATCAGATTTGCGCCTTTTGTTCTACACGCTCATGGCGGTGCTCGTCGGTACGTGCTCTTCAGCGCCTTCTTTGCTCGATCAGGTAGTCGAAGTTGGCGAGTTGCGCGTGGTCACGCGCCACAGCCCAACGACATACTTCGTTGGCCCCGACGGCCCGGCCGGGCCGGAGTTCGATTTGGTGCGAGGGTTCGCCGAGCAGCTCGGCGTGACACTGGTTATCAGCACTGTCGACAACGTCTCTGAAATTTTGCCGCAACTGATCTCGGGTGAATCGCACATGGCCGCAGCAGGCCTCTCGATTACCGAATCACGGCGCGAATATCTGAGCTTCGGTCATCCTTACGACACCGTCGATATGCACCTCATCTACAAAGTGGGCACCGGCAAACCCCGATCCATTGAGGAGGCAATCGGCAGGTCGATCGAAGTTGTTGCCGGCAGTAGTCACTCCGACATGCTCGCGTCGTTGAGCCAGGTTTATCCGAAGCTGGAGTGGTCTGTGAATGCGGATGTCGAGGTTGCCGACCTCATGGAGAAAGTCGCACATGGCGAACTCGATTTCACGGTCGCGGACAGCACAGAATTCAACATTCAACGGCACTTCTATCCGGACCTGCGTGTGGCGCTTGATCTCGAGATTGCGGATCCAATCGCCTGGGCGTTTCGAAAAGGAGATGGTGACAGGCTACTTGCGCAGGCCGATGACTACCTGATCACGGCGGAGCGTTCGGGCTTGCTTGCTCAAGTACGCGACCGCTATTACGGCCACACCAAGAAATTCGATTACGTCGGCACGAGAGCCTTCATCAGGCATTTCGACAGCCGCCTCCCTCGATATCGTCCCTGGTTCGAGGAGGCGGGCGATCTGAACGGCGTCGACTGGCGGCTGCTGGCAGCGATCGGTTACCAGGAGTCCCACTGGCGGTCTCATGCCGTGTCGCCAACCGGTGTCAGGGGCATCATGATGCTGACCGAGGCAACCGCCGACTATCTGGATATCGACGATCGTATGGATCCCGAGACCAGCATATTTGGTGGTGCGCGGTTTTATGCGCGCCAGACCGAACGAATTGCTGACAGCGTCGAGGAACCCGACAGAACCTGGATGGCGCTTGCCGCTTACAACGTTGGCTTTAACCACATCAAAGACGCGCGTCAGATCGTCGAATGGGAAGGCGGCGATCCGGACACCTGGATCGACATCAGCAAGGCACTGCCGCTTCTCGCCAAACGTGAATGGTACTCACGAGTGAAATACGGCTACGCGCGGGGCTGGGAGCCGGTGCTGTACGTTAACAATATTCGCAGTTACTACAATATCCTTCGCTGGATAACCGCAAGTGAGCCACATGAAGAGACGGTGGAGCCTGAGGGGTCGATAGAGATGGCCAGTAACTAACTGAGAAATCGCCCGTCAGGATGCAATCCGCCTGCGGCTTGATTAGTGCTATTACGATAATTGCGGATTGATCACGACCATCCATGGCCGTGACTTTCGCTTCGCAAAAGCATCGTACCGATGTCCAAATTCGCTCCCGGCGAATTTGTGATCTTCAGTGCTTCGGTCGGTTTGGCGATGATCGCCCCTATCGTTTCGCGGCAAAAAATTCTTTCAGGATCGCCGAACATTCCTCTGCGAGCAGACCGCCGTTGATCTCGATGCGGTGATTGAATTCTTTGATATCGCTCAAATCCAAAACGCTGCCAACGGCACCGGCTTTCGGGTCGTACGCAGCAAACACCAGCCTTTGTATGCGTGCCTGAATCATCGCGCCCACGCACATGGCACAAGGTTCGAGCGTGACATATACCGTCGCACCGATCAGCCTGTGATTTTTCTGAACTGCCGCGGCATTGCGGATTGCTACGACTTCGGCATGCGCGCTTGGGTCAGAATCCTGAATCGTTCGATTGAAACCCTTGCCGATGATATTGCCGGACCAGGCAACAACTGCGCCGACCGGAATTTCATTTGATGCCTTTGCATTTTCTGCTTCGGCAATGGCGGCCCGCATCAAGTGAATGTCAGTATCCGCCCAGCTCATTCCCATTCTATGGTTGCGGGCGGCTTGCCGGAAATGTCGTAAGTCACGCGTGAGATGCCATCCACTTCATTGATGATCCGCAGCGACACGTGCTCAAGAAACTCGTACGGCAGCCTCGCCCACCTGGCGGTCATAAAATCAATGGTCTCGACGGCGCGCAGTGCGATGACGTAGTCGTATCGACGCTCGTCGCCCATGACGCCGACCGAGCGGACGGGCAGGAACACGGCGAAAGCCTGACTGGTCTTGTCGTATAAATCGTTTTTCCTAAGCTCCTCGATAAAGATCTTGTCAGCGAGCTGCAGCAATTCGACGTATTCGGGTTTTACTTCTCCCAGCACGCGGACACCCAGTCCGGGCCCTGGAAACGGATGACGGAAGACCACTTCCCTGGGTAGGCCAAGTTCGAGGCCGATGTTTCGGACTTCGTCCTTGAACAGTTCACGCAAGGGTTCGATGAGCCGCAACCGCATTTGTTCAGGCAAACCGCCGACATTGTGGTGTGACTTGATCACACGGGCCTTTCCGGTACCGGCACCAGCAGATTCGATAACATCCGGGTAGATCGTGCCCTGCGCAAGCCAGTCAATGTCCTGGAGTTTCCCTGCTTCTTCTTCGAATATCTCGATGAATCTGCGGCCGATTATTTTTCGCTTTTCTTCGGGATCGCTTATTCCCTTTAATGCGTGAAAGAAGCGGTCCGCGGCATCAACACGAATGACATTAACGCCCAGGTGCTCCGCAAAGGTGTCCATCACCTGATCGCCTTCGTGGTAGCGAAGAAGGCCATTATCGACGAAAACGCAGAACAGCTGGTCTCCGATCGCCTCGTGCAACAGCGCAGCCACGACGGACGAATCGACGCCGCCAGAGAGGCCGAGTAACACTTTTTTCATGCCGACTTTCTCACGCACCCGCGCAATTGCGTCGTTGACGATGTTGCCTGCTGTCCAGTCTCCGGGGCAGCCGCAGATGTCACGAACGAAACGATTGATGATCGCCTGGCCCTGGGGCGTGTGCGTTACTTCAGGATGAAACTGCACGCCGTAGTACTTCCGCTGCCGGTCTTCCATAGCAGCAAGCGGTGAATTGGCGCTTTTTCCGGTTATCGTGAAGCCGGGCGGTACTGCTTCAACCCGGTCGCCGTGGCTCATCCAGACTTTGAGCAATGGTTCCGATTCGACGGGTGCATCGCTGAGGCCTGCGAGCAATTCTGAATCGAGCGGCGTTATTTCCGCGTAGCCGAACTCACGATGGGTTGATGCCTCGACTTTGCCGCCAAGCTGTGCGGCCATCGCCTGCATGCCGTAACAGATGCCGAGCACGGGGACATCCAGTTCGAAGATGGCTTGCGCGACATGCGGCGGGTTGTCGATGTTGACCGACTCGGGCCCACCGGACAATACGACGCCGGCAGGCTTGAAGTCAGCGATAGCTTCCTCGTCCATATCCCAGGGATGAATCTCGGAATACACGCCGCATTCACGCACCCTGCGCGCGATTAGCTGCGTGTACTGGCCACCGAAATCGAGTATCAGTACGCGATGCGCGTGGATGTCGGCCTGAGCGTCCGAGGAAAGGGGAATGGCCTGAGACATTTGTGCGAATACGCCGCAGATCGCTTACGGGTTGCTGCGGTAATTCGGCGCTTCTTTGGTGATCGACACGTCATGGACATGACTCTCACGCATGCCGGCGACGCTTATTTGCACGAACTTCGGCTTGGTGCGCATTTCTTCGATATCGCGGCTGCCGGTATAGCCCATCGCGGCTCGCACGCCACCGATTAACTGATGAACGATCGCGACCATGCCGCCTTTGTATGCGACCCGTCCCTCGATGCCTTCGGGCACCAGTCTCTCGAGCTCCTCGGTCGCGTCCTGGAAGTATCGGTCCGCGGAACCGTGGTCCTGACCCATTGCGCCGACCGAACCCATGCCTCGATAACTCTTGTACGAGCGGCCCTGATACAGCTCTACTTCACCCGGAGACTCCTCCGTGCCGGCAAAGAGGCTGCCAATCATGACGGAATGCGCACCGGCGACGAGGGCCTTGGCAATGTCGCCCGAGTACCGGATGCCGCCGTCGGAAATGAGCGGCACGCCCTTGTTCTTCAGCGCCTCGGCAACTTCGGCGACAGCCGAAACCTGTGGTACGCCGACGCCTGCAACCACCCGGGTCGTGCAAATGGAGCCTGGCCCCATGCCTACCTTGACGGCATCGGCGCCCGCTTCGACGAGTGCCAACGCCGCGTCCGCTGATACGATATTGCCGGCAATAACCTGCAGGTCGGGGTACTGCTTCTTGGTTCTTTTGACTCTGTCGATGACGCCTTTCGAGAAACCGTGCGCGGTATCGACGACCAGGACATCGACGCCGGCTTTCACGAGGCCTTCTACGCGTTCGTCCGTGTCAGCTCCGGTGCCGACCGCGGCACCGACCCGCAGTGCGGCCCTGACATCCTTGCACGCATGCGGAAAGTCGCTCGCCTTCTGAAAGTCCTTGGCGGTGATCATGCCGCGTAACTCAAAGTTCTCGCTCACGACGAGAACTTTTTCGATGCGGTGCTGATGCAACAGCGACAGAACTTCGTCGTCGTCGGCGCCTTCCCGCACCGTGACGAGACGCTCTTTCGGCGTCATGACGGTTGAGACCGGCGCATCGAGCTGCGTTTCGAAGCGCAGGTCGCGTTGCGTGACGATGCCGAGCGTTTCCTTGTTCTCCACGACCGGAACGCCGGAAATATTCATCGCACGAGTCAGCTCCATCACTTCCCGGATGGTCATGTCGGGCGAGACCGTAATCGGATCCCTGACGATGCCGCTTTCGTATTTCTTGACCCGCTGGACCTGGCGAGCCTGCTCTTCCGGCTGCATGTTCTTGTGGATAATGCCGATGCCCCCTTCCTGGGCAAGTGCAATGGCAAGCCTGGCTTCCGTCACCGTGTCCATGGCGGCAGAGAGCAGCGGAATGTTGAGCGTGATGTCCGGCGTCAGCCTGGTGGTGAGATCGACTTCGGGCGGCAGCACATCGGAATAGTCCGGCTGGAGGAGGACATCATCGAATGTCAGTGCTTCCTTGACTATGCGCATATGAGCCCGGCGTTTCAGACGATTAAACGGTCAATTGTACGCGCCGGGCAAATGCGGGTAAACGGGCGGCGACAGTTATTTCCAAACCGTTGCGCTCTGAGGTATGGGTATACTGCGACGATGCACGATCCGTTGACCGAAAGCCCCCAGCAAGGTGCCATCAGCGTCTCCGAGCTGAATCGCCAGGTGCGAACACTGCTCGAGCAGGGCCTCGCCCGCCTCTGGGTCGAGGGCGAGATTTCCAATCTCGCCCGGCCGGCGTCGGGGCATGTCTATTTCAGCCTCAAAGACGACTCCGCACAAATTCGCTGTGCATTTTTTCGACAGCGACAGCGCGGACCGACCATAAATCTCAAGGATGGCGATCAGGTGCTCGCCTTCGGCCGCGTGAGTATCTATGAGGCACGCGGCGACTATCAGCTTATCGTCGAACAGGTCGAAGCAGCTGGCGAGGGAGAGTTGCGCCGTCGTTTCGAAGCACTCAAGAAAAAACTCGCGGCCGAAGGTCTGTTTGACGAGAGTCTGAAACAAGCCGTGCCGGCACTGCCCAAGCGCATCGGCGTGGTGACCTCACCGAGCGGGGCAGCGATACGCGACATCCTGACGGTCCTGAAGCGCCGCTTTCCGGCTATTCCGGTGATTATCTATCCGACCGCCGTTCAGGGGGAAGCCGCAGCAAAGCAGATTGCCGCGGCTCTCAATGCTGCCGTAGTCCGGGGCGAGTGCGACGTCCTCATCGTCGCCCGCGGCGGCGGTTCTCTCGAGGACTTGTGGCCGTTCAATGAGGAACTGGTCGCCAGGGCGATCAGCGCATGTCCGATTCCCGTAGTCAGCGCTATCGGGCACGAGGTGGATTTCACCATAAGCGACTTCGTCGCCGACCTTCGCGCACCGACGCCCTCTGGTGCCGCGGAACTCGTGGTCCCGGACCAGGCCGAATGGCTGCGCTCGCTCACGGCGACCACGGCACGGATCGCATCGCTCGGGCGCCGTTATCTCGAGGACCATTATCAGCAACTCGACTGGCTGAGCCGCCGCTTGTCTCAAAGCAGCCCGGCTGCCACCGTTGCCAGACAGATCGATTGGCTCAGAAACCTCAGACAGGTGCTGACGGGCGCCATGCGGCACGACCTCGTGAGGCGTTCACGGGCAATCGAGCTTGTTCGTGCCCGCTTATTGCAACGCTCGCCGGCGATCGAAGTCCAATACGCCATGCACCGCCTGAGCGAATTGACTCAGCGTCTGAGTAATTGTGGGACAGGATCGGTCGTGCGCCTCAGAAATCAACTCAATTTGGCCGAACGGGCGTTACAGTCGGTCAGCCCGCTGGCAACTCTGGAACGTGGCTACGCGATCGTCAGTGACTCGGCCACCGGCAAAGTCCTGACCGATGCCTCCGTGATGAAGCCGGGCGGCGGCATTACCACACGACTGGCACGCGGCAGTCTCATTGCCACCGTTGATAAAGTAAAGCAAGAAGCCTCGTCAAATGACTAGGCGGCTCGCAGCGATGTGCTCAGTGAGTCTCTTCTGCCTGACGTCTGCAGCGAATGCGCTTCCCGAGCATGCACCACGTCCTGGCGGAACGGCCGTCATTGCCGTAGCCACCGCGAATTCGGATGCTGCACCGATTGTCATGTTCGACGACAAAAGAGTACTCGTGCTCCGGCGCGAAGACGAGTGGGTTGCAGTAATCGGCATCCCGCTGACCCAGTCCATCGGTCCAGCCAAAGCAATTGTTCGCATTGTTGATCAGGAATCATCGACGATTACGTTCGAAGTGAAACCCTATGCTTATCGTGAACAGCACCTCACCGTTGCCAGGGCTTACGTTGATCTGACTGAAGAACAATTACATCGCGCAGGCAGGGAGCGAAAGATCATTGATGGCGCGCTGACAAACTGGCGCGATGTGGACTTAAGCGACCTGTCGTTGCTTGAACCGGTTGCAGGACGACGCAGTTCGAGTTTCGGATTGAGACGCTTTTTCAATGAGCAACCGCGTTCTCCGCACAAAGGAATGGACGTCGCTGCCAATCTCGGTACACCAGTTATTGCGCCGGGCGACGGCACAGTGACGGCGACAGGAAATTACTTTTTCAACGGCAACACCGTGATCATCGATCATGGCCAGGGTTTCGTGACAATGTACTGCCACCTTGACGAGATCGGCGTCGAGGAAGGCCAGCGTTTGACAACTGGAATGCCAATCGGAAAGGTCGGCGCAACGGGTCGCGTGACCGGCCCACACCTCCACTTTGGCACCTACCTGAACGGAACTGCCGTGGACCCGGCACTGTTGCTGGCGCCTGCCGATTAGCCCGAATGCCTCACGATGACGATTGCGGCCCTGCGCGCTCGCTTAGTCTATGCCCAGCGCACCTACTGCAACCGGTGGGATATTCGGCTTAACAGTTGCAGGTGTCAAAAAAGTTGCACAAGACGGGACGGAAAGCGTCCATGTCCACGAGGAAAGAGTCGTGCCCTCTGATGCAGTCGAGCGGCACGTAGCGCACATCATCGACGACTTCCGACAAGCCCTCCGCGAGTTCTTTTTGTTGATGTGGTGGATAAAGAATGTCGGTTCTGACGCCGATGACGATCGCCCGTTTCAATCTGAGGCGCTTGAATCCTGATTTCAGCGAACCGCCGTGCTCGGCCAGGTCGAACAGGTCCGACGCGCGGGACAAATACAGGTAACAATTCGGATCAAACTGCCCCGCGAACCTGTCAGCTCGTGATTCGAGATAAGATTCGACCTCGAAATCAATATAGAACGGATTTCCCGCATGATCTTCGGCGGTGACCCGCTCGCGGCCGAATCGTTGCTCCCACTCCTCCGGCGATCGATAAGTCATCATGCCGAGCTTACGCGCCAGTCGTTGTCCCACAACGGGCGGGTCTGCGGGGTCATAATCGCCACCCTTCCATTTCGGGTCCCGGCGGATAATCTCCCGCTGCAGGGATCTGACCGCAATCGAAAATGGCAGCGCCCGGGTAGCCGACGAAATCGCCATGAGTGATTCGCTGATCTCCGGATGCCTGACGCAGAACCCGAGCCCAGTCATGCCACCCATCGAACATCCTACGATCGCATATAACTTTTCCACGCCGAGATGTTGCAGAACTTCGTAACCGGCCTCGGCAACATCTTCGAGCGTGAGCACCGGAAAATGCAGCCGGTATCGCTCGCCGGTCAGCGGGTCGATGGATGCGGGGCCTGTCGTGCCGAAGCAGCTGCCGAGCGAATTGATGCAGATGATGAAGTAGCGGTCGGTATCCAGCGGTAAGCCAGAACCGATCATGTCCTCCCACCATCCGGCGGCAGGATTTTCCGGAGACGAAGCAGCGTGCGCGGACGGAGACAGCCCGCCGAACAGGAGTACCGCGTTGTCCCCGTTGCCCTCCAGTTCGCCCCAGGTCTCGTACGCGATCGTCGGCGATTCCAGAAATCCACCGCGATGCATCCGGAACCTGCCTGAGACCTGCATGGTCTTGCTTTGTATATCCATGCGTTTGTTATAGCAGCTTGCGAATCGCGGCTAAAGCCGCTCCTGCAACCGTTCCCACGACAACCAATAGCGTAGCAACGGCTTTAGCCGCGATTCCTCTCATCGTTTGACGTGCTTCATCAGGCGCTTGCGCTTGCGCTGCTGACGGGGCGTCAGCTTGTTGCGCCGTCCCTTGTACGGGTTTTCACTGGTCTTGAACGACAAGCGTACAGGCGTTCCCTTCAATCGAAATACCTTGCGAAATCTGTTGATCAGGTAGCGCCGGTATGCTTCAGGCAAGCGCTCGGTCTGATTGCCGTGAATCACGATGACCGGTGGGTTGCGGCCGCCCTGATGCGCATAGCGGAGGCGAATACGACGGCCTCTGACCAGTGGCGGCGGATGGGCGATTACCGCCTCTTCCAGGACTTTGTTGAGCTCCGTTGTAGACATGTCTCGCGTTGCGGCCTTATAGGCGCGTTCTGCAGCCGGCAGCAAATCACCAACAGCAGTACCGTGCAGGGCCGAGATTGTCATGCGCTCTGCAAATCCCAGGAACGGCAATCGCCGATCCAGCTCGTCTCTGACATGACGCTTCTGGTCCCGCGACAGACCATCCCATTTGTTGGCAACGACGACCAGCGCCCTGCCCCGCTCCACGATCAGCCCCATCAGACTGACGTCCTGTTCCGTAACACCTTCCTGGGCATCGAGCACTGCGATGACGACCTGGGCCCGCTCCATTGCCTGCAATGCTTTGATTACACTGAACTTCTCAACTGTCTCGTGGACTTTTGCCTTGCGCCTGACGCCGGCCGTATCAATCAGCACGTAGTTTTTCCCGTCGCGCTCAAATGGCACAGCAACGCTGTCGCGGGTCGTACCGGGCTCCTCAAAGACCACGAGGCGCTGTTCGCCGACAAGCCGGTTGATCAGCGTTGATTTGCCGACATTGGGACGCCCAACTACCGCAATACGCAGTGCGACTCCCGCATCCGTTTCGGATTCCTCCGCTGCGGCGTCTCGCGGCTGATCAGTGGCGAAGGGCGCAAGCACTTCATCCATGAGTGTGCCAATGTGCTCGCCGTGCGCAGCAGAAATCGCCACTGGTTCCCCGACGCCGAGCCCGTGAAACTCGCCGCAAGCAATTGCCGAATCGAGGCCCTCCGCTTTGTTGACAGCGAGCCAGCTGGATTTGGCGTGGCGGCGTGCCAGTTCGGCGACATGTTCATCGGCCGCGGTAAGGCCCGAGCGCCCATCAACCATGACTATCGCCACATCCGCTTCCCGCAGCGCGCGTTCGGTTTGCTCGACCATCAACTCCCTGATGCCAACCTCGCCGCCGGCAACGCCGCCCGTGTCTATGACGAGGTAGGGAATCGGGCCGAGCTTGCCGAAGCCATACTGACGGTCTCGCGTCAGTCCCGGATAATCGGCGACCAGCGCGTCACGCGAGCGGGTCAGGCGGTTGAATAATGTCGATTTGCCAACATTCGGCCGACCGATGAGTGCAATGACAGGCAGCATTTGTTTCAACCGAAGCCATCGTGGCCTAGTGGTCCAACTAGGTTTCCTCGGTCGCTATGTCTGGCGCGTCACGTTTCCTCTCCGGCCGCCGGACGGCATAGGCTTCGAGCACACCGGACTCACTCTGCACATAAAGCCGGCCACCAATCACGACCGGTGCTCCCGACAACAGTCCTTTGCCAACGCGGATTCTCGCGACCGGGCGGCCATCGATATTGCTGAACAGGTGGACGTAGCCCTCAAAGTCACCGATTGCAACGGCGTTGTCGAATGCGACGGGCGACGTCGGTTCCCGCCGCAATAACGCATCCTGACGCCAGACCTCGGAGCCATTGCGCCGCAACAGCGCAATAACTTCTCCGGATTCATCAATTGAATAGACATTAGCGAAATCGACGGCTACGCCGACATGGGTCGAGATGTCCCTCGCCCAAATAATCCGTCCGGACTCCGACGCAACGGCCGCAAGCTTTCCCTGGTATCCTGCGGCGTAGATATCCTGGCCGACTACCACCACCGAACCGTCTACGTCCGACAGGCGATCGAGATCTGACCGTCCTGACGGCGGCGATAACATTGCCTCCCATTGCGTCACCCCCGAGCTGAGGCTGGTGCCGACGAGACGCCCGTTGTCAAATCCCGCGACAACCGTTGTGCCGACGATGACCGGCGACGAGGTACCGCGCAACGTAAGGCGCGGCGCGCTTTGCTCGATCGACCATAGTTTTTTACCGTCGAACACAGAAAAAACCTGCAGCTTCCCATCGATCGTTTGAACGACGACAGAGTCGTTTCTTATCAGCGGCCGGGCAAGCGATTCGCCATTGATGTTAATCCGCCAGACTTCGCGGCCGTCGTTGGCGGCGAGACAAATGAGGTCGCCATCGCTGCCGGCGACCACCACATAATTTTCTCCGGTGCCGGGACCGGCCGATAACAACACGTCGACTTCGACCCGCCAGATTCTTTTGCCAGTCTCGGGATTGAAAGCACTTACAAGGCCGTTACGACTTGCAGCATAAATTCGCTTGCCATCACCTGCCGGTGATAGTCCTACTCTTAAGAACTCAGACCCTTTACCAAGCTTGGCCGACCAGATTTTCTTGACCGGCAAGGTCGCCTCGAATTTGATCAGCTTTTTCGGCGGCAATACGTCGTCGTCACCGCCGAACAGGCCGCAGCCCGCAATCATGCCCATCAGGCCCGAGGCCGTGCCAAGCAGTAAAAGGCGGGTCAGGAATCTCATTGATCGTCCCCGGAGTCGACCGCAGGTTCGACAATTTCATCGGCTGCGGGTTCGACAGACTCATCGGCCGCGGGCTCCTCGGCCGCAGCCCCGTCCATGGCGGGCTCGTCGTCCGGCAGATCGACAATCTTCATCTGAATCAGAGACCGATTGACCGTTGGTGCCCTGGGGTCGTCAGCCATTGCACGCTTATAGGCGGCGGCGGCGTCCCTGATTTGCCCCAGGGCGGTGTGCGCGTCACCAAGAAGTTCGTCGTATCTTGCCGCAAACGCACTGTCTTCAAAGCCTGAGAGCAAATCGACGACGTCCTGCGGCTTGTCCTGGTAGAGGTATATCTTGGCGAGGCGAAGCCGGCCGACCATCTGCGATTCGGCACCACCGCGTATCGCAAGCAGTGCATTGAGCGTATCCGCTGCATCCTGATCACGGCTCCTGTCCATATAGAGTCTGGCCATCGCAAGCCTCGCCAGTGCCGCATAGCTCGTCGACCCGTAGTTTTCGTATAATTCGTTGGCGGTGGCCTCGGATGCCTCGAGCATGCCGCCACTGACCTGTTTTGCCAGCGTCTCGTAGCGTGCTGATGCTTCCAGCCGTGCTGTCAGCCGATATTCCTTCCATTGATTCCAGCCAACCAGTATTCCGACACCGAGCACAATGCCGCCAATCACGTAGCGGCCATTCTCCCGCCACCAGTCTCGCATCGCCTCAATTTGTTCTTTTTCAGAAAGTAGTTCGTCCACAAATTACGCCCTTGTATATCCAGTCTGTTTCTTTGCTGTCGAAACAGGATCCTGGTCTGCGCTCCGATGATCAAGACCTGAGTCTTCATTCCTTCGCAGCCGGCCAGCTAGCTCGACGGCCAGATGCTCAAGCGCAACGCTTGCCTGATCCTGATCAGTCCGCAGGGGCTTCAGCCCCGCCCGGTTCTCCGCGACCTCGTCGTCGCCCAGTACCAAAGCAAATTCTGCACCGCTCTTGTCGGCACGCTTCAGTTGTGACTTGAAACTGCCGCCACCCAGGTTCAACTCTATGCGAATGCCGGCTATAGCCTCTCGAAGATTTTCCGAAATTTCGAAGCCCCGGACCAGGGCAGCCTGGCCAACCGCCACGATATACACGTCCGGGCCCGCGTCCGGCGCCTTACCGCCGCATTCCTCGAACAGGCCGACAAGTCGCTCCACACCCATCGCCCAGCCGATAGCCGGAGTCGATCTGCCGCCGAGTTTTTCGACCAGGCCATCGTAACGGCCGCCTGCGCAGATCGCACCCTGAGATCCCAGGGCGTCGGTAGCCCACTCGAATACTGTCCGATTGTAATAGTCCAGCCCCCTGACGAGTCTCGGATTGACGCTGTAGGAGATGCCTGCGGCATCCAGAAGCACCTTCAGCTCCGTAAAATGCTGCGCCGATTCATCGTCGAGGTAGTCGAGCATAATCGGTGCATCCGCGATCAGCTCCTGCATGTCAGGGTTCTTGCTGTCCAGGATACGAAGCGGGTTCTGCTCGAGGCGGCGAATACTATCTTCATCCAGCTTCGATTTCACGGCCGAGAAGTAATTGACCAGCGATTCACGATATTTTCGGCGGGTTTCCAGGGATCCCAGCGAATTCAGCTCGAGCACCAGGCGGGATAAACCCAGTTCCTGCCACATCCTGGCGGACATGATGATCAGTTCGGCGTCCACATCCGGCCCGGCGTAGCCCATCGCCTCGACATCGATCTGGTGGAACTGGCGGTAGCGCCCGCTCTGCGGTTTCTCGTAGCGGAACATCGGACCGGCCGTCCAGAGTTTCTGCCGTTGATTGTGGAAAAGCCCGTGACTGATACCGGCACGCACCATCCCGGCAGTCGCTTCGGGGCGCATCGTCACGCTCTCTTCGTTGCGGTCAAGGAAAGTGTACATTTCCTTCTCGACAATATCCGTGACCTCGCCGATAGAGCGGCGAAACAATTCAGTCTGCTCGAGGATGGGCACGCGAATTTCCTGATAGCCATACGACTCGATTACCTCACGAACGATCGTCTCCACAAAACGCCAGGTGCCGGACGCCTCGGGAAGCACATCATTCATTCCGCGAATGGCTTTAGGTTTCACAACAAATCATCCCAATGGACCGCGACAAACGGAACGACTACAGGCCGTAAATGGTCAGTCTGGCAATATTGCCGCGGCGGTTCGCGGCCGGGATACTGTAATCGAATCCGTTTACCCGCATGCTGACATTCGGGCTGTTACCGAGAAGCACGTCAAGCGGCTCAACACCGTTCAGCGTCGCGGACCGGCCTTCGGTGCCAAGGTCGAAATACAGGCGGCGCCCCGTCGCATCGGTGACTTCCGTCCAGCAATCCCCGGTGAATGAAAGTACGAGCTCGACGCTGCTGCCAGCCACGACATTGCTGCCGGACGGTATCTGCTCTGCCACAATCAGGCCGAACTGAGGTTCGGACGCCGGTTCCCCCGCAAAGACCAACGCTTCCGCCGCGAGATCGGCCGGCGCTTCATCATCGAGAGGCGGCGCACTGTCATCCACCTCAGGGGAAGGATCGTCCTGAGGCTCGGATGGACTGTTTTCACTTTCAGATAGATTGCTGCCACGTTCAGATGCGAATGGAGCCAGAGTTGCCGGCTGCACGGTGACGCGCTCCACCGTCTGCTCCAGGCTGAACCACCACCACGCGGCGAAGGCAAGCACCAGAATGACGCCTACTCCGGCGACCGGGGGCCCTATCGATATCTCACGGGGTACTTTCCGAGGCGGCCCTACAACCGGCGGTGCGCCGGCAGAGCGATTCAACTGAGCATAATCTGCAAGTATGTCGTCGACCGGGACGCCAACGAGTTCAGCATATTTGCGCAGGTGACCTTTGGCGAACACCGGCGCACCGAGTACGTCGAAGCGATTCTCCTCGAGGGCGCGCACCTTCGGCACATCAATATGCAGTTCTTTCGCTATTTCATGAACAGAAATGCCACGCGCGCGCCTGGTATCCGCGAGGCGCTCGCCGCCGACCGGGCTGGCAGTGCCATCGCGGGACGACTCACGCATCTGATTAGCGCCTTCTTCGGGGGTCATGCTATCGCGCTTCCCGTACCTGTCTTGCTTCGAGCGAATTCGGGAATTCGTTCAGTAACTGATTCGCGTAATCCGTAGCGGCGCGATCGTCACCGAGGGCTTTTTCGATTTGTACACCCAGATACAGCGTCGCCGCGGACATTTTGTTACGTTCATGGTATCGCTGCAGGAATGCACGTGCGTGCAAGTTATCACCGGTCTTGCGTTTCAGTGCCGCAAGTTGCAGGAGCGCCTCACCGTGGGTCGGCCTTTCCTGTAACGCATCGCGGAAATATTTTTCTGCCCTTTCGTAGTCCGGTTTCTGGGTCATGCAAGCACCGGCATTGGTCATCACGAGTTCGGGAGATTCATTGTCCGGTACTTTCAAGGCCCGATCGAATTGCTTCATCGCCTCGTCAAAACGCTGCTGCCGGCATAAGAAAACAGCGTAGGCATTTCGAGTGTCATAACTATTCGGCGCAAGACGTACGGCTTCGTTGTAGTGCTTCGTAGCGAGCCGCATGTTGTCCAACTGCTCGTAAGTCAACGCGAGCATCATGTGAGCTGTCGCCAACTTTGGATCGAGCTCGAGCGCAAGCTTCAGACGTTGCTTCGCCAAATCATAACTACCGTTTTTGTAGTATCTGGCGCCGAGCTCATAATACTGTGACGCAGCATCCGCGCTGGGTTCAAACGCCTTACGTGTACCTGTCGTCGATGACATGCAGCCCGCCGTCAGCAAGAAGGCGGCACTGCCTATAAGAATTCCCCTAATCGTCTTCACGCCATTGCTATCCTGGTCGTTTTCTCGCTCAGCCTGACTCGTACCCGATCACTAACCTTACCAGCTAGCTGGCCGCAGGCTGCATCAATATCTTCTCCCCGTGTCTTGCGGGTCGTGGTCACAAGCCCCTTTTGTCTGAGGCGATCCTGAAACCGGGCGATGCGGGCCCTGTCGGAGCGGGCAAACTCGTTGCCTGCAAACGAATTAAATGGAATCAAGTTCACTTTCGCCGGCCGGTCCTGCAAGAGGCCGTATAGCTCGTCCGCGTGAGCCAGGGAATCATTGACGCCTCCAAGCATGACGTACTCAAAGGTTATAAACCGATTTGAGTGCTTGGCCGCATATCGCCAGCAGCAGTCGAGCAACTCTTCGATGGGGTGGACTTTGTTGATCGGCACAAGTCGGTCCCGCAGCTCGTCATTCGGGGCATGTAAAGACACCGCGAGCGACACATTGCATTCATCTCCAAGCCGCTCAATATTCGGCACAAGGCCGGACGTACTGATCGTCACTCTGCGGCGGGACAAGCCGTAGGCAAAGTCAGACAGCAACAAATCGAGCACGGGAAGCACGCTGCGGTAATTTGCAAGCGGCTCACCCATGCCCATGAAAACGATGTTGGTGACTGCCGGCTCACCGTTCGCCCTCGGCGGCAACACCTCGTTCGCATGCCAGACCTGCCCAATGATCTCGGCGGCTGTCAGGTTGCGGTTAAACCCCTGCGCTCCGGTTGCGCAAAACGCACAGTCAAGCGCGCAACCAACCTGCGAGGAAATACACAGCGTGCCGCGGCCGGGCTCCGGAATGAATACTGTTTCCACCGCCTGACCTGCACCCGATTCAAACAGCCACTTGATCGTGCCGTCGGCGGATTTGTTTTCTGCAATCGTTATCGGTATTTCAACCTTCGCCACCAGCTCGAGGGTCTCGCGAAGGCTCTTCGGTAAATCCGTCATCAGGTCGAAATCCGTAATGCGCCGCTGATGTATCCACTGGAGAACCTGACGGGCACGAAATGATCTTTCCCCTTTTTCTGCGAAAAAAGACTCGAGCGCATGTTGACGCATTCCGAGCAGGTTCAGTTTTTCAGCTGTGACATCCATCGATTCGATTCAATAACTAGCGGCTGCGTGGACAAATCCCGTCGTCGCCGAAGAAAAACGTTATTTCCTGTGCCGCTGTTGCGGCGCCGTCGGAGCCATGCACGATATTCTCTTCAATACTTTCGGCAAAATCCGCGCGGATGGTTCCCTTTTCGGCCTCTGCCGGATTGGTCGCCCCCATGATTTCTCGATTTCTGTTTATCGCGTTCTCACCCTCAAGGGCCTGGACCATTACCGGCCCGGACGTCATGTACTTGACAAGGTCATTATAAAACGGCCGTTCCTTGTGAACAGCATAAAAACTCTCTGCCCGTTCTTCTGACAATCGAACCATTTTGGCGGCGACGATTTGCAGGCCGGCTTTTTCAAAACGGCGGTAGATCTCGCCAATCAGGTTTTTTCGAATGCCATCGGGTTTAATTATTGAGAGCGTCTGCTCGACGGACATACATGATTCCTTTATTGATTATGATTTGAAAACTGGACACGGAGACGTTCCGACCACGCGTAAACCCTCAATTTTACTCGGATAATTGACCCCAGGCAACGAAGCAAATTTTACCCTGGTGGCTGCAATCAGACTCGGGAATCCGGCAGCGCCAGGGTGGGACGGTCAAACGCTGAAGCTCTCCCCGCAGCCACATTCGCCTGTCACATTAGGGTTCCGGAAGCGAAATGCCTCGTTCAGGCCCTGCTTTACGAAATCGACTTCCGTACCGTCGATGAGTTTGAGACTTTCCTTGTCGACAACGATCTTGACGCCATAATCTTCGAATACGATATCGGAATCGCCAATATCGTCCGCGTAGTTGACGACGTAGGCATATCCGGAGCAACCCGTCTTTTTTATGCCGACCCGCAGACCGACACCCTTACCCCGGGTTTCGAGGTAGGTTCTGATGCGCTCAGCAGCAGGTTGAGTCAGGGAAATAGCCATGTGTCCGTTCAATCCTCAGACTGTGTCGTTCCAGTCAGCATTATATGGAGCGCTTTTGCGGCGTCTTCAAGTATAAACACCTTCCCGGTCTTCTCCACCGGTATGGCCAGCTCATCCATCAGGCCCGGCAAGTCCAGTTCCAGCAATGCCGAAGCCGGCTGACCCTCCGCCTTGTCGCAAAATGCCTCGGCCGCTGCAATCAAATGCGGGCACCCGAATACCTGATGCCGCAGAATACGGATGATGTCCCGGTCTATGACCGCGTAAAGGATAACTCGTGCACCCGTTGCGGATTCGGCCGCCTCACCGGCAACGGCGTTATTGTACTCATCGGGCAATTGGCCCGCATGAACAGGGTTCGCAAAATAGCGTTTGACCAGCTCGCTGTACGGATTTGTCAACACCACGGTGGTCATGCTGTTCGCGCGTGCTGCGGCGATATCGCCCGCAGATGCTTGATGGCGTCGGCATAACAGCCGATCGCCAGGTCGATTTCATCGTTTGTCGTACCCCGGCCAAAGCTGAAGCGAATTGCGCTTTGTACCAGCGCATCATCGTGGCCCAACGCCCGCAGCACGGCTGACGACTCGCGGTTTCTCGAATTGCAGGCAGATCCACTGCCAACACAGAGCGGCTCGAGCGCCAGCATCAAACTTTCGCCTTCGATCCCCTCGATGCTTACGCTGAGGATGCCCGGAAACGACTCCGTCTCACTGCCATTCCGCAGTATTCCGGGAATATTTCCAATCCCTGACCACAGTCGGGCCTCGAGTCCCTGCAGATGCATGAGGTCCTCGACCTGCCTCGATTTGGCGAGCGCGGCCGCCGCCCCTAGTCCGACGATCTGGTGTACAGCGAGGGTGCCCGGCCTGAGCCGGCGCTCCTGTCCGCCTCCATGGAACAACGGCAACACATGACAAGCGGGGCGATCGGCCATATAAAGCGCTCCTATACCTTTCGGTCCGTAGAGCTTATGTGCCGTCAATGACAACAGGTCTACCGGAAGCACCGAGAGGTCTGTGGGCAGTTTGCCAACGGACTGCGCTGCATCCACATGCAAAAGAATGTCTCTTTCACGGCAGCGCTCACCAATACGCCGAATATCCTGTATGACGCCGGTCTCGTTATTCACGTGCATGACTGACACAAGCTGCGTGTCATGCCGTATCGCAGCCTCAAACTCATCAAGTGCAAGCAAACCGTTCCTGTCCGGCATCAGATAAGTTACATCAAATCCTTCACGCTCCAGTGCCTGAAATGTATCGGTGACGGCTTTGTGCTCAGTCGGCATCGTGATCAGGTGTTTTCCCCGATCGGACCGGTATCGTGCTGCTCCGAGGATGCCGAGATTGACCGATTCGGTCGCACCCGATGTCCAGATCAGTTCATGTGGACTGACGTTGAGAAGGCCCGCAAGTTGTTCACGTGCGGTCTCGACAGCCGCCGCCGATCGCCTGCCTGCCGCATGAATTGATGATGGATTCGCAAATATGCCACCGACCGTCAGGTATCCGGACATCGCCTCGGCAACTTGCGGATCGACCGGCGTTGTCGCAGCGTAGTCGAGATAAACGGGTGCAACGTTTTTATTCAACATTACTTGGTGACTCCGTTACGTGCTTTCGGATCGAGCGCCGAAAGCATGCCCCGTAAGATATTGATCTCGTTCTGGTCTGGTTGTACTCGGACCAGCAAACGTCGCAGGCGTCGCATCAGATGCCGCGGGTTGTCCGGATCCAGAAATCCGCCCTCCGTCAACACTTCCTCGAGATGCGCATAAAAATGTTCGAGCTCCTCACCCGTAGCCGGTGGCGCTTCAGATACATAGCCCTCTTCCGACACACCGATCTTTGCAACACGCAACTCGTAGGCAACGACCTGAACCGCCATGGCCAGATTCAGCGAGCTGAACCCGGAGTGGGTCGGAATTGTCAGCAGCGTATGACAACGGTCGATGTCTTCATTCGTCAGACCCGAGTTCTCAGGACCGAATACGGCTGCTACCGTACCATTGTGGCTTTCTTGCAATAACTTCTGCGCACACTCCCGCGGCGCCATGCTCGGCCAACCAATGGTCCGCGACCTCGCACTCGCACCGGCAACATAGACGCAGTCGCTGAGCGCTTCATCGAGACTGCTAACTACCCGCGTGGCGTCCAGCACATCTTCGGCACCTGAGGCGCGAGCTGTCGCCTCATCGTGCGGAAAATGCCGTGGATTGACCAACATCAGATCGAATAGACCCATGTTTTTCATCGCGCGCGCGGCCGCGCCGATGTTTCCCGGGTGGGTGGTGCCGATGAGGATGATTCGAATCGTCATTAATCTTGAGAAACAATATGCAATGCCAAGGTCTGGTATTCTACCGCCCCCTTGCGGGAATTCGCTCTTTTCAAAAATAACGGAATCGACCAATGCACGCATTGCTTAATGTTGCTGTCATGGCAGCTCACAGCGGTGGCGACGCGCTCATTCGCATCCTGCCAAAACTGGACAAGATCAAAGTCGAGCAGAAAGGCCGCAACGATTTCGTCAGTGAAGCGGATCGAAAAGCTGAAAACGCAGTCATCCGCACAATCCTCAAGCATTATCCTGACCATGCCATCCTCGCCGAGGAGAGCGGGCGGCACGGTGATTCCGACTACGTTTGGATAATTGACCCGCTCGACGGCACCACCAATTTCCTGCACGGATTTCCGGTTTTTTGCGTTTCGGTCGGCTTGATGCACAAGAACCGGCTCGAGCACGCCGCGGTATATGACCCGCTTCGCCAGGAACTCTTCACGGCATCGCGCGGCGCGGGGGCGCAGCTGGACGGCCGGCGTATTCGTGTCAGCAAGCAGAATTCTCTCGAGCGAGCACTCATCGGCACCGGCTTTCCGTATCGAGACTCAAATATCCCGTTGCCGCCCTACATGAAAATGCTGCAAACCGTGCTCATACACACAAGCGGGGTACGCCGGACCGGTGCTGCCGCACTCGATCTGTGTTATGTCGCGGCTGGCCGGCTCGAGGGCTTCTGGGAGACCGGACTGCAGAAATGGGACCTGGCTGCCGGCGCACTCATAATTCGCGAAGCCGGCGGCATCATCAGCGGCATGGACGGCAGCGAGGATTTCCTCGACACAGGCCACGTTCTGACAGGCTCACCAAAAATATACAGCGCGCTGGCGAAACTTTTGGCCCCGGACATCAAGGCAGTGTTTGGCTCGTAGGAGCGGCATCAGCCGCGATCGATCCTGCGCTGGGTAAGAGAAGGCGTCTCGTAGGAGTGGCGTCAGCCGCGATCGATCCTGCGCTGGGTAAGAGAAGGCGTCTCGTAGGAGCGGCTTCAGCCGCGATCGATCCTGCGCTGGGTAAGAGAAGGCGTCTCGTAGGAGCGGCTTCAGCCGCGATCGATCCTGCGCTGATTGTCGGTAGGAGCGGCTTCAGCCGCGATCCGGACTCAACACATCGGCGCTGATGTCCCACCTACGTGGCCCTCTTGTGCCCGAGATCGTCGACGCCTCGTTTCCTGTTAATCCACATCGCATCCCATAATGGATAATCATCAATATTCTGTATGATCCCTGCGCGCACCGGGTTGTAGATTATGTAATTGCCGACCGTTTCAAAGCTTGCCTCTTGCCTAAGCGCCCGATCATGGTATCCCGGCTGCCAGATTCGTCCGGTTCGGCGCACTATTTTGTTTATGCGATGCGCGGACCTGCCTTTCACGCGCCTCACGACAGAATGCAATTCATTGCCGTGTATCAACTCAAACATCCAATGAAGATGATCTGGCATTACGACGTACGCGAGCGTCCGGGTTAGTTCAGCGTTATCGGATTGTCTTAATTCGTCCTCAATAATCTTGCCGAACGCAACATTTTTAAAGACGCGATTGCGCTCTACACAACACGTAGTAATGAGATAAATCCGTCCGGTTTCGGAGCAACGCCCCGTGCGCAAATCCTTTCCGTGTGGCCAATTCCTTGTCATGGCTGAATTTTGCATGGTCATTTGAAACGGAGTGACAAGCAAAATTTTTCAGAATGCGCAGAATTGAAACATAGGCGGGATTTGGGTACGTTTTAGCGGGCCAGGATCGCGGCTGAAGCCGCTCCTACAAGCCGTTCCTACCGACAATCAGCGCAGGATCGATCGCGGCTGAAGCCGCTCCTACAAGCCGCTCCTACAAGCCGCTCCTACAAGCCCCTCCTGGAAGCCGCTCCCACGTTACGGCAGGTCGTCGACCAGGTCTGGATCTTCGGCAGGGGGAAGAAGATCCTGTGCGTTAATGTTCAGATAAAGCGCCGTGGCGCTCGCCGTATAGACTGAAGAGTAGGTGCCGACGATAACGCCGACGATCAAGGCGATCGAGAAGGGTCTGACGGACTCGCCGCCGAGCGTCAACAACGCAAACAAAACGAACAGTGTCGTGACGCCGGTGATTATCGTTCGGGCAAGCATCTCGTTGATCGAGATGTTCATCGCTTCTTCGGAAGAAGTGCCGCGAAGCTTTATGAAGTTTTCTCGGATCCTGTCGAATGCGACGACGGTATCGTTAAGTGAATAACCGATTACCGCGAGTATTGCCGCCAGAACGGTCAGGTCGAACTGCAATCCGAATATCGAGAAGAAGCCGACAGTGACAATGACGTCATGCGCCAGCGCCGCGACAGCGCCTGCGGCAAATTTCCACTGAAAGCGGATCATGACGTAAGCGAAAATCAGCAGCAAAACAAAAATGGTGGCGAGGCCGCCCTGCTCCCTGAGTTCCTGGCCGACCTGAGGTCCGACAAACTCGACACGTCTGAGATCGACGTTCGGTTCGTCTGCCGAGAGCGTGTCGCTCAAAGATTTACGTAATGCGTCCGAATCAGCGTCTGGTTGCGGCGGCAGTCTTATCAACACTTCGGTTGCCGTACCGAATCGCTGCACCTGCACATCGTCAAAGCCCGCGTCGCCGAGAAGCTGCCTGATCCGCTCCAGATCGGCCTCCTGCGGATAGCCGACTTCGAGCAGTACGCCGCCCGTAAAGTCGATGCCGAATTCCAGTCCTTTTGTCGCAATAGTGGCGATCGAGACAAGGACTGCCAATATCGAGATCGCGACGGCGATTCGCCGTCGGCCGAGGCTCAGGAAATCGATGGAAGTCTTGTCTTTGATCAAGCGCATCGATACACCCCTACACCGGCACGCTGGAAAGCCGGCGACCACCGAAAACGAGGTTGACGACGGTTCGCGTGCCGACGATTGCCGTGAACATTGAAGTCACGATACCGAGCGAAAGCGTTATAGCAAACCCCCTGATCGGACCTGTGCCGAAGATCAAGAGCACGATAGCTGCGATCAGCGTTGTGATGTTGGCATCGGCGATCGACGAGAGCGCTTTCTCGTAACCGGCATGAATGCTTGCCTGTGGCGGGTTTCCAGCCGCTAACTCTTCCCGGATTCTTTCGAATATGAGTACGTTTGCATCGACTGCCATGCCGACCGTCAGGACGATGCCGGCGATTCCGGGCAAGGTGAGTGACGCCTGCAATAACGACAACAGCGCAACGATAAACATGAGGTTGGAAAACAAGGCCAGATTGGCAATCATGCCGAACCAGCGGTAATAAAACGCCATAAAGACAACCACAGCCAGGAAGCCGATTCTTACGGCATTGAAGCCACGATCGATGTTGTCCTGTCCGAGGCTCGGCCCTATCGTTCTTTCTTCTACTTTATAGACCGGTGCTGCGAGGGCGCCTGCGCGCAATAACAGTGCAAGATCACGTGCTTCGATCGGCGTGAGTCCGGTAATCTGAAAGCTGTTTTTAAACGTGCCGCGAATCGTCGCCGTATTGATGATCTCTTCTGTTCGAATGTCATGCGTTTCCTCGACGCCGTTTCGAATGACGGTTTCGCGGCGCGTCTCGATAAAAACGGCGGACATCGGCTTGTTGAGATTTTCGATGGTGGTCTTGAGCATGCTCTCGCCACCGGCTGAGTCCAGTTTGATAAATACGGCCGGCTGACCTTCGCTGAAGCCGGATTCGGCGTCGATGATCTGGTCTCCAGAGACGATGATCTGCCGCTTGAGGACCTGGGACCGCTCGTCACCGCGACCCGGGTAACGGCGGGACCCCGGACTGTCACGGGTCTCATCGACCAGGTGGAATTCGAGGGTTGCCGTCGCGGTCAGGATTTCGTTGAGTCGATTCGGATCCTGCACGCCGGGCAACTGCACGACGATACGATCAGTACCTTGTCGTTGCACCAGCGGCTCGGCGACACCGAGCTGGTTGACGCGATTCCTGAGCGTCGTCATGTTCTGCTCGATCGCAAAGTCGTGCCGGGCTTTGATCTGTTGCTCGCTCATGCGTACCCGGAACGATCTGCCGTCTTCGCCATCGAGGATCAGCAGGTCCCTGTCAGCATTCCGGACGATGTCCCGGGCCTCATCAAAGTCTTCGTCCCGGGCAACACGAACTGTAATCGTCTGGCCCTCGACCCTGACTTGTCGGCGTATGTTCGCTTCCTGAAGACGTTCGGCAAAATCCTGCTCGTAGAGGTTGATGCGGTTCTCGATCGCCGCATCCATATCGACTTCAAGCAGGACATAAACGCCACCGCGCAGATCGAGGCCCAGGCTCATCGGACTCAAGCCGAGATTTCGGACCCAGGCCGGCAACTTTGGCGCCAGCGTCAGGGCAATGTTCGAACTCGAGCCGAATCGTTCGCGCAGCCGATCGCCGGCACTTTGTTGCTTCTCGACGGCAGCGAATCGCAGCACGACCCGGCCATCCTGAATGTAGGCCGCTTCCGGTGTCAGCTCTGCTGCCTCGAGGACACCGACTATTTGTGCGACTTTGGCTTCCGCATACGGCTCACCATCGGCACTCGCAATCTGAACCGCGGGCACGCTGCCGTAAATATTCGGCATCGCAAGTACCGCGCCAAGCAGCAGGATGACGAGCACCAGCCAGTTCAGCCACGCCGGATAACGATTCATCGAGGGAGCCTTTTGCGAGCCGTTCTGTCAGGCTTGGTCAAATGTGCCTTTCGGCACCACTGCGGAAACGGTCGACTTCTGAATCTTGATTTCTACGTTATCGGCAATCTCCAGCGTCGCGTAATGTTCGCTCACCGCCGTTACCTTGCCGAGAATCCCGCCTGCTGTCAGCACTTCATCACCGGTCGACAGCGCCGAAACCAGCTCCGTATGTGCTTTTTGTTTCTTGTGCTGGGGACGAATCAGCAGGAAATAAAAGGCACCGAAGATAACCAGCAACGGCAGGAAGAAGCCAAAAGGGTTGCCCTGCTCCGCGCCCTGAGCATTGGCCGTACTTATGAAAAGATCCATGATTGTCTGCATTGTTTAGAGTGCCTGTTGTAGTTCAAGCCTCGGAAATGAGGCTTGAACCCAAAAATTTCAGCGCGCTATTATGACATAGCGCTGTTGTTTGACCAGCCATGGACGCGGAGATTCAGTCATCGTATTCAAGTGATTGTCAGCGCGAGTCGTCCGAATAGGCTGACTTGATCCCGGCAACAGTCTCATCCAGCTTACCGTCTTCGATGGCCGCCCGCAGTCCTGCCATCAGATTCTCGTAATAATGCAGATTATGAATCGTGCCAAGTCTCGGTCCAAGCATTTCTCCACACTTCTCGAGATGGCGCAGGTAAGCGAGACTGTAGTTCGCGCAGGTATAACAGTCACAGTTCGGGTCGAGGGGTCCCGTGTCGTCCCTGTAGCGTGAGTTACGGATTTTTACGACGCCTTGCGAAGTAAACAGGTGACCGTTGCGAGCATGTCTTGTCGGCATGACGCAATCGAACATGTCGACACCGCGCATGACGGCATCCGCGATATCCACCGGCGTGCCGACGCCCATCAGGTATCGTGGGCTGTCGGGCGGCATGTGCGGCATCAGCTTGTCGAGAACATCGACTCTCTCGTCTTCGGACTCACCGACCGCCAGCCCTCCGATCGCATAGCCGTCAAAACCGATTTCTGTCAACTCCTCCAGTGACGCCGCACGTAACGTGTCATAAACGCCTCCCTGCACAATGCCGAACAGGGCTTCGCCGCGTTCTGGATCGGCCTCTCGTAACTCGTCGAAGCGACGGCGGCTTCGACGCGCCCAAGCAAGAGACAGCACCATCGACTCGCGAGCCGCCTTTTCGGGCACGGGATACGGTGTGCATTCGTCCAAGATCATCGTGACGTCGGCATTCAGGTCATGCTGCACTTCCATGGACTTTTCGGGCGTTAGAAACACCTCATCGCCATCCACCGGCGAGCGAAACAAAACGCCCTCTTCGCTTAGCTTTCTGGTCGCCGCCAGGGAAAATACCTGAAAGCCGCCGGAGTCGGTCAGGATCGGTCCGGGCCAGTTCATGAACTCGTGCAGGCCGCCGTGCTGGCGTATGACCTCGGTCCCCGGACGCAGCATCAAGTGAAACGTATTGCCGAGTATGATCTCGGCGCCACCTGCGGCGACCTCTTCGGGCGTGACGCTTTTGACGGTTCCATACGTGCCTACCGGCATGAATGCGGGCGTATTTATATTGCCGTGCTCTGTATGCAGAACTCCCGCCCGGGCGCCGTCCGGATAATCAGTTTCTAACAGAAAAAATTTATCGCTCAAAGTAGAATGGTAAGAGCCTCAGAAACAGAGGCGACCTCCGTAAGTCTCATCCCCTTCGGAGGTTTGACAGATTCTTTTTTAATTTTAGGGATAACCGCATGTTTAAATCCGAGGTCGAATGATTCTTTCAGCCGTCTGTTTAAAAACGAAACAGGTCTCACTTCTCCTCCAAGTCCGACTTCACCGATTATGACCACCCCATCATCCACAGGTTTGTCTTTGAAGCTCGATGCCATGGCTACAACTATACCTAAATCGATAGAAGTTTCCGAAATTTTAAGCCCGCCGGTTAAATTGACAAATACGTCACTCATCCCAAGCACAAGCCCGGCTCTTTTCTCCAGCACGGCTATCATCATAGACAATCTTCTATTGTCTACACCTGTAGTATTTCGTTGCGGAGTACCGTATGAAGAACGGCTGACCAAAGCCTGTATCTCTATAAGTATCGGACGTGTTCCCTCCATGCTTACGACAACAATAGATCCGGGAACCATCTCCTCCCTGCCTGTCAGAAAAAACATGGACGGATTTTTTACCTCTACAAGACCTTTCTCTCTCATTTCAAAAACACCAATTTCGTTGGTTGCGCCGTATCGGTTTTTTATGCATCTTAGAATACGATAAGAGTTCATCTTTTCGCCTTCCATATAAAGTACCGTATCAACTGTATGTTCGAGCATTTTAGGTCCCGCTATAGAGCCCTCTTTGGTGATATGACCGACAATGAACACACTGTTTCCGGTGGTCTTTGCCATTTTAAGAAGCATTCCCGCCGTCTCACGAACTTGAGAGACGCTCCCGGCAAAACTCTCAAGGTTATCTGTATAAGCCGTCTGGATCGAATCGACAATCAATAATCCGTTTGATTTTGTATAAAGATGTTGCAGCACTATATCTATGTTGTTTTCAGGAAGAAGCAGTATGTCAGACGTATCTAATCCAAGCCTTTCCGCCCTCATTTTTACCTGCTGTCCAGATTCTTCTCCCGCAGAATAGATAATTTCTCCGGGAATTCCGTTCGATGCCTTAGCGGCCATTTGAAGCATTAAAGTAGATTTTCCTATGCCCGGATCACCAGCGACAAGAACTACACTGCCCGGAACCATACCGCCACCCAAGACCCTGTCGAGCTCTCCTATATTTGTGGAGATTTTTTGAGCGGCTTCAGAGTCAAATTCTGATAGAAGAACAGGACTGGCATTGTTTGACGGCCACGGCCGACTGCTTTTTTTTGATTTTGAAACTATCTCTTCTGAAAGCGTATTCCACTCCCCGCAATTATTACATTTACCGCTCCATTTTGGCCAGGCACTTCCGCAATTAGCGCAAACATATTCTGTTTTCGTCTTTACGCTCATATCGTTATGTGCAGATAGATATCCAATCTAAATAAAAAGTGTGCTATTCTAATTCGTAACATAGATAATATATGAAATAGTGAGCGTTAAAGGGAAAATTAATCTAACTATGATTTCAGATTATTTTCTGATAATCGAATTTCGGGTC
>JACZWL010000015.1 GCA_022572185.1 Pseudomonadota bacterium | reverse complement strand
TATCGATCGCTTCGTGGTCGTCGTTGAAGACGCCGCGGGAGAGCAAGCGGTCAGGGCGGAGGCAATTATCAGACAGGCAGGGGCGGAGGAGATTCGGCATGTGGAGGAAGACCAGTGATTTTCCGGCGCTTATCAGAACTGGTATGCGTTTTTTGCCTTCTGGCAATACCGGCGACGGCTGTGACGCTGCCCTGGGACAAGGACATGCAGGACCAGCCGTCCGTGAAGCCCCAGGAAACCCAGGTCTCGACAAACCGCTCTTCTGTGCCCGTAGGGGGCAAAGACGGTTATCCGCCGCCAAAAGATATCATCGAGCTGGTGCGAGCCCGACTGGAGGCAGGGCGGACCCTGGTCAACCCGATACGTAAATCGCCGGAATCTCTCGCCAGGGGCAGACAAATGTACGAACGGCACTGTCTGATCTGTCACGGTGAACAGGGCCGGGGAAACGGGCCCGTGGGTCGTCAGTTCGTGCCCCAGCCCATGGAGCTGAACCTCGACTATGTACAGCTGCAGCCTGACGGGCAGATCTTTTATACGATCAGCCACGGCAGCATTGCGATGCCGTTTTATCGGCAGGCAATAGCGGCGGAAGACCGCTGGCATCTGGTCAACTTCATCAAGGAAGCCTTTGGCGAGACATGAGCGCGATTCCGGAAATTGCAATTGGGGTACCAGAAGGGCGGCGGGGCTATGCGACGACTTTGCTTGTCCTTGCTGCGTTGTTGTTGGCCGGTGCCGGCAGCCTGGCTTACATGCTTGCCACGGCGCCTGAATCGGTTCCGTGGAGTTTCTTTGCGGCGAGCTTTGTTTTTCTGCTTGGCATCAGCCAGTTCGGTATCGCGTTTTCCGCGCTTATGCGGATTTGCAGGACGAACTGGGCGCGGCCGTTTTATCGCCTGGGCGAGATTGCGACGCTCGCATTCCTGCCTTTCGCCATTATCATGTTTTTGCTCATTTTTACGTTCGGCAAGGAACAATTGTTCTTTTGGCTGGCACCGGAACCAGGCGAACATCTGAGTCCCTGGCTGGACCTGAACTTTTTATTGATTCGAACTCTGCTTGCGCAGTCGGCGTTTTACGGACTGGCGATCGTCTACTTCCTGATGGGCTTGCTGCCGGATGTCACGAGGGAATCAGCAGAAACCGGCCCGGGCTGGCGCCGTAGTCTGTATAGATGGTTGTGGTCATTACGACAGCGCCGCGATGATCAAACGATGAAATCCAATATGTATCTTTTTGCGCCGGTCGTGCTGGTCGTCGCCGTTATCGCTAACACGTTCATCGCCTGGGATTTCGGCATGATGTTGTTTCCTCATTATCACAGCACGGTGTTTCCCATGTACTTCATTTTGGGCAACATGCTCGCAGGCAGCGCAGCCATCCTGATTCTCGGGGCAGTCACTTCTCGAACACTGGGTTTCGGAGATTTTTTCAAAACCGGGCAGTTGAAGAGCATGGGCATCGTTCTCACCGGTTTCTCGTTGCTCTGGTTATATATGTTCTGGGCGCAGTTTTTTGTTACGTGGTTCGGCAACCTTCCCCAGGAAACCGGGCCGCTATGGTCACGGATGTTCGGACACTACGCACCGTATTTCTGGACGATGATAATTTGCGTCTTTGGCCTGCCGATTGCTGCGATGATATTTGCGTCCGTCAAGCGTAACTGGTGGTCATTGCTGTTGGTGGCGGCAGTGATCAATGTCGGTGTCTGGATTAATCGTTATCTCCTGGTGGTGCCGGCCCGATTGGAAAACCACACGCCATTCTCCTCGCCGTCAGAGTTGATATTGGTTGCCGGGCTCGTTGCCGGGTTCCTGATGATGTTTCTCTTGTTCTTCAAGGTTTTTCCGATGATCTCCACCTGGGAAATGCGGGACGCGGCCGGTGAAGAGGGCCCTGCCTATTAGTGATCCATCAATATAGCCTTGTTGGACCACTGGCTGGCGGGCAACACGAAGGTGCTTCCTGCGGCTGCTCGTGGCATGCATCGGGCATATCCCCCTCACTCGGGCAGACTCCCTCGTGGGATACGCCCGATGCATACCACTCGAGTTCACAACAGGTGCCCGGCAATGATCTGCCCCGATTGAAGATCATTGTTGTAAAATAAGCAGTTCGAGAAAGTAGGAGTCGGCCAGACAACCGCCGGGTCGCCTTTCGGGGCGATTTCGGAGGAAAGTCCGGGCTCCATCGGGCAGGGCGCCAGGTAACGCCTGGAGGGCGAGAGCCCATGGAAAGTGCCACAGAAAACAAACCGCCTAAGCGCGCATTGCGCGCCGGTAAGGGTGAAAAGGTGCGGTAAGAGCGCACCGCGCGGCTGGTAACACGCCGCGGCACGGTAAACCCCGCCTGGAGCAAGACCAAATAGGGGAGTGCGCAGACTTATGCCTGCACCGCCGGCCCCGAGCGGACTCCCGGGTAGGTCGCTAGAGGCGATCGGTGACGGTCGTCCCAGATGAATGGTTGTCCACGACAGAACCCGGCTTATTGCCGGCTCCTGCTTTCTCACCTTTTCGGGGTCCGTCCCCGCACCCGCCTTTCTTACACAAGACCGTGTTGCGCGAATAGTCGGCGCTGGCCGAAAGCGGGCCCGCGCAATGGTCGAAAAATCCAATGCTGTCGCGGACTGGCGACATATATATAAGTGCAGATCGAGAAATCAGCCTTAAGTGACTGATTTATAGTTCCAATTGAGTGCCACAATTCGCCCGAATTCAGCCACGAAATAGTCTCTAAGTCCCTGTACAACAAGAATTATTTGGACCGCTGAGTTGACGCTGATGTATCTCGCGAATATAGTGTCGAAAAGTGGAAAAAAGTGGGAGAAGATGAGCTAGTGCATTCGTCATGGCCAAGAGCTCATCAATCATACCGTGTTTCGTGGGGCCACCAAAATCACATTGGACGCCAAAGGGCGCCTGGCTATTCCGACTCGATATCGGGAGCGCCTCGCTGCGCGTTGCGACAATCAACTCGTTGCCACGGTGGATAAAGACCATTGCCTCCTCATTTATCCATTGCCGGACTGGGAGGAGATCGAGCGAAAACTCGTACGCCTGCCAAGTTTCCACGAGCGGACCCGGACGATGCAGCGGATGATGCTCGGATACGCGACCGAAGTCGATATCGATGGGCATGGACGCATTTTACTGTCACGGGAACTACGCGATTTCGCCGGCCTCGATCGACAGGCAATTCTGATCGGGCAGGGACATAAGTTTGAGCTCTGGGACGAGGAACGCTGGAACAGGAAACGGGACGAGTGGCTTGGTACCGACGATGACGGGGAATTGCCGCCCGAGCTTGAGTCGCTCTCGCTGTAGATAAATGCGGGCGAGCGGTGAAGAACCACGAGCATGTACCGGTCCTCAAAGGACCGGTTCTTGAAGGACTGAACATCCGGCCAGACGGTTGCTACGTGGATGGAACGTTTGGTCGTGGGGGACATAGCACTGCGATAGCCGAAATACTGGGGTCGGAGGGCCGATTGATTGCGCTTGATCGTGATCCGGAGGCTATAGCCGCAGCTCCGAAAGCACTGACCGACGACCCGCGGTTTGAAATTGTTAGGGGTGAAATTGCGGAACTTAAGAAAATTGCGCTGGACAGGAACCTGCTCGGAAAAGTGGACGGTTTGCTACTCGATCTGGGGGTCTCATCACCACAACTGGATCAGGCGGAGAGGGGATTCAGCTTTATGCGGGGAGGACCCCTGGACATGCGAATGGATCCGCAATCAGGGATCAGCGCAGCCGAATGGCTCGCGGATGTGGATGAAAAAACGTTGAAAAAAGTGCTCATCAAATACGCTGATGAAAAGTTCGCTGGCCCGATTGCGCGGGCAATCGTTGCGGCAAGATCGAATGAAGCAATCTTACGAACCGAACAGTTGGCTGAAGTCGTATCGGCAGCAGCTCCTCGTCGTATGCGCCGCAAACATCCTGCGACGAAAACGTTTCAGGCCATTCGCATCCAGATTAACGACGAGCTAAAGCAACTCGAATCCGCGCTGGCAGCTTCTGTGGATCTGTTACGCCCCGGCGGGCGTCTTTGTGTGATCAGTTTTCATTCGATCGAAGACCGGATCGTCAAGCGATTCATGCGGAACGCATCGAGGGAACCCGAACAATATCGCGGATTGCCGTGCATACCGGTGGAGAGCAAACCCACGTTCAAACTAATTGGCAAAGCGATCAGCGCTACAGCCGAGGAAATCGCGGCGAATGTTCGCGCACGCAGCGCACATCTCAGAATTGCGGAGCGCTTGTGATGGAAACGAGCAGCGGTCGACAGTCATTTCTCCTGATAGCGGTGTTCGTAGCGGTTTGCACTCTGTCGGCACTTGCCGTGATCTATACGAAACACGATTCCCGCAAGTTATTTGTCGAACTTGAAAACCTGACGACCGAGCGCGACGAACTGAACATCGAATGGGGTCAGCTCCAAATCGAACAGAGTACGTGGGCAACCCATGCGCGAATTGAGCGCCTTGCAGTCGAAGAAATGTCGCTTGTACGCCCGCAGTCCGGGGAAATTTACGTAATCGAACGACAATGAGCCGAGCAGCAGAAACCAAACAACAGACTACGCGGCGGTTCGCCGGCAGAGTCGCGATAGTGCTCACATTCTTTGTGCTGGCCGCGTCGTCACTGGTTGCGCGTGCCGTCTACTTACAGGTTCTTGATAAGGACTTTCTGAACCGCCAGGCGGATACGCGACATCTGCACACGGAAAAAATCTCTGCGCATCGAGGCTCGATCACCGATCGTAACGGTGAACCGTTGGCCATCAGTACACCGGTCGACAGCGTCTGGGCAAATCCGAAGGAACTCGCCTCGGCCGTGGACAGCGTGCCGAAGCTTGCAGCTGCGCTGAATCTCGATTCGCCATTGCTGATGCGTCGCATAACGCGGAGCATGGACAAGCAGTTTCTTTATCTTAAGCGTCACCTGAGGCCGGACGAGGCACATCGGGTGATGGCCCTGAAGCTGCCGGGTGTCAACGTGCTACGTGAGTACCGCCGCTATTATCCCGCCGGGGAGGTAGCGGGTCATCTTATCGGCTTTACCAGTGTCGATGATGATGGTCAGGAGGGGCTTGAGCTTGCGTTTAACCACTGGCTGGGCGGTGAGTCGGGCGCCAAGCGCGTGTTGAAAGACCGCCTCGGCCGGCCCGTTGAAAACGTCGAGAGCATTCGGCCGCCGCGTCATGGCAAGGATCTGGCCGCGAGTATCGACTTGCGTCTCCAATACCTCGCATACCGGACGCTCAAAGCGGCGATTCAGCAGCATCATGCGGACTCGGGGTCTATCGTAGTTCTCGACGTATTGACGGGCGAGGTCCTGGCGATGGTCAACCAGCCTACCTATAACCCGAATGACAGGGCGCAGTTCTCGGCAGAGCGATATCGCAACCGGGCAATAACCGACATTTTTGAACCCGGGTCCAGCATCAAACCACTGATTCTTGCAGCTGCCCTTGAAAGCGGCCGATACCGACCGAGCAGCACTGTCGATACCACTCCCGGCTACATTATGGTCGGGCCGAAGAAAATCGAAGACCACCGAAACCTGGGAAGAATCAGCCTGACAACAGTTCTTTCGCGTTCGAGCAACGTAGGCGCAAGCAAAATTGCAATGTCGCTGGAGCCTGACCAATTGTGGCGGACGATGAAGAGTTTCGGTCTCGGTTCCCTGACATCCTCAGGCTTTCCGGGTGAGTCCGCCGGACTATTGACGCATTACAGCCATTGGCAACCGATAAGTCGGGCAACACTTGCTTATGGTTATGGCGTGTCCGTAACGCCGTTGCAGCTCACACAAGCTTTCGCAGCGCTCGGCAGTGACGGTTGGCTCCGGCCCGTGTCCCTCGTCAAACTGGACCAGCCGAATGTGGGTGAGCGGATCATCAGCGATGACACGGCCAAAGCAATCAGGCGCATGATGGAGGAAGTCGTGCGTCCGGGTGGCACTGGCACGAAGGCTAGCGTAACGGGATATCGCGTTGCCGGCAAAACGGGAACTTCCTGGAAATTTGCGGCTGGCGGGTATTCAGAGGACAAGTACGTCTCCGTTTTCGCCGGCCTGGCACCCGCCAGCAATCCGCGACTGGCTATAGTCGTCGTCATCGATGAGCCCGGCGGTGACCTGTATTACGGCAGCGATGTTGCGGCGCCCGTCTTCGCCGATGTCATGGCTGAATCTTTGCGGCTGCTCGCTGTCCCGCCGGACGCGTTGCCTGCACTCGATTCCGGCAGCGTCATGCAGGCAATGAGTCAATGAACATGCCGGCTGAAGCCCTGAAACCGCACAATACCCTGAAAGAACTGCTTGAGGGCCTTGCCGATGCGCCGGATATCGCGATCACGGGCATCTCGAGTGACAGCAAGAAGCTGTCACCCGGTAGTGTGTTCTTCGCGCTGGTCGGAGAAACCGGTCATGGGCTGGACCATGTCGACGAAGCGCTCGAAGCAGGTGCCGAGGCCGTTGTCTGGGACTCGAGTGCCGATGTCGTTGCGCCGGACCATGCCGGCGTGCCTCTCATACCGGTCGCCGGCTTGACGACGCATATCGGCGAAATCGCAAACCGTTTTTTCGACTCACCATCCATGAACATGAAAGTCGTCGGCGTCACCGGCACCAATGGCAAGACAACCGTTTCATTCCTCGTCGCTCAGTGCATGCAGTTGCTGGGCGATATTTGCGGATACCTCGGAACGCTTGGTTTTGGCACAGGGGAACTTGATACGGACAGCGATATGACAACACCGGCGTGCATCGACCTGCATGAAAAACTGGCGGCTTTCCGTGACGCCGGTGCTGGTCATGCTGCAATCGAAGTGTCATCACATGCACTCCAGCAGGACCGAATCAATGGCGTCCATTTCGATTGCGCAATTTTTACGAACTTGAGCCGGGATCACATGGACTATCACGGCAGTATGCGGGCATACGGCGAGACAAAGGCGAGGCTCATCCTCGACAGAGATGTTTCACACCGGATAGTCAGCCTCGATACCGAATTCGGCCAGGAGCTCGCCGACCGATGCGACAGAGATGTCGTCACAGTGTCGACACGATTTGACCGAATTGCCAATGGTCGATCGTTTGTATTCGTTCGGTCGGTCGTTGCAACGGGAGGGGGCTCGAATGTCGCTGTCAACAGTTCGTGGGGCGATTTCGAATTTTTTGTGCCGTTGCCCGGAGATTTCAATGTTGCCAATGCAATTGAAGTATTGGCGCTTCTTCTGACCTGGGAAATCCAGGTCGCTGATGCCTGCGATGTTCTGGGCAAAGTCACCGCACCGCCCGGCCGCATGCAGCGGGTCGCAGACTCACATGCACCCACCGTCTATGTCGATTACGCGCATACCCCTGCCGGACTTGAGGCAGCACTGCGTTCACTGCGTTCGCATTGCGGGAAGTCGCTGTGGTGCGTTTTTGGTTGCGGCGGTGACCGTGATCGCGGCAAACGGCCGCTGATGGGCAAAGTAGCGGCAAGACTTGCCGACCGCGTCGTCATAACGAACGATAATCCCCGCTCCGAACTACCCGGCAACATCATCGCTGACGTCTTACAGGGCATTGGCGAAAAGCCCGGCGCAACCGCTATCGAGGACCGGGCCACTGCGATCGCATATGCTATCCACGAAGCGGCTGACGACGATATTGTGCTGATTGCCGGAAAAGGACACGAAAACTATCAACTAATCGGCGATCAACGCCTTTCATTCTCGGACTACGACGCGGCGCTGGCGAATGTTTTCGCTCGCCGGAGTCGAAGCGCCCGGCGGCAGTGATGGAGGGCAGCTTGATAGCGGCAGCAGACATCATGAACGGTACGCTACACGGAACCGACCGCAACTTTGCCGGCGTCAGTACCGATACGCGGACGCTTGGCCCCGGCGAGCTGTTCTTCGCGCTGGCAGGACCAAACTACGATGGCAGTGAATTCGTCTCGAAAGCTGCCGAGAAGAGCGCTGCTGCTGCCGTGCTGCCAGCAGCAACCGACGTTGATCTGCCATACATCACGGTAGATGACACGCGGCTTGCGTTGGGCAGGCTGGCCTCGGCCTGGCGCAAACGAATGCCTGCGAAGGTCATCGGCGTTACCGGCAGCAACGGCAAGACGACAGTCAGGGAAATGATCGCGAATTGCCTCTCGCTATCGGCTGAAACGCTGGCAACACGCGGCAATCTCAACAACGAGATCGGCCTGCCGTTGATGCTGCTGAGCCTGTCGGAAGAACATCGTTACGCCGTTATCGAAATGGGCGCGAACCATCCGGGAGAAATTGCCTACCTGACATCCCTGGCGGAACCGGAAGTCGTCGTTATTACCAATGTGGCGCCCGCACACCTCGAGGGATTCGGAGACCTCGACGGCGTCGCCAGGGCCAAGGGAGAAATACTTCAGGGGCAGGTTGCGCCGCTCTTCGCAGTGCTGAATGCAGACGATGACTATTTCTCTCACTGGAGCTCGCTGATAGCGGACGACACGATCATCAGTTTCGGAGTCGAAGCCGACGCATCCGTATTTGCCACGGACATCCAGGCGCACGGCGACCAGATGAGATTCAGCCTGCACATCCACCAGGAAGAGATTCCGATCAGATTGCCGCTTGCAGGTCTGCATAACGTCAAAAACGCCTGTGCTGCGGCAGCTGTACTCCACGGGCTCGGAATAGACAGCAAACAGATCCGGCAGGGCCTTGAATCCGTGCAGGCAGTCTCGGGAAGGCTGCACCCGGTCGAAGGCATAACAGGCCTGACTGTTTACGACGATAGCTACAACGCGAATCCGCAGAGCGTCATCGCGGCAGCCGAGTTTCTGGTCGCACAGCCTGGTCAGAAATGGCTCGTGCTCGGCGACATGGGTGAACTGGGCGAGGACGAAGTACTGCTGCACAAGGCAGTCGGCCGGGCAGCGCGGCGCTTAGGCATTGATCGGCTTCTGGCAACCGGCGTCTTGTCACAAAACACGGTAAAAACTTTCGGCAGCGGCGGACAGTGGTACGAGGACATCGATGGCTTGATTGAGGAGATACAGCGTTCGGCAACCGAAGACACAAATATATTGATTAAGGGATCAAGGTTCATGCAAATGGAGCGTGTGGTCGAGGCCTTGATCAACAAGCCGCCGATGAGACGCAAGGCCTGATCATGCTGCTATATCTCAGCGAATACCTCACGCAGTTCGAGTCCGGGTTCAACGTCTTCAGCTACCTGACCTTGCGCGCAATCCTTGGTGCCCTGACAGCCCTGATCCTGTCATTCATTATCGGCCCGCGAATGATTGCAAAGCTCAGCCTTAGTCAGGTTGGGCAGCCGGTTCGCGAACTAGGGCCGCCGACCCACCTGCCAAAGGCCGGCACGCCGACGATGGGCGGTGCGTTGATATTGACGGCGATCGTCGTTAGCACGGTGCTTTGGGCAAACCTCGAGAACCGCTTTATCTGGATTGTCTTGTTCGTGACGCTTGCATTCGGCGCGATCGGTTACGTCGACGATTACAAAAAGCTCGTATTGCAGGATCCCGCCGGACTGTCTGCCGGCAAGAAACTGTTCTGGCAATCGATCGCAGCAATCATTGCAGCAGTTTCACTTTACCTGCTGGCTGTCGACCCGGTCAGCACCTCGCTTCTGATCCCTTATTTCAAAGACCTGGCGTTACCGCTCGGCGTATTACAGATCGCCGTCACTTATTTGTTTATCGTTGGTTTTAGCAACGCCGTTAATCTGACTGACGGTCTTGACGGCCTGGCGATCATGCCGACAGTACTGGTTGGCGGGGCGCTCGGCGTTTTTGCCTATCTCACCGGCAACGTGAACTTCTCGGAATATCTCAGCATCCCCTATGTTGCCGGTACCGGCGAAATCCTCGTGTTCTGTTCGGCGCTTGCCGGGGCAGGTCTGGGATTCCTGTGGTTCAACACATATCCGGCACAGGTATTCATGGGCGATATCGGCGCGCTGTCCCTCGGGGCCGCACTCGGCATTGTTGCGGTCATAGTCCGGCAGGAAATCGTGCTGGCAATCATGGGTGGTGTTTTCGTCGTCGAAACGGTGTCCGTCATAATTCAGGTCGTTTCATTCAAGCTGACAGGCCGCCGTGTCTTTCGCATGGCGCCGTTGCACCACCACTTCGAACTGAAAGGCTGGGCGGAGCCCAAGGTCATCGTCCGCTTTTGGATTATCACGGTCATTCTGGTCCTGATTGGTCTGGCGAGTCTGAAGATCCGATGAATGCGGCGAAGAAGAAAAAACGAAGCTACAGAAAGCCTGCTGCGGCGAAGGTCGAAAACCTTGTGCTCGGTCTGGGCGTCACCGGCTTGTCTGTCGCAAGGTATTTGCAGCGAAATGGTATCGATGCCAGGTTTTTCGATAGCCGAAGCGAGCCGCCGGGACTTGATGAGCTAAACGAACTTGCACCGGACGCCGAGGTCATTCTCGGCGATAGCGCAGATGCTGTACTCGAGAATATCAACCGGATCATAGTATCTCCCGGCGTTGCCGACTCGGAGCCGCTCCTCAAAGCGGCGCGCGCAGCCGGCATAGAAATCGTCTCTGATATCGAGTTGTTCGCGCGCGAGGCGCGCGCAGCAATCGTCGCGGTCACCGGCTCGAACGGCAAGAGCACGGTGACGACACTGCTGTCACTGATGTGTGATGCCGCCGGACAAACAGCGCTGGCCGGCGCAAATCTCGGTGAGCCGGCGCTCGATCTGCTGGAGTACGACAAACCCGATTTTTACGTACTAGAGCTTTCGAGTTTTCAGCTTCAGCGCACACAGAAGCTGCCGGCGAAAGTCGCGGTGTTGCTGAACATCTCGGCGGATCATCTCGACTGGCACGAGAGTGAAAAGAACTACCGCAAGGCGAAGTACCGGATTTTCGAGAACGCCGGCGCTGCGGTAATCAATCGCGCCGACCCCGATATCGCCAAACATGTCGGCACAGAGACCGCGGTCGTGAGTTTCGGCCTGGACGCACCTGAGGAAGGACACTACGGGCTGCTCGAGGAAGACGGCATAGTTTTTCTCGCCCGTGGAGAGCAGCTGCTGCTTGCGACGTCCGAGCTGGCGATGGTCGGTCGGCACAATCAATTGAATGCGCTTGCCGCGCTTGCCGCCGGAGATCTCATGGGACTCGCGCTGTCTGCGATGCTGCAGGTACTTCCGGAATTTCCGGGATTACCGCATCGCATGCAACTGGTCGCACGCAAAGGCGGGGTGAACTACATCAACGATTCGAAAGCGACCAATATCGGCGCAGCAGTTGCCGCGATCGAATCGATCGACGGCATCGTCGTGCTCATTGCGGGTGGCGAGGCAAAAGGCGGTGATTTCAGGCACCTGTCGGCAGCGCTCACCAACAGGCTTAGAGCGGCAGTTCTGATCGGTAGCGATGCCGATGAGATTGCACGGGCACTGGAGGACCAGGCGCCGGTTCATATCGTTAACGACATCAATGAAGCGGTAGTGCGTGCGGCCAGTTTCGCCCAGTACGGCGACACGGTTCTGCTCGCGCCGGCCTGCGCCAGCTTTGATCAATTTCCGAATTTTGAAGTTCGCGGCGACGCTTTCGGCAAGGCAGTTCTGGGTTTACCGATATGAGTATCTCGAGCGCCACAATGCCGTTTCCGGCTCGCCTGAAGACGCCGTTGCAGGTGGATCCGGTACTGCTGTCGATGGGGCTGACACTCTTGATCGGCGGTCTGGTCATTCTGGCATCGGCATCGATATCGGTCTCGGATAATGCGGTCGGCGATCCGTTCTACTACGTTCAACGCCAGGCGATCGCTGCGCTAATCGGCGGCGCTTCCGCGTTCCTTTGCCTTTTCATACCAATGAGTGTGTGGCGAAACCTCGGGCCATTGATGCTGCTGATCGGTCTGGCGTTGCTTCTCGTGGTTCTTATTCCGGGTGTCGGCTACACGGTCAACGGCAGTACACGCTGGCTCAGGGTTGGCGTCATGAACATCCAGGTATCGGAACCGGCACGGCTTTGCCTGTTGTTGTACATCGCCGGCTATCTCGTCAGACAGAACAGGTCTCTGCGGGAACAGTTCGTCGGCTTCCTGCGGCCGATGCTGATCCTGAGCGTCGCTTGCGGGCTTTTGCTGGCGGAACCTGATTTTGGTGCCGCGATCGTACTCCTCGCGACGGCGCTGGCGATGCTTTTTGTTGCCGGCGCACGCATTCGTGATTTCCTGCTGTTTTTCAGTACAACGATAATTGCGATGGCGGCGCTGGCGATAACATCGCCTTATCGCCTCGAACGGCTGACCGCGTTTCTGGATCCATGGTCTGATCCGTTCGATTCCGGATTCCAGTTAACTCAGTCGCTTATCGCGATCGGCCGCGGTGAGTGGTTCGGCGTCGGCCTCGGCGCCAGCGTTCAAAAGCTGTTTTATTTGCCCGAAGCGCACACGGATTTCGTGTTCGCCGTGTTTGCTGAAGAGTTCGGTCTCTTAGGTTCGCTGTTGCTTATCGGCTTATTCCTTGGTCTCCTCTGGCGGATTTTCAAACTGGCCATGCGCGCTGCCAACGCCGAAAGGTTTTTCGAGGCGTATCTGACGGTAGGTCTGGGTACGTGGCTTGGTCTTCAGGCGTTTATCAACGTCGGTGTCAACATGGGATTGTTGCCGACAAAAGGCCTGACTTTACCGCTGATCAGCTATGGCCGAAGCAGCCTGATTATCGCGATGATCAGCATAGGACTTTTGCTCCGTGTGCATCATGAACTGGCGACGGATGCCAGTCCGGTCAATCGCAAACGCAAGTCATCGGGGACAAAACGATGAGCGGAAGGCCGATTCTTGTGATGGCAGGCGGCACGGGTGGCCACGTGTACCCGGCGCTCGCCGTTGCCAAGGCGTTGCAGCAGCAGTCACGTGAAGTTGTCTGGCTCGGTACACATCGCGGACTCGAATCCAGGGTCGGGCCCGCCAACGACATCGATATGGAATGGATCAGCGTTGCCGGACTCCGGGGAAAGGGTGGAATGACCTTGCTGCTGGCGCCGTTCCGCCTCATTTGGGCGCTTGCTCAGTCCCTTCGCATCATGGCCCGGCATCGTCCCGCTGCTGTTCTCGGTATGGGTGGTTTCGTGAGCGGCCCCGGCGGCCTGGCAGCCTGGCTGATGCGGCGGCCGCTCGTAATCCACGAACAAAACGCTGTTGCAGGCTTAACAAATCGTCTTCTGGCGCGTCTTGCCCGGGTTGTGCTGCAAGCCTTCCCGGGCAGTTTTCCCGCCAACATAAAAACACAGACCGTTGGCAATCCGGTACGCGCCGATATTGCGGCACTGGCAGAACCGGCGATGCGCTTCAGTGCACGCAAAGGCTCTTTACGCTTGCTGGTGCTCGGCGGCAGCCAGGGCGCATTGGCGCTGAATAAAGTGGTGCCGGCCGCACTCGCAAGGCTAGCGGAGGAATTACGGCCGGTCGTACGGCACCAGAGCGGCAGCCTGACCATTGAAGCGGCACGCGAAGCATACGCACAGCAAGCGCTGGAGGTCGAGTTGGTACCCTATATCGAGGATATGGCCGAAGCCTACGCATGGGCGGATCTGGTTGTCTGCCGGGCTGGCGCGCTGACTGTCGCTGAGCTGTCGGCAGCCGGCCTCGCCGCTATCTTCGTACCGTATCCGACAGCCGTCGATGACCATCAGACCGCTAACGCGAGGCTGATGGCAGAGGCAGGTGCTGCAGCAATCATGGCGGAAAAGGATCTGAGCGATGAATCGCTCGCCGGCTTGTTGAAGGACTGGCTGAGCAGCCGGGACGAGTTGAAAACGCGTGCCTCAAAGGCGCGGGCCCTGGCAAAGCCGGATGCGTTGCAGCGCATTACCGATGTCTGTCTCGAACTCGCGGGAGCAAGCGCATGATCCAGCGCATGCGACGAATCAACCGCGTGCACTTCGTCGGCATAGGCGGTTCCGGGATGTCCGGGATCGCCGAAGTCATGCTGAGCCTGGGTTATCAGGTGCAGGGTTCAGACCTCAAAAACAACGCATCAACTCTGCGACTCAAAAACCTTGGTGCCACCATATTCATCGGGCACGACGAAAAGAACATCCGCGATGCCGATGCAGTCGTCGTGTCGAGTGCCGTCGATGAAAGCAACCCGGAGGTCGCAGCAGCACGTGAACAGCTCATGCCGATTGTGCAGCGGGCCGAGATGCTGGCCGAGCTCATGCGCTTTCGCTATTCGATCGCGGTGGCCGGTACACATGGAAAGACGACGACCACCAGCCTCATAGCGAGCATTCTTGCCGAGGGCGGCCTCGATCCGACATTTGTGATTGGCGGCCGCCTGAAAAGCGCGGACAGTAATGCGCGACTCGGTCAGGGCGAATACCTCGTGGCCGAAGCCGACGAAAGCGACGCCAGCTTTGTGCATTTGAAGCCGATGCTTGCAATTGTGACCAACATCGACGCAGACCACATGTCTACCTATGACGGCGACCTGCAGAAACTACGAAACAGCTTTGTCGAGTTTCTGCACAACCTGCCGTTCTACGGTCTCGCCATTCTCTGCACCGATGATCCCGGCATAAATGAAGTGCTCGGTCAGGTGGGCAGATCGACGGTGACCTATGGCATCGACAGCGACGCAGATATACGCGCGGAAAATATCGAGTTTTCGGAAGGCCTGAGCCGTTTCCGGGTTGTGCGAGCAAACGAAAAAGAGTCGCTGGACGTCAGCCTGCGATTACCCGGTTTGCATAACGTTCGTAACGCGCTTGCTGCAATCGCCGTCGCAATAGAACTGCAGATTAGTGACCAGGCCGTCGTCACGGCGCTCGAAAACTTTGAGGGAATCGAACGCCGTTTCCAGAGTCACGGAGAGATTGAGACTGCAAATGGCCGCGTCTTGCTCATTGACGACTACGGCCATCACCCTACTGAAATCGCAGCAACCTTGGAGGCTGCGCGCGCTGGCTGGCCCGGCAAGCGTATTGTGCTTGCCTTCCAGCCACACCGGTATTCGCGGACGCGCGACCTGATGGACGATTTTGCCGCTGTCCTGTCCGAGGCCGATGTGCTCATCCTTCTCGAAGTGTATGCGGCAGGAGAGGATCCGATTGCCGGTGCGGATGGCAGGGCAATTGCTCGTGCCGTACGGAGTCGCGGCGGTGTGGAACCCGTATTTGTGGAAGAGCTCGATGGTCTCGCCGCGGTGCTCGAAAGTGTACTTGCTGACGGCGATCTGCTGTTGACGATGGGTGCCGGAGATATCGGCGCCCTTGCGTCTCAGTTGCCGAAACTGCTCTGTAAGAAGCCATCACTAAGGGTGCACTCATGATGGCGGCCGAGAAGAGTCCATCGGTGACAGGAGTCCTGCTCCACGACGAACCCATGAGTCGGCATACCTCATGGCGAGTTGGCGGGCCGGCAGAATATTTCTTCAGGCCGGCGAATATTGACGATCTGGCAATATTCCTTCGCGAGCTCGATACTGAAGTGCCTGTGTTCTGGTTTGGCGCCGGCAGCAACCTGCTGGTCCGCGACGGTGGCCTGCCGGGTGTCGTCATTTCGGTTGCGGGTGTTCTGAAACATATTGAACAAACCGGCCCGTACGAGGCTACGGTGGGTGCCGGCTGTCCCTGCACCCAGCTCGCGCGGCAATGCATTCGCTGGGGCCTCGGTCCGGCCGAGTTTTTTGCGGGTATCCCTGGAACACTCGGTGGTGCGCTTGCAATGAACGCCGGCGCGTACGGCGGGGAGACCTGGGAGCGCATTAAGTCCGTCAAGACAATCGACCGGCAGGGCGAAATCCACGAGCGTCTGCCATCAGACTACAAGGTTGCTTATCGCAGCGTCAGCGGGCCCGCCGACGAGTGGTTCCTTGAAGCGGTGCTGGCATTCGATCCGGCGGCAGAAGCCAGCATGGAAACGCTGAAGGAGATGCTCGATCGTCGCAAGGCAACTCAACCGATCGGGTTGCCGAGCTGCGGTTCGGTGTTCAGAAACCCGCCGGGCGATCACGCCGCCAGGTTGATCGAGGTAGCGGGGCTGAAGGGACACCGCATCGGCGGTGCCGAAGTATCGGCCAAGCACGCCAATTTCATTATCAACAGCCACAAAGCCAGCGCGGCCGATGTCGAGCAACTCATAAATTTCGTACAGCAGACTGTTGCTGAGCGACACGGCGTCGAACTGGTCCACGAAGTTCGCATTGTCGGAAATCCAGCGCCGTGAGCGCCGTGAGTGAAGAATATCGCATCGTAGTCAGTAATGCCGCCGACTTCGGCAGAGTCGCCGTCATGTTCGGCGGTTTTTCGTCAGAGCGGGAAGTGTCTTTGAATTCCGGCAATGCTGTCCTCGCCGCGCTTCAATCGCGTGGTGTCGAGGCGCAAGCCTGGGATCCCGCTGAGAGAAGCATGCACGACTTCGGCGAGGCCGGATTTGATCGCGTCTGGATAGCTTTGCATGGAACGGGCGGTGAAGACGGCGCTATTCAGGGTGCGTTGCAATGGCTCAATACTCCTTATACGGGAAGCGGCGTCATGGCATCGGCGCTCGCGATGGATAAGATCCGCAGCAAGCGCCTTTTTAGAGAGGCAGGCATTGCGACGCCGGATTTCTCCATCGTTGAAAAGAAAGCCGATGCAGTCCTGGCGGCAGAAGAGTTTGGTTATCCACTCATATTGAAGCCGTCGAATCAGGGATCCAGCGTTGGCATGACCAAAATATTTGAATCCGGCGAACTAGGCGCTGCCGTGGATCTGGCGCTTAGTTTCTCCGGCCCGGCCCTGGCAGAGCGATGCATCGTCGGCGACGAAATGACTGTTGCCGTTCTTCAGGGCGAGGCACTGCCGAGTATCTGCATCGAAACGCCACGTGTCTTTTACGATTATCGCGCGAAGTATGAAGCGGACAGCACCAAATACCGGTGTCCGGGTACTGACGACCCTGCGCTGGAGGCAGTGTATGCGAAGCTCGCCATTGCCGCATTTGACGTGCTGGGCTGTTCGGGCTGGGGCAGGGTCGATTTCATGACGTGCAGTGACGGTGAACCACAGGTACTCGAGGTAAACACCGTGCCGGGCATGACCAGCCACAGCCTTGTACCAATGGCGGCAAAAACTGCCGGCATCGATTTTGCCGAGCTTGGCTGGCGAATTCTGGAAACCAGCATTTCGGACCAGTCGGAACTAGCTCACATTGAGGCGGCCGCCAATGGCGCGTAAACAGGCAATGAGACGTAAGCCGCAGCGGCCAGGAAGGATCCGGCTGCCGAAGATTCCGTTGGCCAAACTAATGACTCCGCTCATCGCGGCAGGCGTCATTTTTCTGAGCTACGAGTTGAGCGCCACGTTGCTCGACCGGCCAATCCGTTCGATAACGATTGAAGGGTCGTTTCAGCGCGTGAGTGCACTACAAATCGAAGAAGCGATATCTGGCGCGCTCAGTGATGGTTTCCTGAGTGTGAATCTGTCCGAGATTCAGCGCTTGATCGTCGCACTGCCCTGGATCGATCAGGCGAACGTTGTCAGACGTTGGCCCAGCCAGCTCGAAATCAGCGTGATCGAACAGGTTCCCGCCGCGTGCTGGGGCGAGCGCGGACTCCTGAACACGCGTGGTGAGCTTTTCGTTACCGATGCACGCCACATTCCCGCCGAGCTGCCACGGCTGAGCGGTCCACCGAACCGATCCGCCGAAATTGCCAAGCGCTACCTGGCGATTCGTGAGCAGCTGATTCCGCTCGGGCTGGACCTGCGTCGCGTTCACATGGATGCACGCGGTGCATGGGAGATGACATTGCAAAACGGTGTCGATATCAGATTCGGCAGGCGGGAAATCGTGCAGCGCACGAAGCTGTTTCTGGACGTAGTCGCAAACATAATTACGAGCCGTGCGGCAGACATCGACTACGTTGACATGCGTTACAACAACGGTTTCACGATTGGCTGGAAAAACGGGTCTCGACCGCCCGCTGAAAATCGGCTCAGTAAGAAACTAAAAATGATGGCATCGCGAGGCGCTGACTAGTGTCGAAAAAAATCGATAAGAACCTCATCGTCGGGCTGGATATCGGCACGTCCAAGGTAGTTGCGATCGTCGGTGAGCTGAGTGAAGACGGTAATATCGAAGTGGTGGGTATCGGTTCGCATCCGTCCCGCGGGCTAAAGAAAGGCGTCGTCGTCAACATCGAATCCACGGTTCATTCGATCCAACGGGCGGTCGAGGAAGCCGAACTGATGGCAGGTTGCGATATTCGTTCCGTACATACGGGTATCGCAGGCAGTCATGTGAGGAGCCTGAACTCTCACGGCATCGTGGCCATCCGCGATAAGGAAGTTAGCTTCGGCGACGTTGACAGAGTCATCGATGCGGCGCGCGCAGTTGCCATACCGGCCGACCAGAAAATTCTGCATATCCTGCCGCAGGAATTCGTGATCGATAACCAGGAAGGCATTCGCGAGCCGATCGGCATGTCGGGCGTTCGCCTGGAAGCCAAAGTACATATGGTTACCGGCGCGGAAAGCGCCGCGCAAAATATCGTCAAGTGCATACAGCGTTGCGGCCTCGAAGTTGACGACATCGTACTTCAGCAACTCGCCTCGAGTTATGCGGTGCTGACTGACGACGAAAAGGAATTGGGCGCCTGTCTCGTCGACATAGGCGGCGGGACGACAGACCTTGCCGTATTCCTTGGTGGGGCGATTCAGCACACGGCGGTCATTCCGATAGCCGGTGATCAGGTAACGAACGATATCGCTGTGTCCATGCGGACGCCGACACAGTATGCCGAGGAAATCAAAATCAAATATGCCTGCGCCTTATCGCAACTCGCTAACCCGGATGAAACGATCGAGGTTCCCAGTGTTGGTGACCGCCCGCCCAGGAGGCTGGCGCGGCAGACCCTCGCAGAAATTGTGGAGCCGCGCTTTGAAGAGTTGTTCGGTCTGATTCGAGACGAATTAAGACGCAGCGGCTTCGAAGAACTTATTGCAGCGGGCGTCATTATTACCGGTGGCAGCGCCAAGATGGAAGGTGCTGTTGAGCTTGCCGAAGAAGTCTTCCATATGCCCGTGCGGCTCGGTGCGCCGCAGTACGTCACCGGACTCATGGACGTCGTAAGAAACCCCATACACGCAACGGGCGTGGGATTGCTTCTCTACGGCTATGAAAACATCGTGCGGCGAAACCAGCGCAGCGCGCCGGGCTCTGGTCGCATCGCCGACACGTGGGGACAGATGAAATCCTGGTTTCAGGGTCAGTATTGATTGAACAGAAGTAACGACAGAGATTTTCGAGTGTTTGAAGACAAGCGAAGTAAACGAGTGAGCAGGTTTTTAAACAAAAAATTCCTTAGCGGAGGGAACTAAAATGTTTGAACTGATGGATGCGCACAGCCAGAGCGCGGTGATAAAAGTGATTGGTGTCGGCGGCGGCGGCGGTAACGCCGTCGCTCACATGGTCAATGCAGGTATCGAGGGTGTCGATTTCATTTGCGCGAATACCGACGCGCAAGCACTGAACAGTGCGCGTGTGCGCACGGCGCTTCAGATCGGCTGCAACATCACGAAAGGACTCGGCGCCGGAGCCGACCCCGATATCGGGCGTCAGGCGGCGATGGAAGACCGGGACCGGATCCAGGAGGTTATCGAGGGCGCCGACATGCTCTTCATTACCACCGGCATGGGTGGCGGCACCGGCAGCGGGGCGACGCCGGTTGTCGCACAGGTCGCAAAGGAACTCGGCATTCTGACGGTTGCTATCGTGACGAAGCCATTCGTCATGGAGGGCCGCAAACGCATGGCGGTCGCCGAGCAAGGCATCGCCGAACTCGGCAAGTATGTCGATTCCCTCATTACGATTCCGAACGAGAAGCTCCTGACCGTTCTTGGCGGCGAGACAACCCTGTTGGATGCCTTCAGATCGGCGAACCAGGTTCTGCAGGGCGCGGTTCAGGGTATTGCAGAATTGATCACCTGCCCGGGCCTGATCAACGTCGATTTTGCCGACGTTCGCACGGTTATGGCTGAAATGGGTATGGCCATGATGGGGTCCGGTTCGTCGTCAGGAGAAGACCGGGCACGCGAAGCCGCTGAAGCGGCGATCTCCAGCCCGCTGCTCGAGGATATCAACTTGGCCGGGGCAAAGGGCATCCTCGTCAATGTCACGGCGGGGACGGACCTCTCCATCGGCGAATTCCAGGAAGTCGGCAATACGATCAAGGAATTCTCGTCGGAAAATGCAACGATCGTCATGGGCACTGTTATCGATCCGAGCATGACCGACATGATTCGCGTAACCGTGGTTGCAACCGGACTGGGTCAGCAGGCCGCGCAGGCCGAGTCACCGATGCGCGTCGTGCGCCAGACGGCAGCTACCATCGAGCCGAACTATCAGGTTCTCGACAAGCCAACTGTGCAGCGTAAACGGGCAGTCGGTGACGGTCTGGACGAAGCCGGCTTGCAGGAAGAGCTACTGGATATTCCAGCGTTCCTGAGGCGCCAGGCTGACTGACACCAGAAAACGACGCTGTCATACGCTCACTCGGTGAGATCGTCGTTTCTCCGCTCCGCCGGCCCTGAGATTTCCGTCGGAAATCTCAGGGCCGGCTTCTCCTGAACATGCCGCTCGCCAAGGAAACAAACTCGTCGTTTCCCAGCTACGCCGGGATGCGTGATTCAGGCCGCATTTATGTTGCTGATATTTGATGTAATTTTCGGCAATGTGATACCCTCTCGCGCTAACCTGTGTGAAACAATTGCCGTAAGCCTTTAAATCTCGGTGGTGGTTGCACAACAGTGGCCGGCGTAACAATGTCGGCTTTTTTGGGGATACCGGTCTTTTTTGAGTGTCAGTGGCCTGCTAATCAAGGGCTTCGACGAGTGTCAGGCGCGAACAGGCGGCCGGCAGCCAATACGCGGAACTTTGTAGCTATGTTGCGACAACGAACCATAAAAACGGCGATTCGTGCTACCGGCGTCGGGCTGCATACTGGCGAAAAAGTCTATATGACCCTGCGCCCGGCAGCCGTAAATGCCGGAATTACGTTCCGCCGTGTAGATCTCGACAAACCGGTCGATATCAAAGCCGACCCGAGAATGGTCGGCGAGACGATGCTGGGTACAACGCTGATTAAAGACGGCGTCAAGGTCGCGACGGTTGAGCACCTGATGTCTGCTTTGGCCGGACTGGGGATTGATAATCTGACGGTCGATTTATCGGCACCAGAAGTACCAATAATGGATGGCAGCGCTGCACCCTTCGTATTTCTCCTGCAGTCGGCGGGCATTGAAGAACAGCAAGCGGCGAAGCGCTTTATTCGCATCAAGAAAAAGATCCGGGTCGAGGACGAGGACAAATGGGCGCAACTGACACCGTTCAACGGCTTCAAAGTCAATTTCGAGATTTCCTTCAATCACCCTGTTTTCAATAAGCTTAGCCGGGATGCCTCGATCGATTTCTCATCGACTTCTTTTTTGAAAGAAGTCAGTCGTGCAAGAACGTTTTGTTTTCTCCGAGACGTCGAGACACTGCGCGAGCGCAACCTGACGCTGGGCGGCAGCATGGATAACGCGATCGTGCTGGATGACTACCGGATTCTGAATGAAGACGGACTGCGCTATTCGAACGAGTTCGTTATTCACAAGATTCTGGACGCGATTGGCGACATCTATCTGCTGGGACACAGCCTTGTTGGTGAATTCTCAGGGCACAAGTCCGGACACGGACTCAACAACAAGTTGTTACGTGCTCTTCTGGATGATGCGGCTGCGTGGGAAGAGGTGACCTTCGAGGATTCCCGCAAAGCGCCGATTTCGTACGCAGCTCCCGCCTACGCGTAAGTAGATCGCCCGTCCTGACGGGCGAATCAATAAATGCGGGTCCGCAGCGAGCAGAAAGCTGCTAATAGCACTGGCAGGCGGACTGCGCTCCGACACAACACCTACATGCTCCCTGCCGACGGAGATACCTTGACCTTGCAGCTGTTGACGACGGCACCCGTCATGCGGGCGGCTTCAATCAGCTGGTCGCTTTCGAAACGGAGCCGCGCGGCCCAGGATGACGTGCTGCAGATCAGCACCAGTTCCCCATTTTCGCGCAGATTGGCTGCGAGCAAATGCGATTGCGCGTCGGCCGGCAAAAACGCCCTCAGGGCGGTCGTCAAATCGTCCATATTTTGAGCACGTTGGACAATTTTCTCCAGGGCCCCGCCGGAGCCCGTTTTTAGCAATTTTTCGAGGCGAATTATCGACATAGAAGTGTGACGGAGTTGGCAATTTTCGGGCTTCCAGGTGACCGGAATCAAGGTTCCGGGCGCCTGATCTTGTAATGGAAAGCTGCATTATGCATATTTACCCGATCGATAAGGGCATACCCGCCGAAAGACGGGGACGCAAAACCACCGATCTAAGGGAATTGTTCCTAGGATAGCGGGGCTACCGAAGTGACCATTGAGCGTGGGCCGACAACAACGAGAGGGCGCCAGCCGTGGCAGCTCGTCTGCGAGTCAACTGGTTGCATATCAAGGACTAATAATTCGAAAAACACGCCACCGGGGCGCACGTGATAAATATAGTCATATTCGGCAAGGGGTTCGGAAGACCCCGGCAGCTTAACCTGTCTGGCAGGTCAGTGGCTGCCCTCGCCGTCCTCGTTGCGGGCGCGCTTTGCTCAACTGCTTTTGTTGGCGGCTATTGGTATTCGGTGCAGACGGGCTCCGGCGTGAGTATGACCCAGGTCGAGAACCTGAGCGGAGAACTCGCCTCGCAACGCGAGGCAATCGCCACCACGCGGCAGCAAACAGAGGATACCCTTGACGCGCTGGCCATCCGCATCGGTCAGATGAATGCCCGCATCATCCGCCTCGATGCGCTTGGCAGACGGCTCACCGGCATGGCTGGCCTCGAGGACGGCGAGTTCGATTTCGACTCGGATCCTGCGTTTGGTGGACCTGAAGAGCCGTATGCCACCGGCTCAGCCATTGCAGTACCCGAGGTGCTCGCAGCAATGGCAGGCCTCGACAGGCAGCTCGATGACCGTGAAGTGCAACTGGGCGTTCTGGAGAGCGTCCTCATGAACAAGAATCTCAGTGAAAGAGTCTATCCGAAAGGGCGGCCCGTCAAGTCCGGCTGGATGTCCTCGTATTTCGGACGACGCACGGATCCTTTCACCGGGAAACCCGCCAATCACAAGGGCGTCGATTTTGCCGGTAAATTAGGGGCGGAGATTATCGCCGTGGCAGACGGCGTCGTGACCTGGTCGTCGTCACGATATGGCTTCGGCAAGCTCATCGAGATCAACCACGGTAATGGCTACTCGACGCGCTACGCGCACAACTCGGAAAACCTGGTTTCTATCGGCCAGGAGGTTAGAAAAGGCCAGACCGTGGCGCTGATGGGCGACAGCGGCCGGGCCACGGGACCTAACCTGCACTTCGAAGTGCTCCATCGTGGCCATCGCGTCAACCCGGTAAAATTCATACGCCAGGGCGCGAACTAGACGCTTCACGGTCGCTGACAGCGCCGCGCGCCTTGTCTTTTCCTCGATCGACCATACATAGCTTTGCTGCTTATCCTTGTCACTTCGCGTGGCGAGAAATGGAGTGTTCATTGGTGCATTATTTGCGCCAGTCCGTAAAATAGCGGCCTTTGTGGCTTCAATCAGATCGTCCGTGCCAGGAGCCGTAGGTGGCAAACTATCTAACCCGAATCTTTGGTAGCCGGAACCAACGGCTGCTTCGGCAATATTCTAAAATTGTCGACAAGATCAATGCGCTCGAAGAGGGCATCCAGCGTCTTGACGAGCATCAATTGCGAGCCAAGACGGTGGAATTTCGCAAGCGATTTGCAGACGGTGAGAGCCTCGAGGAGCTACTTCCGGAAGCGTTCGCGGTAGCCAGAGAAGCATCGTTGCGCGCACTCGGCCTGAGGCCGTTCGATGTGCAGCTCATCGGTGGCATGGTATTGCACGACGGCAACATCGCCGAAATGCGTACCGGCGAGGGTAAGACCCTGGTGGCGACATTGCCCGCCTACCTGAACGCAATCAGCGGCCAGGGCGTCCACATTGTGACCGTCAACGAATATCTGGCACAACGCGACGCGGACTGGATGGGACCCGTTTATGAGTTTTTGGGTCTCACGGTCGGCGTAACAAAGAGCGGTCAAACGCAGGACGAGAAACGCGACGCTTACAACGCCGACATTACTTATGCGACCAACAACGAACTTGGCTTCGACTACCTGCGGGATAATCTCGCGTTTTCTCTTGAAGCCAAGTCGCAGCGCGAACTGAATTTTGCAATCGTCGACGAAGTGGACTCGATTCTGATCGACGAGGCCCGGACGCCGTTGATCATCTCGGGGCCCACCGAGGAAAGCACTGACCTCTATCAAAAGATCAACAAACTGATTCCCAAGCTTGTCGAACAAAAGGAGGAAGACGGCCCGGGCGATTATTCAAAGGACGAGAAGTCGAAGCAGGTGCACATCACAGAGGACGGCCATCAGAAGGTAGAGGATCTGATGGCAAACGCCGGGCTTTTGGGGGAAGGCGAGAGTTTGTACGACGCTGGAAATATCCGGCTGGTCCATCATCTTAACGCTGCACTGCGCGCACACGTCATGTTCAGGAAGGACGTCGACTACATCGTCAAAGACGGCGAGATCGTCATCGTCGATGAATTTACGGGCCGCACCATGGTGGGCCGCCGCTGGTCCGACGGCCTGCACCAGGCCGTGGAGGCGAAAGAAGGCGTTGCAATCAAACAGGAAAACCAGACTGTTGCGTCCATCACATTTCAGAACTTTTTCAGGCTCTATGACAACCTGTCCGGGATGACCGGCACCGCGGATACCGAGGCTTTCGAGTTTCAGAGTATCTATGGTCTCGAGGTCATCGTGATTCCGACCCACATGCCGATGGTTCGCGATGACATGCCGGATCTCGTATATCTGACTGAGGTCGACAAGTTCGAGGCGATCATCGAAGACATCAAGGACTGTCGTGATCGCGCACAACCGGTGTTGGTCGGTACAACGTCAATTGAAACATCCGAAAAATTGTCCTCTTTCCTGAAGAAAAAGAACGTCAAGCATGAGGTACTGAACGCCAAACAACATGAGCGTGAAGCCATCGTCGTGCAACATGCGGGGCGCCCGGGTGCCGTGACCATCGCGACCAACATGGCGGGCCGCGGTACCGACATTGTGTTGGGCGGCAATCTGGACGCCGAGTTGGCAGCATCCGCCGATGGCACTGACAAGGATGCCATCCGGGCTGACTGGGACAAGCGCCACGCGACCGTGCTCGAGGCAGGTGGCCTGCATATCGTTGGTACGGAGAGGCACGAGTCACGCCGTATCGATAATCAGCTCAGGGGACGCTCGGGCAGGCAGGGTGACGCAGGCTCCAGTCGATTCTATCTGGCCATGGAAGACAGTCTGATGCGAATTTTCGGCGACCCGGAACGTACCAAATCGCTTTTGGCCAGGGCCGGCATGCGTGAGGGTGAAGCGATAGAAAGCAAACTGTTAACCCGCCAGATCGAGAGGGCACAGCGCAAAGTGGAGTCCCATAACTTCGACATCCGCAAGAACCTGCTCGAATATGACGACGTCGCCAACGACCAGCGAAAAGTTGTTTATCATCAACGGTCCGAGCTCATGGCCGCGGACGAGATTGCCGACTCGGTGACGGCAATTCGTGCGGAAGTGGTTGAATTGATCGTTGACCAGTACGTCATGCCCGGCAGTCTGGAGGAGCAATGGGATCCGGACGGGGTAACCCAGGCGATCGAGGATGATTTTGCCGTGCGCCTGCCGGTAAGCCAGTGGCTGAAAGACGACACGAAGCTCAGCGAAGAGGGTATTCGCGAACGCTGTGTAAACGAAGTACAAACAAGCTATGACGCGAAAGTGAACGAGATCGGCGCAGACAGGATGCATCACGTCGAGAAAGAAGTGATGTTGATGCAACTCGATCATCACTGGAAGGAACACCTCGCGGCCATGGATTACCTTAGACAGGGAATTCACTTGCGAGGCTATGCGCAAAAAAACCCAAAGCAGGAATACAAGCGCGAAGCGTTCGAGATGTTTGGTGTGATGCTGGATCAGGTCAAGCATGACACGATCAGTATTCTTTCAAGGGTCAGAATCCAGAGCCAGGAAGACGTCGAAAAAATGGAGGCGCAGCGTCGCGCGGTGCAGGCAATGGAGTTCCAGCACGCGGAGGCGTCGGCACTCGGACAACAGCGGCAGGCCGGTGCCGTGCGGGGCGGTGGGGCGGCAGCAGTTGCGACAGCCTCACACATGCCGTTCGTCAGGAGCGAGCGAAAGGTAGGCCGCAACGAGCCCTGCCCGTGTGGATCCGGCAAGAAGTACAAGCAATGCCACGGCAGACTTTCCTAGCCCGCATGTTGTATCAGTTGCTGCGTAAGATCGGTCGAGGATTTTATTGCCTGAAGGATATTCTGACTGAGAGTCATATCGGGCATATTTCCGAGGGAAGAAAATTCTTCAGGTAATTAAAGACTCAGCGAGAGCGCAGCAAACGGATACAACATGCGGGCCACCCGCAATGGCTCGCGTTCGGGTCGTCGCAGGCATCCTTCGTGACGATGACGGCCGTGTGCTGATCGCCGAAAGAATCGGAGATCAGGCATTTGCCGGCCTGTGGGAATTTCCCGGCGGCAAAATAAGAGATGGCGAGGAGGGCTTGTCGGCGCTCAAGCGAGAGATAGACGAAGAGCTGGGCATAGAGATTTTCCAGCCGGTCTTATTCGTGAGCCTTGAGCATGATTATCCCGACAGGTCGGTGTGCATCGATTTCTATCTAATCAACGAATGGTCGAATACGCCCGAAGGCAGGAATGGGCAGGCGTTAAGGTGGATCAGTCCGGATGCGCTTGAGGAAGATTTCCTGTTGCCGGCGGATGGTCCGGTAATTCGGGCGTTGCGTCAGCTGTAACAATAATCGCTCGTCAGGACAGTCTCCCAGGAAATCGCCTGTCAGGCAGGTGAATGCTCCTGCAACACCTGCACGCCCGCCATCCATGGCGGTCGGACAGCTCCAACGAGTCAACAAATGCTGATTTGGAACCCCACGTCGTGTCCGGTTTGTACAGCGCGGCTGCTGATACTCGACCATTCCAGAAATCGCACCGTAAAGCGGTGCTGGCTGCCACTGATTTCGGGATACAGGGGACTGTCGTCGGGCAGCGTGACACGCAACAGACGGCACTGATCATGCTTTTGCATGTTGTGCTGATACATGCCGTTTATCGCTGTCTTCTCCAGCGGCTTCGCGCTCTCTCGTATCAGCCAGAGCAATTCGACAACGGCGTCGCAGACCGGTCGAATGACGCTCAGCCAATCCTGCAGGTCCTGTTGACGTCTTGCAAACGGCTGTCTTAGCCAGTGGTTATACTCCGGCAGGTCGAACTCGCAGGTGCCGCCCGGAATAGAACTGCGATGTTTGATTGACGCCAGAAATCCGCAGCCTCTTAACGGTTCCAGAAACTGCGTGCCGGCCGAGTTGACCTCATTGCGGCTCTCGAGGAGGTTTCTCAAGAGGGCGTCCAGCCGCCGTGAATCCACCCCGGGCCGGCTCACAAATCGCTCCAGATTCTCAATCTGATGATCGAGTTCCTTGTGCACATCGCTGCGCACATCGCCGCGCATCAATATTGCCATTATTTCCAGCAAACTTGACGTAGCAGCACGGGTCGCCCAGTCGGCATCGAGCTCGCTGTTATACAGCATCTGCTGGTACAGGAACTCGAGCCTGAGAAAAGTTCTCATTCGCTCATTCAAGGGCTGCTCATATTCGGCAAACCGGCGGCAGACAGAGGGAGGCGCAATGTTGGGGGCAGGCTTCGCCATGGGCGGTATTCTGCGCCAGGCGGTTATTCAGGGCAAATGACGCCATTTTGCGACAGGGGCCTATTCCCGGTGGTCCATATCACCTTGACGGAGTACTAGCCACCTGCCAGCGACAGGTACTCGCTGTGGAGGACATCGACCTGGCTCCGGGTGCTGCCCAGGTCGTCGTTATTGGAAATAACATCGTCGGCAATCGCCAGCCGGTCTGTCCTGCCCGCCTGCGCTGCCATAATGCGGCGCGCCTGGCTTTCGTCTTCTGTATCACGCGCCAAAAGGCGTTGGAGTTGAGTGTCCTCATCGCAATCCACAACCAGAATGCGATCCATGAATTGCCGCATGGGCGATTCGACCAGCAACGGCACGACAATTATCTGATACGGGCTGCCCGCCGCTTCGGACTGAGCGACGGTCTCCGCACGAATTCTCGGATGTAAAATCGATTCGAGCTGCTCGCGCCGGGACGCATCCGAAAACACGAGCTCGCGCAGTGATCTGCGATCCAGGCGGCCGTCCGAATCAAAGACATCGCTGCCGAAGGCGAAGCGAATCTCGTCAAGTGCAGGTTTGCCGGGCTCGACGAGCTGGCGGGCAATGACGTCCGTGTCTATAACCGCTACGCCGTGCGCGGCAAAAAGGTCTGCAACTGTGCTCTTGCCGCTTGCGATACCGCCGGTCAAGCCAATTCGAAGAGGTTTGGTCACCTCACCATTATCGGCCAATTAAAGGCGTGGCAGCGCATTTTTAGAGCTCTTGCCCGAATTCCAGCAATGCGCTTCGATGCCCTGTTCCCTAGCCCATGAAGTCGAGATAACCGGCAACGATCTGTTGGCCGTACAACATCGCAATCCAGCCCGCCGCTGCGAGATATGGACCGAAAGGAATCGGTACGCTGCGGTCCTGGCGGCGCAGGACAATCATCGTGATGCCGATGGCTGCCCCGACAGCAGCAGACAGCAAAATGATCAGCGGCAGCACTTGCCAGCCCAGCCAGGCACCGAGCACGGCCAGCAATTTGAAGTCCCCATAGCCCATGCCTTCCTTGCCTGTCACCAGGCGGAACAGCTGATAAATGCACCACAGGCTCAGGTAACCGGCCAGGGCGCCGATAATTCCCGTTTTTGGATCGACAAACAGGACATCGGCACCCGCCATCGGATGGAACAGGCTTAGGAACAGTCCGATCCAGAGGAGCGGCAGGGAGATCGAATCCGGGATTATCTGGTGGTCGATATCAATGACGCTGATTGCGATAAGAGCCCAGGTCAGCAGGATGGCTGCAGCAGACTCCCAGCCGAAACCGAATCGCCACGCGACGATTGCGGTCAGGATCGCCGTCAGTGACTCGACAATGGGGTAGCGCTTTGCGATCGCTGCGCTGCAGCTGGCGCATTTTCCACCCAGGATCAGGTAGCTCAGGATCGGGATATTCTGCAACGCCGTAATCTGTGCACCACAGGACAGGCAACGGGATCGTGGGAAAACAATGTCGAAACGCCCCTCTGGAATGTCCGTCGCCGCCGTCTCGCTGAGCTCCTTGCATTGGTCCCGCCACTCCCGTTCCATCATAATCGGCAGCCGGTAAATTACGACATTCAAAAAGCTGCCGACCAGGAGCGAAACAACGAATGCCGATGCAACGAAGATTAGTGGCGAACTCAGGAAAAGCTCCTGCATTACGGGCTCTCTCTCAAACCATTAAAGAAACGGCGCCTCGTGGCGCCGTTCACATTCGATCATCTGCAACAATCCGGTGGTCCAACTTGATTCCGCTGGTTGATGCGCGTCCTCAAATAACGGAACCCATCTTGAAGATAGGCAGGTACATCGCGATTACCAGTCCGCCAACGAGAACACCAAGGATCGCCATGATCATCGGTTCGAGCAGTGAGCTCAAGTTGTCGACCGCGTTATCGACATCATTTTCGTAGAAATCTGCGACCTTGGACGACATTTCATCCAACGATCCGGATTCCTCACCAACTGCGATCATCTGAATGACCATGTTGGGGAATAGGTCGGTGTTTTCCATTGCCTGCTGTAATCGCTGACCGGTGGCTACTTCATCTCTCATCTGCAGCACACCGACCTCATAGACGATGTTACCGGTCGCTCCGGCAACGGATTCAAGCGCTTCAACGAGCGGCACGCCGGCGCTGAACATGGTCGAAAGTGTGCGCGCGTATCGCGCGATGGAAGCCTTCTGCAGTATGGGGCCAACGATCGGCAATTTGAGGGACAGGCGGTCCAGGAAATGCCGCATCGTACGCGAGCGCTTCTTGAAGTAGAAGAATGTGTACACGATGCCGCCTGCGACGATTGCCAGCATCCATCCCTGCGTCCGGACGAAGACCGACAGGTCGACGACCATTCTTGTAAACGCCGGAAGGTCTGCGCCGAATCCCTTGAAAAGGTCTTCGAAGGCCGGGATGACGAAAATCAGAAGAATAATGGTTACGACAAAGGCGACCACCACGACCGCAGCCGGGTAGGTCAGCGCTTTCTTGATCTTTTTCTTGATCTCCTCGGTTTTTTCTTTGTACGTTGCGATTTTGTCAAGCAGGCTCTCGAGAGCGCCTGCCTGCTCGCCTGCTGCGACCAGGTTGACGAATAGGTCGTCGAAATGCAGCGGGTGTTTGGCAAGCGCCTCCGCAAGAGCGCTACCGCCCTCGACGTCTGTCTTCACTGCAAGAATCAGCTTCTGCATCGCTGCGTTTTCGTGGCCCTGTCCGACGATTTCGAAAGCCTGTACCAGCGGAATACCTGCGGCCAGCATCGTCGACAGCTGGCGTGAAAAGATCGCAATATCGCCAGGCGTTATGGTACCGCCTCTCATGAGGCCTCGACCCTGCTTCCTGATTCTGCTCGGTACAACGCCCTGGCGGCGCAAGTCAGCACGCACATGCGCCTCGTCAGCCGCCATGCTCTTGCCCTTGACCTTTTTGCCCTTGCGATCCGTTCCCTCCCAGAGAAAGGGTACCTTGCTCATTACCGCTGATTCAGCCATCGTAGTTCTCTTCCATTACCTGGGGTTTACACTAGTCAATTGTAACCCGGTTGATTTCCGCAAGGCCGGTAAGCCCTTCCTTGACTTTGTTCAATCCGGCGCGACGCAAATCGATGACCCCCTCGGTTGCGGCCTGGTCCGCAATCTGTATGGCGTTGCCACCTTCCATGATAATCCGGCCCATCGTCTCGGAGACCTCCATGACCTGGAAAATGCCGACACGCCCCTTGTAACCATCGTTGCACGACTTGCAACCGACCGGACCGAAGATGGTCAGATCGCCATCAAAATCCTCGGCGCCGAAACCTTCTTTCTCCAGAGCTTCGCGGGGAACGTCCTTCACCTCTTTGCAGTTCTCGCAAAGTCGTCTCGCGAGACGCTGAGCGATAATCAGGCTGACCGAAGTGGCAATCGCATAAGGTTTTGTACCCATATCGACGAGCCGGGTCAGCGTACTGGGCGCGTCGTTCGTGTGCAGCGTCGAGAGGACGAGATGGCCCGTTTGCGCAGCCTTGATGGCAATTTCCGCCGTTTCGAGATCACGAATCTCACCGACCATGATGACGTCCGGATCCTGTCGCAGGAACGCCCTCATTGCCGATGCGAATGTCAGGCCGACTTTCGGATTGACGTTAACCTGGTTAATGCCCACCAGGTTGATTTCCACCGGATCCTCAGCCGTGGAAATATTTCGGTATTCCTCATTCAGGATATTGAGGCCCGTGTAGAGTGAAACCGTCTTACCGGATCCGGTCGGACCGGTGACCAGGATCATGCCGTAGGGCTTGTCCAGGTGCTTCTGAAACAGGGCCTTCTGCCTGTCTTCGTAGCCCAGGGCATCGATGCCGATTTTAGCGCTGGCCGGATCGAGAATACGTAAAACGACTTTTTCGCCGAACAGGGTGGGGCAGGTGCTGACGCGGAAATCGATCGCGCGATTTTTCGACAGGCGCATCTTGATGCGGCCGTCCTGCGGCACACGACGCTCAGCGATATCCATCCTGGACATTACCTTCAGCCGCGCACATACCTTGTTCGCAAGCGCAACCGGTGGTGCAGCAACCTTTGATAAGACACCGTCAAGTCGTGTTCTTACGCGAAACTCTTTTTCGTATGGTTCGAAGTGAACGTCCGAAGCGCCGCGTTTGATTGCGTCCAATAGAATCTTGTTGACGAACCGGACGACCGGTGCATCATCGACGTCGTTACTCGTTACGTCTTCCTGTTCGTCGTCACCGCTGGAGACGTCCAGGTTCTCGAGGTCGAAGTCGTCATCCTCCAGCGAAGACATGCTCGTATCGACGGCTTCGAGAGCCTTGGTAATACACTCCTCGAGTTTGTCTTGTTCGACGATAACCGGGTCGATTCGCAGGCTCGTCTGGAACTTCAGGTCATCGATGGCCTGCAGATTCGTCGGGTCGGAAATGCCGAGAAACAGGCGCTGGCCGCGTTTGATCAGCGGCAACACCCGGTGTTTGTTCAGGAGCTTCTGATCGACTTCGCGCAGGCAGTCGAGGTCTATCTCAAGGGCGTCGAGATCGAGGAGCGGCACACCGAATTCGTGTGACGCAGCCACTGCAATAGCCCGGGGATCGGCCATCTCGTTTGCCACGAGATAGACAACAAGGGGAACTTTCTCCTTGCGTGCGGCTGCGGAGGCTTTCTGTACGTCTTCTGCAGAAACAATACCGTCCTGAACCAGCCGCCTTGGCAGGCCCGAAAGATTGGATTGAGACGCTGTTGCTGCCATGCTTTTGGAAACCCGGATTCTTGCCCAAGAGCGATTTAACCGACTTCACAGTCTCACTGATCTAAGTGCGCGTATCAACCGGATTTTGTGCTGCCGTTCACAATTGCGAAATTTGATTAAGTCAAACCTGCCACATTGGCTGAATTCGGGCCATGAACGGCACACTGACCGCCTAAGGACGGCACGGACCGGGCAGGTAACGAAGCTCCACGGTCGGTGCCAGATGGGCTGCCGTAACGCCGCCACCGCTCAATTCCGAGCTCCCGGCCGGCACTGATGCGGCGCCGCAGCGCCAGACTACGTCGCCGCCGGCCGTCTGATAGGGCGTGACCGACAAGGTGTCGCCAAAAATGTCCTGGTGGACATTATTACCGAAGGTCATGTCGATGCGGCCATTCGATATTGCGATCTGGCTGACGTAGTTGCCCTGCGTATCGGTCGGGGCGGGCGTCATGCCGGCTGCAGCCCGGTCCACCGGTGGTATGCCGTTTTGCGTGAATGCGTCCACGATCGGCACCTTTGCACCATCCGCAAAAATCAATGCTTCGGCGACCTGGGCCCTTACCGTATAGGTCTGATAGGCCGCAATTGCCAGGGAGGCAAGAATGCCGATGATCGCTATCACGATGATCAGTTCGATCAGCGTAAACCCTTCGCTACGGTGATGCATCGTACTGGTGGTCCTGCCTGGCGATCCCCGGTCGGGCATCTTACCGCAGGTGAGCCTGGCGGGCTTGCCCAGCCTGGCCGTCACCGGTGTCATCCGGCAAAGAATGAAGCAGTTCGGAGGGATTGGCAGGTTTCGCAAAAAAAAGCCCCGGATAAGCGGGGCTTTGGGTTTTCTATTTTCTTTGTCTCAGGCGTTCGAACGCCTAAGCCCTGAGAAAAAGTATTATCATCACGGTCGGCATGCGGACGGCAGGTGCTTGTCAGGCAAGGTGGCGCTCCTACACTCCCAGGTTACACTGCCGCCGGCATTGGCCGGGGTCAACGTCAGAGTCTTGCCTTTAAGCAAAGTGGCGTGAGCAGAAAGACCGTACGTGACGGTGACAATGCTGGGAACAGCGCCGCCGGCCGACACCGCAACCGACAGGACGTATTTACCTTTAATATTGGTGGGAACGGCGTCAAGACCAGCTTCGGTGTTATTGACCGGCCATAAACCACGATCCTGGAAATACTCTGTTACCGCGGTTTTTGCACCACCGCCCAGGTTCAGACCTTCAGATACCTGTGCGCGGACCGTGTAGTCCTGGTAAGCCGGGATGGCGATAGCCGCCAGAATGCCGATGATCGCGACGACGATCATCAGTTCGATAAGCGTAAAACCTTGTTGAACCTTCTTCATTTCCATGTCTCCTTGAAAGACGAGAGTGTCGCTTGTTTCGTTGACGGCGTTTTTGCCTGTACCTTCTATGAAGCAAACCCCGTGCCAAAAATGAGGTTCACGATGTAAGTTGTTGGTAACTAAAGAACTATGGTCCTGGTCTGACAAAGTTGAGAGGTCCGGCGCCTGCGGATCAGGGGCAATTCATGGCAATCTTTGTCGCAAGGTGACGGAAATTGTCAGTTCAGTCGCCGAACTCAGACGGTGCCAGCCGAATTCAGTCAATGCCCAGCTTTTTGATCCGATAGCGGAGTTGCCTGAAAGACAGGCCAAGAAGCTTTGCCGCTGCCGTCTTGTTATAGCGGGTCTTCTCAAGGGCATCGACAATCGCCTGGCGCTGCACGTCCTCGATGTGGTCGCCAAGATCTGTGCCGGTCGCCAGCGGCGGTTCTGCGGCATCCTCCGATTTCATGCGCCGCAGGTGCAGATCAGATGCCGTGATGGTTCCGGTCGGGCAGAGCGTGACGGCTCGCTCCAGCATGTTTTCGAGCTCGCGGACATTACCCGGGAATGGATACTGCATGAGGGCGGATTTCGCGCTCTCCTCCAGCCTTGCATCGGCCGATCCCAGTCGCTCGAGAATGTGGCAAGCGAGTGCCAGGATATCGGCGCCCCGCTCCCTCAGGGCCGGCACATGCAGCTCGATGACGTTGATGCGGTAGTAGAGATCCTCACGAAAGTCGCCGTTGGCTACCATATCGGCAAGGTTTCTGTGTGTCGCCGAGAGAATCCGGGCATCGACGGGCTGCTCCTTCGATGAACCGACAGGCCGGACGCTCTTCTCCTGAATGACCCGTAGCAGTTTGACCTGCATAGCGAGCGGCAAATCGGCAATTTCATCGAGGAACAGGGTGCCGCTGTTGGCGGTTTCAATCAGGCCGACTTTGTCTCTGACCGCCCCGGTGAAAGAACCTTTGCGGTGGCCGAAAAACTCACTTTCCATCAGCTCGGTCGGAATGGCGCCGCAGTTGACGGGGACGAACAGCCCGTCTTTCCGGGGGCCGCTGTCGTGAATAAGCCGGGCCACGAGCTCCTTGCCGGTGCCGGATTCTCCTGAGATGTGGATGGGAGCCTGGCTGCGTGCCACTTTACCCACCATCTCGCGCAACTGCTGCATCGCCGGGGAATCGCCCAAGAGGCGCGATTCGCTATCCGAGTCCGGTGCCCCGAGCTTCAGTGCGCTGCGGACGATGTTCCTGAGATTCTGCAGGTCCAGCGGCTTCGAAATGAAATCGAAGGCGCCGAGCTTCAGGGCCTGCACGGCCGTCTCGATGTTGCCGTGTGCCGTAATGACGGCAACGGGCACGCCGCTCGCGTTGGCCTGCATCCATTCGACGAGTTCGAGGCCGTCGCCGTCCGGCAGGCGCATATCCGTCAGGCAGAGATCAAACTTGTGGTTTGCGAACTTCTCCTTGGCCGTCCTGACATCGGTGGCCGTCTCCGTATCGATGTCCATACGGTCCAGAGTGAGATTCAGGAGCTCACAAATGTCCGGCTCATCATCAATTACGAGTGCTAGAGGTCTGGTCATCAACTATCCAGCGATTCCCAACGACTGGGATCGGCAAAAACTATCCTGAATATACTGCCGCCCTGTGCTCTGCCTTCGTACACAAGCGTTGCCCGATTAAGTTCGCACAATTCCCGCGATATGTAGAGGCCGAGCCCGGTACCGCCACTTCGGTCGGTATAAAACGGTTCGAAGATTTTATCGACATTTGTGGGGTCAACACCGTGACCCTGGTCAAGAACTTCGAGATAGGGCCGGCCGGTACGCTGCATGCGCCCGGCCTGCAATTCGACCAGAACGCCACCTGTTTCACCGGCGTATTTGACGGCGTTATCGCAAAGATTCCAGAGCACCTGGCGCAGGTGACTCGGGTCCATCCTCACCTCGAGGTTCTCTGCGACTTTGGCGACGGCGACCTCACCAGCCTGAAGTTCCAGCGTTCGCGTAAATTCCTGAGCGAAATCGTCCAGCCAGGACTCGAGCTGGAATCGCTCCGGGTGGCTCGATTCCCGCCGGGACAGCTGCAACACATTATCTATGATATGACTGACATGCTCGGCGTGCGTCTGGATTATCTCTGTCAGTCGCTTTTCGTCATCTGTCAGCCTGTCGGACTCGGCCAGCAGCTGTCCGGCGTGGCTCATTGCCCCGACCGGATTGCGGATTTCGTGCGCGATGCTCGCGCTCAACCGGCCCAGCGAGGCAAGCTTTGACTGCTGGACCCGCGCATTCATGATGCTGGAGTCTTCCAGGAAAATCAGGATCGGTCCCGACCGTTCGTCGCTTTTATCGAGCGGTGCGATATGGGCAGTAAGCCTTGCGCTGTCATCGGCCGCGATCATCGTGAATTCGGTATGTGACTTGCGGGAATGATCACTTCGCCAGCCGGTGACGTACTCCGCGAGGTCCTCGGATGCTTTGTGCAGAGGCATACCGTGACAGTGCTCCGGCGCACCGAGGAGCTGGGCCGCCGACCCGTTGATCAGACGGATGGCGTTGTCGGCATCGACGACGACAATGCTCTCACGAAGATGCTGGACGATGTACTCGTTCAGTTCGGAAAGGTTGGCGAGATCGACGCCGCGCTGCCGGGCGAGTGCCTCACTCATCTGGATCCGCCGGGCGAGCGGGCGTACCGCCGTGGCTATGGCGAAAATGATCGCCCCGAGAATACCGGCGGCCGGGAAGTTCCCTGTATCGCTGACGCCGGCCAGCTGTGAGAAAAACTGCTCGCCGAGCACTGCCAGTGCCGCGAGTGCCGCGAATATCACCGGCGCCTGCAGCGGCAATACCAGGCTGCCGGCACCGAGAAAGACGACCAGCAGCCCGCCGAGGCCGCTGGTGATGCCGCCGCTTGCATGCATCAGGACCACGATCGCGACAATATCGACCGTTATCTGCGCCAATGCCTGCAGTCCTGCTGAGACCCACCGCTGCCGTATCGCCAGTCCTGAAACTACGGAAAAAACGAGATAACCGGCTGCCGTCGCAGAGAAAAGTGCCGGGTACCGGTCACCGAAAAGTCGCGGGTCACCGCCGGCAAAAAATACGCCGAGCAGCATGACGGCGACCAGCAGGCGAGAAACGTTCAGGGTGCCGAGAATCCGCCAGGTCAGGTCCGGTTCTTCGGCAGGACGCAGCTCACGGCTTACCCACGCAGCTGTTCCCTTCTTTGCCGTAACTTCTTGTTCCATGAGGATTAATGAGCGCTCGTCTCGGTGAACGTGCCGATTGTAGTGGAATCGTTGGGAAAATAGCGATGGACCCGGTTCAAAAATAGAAATGGGGTCGAACCGCTAAGGTCACTTAGCGGTTCGACCCCAAGTCCTGACCCCTTAAATTTCCGAATCGATTACGGTTCTCCCGGAGCGGCGCCAAAAGACAGGGTTCGTCCCCTTTGATAATGCCTTTTGCGTCTGTGAGCGCTTTGCTACAAAATACGCCGGATTTTCCGCCGGTTCGCCGCCCGGCATACAGGCACAGATCAGCGGCCCGGAAGGAAGACAAACCAGAACAATGAATCTCCACGAATACCAATCGAAGGAATTGTTTGCCGAATATGGTATTCCGGTACCGAAGGGATATCCGGCGAGGTCAGCGCAAGAAGCGGAGGACGCGGCCAGGAAACTCGGAGGCGATCTTTGGGTCGTCAAAGCCCAGGTGCATGCCGGGGGGCGGGGCAAAGCGGGCGGCGTGAAGCTGTCCCGGTCGATCGAAGAGGTCGGGCAGTACGCCGGCGAAATGCTCGGCCGGCAACTCGTCACGCAGCAGTCGGGCCCGGAAGGCCTGCCGGTGAACGTCGTCTATGTCGAGGAAGGTTCGGACATTGCCCGGGAGCTTTATCTCAGCATGCTGGTAGATCGCGAACTGAGCCAGGTGTCCTTCATTGCTTCTGCGGCCGGCGGGATGGACATCGAGCAAGTGGCGGCCGATACGCCCGAACAAATCTTCACGGTCGCCATCGATCCGGATGCCGGTGTTCAGGATTCCCAGCTTGCAGAGTTATCTGCCGGTCTCGGTCTCAAAGATAATCAAAGCGAACAGTTCGCGAATCTGATTGTTCGCCTGTACAAGCTTTTTGTCGAATGCGATGCGAGTCTGATTGAAGTCAATCCACTAATAGTTACCAAGAGCGGCGATGTCATTGCGCTGGACGCCAAAATCAACATCGAGGAAAACGCATTGTTCAGGCAGGAGCGCCTCGCCAGGCTTCGCGATATATCTCAGGAAGACAAACACGAGCGCGAGGCGGCTGAACACGATCTCAATTATGTGTCACTGGACGGGGATATCGCCTGCATGGTTAACGGCGCCGGGCTCGCGATGGCGACGATGGACCTCATCAAGCTTCACGGCGGTGAACCAGCGAACTTTCTTGATGTCGGAGGTGGCGCCACCAGCGAGCGGGTTGCCGAGGCATTCAAACTCATACTCTCCAATGACAAAGTTGCGGCAATCCTCGTCAATATTTTTGGTGGCATCGTACGCTGCGACCTGATTGCCGAAGGAATCATCATCGCGGTCAGAGACGTTGGTGTCAGCGTTCCCGTCGTGGTCCGCCTCGAGGGCACGAACGTCATAAGAGGACGCCAGATGTTGGCATCCAGCGGCCTGGACATCATTGGCGCTGATGATCTTACAGATGCGGCGCAGAAAGTTGTCGCTGCAACTGCGTGAGAATGTTAACAGAATGAGCGTACTCGTCGATAAAGAAACCCGGGTTATCTGTCAAGGCATCACGGGCAATCAGGGTTCGTTTCACACTGAACAATGCATCGAGTACGGGACCAGGGTTGTCGCCGGTGTTACACCGGGGCGCGGCGGGCAGGAGCATCTCGGCGTGCCGGTATTCAATACAATGAAGGAAGCAGTTGCCGACACTGGCGCCGAGGTCAGCATGATCTACGTGCCTGCTCCGTTTGCCAAGAGCGCGATCATCGAGGCTGCCGAAGCCGGCCTGAAGTTGATTGTCTGTATTACCGAGGGCATTCCGGTCCTCGACATGGTGCTGGTGAAAGCGGCTCTGAAGGGGAGCGAAAGCTGTCTTATCGGTCCCAACTGTCCGGGCATCATTACGCCGGAGGAATGCAAGATCGGCATAATGCCTGGTTTCATTCATAAGAAGGGCAAGGTCGGTGTCGTTTCCCGATCCGGCACGTTGACATATGAAGCGGTCTATCAGACGTCTCAGAATGGTCTGGGCCAAAGTACCTGCATTGGCATCGGGGGCGATCCCGTTCGCGGCATGGATTTTATCGACTGCCTGGCACTTTTTCAGGCAGATCCCGAGACAGAAGGCGTGATCATGGTGGGTGAGATCGGTGGTACGGATGAGGAAGCGGCCGCCGAATACATAAAATCGGAATTCAGCAAGCCCGTTGTCGCGTATATTGCCGGCGTGACGGCGCCGCCGGGCAAACGGATGGGACATGCAGGCGCAATCATTGCGGGCGGCAAGGGGTCGGCCGAGGACAAGTTCAAGGCACTCGATGCAGCAGGCGCCACCACAGTCCGGTCGCCGGCCGAGCTTGGCAGTACAATGATGGAATTACTTGGCAACTGACGGACATGTGCAGCCCGTGGCTGCTCATACCTGCTCACATTGCCTGATAACACAATGAACAAATCCGTCAGCATCGCATTGGCCCAGCTCAATCTGTTCGTCGGCGACGTCACGGGTAACACCGAAAAATTCCTGGGCTATGCAACGCGGGCACGCGATGAGTTGCAGGCCGATCTCGTCGTCTTTCCGGAGCTCGCCATCTGTGGCTATCCGCCGGAGGATCTGTTGTTCCATGCCGGCCTGCTACGCCGTGTCGATGAGGCACTCGACGAAATTCGCAGCTCAGTCAGGGGAATCGCAATTCTCGTAGGCTTCCCGGAATATTCAAACGACAAGATCTATAATGCCTGCGCGGTCTTCCAGGACGGCGACATACTCGCGCGCTACAGGAAGCAACTGCTGCCAAATTACCGGGTATTCGACGAAGAGCGATACTTTACGGCCGGCAAGGAAGCCGCTGTTTTTTCGCTGAATGGTGTTCGTATCGGCCTCAATATTTGTGAGGATGTCTGGCAGCCGGGTCCCGCCGCCGCTGCCAAGGCGGCCGGTGCAGAATTTATCATCGCCATCAATGGCTCACCCTACGAACTGGAGACCCAGTCGAAACGTGAACATGTGGTACGTCAGCGAGTGCAGGAGACCAGGCTACCGGTCGTGTATTTGAATATGGTTGGCGGGCAGGACGAACTCGTCTTTGACGGCGGATCTTTTGTCATGGATGCTGACGGCGAGATCGCGTTTCGAGCAAAGCCATTCAAGGAAGGGCTGCATCGAATCCTGATGAACGCAACCGCGTCGGGTGTAGTTCCTGAACCGGGCGACGTTGAACCTCAACTGTCTGCGGAACAGAGCGTATATGAAGCGCTTGTAACCGGCACTCGGGATTACGTCGAAAAAAACGGTTTCCCGGGCGTCATCCTCGGCCTGTCCGGAGGCGTCGATTCGGCGTTGATCCTGGTGATCGCATGCGATGCCATCGGTGCGGAGCGTGTAAGTTCAGTCATGATGCCCTTTCGTTATACATCGACGATGAGCCAGGAGGATGCGGCGGCTCAGGCTGCCGGACTCGGTGTGAAATACAGTGTCATTCCGATTGAACCGATGTATGAGGCGACGGTAAAGCAGCTTGCAAAAGCCTTCGAAAGTGGCAAGGAAGATGCGACCGAGGAAAATATTCAGGCCCGGTGCCGGGGCATGTTGCTGATGGCAATATCGAACAAGACCGGCCTGATGTTACTGACGACGGGTAACAAGAGCGAAATGGCGGTCGGTTACGCGACCCTGTACGGCGACATGGCCGGTGGTTTCGCGCCGATCAAAGATTGCAGCAAGTCTCTCGTGTATCGTCTCGCGAGGTACCGCAATACGGTCAGTCAGGTCATTCCGGAACGAGTCATCACAAGGCCGCCATCGGCGGAGTTGAAAGCAAACCAGAAGGATAGTGATTCATTGCCCGAGTACGATGTTCTCGATCCGATTCTGGAGGCCTTCATTGAAAAAGACCTGTCGGTCGCTGAAATCACGGAGCGCGGCTTTGACCGGGATGTCGTCGTGCGCGTCCTGGAGCTCGTCAAACGCAGCGAATACAAACGCCGTCAGGCGCCGCCAGGCATTCGCATCAGCGGCCGCGCCTTCGGCCGCGATTGGCGATATCCGATAACTTCCGGTTACCAATTCCCCGAATAGACGGTCCGGGCTGCAACAGGCCCGCATATTGCACCAGTTCCTTGCGCTTTCGCACGACTGCAGGGATGCAGGAGGTAGAGCGAAGCAGGATGCCAGCGCCGAGTAGGCATACTTTCTACTGCACAGACGCCTGGCTATCGTTTGGGAAGTTTGACTGCAGCACGCGCCTGGTGTCTGCGGCAAGTTCCATCATGCCGAGGCCTTCATAAGCTTCGATCATTATCTCCAGAGACTCTCTGCCGCTGTCGGCGCCGTTGTATTTCTCGATGGCGCCCTTGGCGCGATTGAGTGCCGCTACATAAGCGTCACGCTCGAGATAGAAACGAGCAACCCTGTTTTCGTATGACGCCAGGCGGTTCTTCAGATAAATCATGCGCTGGTGCGCATCTTCAGCATAAGGGCTGGCGGGGTAGCGTTCGACGAGACGACTTAATAATGAAAATGCCAGCTCCCCGTCACGAGGCGGCCGGCCTCCCACGTCTCTCCTGAACCAGCGTTCGAGAAAGCCGGGCCCCTTTTCAAAATAGGCAAGCCCTTTGATGTAAAGCGCGTAATCCACTCTGGTATGGGTGGGGTTTTCCCGAATGAACTGGTCGGCTGCGCTGATCGCTTCGTCCTGCCGTCCGACCTTGTAATAGCAATACATCAGCTGGAGCTGAATCTGCTTGGCGAAATCGCTAAACGGAAAGCGCGCCTGCAGCGCCTCGAAAATGCCGATCGCCTTGCGGTAATTCTGACCCATCATCGCAGCTTCGGCGGTCTCATAGGCCTCCCGAATATCCTGCACCGCGTCGTATTCTTCCGGGTCGCCGGCACAGCCGGCAAGCAAGCCGACAACGACAAGCAATGCCAGAACGGAGCGTGCCTGGACTATCCGCGACAAGACACTGGCTGATCTGGATCCTGTGTTCATCTGCTGTTCAAATTCTCTGCATACGTTTAAGACCCTGTGCCCGGGGCGCCATGCGTGATCTCGGCCAAACCGCCGAGTATACCGTAAACTCCGGAGTTGCCTGAAAAGAAACACTGTGGCAGCTGGATGGCGGAAGAATTCCAAACAAAAGTGATTCCTGATGATCTTGCCGGTCAACGATTTGACCGGGCCCTGGCCCAGATGTTTCCGGAATATTCGCGCAGCCGTTTGAAAAGCTGGATTCTGCAGGGCTTTGTGACGGTCGACGGCGGCGAAAAGAGGCCGCGGGACCTGGTGTCCGGTGGCGAAACCGTGTCGTTGCGGCCGGCGGAAGAGCTCGGCGTCGTCAGCGCCCCGGAGCCAATGGAGCTCGATATCAGTTTCGAAGACGACGCATTGCTGGTCGTTAACAAACCTGTCGGCCTGGTCGTTCACCCGGGTGCAGGGAACCTGCGCGGAACATTGATGAACGGGCTGTTGCACAGGATACCCTGCCTGGTGGAACTGCCGCGCGCGGGAATCATCCACCGGCTGGACAAAGACACCAGCGGTCTTCTACTGGTCGGCAAGACCCTGCAGTCACATACAGCACTCCTGCGTATGCTCGCAGCGCGGGAGGTATCCAGAAGTTACCTCGCTGTCTGCCACGGTGTGCTGACCGGCGGGGGGACCATTGATGCCCCGATCGGGCGGCATCCAGTCGACCGGCTGCGCATGAGCGTGATTGATAACGGCAAGCCCGCCATCACCCGATACCGTGTGCTCGAACGCTTCGCAGCGCATACTTATATAAGTGTCGAACTCGAATCCGGACGCACTCATCAGATCCGGGTCCACTTCGCATACCGGCGCCACCCACTCGTCGGCGACCCGGTCTATGGCCGCCGCATGACAGTACCCCCGGGGTGTGATGATACGGTTCGGGACACACTCCGAAACTTTCGTCGGCAGGCATTGCACGCCACCCGCCTGGAGTTTTCGCATCCCGTAACTGGCGACCGCATCGAGGTCGAGGCACCACCCCCGGCTGACTTCCAGGGTTTGCTCGAGGTGCTTCGCAGGCACTCGGGCCGTCGGCAACAGCTATGAATGCCGTGGGGATTCCTGCCGACTGGCCGGCACCGGCCAATGTGGTCGCAGGCACGACGCTGCGAAGCGGAGGAGTCAGTCAGGGCGAATTCGCTGCCTTGAATCTTGCCGCGCACGTGGGCGATGATCCGGTCTCGGTGAAGGAAAACCGGAGACGTTTCCAGATCAACTGTGCCTTGCCGAAGGAGCCGGTGTGGCTCAGACAAGTACATGGCACGCGGGTCGTACTCGGAGATTCGGCGCTGACGCAACCCGAAGCCGATGCAATCGTAGTCCGCGAGGCGGGCGTGGTCTGTGCGATTCTTACCGCGGACTGTCTGCCCGTCGTGCTGACAACTGAGGACGGAAGTGAAGTCGCTGCGGCGCATGCCGGCTGGCGGGGACTCTGTGCCGGCATCCTCGAGGAGACCGTTGCGGCATTCAGGCTGCCGCCTGAGCAAATACTCGTCTGGCTGGGCCCCGCCATCTCCAAGCCGGCTTTCGAGGTAGGCGCCGAGGTTCGCGAGCAGTTTGTGAACAAGGGAGAGGCTGCCGCCGACTTTTTTTCGGAAAATGACAGGGGACGCTGGCAGGCTGACTTGTACGGGCTGGCAACGCTGCGCCTCGAAGACTGCGGCGTGACCAGAGTATTCGGTGGCGGATGCTGTACCTACACCGAGCAGGATCGATTCTTCTCCTACCGGCGCGATAGCCGCTGTGGCAGGATGGCAACGTATATATTTCGTAGTGACGGCCTGTAGGAACGGCCGTTCCCACAAACGGTGATTTCCTGCTTGAATTGCCCCGATTCGGCTCAATTTATTGCAAAGCTTTCCGCGGAGACTAGTGGTCCAACAAGGTATTGCTATGCGAATGGACAAACTGACCAACAAATTTCAAATGGCGCTGGCCGAGGCGCAATCCCTCGCTGTCGGCCTGGATCACCAGTTTATCGAACCGTCACATGTCATGGTGGCAATGCTGGACCAGCAGGGCGGGTCGGTCAGGGGTCTGTTGACGAAATCCGGCGTCAACGTCAATCTGCTGCGCTCGCAGCTGGGCGATGCGCTGGACAGGTTGCCCAAAGTCGAGGGCGCTGGCGGCGAAGTGCACATTGGCAACGACCTCAGCAAACTCCTGAATCTGACAGACAAGCAAGCGCAGCTACGTGATGATCAGTACATTTCGAGCGAGCTTTTCCTGCTTGCCGCTATGGATGGCAAATCGCCGCTCGTCAAGATCCTGGAGCAGGCAGGCGCGGTCCGCGGCGCCGTCGAAAAGGCCATAGATGAGCTCCGCGGTGGCCAGCAGGTCAATGACCCGAATGCCGAAGATACTCGCCAGGCGCTCGAGAAATACACAATCGACCTGACCGAGCGCGCAGAGCAAGGCAAACTCGACCCTATTATCGGTCGCGATGACGAGATCCGCCGAACTATCCAGATATTGCAGCGCCGGACAAAGAACAATCCCGTGCTGATCGGCGAACCGGGGGTCGGTAAAACGGCCATTGTTGAGGGCCTGGCCCAGCGAATCGTCAACAATGAAATTCCCGAGGGTTTGCGCAACAAGCGCATCCTGTCGCTGGATATGGGCGCACTGATCGCCGGCGCGAAGTTCCGTGGTGAATTCGAGGAACGGCTCAAAGCAGTCCTGAATGACCTCGCCAAACAGGAAGGTCAGATCATTCTCTTCATCGATGAATTGCATACGGTGGTCGGTGCCGGCAAGGCCGAAGGGTCCATGGATGCGGGCAATATGCTGAAACCAGCCCTGGCGAGGGGCGAGTTGCACTGCGTCGGCGCGACGACGCTGGACGAGTATCGAAAATATCTCGAAAAAGATGCGGCCCTGGAGCGGCGCTTCCAGAAAGTGCTTGTGGTTGAGCCTGGTGTCGAAGATACGATTGCTATTCTTCGTGGCTTGAAAGAGCGTTACGAAGTTCATCACGGCGTGGAGATAACGGATCCGGCGATCGTCGCTGCTGCGACCTTGTCACACCGCTACATCAGTGACCGTCAGCTGCCGGACAAGGCGATCGACCTCATTGACGAAGCCGCGGCACGCATCCGCATAGAAATAGATTCAAAACCCGAAGCGTTGGACAAGCTCGAGCGCCGAATTATTCAGGTCAAGATCGAGCGTGAAGCGCTCAAGAAAGAATCCGATGAGGCATCGCGCAAGCGGCTGAGCGATCTCGACGAGCAGCTGAGCGAACTTGAGAAGCAGTTCTCCGATCTCGAGGAAATCTGGAAGTCGGAAAAAGCAGCGGTGCAGGGCACAACGCATCTGAAGGAAGAACTCGAACGTGCACGGCTCGAGCTGGAGACGGCACATCGTGCGAGTGACCTGACCCGAATGTCGGAACTTCAGTACGGCAGGATTCCCGAGCTCGAAAAAGAGCTTGAGAGCGCGCTCAAGGCCGAGAAAAAAGAGACGACACTGGTGCGCAACAATGTTACCGAGGAGGAAGTTGCCGAGATCGTGTCAAAATGGACCGGCATCCCGGTATCCAAGATGCTCGAAGGCGAAAAAGACAAACTCTTGAAAATGGAGTCTGTGATTCAGGAGCGGGTTGTCGGTCAGCATGAGGCAATCACGGCTGTCGCCGATTCCATCCGCCGGTCGCGGGCCGGGTTGTCGGATCCGCACAGGCCAGTCGGCTCATTCCTGTTCCTCGGCCCGACCGGCGTCGGCAAGACCGAGCTATGCAAGGCATTGGCCCACTTTTTGTTCGATACGGATGATGCGATGGTGCGACTCGACATGTCCGAGTTCATGGAGAAACACTCGGTTGCGCGTCTGATCGGTGCACCTCCGGGTTATGTGGGGTACGAGGAAGGCGGTTACCTGACGGAAGCGGTTCGCCGTCGCCCGTATTCGGTTATCCTGCTCGACGAGGTCGAAAAGGCACATCCCGATGTGTTCAATGTATTGCTGCAGGTCCTTGATGACGGCCGACTGACCGATGGCCAGGGCCGCACCGTCGATTTCCGTAACACGGTGATCATCATGACATCGAATCTCGGGTCACAGATGATTCAGGAACTCGCCGGCGAGGAAAACTACGAGACGATGAAATCCTCGGTTATGGAAATCGTTTCGCAGCATTTCCGCCCCGAGTTCATTAACCGCGTCGACGATGTTGTCGTCTTTCACCCGCTCAGTCGCGAGCACATTCGCAGCATCGTGGATATTCAGCTTGGTTACCTGCAGGCACGACTCGCCGATCGCGATATGCAGATCCATCTATCGGATGCTGCCAAGGACAAGCTGGCGGCGGCAGGTTTCGATCCGGTTTACGGCGCCCGACCGCTAAGACGGGCGATCCAGCAGCAGGTCGAGAATCCGTTGGCCCAGGAGATATTGCAAGGCAAGTTCCAGCCCGGCGATGTCATCGAGATCGGCGTTAAAGAGGACGAGTTGGAGTTTCAGAACGCGGCCTGATTTCCCGGCCAACAATCGACGAGCGAAGGAGGCTGATGCATGCCGATTTACGAGTATGCCTGTAAGAACTGTGATCACACGCTCGATGCGCTGCAGAAGATGAATGAGGATCCGCTTGTGTATTGCCCGTCATGTGGCGAACCCAGACTGAAGCGCCTTATTTCTGCGCCCAGGTTCCGTCTGAAAGGGCAGGGGTGGTACGAGACTGATTTTAAGAAAGACAACCAGCGCAATCTGTTGCGCAGCGATACAGAGCGTCAAAAGAGCGACAAAGCCGACGCCAAAACCGGGAAGGGTGACAGTTCGGAAAGTGCTGGGGCCGGCAAGAAACCGACGGAATCGAAAAAATCGTCCGACAAGAAGGCGGGCGGCAAGGTAGACTCGGCGTGAATCAAACTGACAGGCATACAGGATGAAGCATCTCCGCCGCTACCTGGTTGCAGGGCTCCTTGTCTGGATTCCTCTGGGAGTCACTATTTTCATTCTGAAAGTCCTGATCGGCCTCATGGACAGAACCCTTCTCCTGATCCCGCAACAGTACCGTCCGGAAGAGTGGCTCGGTTTTTCGGTCCCGGGACTGGGGTTGATACTGACCTTGCTGGTCCTGCTGGTCACTGGCCTGCTGGCAGCAAATATAGTCGGCCGCAGCATGGTCGGTCTCTGGGAATCGTTGCTCGACCGCATTCCGGTAGTACGATCCGTATACTCGGCTGCCAAGAATTTTACCGAAATTGTTTTCTCGGATTCAGGCCAGTCATTCAAGAAAGTATTACTGATTGAGTATCCGAGGAAAGGTATCTACAGCCTGGCGTTTCAGACTGCGACTAATCTGGGCGAGGTGCAGGGACGAATGGGCGAACAGATGGTCTGCACCTTCGTTCCGACAACGCCGAATCCAACATCCGGTTACATCATCATTGTGCCGAAGAAGGACATCATCGAACTCGACATGGAGATCGATGAAGCCCTCAAGATGATCATATCGCTCGGCGTCATAATTCCGACCTGGGGAAAAGATCAGATCGCCGAACTGCCGTTGGAGCTACCGGCGAAAAACAAGGAATAGGGGCCCGTCCCCTGTTCTATTGCAGACACCGTGTTCAGCCCTTACCATGCCGCCTCCTTTTCACCCGGATTCCACCATGCGCAGCCACTATTGCGGACAAGTTAATGAAAGCCTGATCGGACAAGAAATCTCCGTCACGGGCTGGGTTCACCGTCGCCGCGACCATGGCGGCGTGATCTTCGTCGACCTGCGTGACCGCGAGGGCCTGCTGCAGGTTGTCTTCGACCCGGATACGCCGGAGATCTTTGCCGAGGCTGAAAGGATTCGCGGCGAGTATGTGTTGGCGGTCAAAGGGAAAGTGAGGTCGCGACCCGAAGGGACCGTGAACCCGAATATGGCAACCGGCAAGGTCGAACTCCTTGCACAGGAGCTGACAACGCTCAACGATTCCAAGACGCCGCCGTTTCATCATGATGAACACGCGAACGAAGAGTTGCGTCTGCAGTATCGTTACCTAGATCTTCGTCGCGAGTCGATGCTGGAGAACCTGAGATTGCGCCATCGAGTCACGCAGGCAATGCGTAAGTTCCTCGATGCCAACGGTTTCATCGATGTCGAAACGCCGATGTTGACCCGGGCGACACCTGAGGGCGCGCGCGATTATATTGTTCCAAGCCGGACTCACGCCGGTAAGTTTTTCGCGCTGCCGCAGTCGCCGCAGATCTTCAAGCAGTTGCTGATGATGGCGGGCCTCGACCGCTATTATCAGATCGTCCGCTGCTTTCGTGACGAAGACCTGCGCGCGGACCGCCAGCCCGAATTCACACAACTCGACGTCGAAATGAGTTTTGTAAACGAGGATGACGTAACCGGCGTGATGGAGGAGCTTATCCGAACGGTATTCAAGCAAGTCATGGAGGTCGATTTGCCGTCGCCGTTTCCCCGCATGACTCACGCCGAGGCAATGCGGCGATTTGGCTCCGACAAACCCGATCTCAGGATTCCGCTTGAGTTGGTCGAGGTCGGCGATCTGATGGAAGCGGTCGAATTCAAGGTTTTCTCGGGTCCGGCCAAAGACGCGGATGGCCGTGTTGCCGCTTTGCGTTTGCCGGGCGGCGGTGAACTCAGCCGGAAAGCGATCGACGATTACGCGAACTTCGTCGGCCATTATGGCGCCAGGGGGCTCGCGTATATCAAAGTGAACGATGCGTCCAGGGGTCGAGATGGCCTGCAGTCGCCCATTCTTAAATTCCTCCCGGACGACGCTGTCGCTGGAATAATGGAGCGTACCGGGGCACAAGACGGTGATCTTATTTTCTTTGGGGCCGACAAAGCGCACATTGTGAACGATGCGCTGGGCGCGTTAATCGTGAAACTCGGCGAGGATCAGGGTCTTGTTGCCGAGGGCTGGCAGCCTTTATGGGTCGTCGAGTTTCCGATGTTCGAAAAAGATCATCAGACCGGACGGTGGAATTCATTGCATCATCCGTTTACGTCGCCCGCTACCGATGATCCTGAAGAACTAAAGGCCGCCGCGGGAACTATTTTGTCACGCGCTTACGACATGGTGTTGAATGGATCTGAAATCGGTGGAGGCTCGATTCGAATTCACAGCAGAGCGATGCAGGCGGCAGTATTCAAGCTCCTCGATATCAGCGATGAAGAGGCAGATGAGAAATTCGGATTCCTTCTGAAGGCGCTGGAATATGGCTGTCCTCCGCACGGCGGGATCGCATTTGGTCTCGATCGAATCGTCATGCTGATGGCGGGTGCGGAGAGCATTCGTGACGTCATTGCGTTCCCGAAAACACAAACGGCCAGTTGTCCATTGACTAACGCGCCAAGTGAAGTGTCCGCTGAGCAGCTCAAGGAAACCGGTATTCGGTTGCGGATCCCTCGCAGCGAATGACCAGCCCGAATATTGCACGAGAGCCCGGACCCACATATCGCCGACCGATTTCCGTGCTGGTCGTTGTTTTTACAGACGATGCACAGATTCTCTTGCTCAGAAGATGCCAGCCATTCGATTTCTGGCAATCTGTAACAGGCAGCCTCAAGAATGATGAATCTCATGCGGACGCGGCAGCCCGGGAGTTGCTGGAGGAGACCGGGTTCACCGAGGAGGGCGAGCTGAATTACAGTGGCGTAAGCCGGCAGTTCGTGATCGATCCTCGCTGGCGCGACCGCTTTGCGCCCGGTGTCGTTGAAAATGTCGAATTCGAGTGGCGCTACAGGCTGCCGGCAGTCAGCGGTATCAAACTCGACAAAGAAGAGCATTCCGAATATCAATGGCTGCCGATTGATGAGGCGATCGAAACTGTCTGGTCCTGGACCAATCGGGATGCAATAAAGCAGCTTAAGGCCGAACTCAGTTGAGCCCGGTAAAGACAGTAGTGTGTATTCACGGCGTCTGGATGCCGGGCGGTGTGATGATGTTAGTGAAGCGCCGCTTGCAGAACGAGAATCAGTATCGCGCTCACTTGTTCGATTATCCTTCTCATCACGGTACGCTCGACGACAATGCCCGGTCACTCGCCGCATTCATTGTGGCGGAGGAGTTCGACAAGGTGCATCTGGTAGCACACAGCCTCGGAGGCGTTGTTGCACTTCGAATGCTTGTGCTGAAGCCGGAAGCGCCGGTGCACCGAGTGGTTTGCCTGGGATCGCCGCTCTGCGGTTCGCGTGCCGCATCGCAGCTGACCCGGACGCACTGGGGCAACACGATCCTCGGCAAGTCTGTCACGGCTGGCGTGGTCGACGACGCGGCCAGTGAATGGGCCAGGGAGGTCTGCGCATCTCGTGACATAGGCGTCATCGCCGGAACGGTACCGATAGGCATGGGGCGGCTTGTGACCTCATTCGGTGAAGACAATGATGGAACCATTGCCGTTTCCGAGACACGTCTGCCCGGGCTGACAGATCACCTTTGCCTGCCCGTCAGTCACACAGGCCTGCTTCTGTCCAAATACGTCACCGATCAGACTGCGGCATTCCTGCAGCGCGGTGAGTTCCTGCGCGACACGTAGGAATGGTTCGTAGGAGCGGCTTTAGCCGCGATGCACGATTTATCGGATTCGAAATTCGCGGCTAAAGCCGCTACGAGCCGCTCCTACGACAAATTCTTGAGTTTGTAAATCGCCTCCAGCGCATCCCTGGGCGTCAGCGAATCCGGATCAATATCCGCCAACTCGTCACGCAACGCGTCGTCTTCCCTGGCTGCGGTGAGCGGGAGTTGTGCCTGTGGGCTCTCATTGTGAAGAAGCTGTTGGGATTCCAGCGCGTCCATGTATTCCCTGGCGCGTTTGATGACTTGTGGTGGCACTCCAGCTAACGCTGCCACCTGCAATCCGTAGCTCTGATTGGCGGGTCCGGGCTTCACGGCGTGGAGAAAAACCAGCTGGCCATCATGTTCAGTCGCGTCCAGATGCACATTCACGCAATTCGGCAACTCGTCAGCGAGTGCGGTAAGTTCAAAATAGTGAGTCGCAAACAGCGTAAACGCCCGCACATGCTCGCCAATGTAGTGTGCAGCAGCCCAGGCCAGCGACAAGCCATCGAAGGTACTGGTGCCGCGACCGATTTCGTCCATCAGTACCAGACTCGAGTCGGTCGCGTTATGCAGAATCGTTGCTGCTTCAGTCATTTCGACCATGAATGTTGAACGGCCGCCGGCGAGATCGTCGGATGCACCGATGCGGGTAAAGATCCGGTCGATCGGTCCTATTCTTAGACTGTCAGCAGGCACAAAACTGCCGATGTGTGCGAGGATGACTATCAACGCGGCTTGCCGCATATAGGTCGACTTGCCGCCCATATTTGGCCCGGTGATAACCGTGAGCCTTTGATGTTCGTTCAGCGAGAGATCGTTGGATACAAATGGCACATCAATAACCTGCTCGACGACGAGGTGCCGCCCGCCCCGAATTTCAATGCAGGGTTCATTGAGGATTTCGGGTTGGCAGAGGTTCAGGCTTTCGGCGCGCTCGGCAAAGCAAACGAGAACATCGAGTTCGGCGAGGCCGCCGGCCGTTAATTGCAGGTCCGCCAGTACGTCCATCAGTTTGTCGAGCAGGCCCTCGTATAGATGCTTCTCACGATTGAGGGCACGTTCCCGCGCGCTCAATACTTTATCTTCGAACTCCTTGAGTTCGGGCGTGATATACCGTTCGGCGTTTTTCAGCGTTTGCCGGCGTACATAGTCGGCCGGCGCTTTGTCGGCCTGTCTTTTGCTGATCTCAATGTAATAACCGTGCACCCGGTTGTAGCCGAGTCTCAAGGTCGAAATACCGGTGCGAGATCTCTCGCGTGATTCGAGATCAAGCAGATACTGATCGGCGTTTTCGGCGACTGCCCGAAGCTCATCGAGCTCCTCGTCGTAACCCGTAGCGATAACGCCACCGTCCCTGATCAGCATCGGCGGACTGTCGACGAGCGCTTTCTGCAGCAGTTCTCGCTGTCGCGCATGATTGCTGATTTGCTCGCGTAAAGATTCGAGTAGGGGCGAGTCCGCTTCCTCGATCGATTCCCTTAAGGCAGGAATGCGCTCGAGGGCAGCCGAAAGCTGCCGCAGGTCCCGTGGTCGTGCGGATCGTAGTGCGACCCGCGACAGAATTCTCTCGATATCGCCGATGCCAGCGAGCTGGTCCTGCAATGAACCCGTGAGGCGTCCGAGGATCACGGTTTCTATTGCCTGATAACGTGCCCGGAGTACGCTCCTGTCGCGGAGCGGCCGCTGTATCCAGCGTTTCAGCAGTCGGCTGCCCATCGGGCTCCTGCATCTGTCCATCACGCCTGCGAGCGTGTGCTCGTGGTGACCGCTCAGACTGTCTTCCAGTTCGAGGTTGCGGCGGGTCGGCCCGTCCATCACGACGGCATCGTCATTCCGCTGCACGCTGATCGACTGCAAATGCGGCAAGGCCATTTTCTGTGTATCGCTGACGTATTGAAGCAGTGCACCTGCGGCAGCAACGCCACGCGGGAATTCATCACAACCGAATCCGGCGAGATCCTTTGTTTTGAACTGGGAGCAAAGCAGGCGCGTCGCGCTATCGAGGTCGAAATGCCAGGGTGGCCGGCCTGTTACCCGGACTTCGTCCCGAAGCGACTCAGACAGTGGTTGTTCCTCGTCGATGATGAGCTCGGCGGGACGCAGACGCTCGAGTTCGCCCGCAAGCGCCTCGGTGTCAACGACTTCAGTAAGGCGGAACCGGCCGCCCGCAAGATCCAGCCAGGCGAGACCGATCGCCACTCGATCCCTATGAATTGCGGCGACGAGATTGTCGCGGCTCTCGGCGAGCAGAGCTTCGTCAGTCAGAGTGCCCGGTGTGACGACCCGCATGACTTTGCGCTCGACCGGTCCTTTGCTTGTTGCCGGATCACCGATCTGCTCACAGATTGCGACCGATTCGCCCTTGCGAACGAGTTTGGCGAGGTAGGCTTCCACCGCATGGTAAGGCACGCCCGCCATCGGGATGGGATCGCCGGCCGACTTGCCGCGCGATGTCAGGGTGATGTCCAGCAGCATTGCTGCGCGTTTCGCATCGTCATAAAAAAGCTCATAGAAATCGCCCATGCGATAAAACAGGAGCATGTCGGGATACTCAGCCTTGATGCTCATGTATTGACGCATCATTGGCGTATGGACGGATGTGACTGTGGCACTCATTGTTTTAAATGAACTATTCTGTGCCCAATGAAAATACTGCATGTCGAAACGGGACGCCATCTTTATGGCGGCGCACAGCAGGTGTTTTACCTGACCAGGGCGCTTACGGAGAGGGGAATCGGCAATATTCTGGTCTGTCTGCCTGACTCAGATATCGACCTCGCTGCCCGCAAAGCGGGGGTTAGCGTTGCCAACCTCAAATGCGCCGGTGATCACGACCTGGCCTTCGCCTTTCGCCTGCGCCAATGCGTACTGGACCAAAAACCGGACATCATCCATTGTCACAGCCGTCGTGGCGGCGATTTTCTCGGCGGCCTGGCAGTGACCGGCACCTCGATTCCGGCAGTCATCTCCAGGCGGGTCGATAACACGGAGTCGCCGCTGATCGCCGGATTGCGTTACCGGCCTTTTTGCAAAGTCATTGCGATCTCGGCAGCGATCGCTTGCGTATTGCGCAAGGCAGGGCTTGATGAGGCTCGCTTGACGGTCATTCGGGATGCCGTCGATACCGAGGGATTCATGGCGCCAGCCGATCAGGAGGCGTTTCGGGTCGAGTTCGGCTTGTCCGATGGCGATTTTGCGGTGGCCGTAATCGCCCAACTGATTCCGCGCAAGGGTCACCGGTATCTGCTTGAAGCCGTGGCGCAACTCAAGGCCAACTACCCGCAGCTCAAGGTCATCATTTTCGGCCAGGGCCCGCTCGAGACAGAACTGCGGGCGCAGATCGCAAAGCTGGGCTTGAGCGGCCTGGTGCAATTTGCAGGTTTCAGGCGGGATCTCGACGATTACCTGGCTTGTCTGGATCTGCTCGTGCATCCGGCCCTCGCCGAAGGGCTGGGCGTTGCGGTCCTGAAAGCGGCGGCGGCCGGTGTTCCGGTGGTAGGATTCGCGGCTGGGGGCTTACCCGAAGCGGTAGCGGACGGTGAGACCGGCCTGCTGGTGCCACCGAAAGATGTCGAGGCATTGCGGGGGGCTATTGCGAGACTTATCGAGAGTCCTGCTTTACGACGCGAACTCGGTGAAGCTGGCCGTATCCGCATGCAAAACGACTTTTCGATCGAAGCGATGGTTGATGATCATGTACAACTTTACGAGTCGATTCTGAGTGGCGGACCTTGAATCCATAGCTACGCTCTCCGAAGCACTGGTCGGCGAGCTGCTTGCCGCCGGTAAAACCGTCTCGACCGCCGAGTCCTGCACCGGCGGGTGGATTGCCAAGTCGCTCACCGACAATTCCGGCAGCTCCGGCTGTTTTGCCTACGGCATCGTCAGTTACAGCGACGGCGCCAAAGCGTCCTTGCTCGGCGTCAACCCGGCAACGCTGACGGAGCATGGAGCGGTCAGTGAGGCGGTCGTCAAGGAAATGGCGGCGGGCGCATTGAATCTGAGCGGCGCCGATATCGCGGCTGCGGTCAGCGGGATCGCCGGGCCGGACGGCGGTTCCGAGGAGAAGCCCGTAGGCGCTGTCTGGTTCGCATGGGCAACACGGAATAAGGGCAAACCGGAGATCGACGCTGAGAAACGGCTCCTGAAGGGAGAGCGCGAAAGCATACGCGCGCAGACAGTCGTTATCGCCTTGCAGGGCATTCGCGAACGATTGCGGGAATTGTGACTGAGTTTCTGCTGGAGCCTGTTCTCACGGACGATTCTCAAACTGACGGAATGAAAAAGTGTCGCCTGTTCTTCGCCCTGTGGCCGTCGGAGAAGCAACGGCAGATCATTGACTCGGCAATAGAGCCCTGCAAGGCCAGTCTCGCCGGCAAGTGGATCTCGCGTGACAACTTGCATGTGACGCTCGTATTCATCGGCGGTTTTCCCGAAAAAGACATACCGGCATTGCAGGCGGCAGCGGCCAACATACGGAGTCCGGCCATCAGACTGAGATTCGAGCGGATCGATTTCTGGGCAAGGCCGAAGATCATGTGCCTGCAGGCCGATTTCGTCCCTAGTCAGCTAATCGAGCTGGTCAGATCGCTGGAAAAGGCAGCCACGAGATTCGGCTTTCAGCCCGAAAAGCGCAGCTACCAACCGCACATGACGATTGCCCGTCGGGCCAGATTCTTCGAGTCAATCCGCCTGGCGCAGCCTGTTGAACTTCAATGGTCCGACTTCCACCTGATCGAGTCTGTCTCGACGCCGGCCGGCGTGCAGTACAAGCCGTTGAAACAATAAGTTCGGCACGTTTCTTAATATTCAGTTCCGATTGTCCGTGCCACGGTGGCTGCCTGCGGCCGGGTTTTTATGGAATAATGGCGGCTTCTTTCGGCACCTCTATGGCGACAAAAAAATGGATGAAAATCGCAAGAAAGCGCTGGCTGCAGCCCTAGGCCAGATTGAGAAACAATTCGGAAAAGGCTCTGTCATGCGTCTGGGCGACGCCATCAGCGCAAGGGGTATTGATGTGGTATCGAGCGGCTCGATCGGCCTCGATGTTGCGCTGGGTATCGGTGGCCTGCCCCGGGGCCGCGTCGTCGAGATCTACGGACCAGAAGCATCGGGCAAGACGACCATGACGCTGCAAGTCATCGCCGAGGCTCAGAAACTGGGCGGTACAGCAGCTTTCGTGGACGCCGAGCACGCGCTCGATCCTTCTTATGCTGAAAAACTGGGCGTCAATGTCGATGAATTACTCGTATCCCAGCCCGATACCGGCGAGCAGGCGCTTGAGATCACCGACATGCTGGTTCGATCCGGTGCCATCGACATCATCGTCATCGATTCGGTGGCAGCGCTTACGCCCAAAGCCGAGATCGAAGGCGAGATGGGCGACTCACATATGGGATTACAGGCCAGGCTGATGTCGCAAGCGCTTCGCAAGCTGGCCGCCAATATTAGCCGTTCGAACACGATGGTGGTTTTCATTAACCAGATTCGCATGAAGATCGGCGTCATATTCGGCAGCCCGGAGACAACGACCGGGGGCAACGCGCTCAAGTTCTACGCGTCGGTTCGACTCGACATTCGCCGCATCGGCGCGATCAAGAAAGGCGACGAGATTATCGGTAACCTGACCCGGGTCAAAGTGGTCAAAAACAAAGTAGCGCCGCCGTTCAAGAACGCCGAGTTCGAGATCCTCTACGGTGAGGGCATCTCCCGCGAAGGCGAGATCATCGATCACGGTGTAGAGCAGGGAATCATCGACAAAGCCGGTTCCTGGTACAGCTACAAGAATGACCGCATTGGTCAGGGCAAGGAAAATGTCCGCGAGTTCCTGAAAACGCATCCGGAGATGGCCGCCGAGATCGAGCAACAAATTCGTGCCAGGCTTCTTCCGGATAAAGTGAAACAAAGCCAATCGGCCGATACGGAAGCAGCGGAGGCAGTTGCCAAAGAAGCCTGAGTGGCAGAACTCTCTGCTATTTGAGCGGCTGGGGCAGCAACGCAACTGCGAAACAGGCAAGTAGAGGGTTCCCGGATGTCTGAAACAGTTCACTCCGTCAACGAGCTGAACAAGGACCTTTTCACACCCGGAGAGGACGATCCCTTTAACGATCCGGTCAAGGCACGCAAAAAGGCGATGGATTATCTTGCCCGTCGCGAGTACGGCCGACTCGAACTCCAGGCCAAACTCGAGGCCGCAGGATTTACTACTGAGACGGCGAGAGTCGCCGTTGATCGCCTGACTTGCGAGGGCCTGCAGTGCGATCGTCGATTTGTCGAGTGCTTTATTCAGTCCCGCATCAATCAGGGTAAGGGGCCAGTTCGAATCCGGCTTGATCTTGGTGAGAGAAATCTCGAAGCCGGCCTTGTCGATGAGCTCCTGTCGGAGTGCGGCGAAGACTGGAGGGTCCTGGCCAGGCAAACTCGGGAGAAAAAATTCGGTGCCGAGTTGCCGGTCGAATTCAAAGCAAAGGCGCGACAGATGCGCTTCCTGCAATACCGTGGTTTTGAGTCAGGCCAGATCCAGGCGGCGACTGCGCCGCATGGTGATGACTAGTTGATCCCGCTACACTACTGGCTGTTGATTTGCCGCCTCCGGCCTAAGACTTTTCAATGAAATTCATGACAACCAACGAGTTGCGTCAGGCCTTCCTGGAATTCTTCGGAGAGCGAGGTCACGAGCTGGTCCCGAGTTCGCCGCTGGTACCGGGCAATGATCCCACTTTGCTCTTTACCAATGCCGGCATGGTTCAATTCAAGGATGTTTTCCTCGGTCTGGACGAGCGAAAATACAAGAGAGCGGCGACGTCGCAACGTTGCGTCCGCGCCGGCGGCAAACACAACGATCTCGAAAACGTTGGCTATACGGGCAGGCACCACACGTTTTTCGAGATGCTCGGCAACTTCAGTTTCGGCGACTATTTCAAAAAAGAGGCAATAAAACTTGCGTGGGAGTTCCTGACAGAGGATCTCGGCCTGCCTCCCGAGCGCCTGTGGATCACCGTCTTCGACCAAGACGACGAAGCCGCAGACATTTGGCTCCATGACATCAAGATCGATCCCGATCACTTTTCACGAATGGGCGCTGAAGACAATTTCTGGGCGATGGGCGACACTGGGCCCTGCGGTCCATGCAGCGAAATCTTCTACGATCACGGCCCGGAAGTTGCCGGCGGCCCACCCGGGTCACCGGATGAACATGGTGACCGCTTTGTCGAAATCTGGAACCTCGTTTTCATGGAGTTCGATCGCGCTGCGAGTGGAGAGATGACGCCGCTGCCAAAGCCGTCGGTCGATACGGGCATGGGCCTCGAACGAACAGCGGCCGTATTGCAGGGTGTACACAGCAACTACGACATCGACATGTTCGCAAACCTGATTGCCGCGACGGCGAAAATTCTCGGCGTAAAAAATGACGGCTCGAGTTCATTGAACGTCATCGCCGATCACATTCGCGCTTGCGCATTCCTGATCGTCGACGGTGTGTTGCCGGGCAACGAAGGCAGGGGATACGTATTACGCAGAATTATCAGGCGCGCCATTCGCCACGGTAAGAAACTTGGCGTCGATGACACTTTCTTCCATAAATTGGCAGAACCCCTGTGCAAGGAAATGGGCGAAGACTTTCCCGAGCTTGTAAAAGCGAAAACGCACGTCGAGAAAACCCTCAAGAAGGAAGAGCAGCGTTTTGCAAAAACGCTGGACCAGGGCATGGAGATCCTCGAGACCGCAATTTCCAGTTTGGATGGTAAGGAAATACCGGGGGATGTCGTGTTTAAGCTCTTTGATACCTACGGTTTTCCTGTCGACCTTACCGCCGACATCGCCCGTGAACGCGGGCTGACGATTGATCAACAGGGCTATGAGGAGAATATGGAAGCTCAGCGTGATCGTGCAAGAGCCGCCAGCAGTTTTAAAGTCAGTTCAAGTGCCGGATCGGCGACGCTGAAAGGACATCCGGGTACTGCTGTAACGATGATTCTCCCGGAGAAGTCGAACGTTAAGACCGACTTTACTGGTTACCTGCAAACTGAGGGACAATCGGAAATTGTCGAGCTGTACAAGAGTGGCAAGCCCGTCAAGTCGCTCGAAAAAGACGAAATCGGTGTCGTAATTCTGAAATCGACACCCTTCTATGCGGAAAGTGGCGGCCAGATCGGCGACGCCGGCGTGCTCGACGCCTCAAATGGAACATTTTTTGTTGGCGACACTCCTCAGAAAATTAATCAGGCAATCGCGCATTGGGGATCGGTGCAGCACGGCATAATCAGTATTGGCGACATGGTTTCGGCCAGAGTCGACAGTGCGCGCCGGCAGGCCACAGTACTTCACCACTCGGCAACGCATCTGCTGCATGCTGCCCTCCGACAGGTCTTGGGCGAGCATGTTCAGCAGAAAGGTTCGCTTGTGGCGCCGGATCGCCTGCGCTTCGACTTCTCGCATGATGAACCGGTTACCCATGAACAGCTCCATGAAATCGAAAAACTCGTCAACGATGAAATCCGAAAGAACATCGCAGCCGACACGAAACTGATGAAATACGATGATGCGGTTGCGTCGGGTGCAATCGCATTATTCGGCGAAAAATACGATGAAGAGGTTCGTGTGTTGCGTCTTGGAGATTTCTCGGTTGAGCTGTGCGGCGGCACCCATGTCAACAGCACGGGCGACATCGGCGTTTTCAAAATTACGTCGGAAGGTGGCGTGGCTTCAGGCATTCGTCGCATAGAGGCCGTCGGCGGCAAGCAGGCATTGGCGTGGATAAATGAGAATCAGCTTGCGCTGGACAACGTTGCATTGTTGTTGCGCAGTCCACGGGATCAGGTGCCCGCAAGAGTGGAACAGCTTCTCCGCCGGCTGAAAGGGCTTGAAAAAGAGCTCGATGCCACCAAGCAAAAGCTCTTTAGTGGCAAAACAAGTGATTTCAAGGAAGATATCGTCGTCGTCAGCGGCCTGAACGTTCTCGCGACGCGTATGGACGGCGCCGACGCCAAGACGCTCCGCGATGCAGTCGATCGATTCAAGGACAAATTGGAAAGTGCGGTGGTCGTACTGGGCTCTGTAGACAACGGCAAGGTCCGTCTGGCCGCTGGTGTTACCAAAGACGCAGTCGACAGGATTCGTGCCGGCGATGTCATCCGTCCGGTCGCAGAGCAGGTTGGTGGCAAAGGCGGCGGCAGGCCTGATTTCGCGCAGGCGGGCGGCAGCAAACCGGAGGCCCTTGATGCCGCGCTCGGTTCTGTCCCGGGCTGGGTAGCAGAACAATTGGCCTGACAGCCAGGCCGATGATGAATAAGGTCCGGAGGCACCATATGCCCGTCCAGACGGGCACAGGACCGTAAAATCGACTAGAATCATGATCGTCTAAGGGATAGAACGGGCGTAATAATAAGCGGGACCAGCTCTCGCGAAGCAGGAGTGGGAAGTCATGCTGATCCTTACGCGACGCGCCGGTGAGACAGTAATGATCGGTAGCGATATCACCATTACCGTATTAGGCGTCAAGGGAAACCAGGTTCGCATCGGCATCAATGCCCCCAAGGACGTGCCCGTCCATCGGGAAGAGATATACGAACGAATCCAGAACGAAAAGCACGCCAAAGAAGCCGAAAAGCCGGCAGACCAGGAACAATGAGCCTGGCACTGACCTTTACCTCGCACCACCCGCTAAGTAATAATTCGGCCCCCCTGTCCGACCGCGGCCATTGAATGAAAGCATGCGCCAGGGGCGGATTGCGTCTAAGTGGTCCGCGGAAAGCCGGTACGAAGTTGCTTCCGGCGGTCAATAGGAGAGATGGCTGAGCGGTTGAAAGCGCTCCCCTGCTAAGGGAGTAAGGGTTTGAAGCCCTTCGAGGGTTCGAATCCCTCTCTCTCCGCCAAGTATAGAGATAAGCCTCTGTTTCTACAGGGGCTTATTTTTGTCATCTGAATAAAGCCCACAAAAGAACCCACATATTTTCCCGGTCACCTAGTGTTTAGGGCTTGAAAAGCACTCTATATCTATATGGTCTTCGTTGCTTTCTTGTAGCCACAAATAGGCGAGGTCAGCCCGTTCGCTATCAATCTGCCCCTCAAGAAACGCCTGTTCGATCAGATCGACCAATTCAGGATCGGGTGGCCTGGTCTACTGAAGGATTTCGGATAGATCACATTGAAGGCATGACATCCTGTGAGCATGACCAGATTGTGGATTGCATGCATTGTCAGAAACTGGCCTGTTCTTGCTGAAATGGGTCCCATCCAGAGGGGTGCCGGGGGGCAAAGATTGTTCCCGTGAATAACGTCATGAGGGTGCTTGTAACGCTGCTACAAAATAAAAAGGGGAATGTCTGCTTTTCCCGAAAGCGGTCGTTCAAAACGCTCCAAATCCGTTGAAACGAAGGGCCGCAAACGGCCGAGGCTGTGTGAAAACTCGGCGAATTTCGTAGCCGATGGGACAGCACTCCACTTTGATTGCAAAGGCGTCTCAAACGAGATTCTGATTTCCCATATCGGTATCGAATAACTGTGAGAGCCGGTGCAATTTACCACCGATTCTTTTTATTTTGCGTTTTCACACAGCCTCGGCCATTAGCAGACGCTTTTGGCAGTTTTACTCAATGTTCGCGTTGTCAGACTCTGGAGGCCCATTCGTGTCGTTTATGCCGCACAGACCACTTCAAAGTACTCTACCGTTACAGGCATTTCATCCGCTGGCGCTTTACCGATAGGCGCTAAAACCTGACTGAAATAGTCCCAGTGAATCCGCTGCCAGGCGTCGAGCGGGCGGGCACCGGGACCCTCGAACTGGCTTTCCCGCTCGGAAATCTCGTCGAAGCGCATCGTCTTCACTCCGGTAGTGCGCAAAATCAACTCGGGCGTACCGGCAAAATCGGTAACAATCGTATAGCCGCCAGCCACGGGCGTAGCATTTCGATTGTGCGCATAAATCCACGGAGTTGTGAAGGTAACCGTTTTCTCGCCTCTGCGGATCAAGTCCGCCAAGAGTTTGGCCACTGCCGCGTCGGTGCCGAAATACCGAATCCGGTAAAAACCATCCTCCGGCAACGTTTCAAGTTTACTCTGACACGATAACCAAAATGCCTCGACTTCCGGTGAGGCAAGGTTGCCGAAACTAGCTGTCGACAACACCATACTTGCAGCCAAAGCAATGACCGGTGGTCTCATCCGCTTTATGATGCCGCAGGTCTGCGAGCGCCCTAGCAAGACGATTGGCCACTGCGTCAGCCAGCAGTTAACTCGGTCAGCGTTCATCACATGTCCTCCGATAGTGATCTCTCGAAGTGTAGGAGACGGGCACGACGACGTCCGCTTTGGGTCGGCAGCGGCCCTTCAGGATACTAGCAGCTCAAGGGCCGCTATCGGGTGTGAAGCGGAAGTTCGAACTGAATTTTCCGCAACCAAAATGTGTATGGCCGCTTCTGAGGTATAGTGGTCCTTCGTTCCACTAAATCTCCAGCGATTCGAACTACCGCTTTCGGCCGAGGCTGTGTGAAAACTCAAAATCGACCGCTTGAGATCGTTTCCAGGCTAGGCGAATTATCAGTTGAGGTCAGTTGCTTACTAACAGGACGTTATCGGCTCGTAAGCTAATCAATAGCGTCTG
>JACZWL010000096.1 GCA_022572185.1 Pseudomonadota bacterium | reverse complement strand
AAATACACCCGAACTTTGTGAAAACTCTGACTGACGACCTGCAGGCACATATCGATGGCGACCCGGCAGTCGCCCTCCTCTGCGATTTGATCCGCTGCCGGTCGCTTACGCCGGACGATGCAGGTTGTCAGTCCATCCTCGCGAGGCGGCTTGAAGAACTCGGCTTCAATTGTGAATCGCTGCCCTTCGGAGACGTCGACAATCTCTGGGCAAGACGGGGCGATAGCGGGCCCGTGCTCTGTTTTGCCGGCCACACCGATGTCGTACCGGCAGGGTCCGAAAATGAATGGCAGTCCGACCCGTTCGAACCCACCGTGCGTGATGGTTTTCTATACGGCCGTGGCTCTGCAGATATGAAAAGCGGGCTCGCCGCCATGATTGTGGCGTTCGAGAGATTCATTGGCGAACACCCTGATCACAACGGCAGTCTTGCATTTCTGGTTACCAGTGATGAAGAAGGACCGGCCCGCGATGGAATCCTGAAAGTCATTGAGACGCTGCAGGATCGAAATGAACGGATCGACTGGTGTGTTTTGGGTGAACCGTCCAGTCAAAACGAACTTGGCGATACCGTAAGAATCGGCCGGCGAGGTTCGCTGAGCGGCATGCTGAGCGTCAAAGGCATACAGGGACATGTCGCATACCCGCAGCTGGCCGACAATCCGATTCGACGCTTTGCGCCGGTTCTCGCGGAACTTCACAACATTGTATGGGACAACGGCAATGAGCATTTTCCGCCGACCAGTTTTCAGGTGATCGAAATCAAGAGTGGCATCGGTGCACCGAACGTTACTCCGGCCGAGTTGAATGCCCGTTTTAACTTTCGCTATTCGACGGAGTGGAATCACGAAAACCTGCAAGAAAAAGTAACGGGAATTTTCGACGCCCATGAGATCGACTATGAACTCGATTGGCACTTGTCCGGCAAGCCGTTCCTGACCCTCCCCGGGAAGCTTACCGATGTGGTCAGCCAGGCAGTGGCCGAGCAAACCGGATCGAGCCCTGAGCTGTCGACCGGCGGCGGCACCTCCGACGGCCGTTTCATCTCGCCTGCCGGCACTGACGTCGTCGAACTCGGGCCGGTAAACGCATCGATTCACAAGGTCAATGAACGCGTGAAGCTTGCAGACCTGCCGCGGCTGACGACAATGTATCAGCGCATCATGGAGTTGCTGCTGACCTGACGCTTGGCACCTGCAGGAGCTGTCCGACCGCCATGGATGGCGGGATGTGCAGGTGTTGCAGGAGCATTCACCTGCCCGACGGGCGATTCAGATCAAATTCGGCGTAGATTGTTCCAGACGCCGAATACACCGAGGCCGACGAAGCAGATCAATGTCCAGCCCGGCATGCTCAGACCCAGGAATTGCCAATGAACTTCCGCGCATTCGCCCGAGCCCTGGAAAATCATGCTGAGGGCTTCGCTCAGCGGAAAACTCTCCATGATGTAGTCAAATCCGGGACCACAAGACGGCACTTCGCCAGGCGGTAGATTCTGTAACCAGACGTGCCTGCCTGCGACCGCAGCGCCGTCCGCCGCAACGAATCCAATCAGCAACGCATAAACGCGGCCGGCCCAGCCGGTGGGATTGTGTATTGCGCCAATTAGAAAAACGATGCCGACGGCGATCACTGCCATACGCTGGAAAACACAGAGTGGACAGGGATCCAGATAGAGTTGGTATTGTGCGTACAGAGCAAAGGACATGAGCCCTGCGCAAGCGGCGAATCCGAGCAGATTCAATTGGCGCTTCCCGGGTAGCTTCATGTTGAATTTCTCTTTGGTCGCACCTTGAGTTCAGAACTTGAATTCGATGTCGAATTGCAATCGTGAATAATCGTGCTCGCTGCCTGCGTTTTTTTCAACCTCGGTGATAATCAGAGTTCCACCGAGAATCCACCTTTCCCCCAAAACGTACTTGCCCTTTACTAAATGGCCCATCGCATCCGTTCCTCCGCCGCCAAAGTCGGAATCATTAAATGCACCAATGAGGACATCGGCCTCGATATCCTGATAGGCCCAGGAAACCTGCCAGGTCCCGGGAGCTTTGGCCTTCCCCGCTTTGAGGCCAAACGAAAAACCTGCATCGTGAATGTTTACCTCTGTGTTCTGCGCATAGTCTGCAAACACGGCGAAAGGCATTTCACCCAGCATGGTATCGTATTGGACAAACAACTGGAGCACGTCGTAGTCGAATACCAAATTGCCTTCCGCATCGACGCTGTTGCCTCTGGCCCCGCGGTTTTTGAAGGGCTGGTTTCCGATAGTGTTGGTGTAATCGTAGTATCCCAGGCCGGCGGTCAGTTTATCCTCAGTCGAAAGAGTCCGACTGAATCCACCCTGGGCAGCATACATAAGAGAGTCATCGGCTGATGAACGCTTTTCAACAACAAAGACAGCAGCCGTAGCGAATAACATGCCGGACCGATAGCTCAGTGCGACCCCTTCGGGATTGAAGTCACTGTCCCAAAACAGTGGAGCACCGCCCGGGCGATATAACGGGTTCTTCATCTTGCCGGCGTAGAGTTGCATTCTGTCGTTTACGGACCAATCGACGTAGACACGAGCGAAACCGAAGTCATCGAATCGATAGTGACCATCGAACACTTTATTGTCCGATACCGGGTTGTCTCCGTTCGTACCCAGTACGAAATAGGCCTGAACGCTGTCACTGAATTGTAAGGAAGCACCAAAGTGGATCCGGTATCTGGCGCGCTCAAGATCCTCCTTACCATCCTCGTTGATCGCATCATATTGCAGTCTGACGTCTCCGATCGGAGTTATGGCATCCGTCCAATGGGTTTTTTCCTGTGCGCAGGTCTCGGTGGCCCACAAGCTCAATACAGGCATTGCCGCTACCAGCACAGGCATAGACCAAGTCATTGACTTCATTGAAGTTTCCCTTACGATGGTTTGTGCTTCAAGCGACAATTGAAACGAGCGTTTCCGGTCTTACAAGAGAATTTTCGGCATATTACGTTTTTGTCAGGCGAGAACAAGCACGTTTTTTGGCGTTGCTTAGCTGTCTGATGTGCGCGGCTTTTCGGCGACCTTGGTTCTGATGTATGCCGGTGCGAGATTTTCGGGTTCGATCGCCTCGCCTGCCTGCCATGCCCGCGTACCCAGCCCGAGCAGATACCTTGCCTTCGGGTACCGCACATCGACGATTTCGGATATTGCGGCCCGGTTCAGTTCCAGGAGCGCCGGATATTTTTTCCAGGCCTGGCCGGCCGCGAACAGTTCAGCTGCGTTCGCTGCAGCCAGGCCGTCGATCTTTTCGATTGGTTGCAGCACCTCGTCCGTAACGGCCGTCGGGATCCCCTCACCGTCATTGCGATAAATGCCGAGATAGGCCTCGTTCATGCGAGCGTCCTGCGCAACGATTACCTCTGCAGCCGAATATATCTCCATAACTTCCGCGGCGATGGCAGCCATCGAAGATACCGGCACGATTTTGAGTCCTGATCCGAATGCCAGTCCCTGTGCGACCGAAGCTGCGATACGCATACCGATGAAAGAGCCAGGCCCATTGCCGAGCACGACGGCATCCAGGTCTCCAAGCTCAATACCGGCGTCACGCAGCAAATCCCGAATCATTGGATGTGTCAGATGCGTGACTGATCGCCCAAGCAAAACAACCAGTTACCGCAAGTGCGAGTCCCGTGTTGACGAATCCCTTGATTAACCCATACAAGCCAGGAAACATCCACTCCAGCAATGTCTGCACACCCACGAACACACCAAAGAACAGAAAACCAACCAATGCGGCCGAGCCAACGAACAACACAACTGCAAGCATAACGCAGACCAACGTGAGCGCGGCTTGAGCTAAGTTCTTTGGCAGTCCTTTGACACCACCCGCGACAAGGTCAGACAGGATACCCGACGCGTATTCCACACACCAAGCTATTACCATCACCAAAATCACCAGAACTACTATCGGCGCGACAATGTAGAACAACACTCTCAAGGGCCATACGAAGGCGTACAATGGCACCCTAAAGCAGTTGATGCCGAATGCAATTACGCCGTCAGTTCCTCGAGCATCGAAAAAATCCATCACCACTGCCACAACGCCGCTCAATATGCCAAGCACCGTTGCTCCGACAACGGCCAGCGCCCACAGAGCCATCGCCGTAACAAAAACTGCTTCTACTAATGGATGAGTTTCGTTCGGATTGACTGGAGTAGGTGAGTCCGACATTTGGATTCACAATTATAGGGCATGCTGGTTTCTTGGGTATTCTTCGACGAGTGCAGTGTGTGTTCTAAGGGCCATAAGGCCTCCTAACATAGACCGAGTAGGTGAGCCCGTGAGGGCTTCGATGCTAATGTGAAGATGTCCGGCAGGACAATGGACCGAACATCGAGCAATAAGCGGACTTACTCCATCGGCCGCCGCTGCTCCGCTCGACTAAACCGCAAGATCGCCTCGAACACATCCGCAATACTCGCTTCGCTCAGATTCCGTTCGCGCCCCCACTGCTGGCGATCCTCTAGCAGACTCTTCTCGCGGGCGGGGTCGTGGACGCCTTTGCCGTGCTGGGCCTTCGCATGCGTGGCGCGGCGTGAGAGCGTCG
>JACZWL010000095.1 GCA_022572185.1 Pseudomonadota bacterium | reverse complement strand
GCGCCATCGTGCCGGCGTAGTTGCCGAGACCGGACAGCTGACGATCGGCGGCGTCGCAGAAGAAATTGTCCTTGTCGATGTATTGTTCGTTGCTGCCGTCGCAGACCGGCACGACTCCGCTGACAGTCATCCAGTAGAGCCGGTCCGACTCGCAATCGCCGGTGTAGGTAGCCGTGTCGACGTACGGTTCCGCCGTGTCTTCCGCGGACTTCATGCTGGACGAGGTATCGATGATGAACATGATTCTCGGCTTGGTTGCGTCGGTGGCATTCGGCGCCACCAGCAGGAGTTCGGTGTCATCCGCGATAATGGGTGCGCCCGCCGTCAACGCCAGCAAGAATCCGGCACATGTCCCTATGATATTTCGCTTGTTCACGTTCATGTTCAGTCCCTTAAAGTGTCTGCTTCCGTATGCCGGTCAAAGTTTCACCATCACTGCGGTGACGCTGTCTGACTCGAGATGATGCGCCACGTCGACAATCACGTCCTCGCGATTCGTGACGCGGCTGATGGCCTTTTTGAACTCCACCAGCGTGACGTCGCGATGATTCAGTACGTACCGGGTTGCGGCGCTTACGCGCAAGGTCTGCACTTCACAGTCATCGCATTCCTTGAGAGCCAGGGTCCCGCCTTCGCTGCCCGGCAGCCTCAGATTGGGGAGATCGATCTCATACACTTCCGTGATCGTCCTGAAGTCAGCCGCGGCTGCAAGGCTCAGTCCTAACAAAACCAGAACCAGTAATTTTCGAATATGCATCTTTAATTGCTCCGTATCTCTGCTTGCTGCGCTCAGCGAATGATCAAAGTGTCGACGCCTCAGGCCCGACCACGTAAAACGCCTGTGAGTGAACTGCAGACGCGTCCCTGTCTGTGGTTGTCAATCCGCCTGTAACGCGCATGGAGCGCGCCGTGGCGGTCGCATTAAAGTGATAGGCTGCGATGCCGCTGCCCGCGCCCAGGCTGAATGCGCGATCGGGCACCATCGTCGAGTCTTCAAACACGATGACCGAACTAACGTCGTCATGTACGTTTATGTTCTGTACGAGAGTCGTAGGGGCGAATGTATTGAAACGCCCTTGCGAAAGGGCAGTTTCAAGGCCGGTCTCGGCGGCCTGAAAAGCGTTTTCATAGTTCTGGTCATTTCTCGCCATGGCCAGTTCAGTGGTCGCCGTGTTCATGCCCGAAATGGCCAGTACGGTTATCACAACCAGTAAGACCAGCCCGACAACGAGCGCGGCGCCGTTTTGTCTCTTCGAATTCTTTAACGTTTTCATCATTCGTCTCGTCAATATCGTTTTATTTACGTTCTTGCGTTCCGCAGCAGAATGGTCTTTGACACCTGCATACGGCGAAATGCATCGGTGTAGACGCCAAGGTTAATATCGCCCGGCTGGTAATTACGCAGGTCCTGAATTCCAAGCTCCAGCGATATACCCCGCACAACCAGCCAGATTCTCGCTGTCAATACTCGCGCCCCCGGGATAAAGCCGACGGCCAAGGGATCGAGAATGGCATCACCAGGGTTGACGTAGCGGTCAACGGTGTTGTCCTGATCGACATCGACGCCGAACTGCAACTGCAGGTTCTGGACGCCCGGCGCAACTTCCTGATCGACAACAGTGGGTACCCCGCCGACGGAGGTCAGCATCTTGCGACGCAAGGTGGGTACGCCGGGTATCAGCGTGGAGTTGGCCGCAACGTAGTAGGTGTTGACAAGCAAGTTGTGCGTTTCCGACGCCACCGGATCGAACGCCGATGGCACATTTCCGTCAGCAAAAAGCTCTCCCTGAATTCGGGTGGTCTGAATCTGCAGGCGTCCTGGCTGCAACGGTGATGCTGCGACAGTCGCGCGGCGCGTCGTTACAGTGTCGGAGTTGATCTGAGCACCGCCGACCGCGCCGCAGGCCAAACCATAGTTGTTATTGTTGCCTTCGATCGGGCGGGCAAGATCCAGCGCCCAGGCGGCACCACATGCAGCCGGCGTCGCCAGCGTCAACGGATTGGCATCGCCGGTGACCGAACGCCCTACCACGGCACTGCCGCGACTATGCCTGCCCCAGTTGCTGGCCATGCGAATGTCGGCTTCGATCGTGTCCATTGCGAATTGCGCCGTTTCCTGAACTCGAGCGATCGACTCGTTGATCACAAAGGCATGACGGCTCTGGTTGTAAACCTGCACCGCGCCGACCATCAGGAACGATCCGATTGAAAGGGCGACCATGAGCTCGACGAGCGTTACACCGGCTTGTTGCTTGAAATGATTCATTTTCGAAGTTCTATTCATCATGAGATCAGATGGGGAATACGGGGATCGTGATGGAGTAGCTCATACCCAAAACCTGTCCAGGCTCACTCCATCTCACGGTAATTGCATAGGTATGCGGTGCCGGAGTGTTATCAGTGAAGATGACGGCGACCTGACCAGAAGGCAGTGTGTCAACCGCCTGTTGTTGCCAGAGAAAAATGTCGTTCTCAGCCATTTGGGCAGGCGTGCAATTAATACCGCCATCGACGCAGTTATTGTCCGCGCCGCCCGCAGCATAGGCCGCCAATGCTCTCGGGTTTGCCCTGATGCGGTCGGCTACGTCGCCGGCAAGGGTGACTGCATGATGGCGGAACAGCGATGTACGGCCCGCCTGCATACTGTGTACATACAGGCCGGCGATTCCCAGCATGCCCACCGACATAATAATGAGTGCGATCAGCACCTCGACCAGGTTAAACCCCTGCATGCGTTTAGAACCAGGTCCCTTTAATGTGTGTCTTTTTGTTCGCATAAGCCTGAATCCGAGATTTGAAATAGCCTGAAAAACTGACGCCCGAACTTACGGACATCCTCCAGCCGCGGTGATTAGGTCAACGTCGCGTAGGACTGTGGCACGCCCAAGCGGCGTAACCACAAGATATCTGGCAGCAGAATTACCGCCGGCGGCCACGACATTGCCTCGTCCATCGCAGATCACCGCGGTCTGAAGTGACGGGCCGGCACCGGCAACGTCACCACGGCCAAGACCGGTCGGCGCGAAGCTGAAATAAGTCGCGTCGACGCCGCCAGTTCCCTTCGCCACGATATCGATGGCATCGTCAACGGCAGGATGTCGGCGGAGGACGTTTTCCCCACCGGGGACGTTTGGCCCAGCGGGCCTTTGAATATTGCCATCCAGATCGATGAAGATTATCCAGCCGTCATCGAACGTGCCACCGGTGCAAGTTGCTGCATCCATCGAGTTGGCGCTCGCGCAAATCGTTATGTTCTCCTTGGAACGGGCCGCCTCGGAGCGCCCGAGATAAAAGCTCGAGTGCAGATCATTGGCGGTACTGGTGATGCGGCTGTTCTGCGTAAACACGCCGAAATTCGGGATGCCAACACTCAGGACGATGCCGATTACAACCATCGTGATGAGCAACTCATACAGCGTGAAGCCGCTTTGGTTTCTATTGGTCATACGGGCAATATACGCATGATCCTGGCACGCTTTATAAGTATCCGATCAACGGCAAGATCGGGCCGATAAGCGGTCGAACCTGGGCCTGTCAATTCAACTTAATCCGGGCATCGGTAGGGCTTGCCGCGGCTGTCTTTCCGTGCCACGCGGGGCCGGCCCGTATAGCTTATGACAAGTGCCCTTGGCTCTGCCCGGCCGACCCGATCGCAGATGACCAGTGTGCCGTTGGTGGCCCGTAATTCGGTTGAACGAAGCGTAAATGACCGTCGATTGGCCGTGATGCGGGTGTTTTGATCGACCGGATGGTGGCGCAACACGGGCTCGTCATCGTCTCTGGTTGGCGGCTGATCACGGTCGGTATTGACGAACATCATCCAGCCCATGGACCAGTCGAAGCCAGGCTCACAATTGATACCGTCATAGCTCGGGCAGATCGTAATAACCCGCCGTCGCACCACTGACGCCTTGCGTGCGAGATGGACAGCATGAAACAAGGCATCGACTTCTACCCTGAGGCGATGATCAGCCACAATACTGCCGAATGCGGGTATACCCAGGGTTAGCACCAGCGCGACAAGCGTCACTGTCATCAACAGCTCATACAGGCTAAAGCCCCGAGCCCTAACTCGATATTGCATGACAAACCTCCCTGTTTGACTTGCCCAGCTTAGGTTCTGCGGGCCTGAAAAACTGCCTGCAAATTCAGGCGATGTGGCCAGGAAAGGAAAAATTGAGCGGTGCGTGCGGCTGCAGGAGCGGCTTTAGCCCACTGCTGTCCCATAAGAGCTTGCATGGTTGACTGGATCGCAGTGGTAGCGAGGGGTTCCGTTGGTGTGAATCACTACGGACATGAATTGTCAGCCTTCACTCTGAGACACGCCGCAAGTACGTCCATGTAGGCTCGGGGCCCGCATCCCTGCGGGCCACGGTCTCAGACTGAAGGCTGGCAACCCATGTCCCTGATCGTGGTACCTGATTTATGGGAGCGCAGTGGCTTCTTGTGCATGGATGTACTTATATCGCGACAAAATCGCCGGGAGCGATTTTGGATAACGCCATAGGCGTTGGCCCGAAGGGCTGAGGGCAGGATGCCCGAATCAACCGCAGGATGCGCGCGAGATTTTGTACATGGATGTACTTAATTC
>JACZWL010000094.1 GCA_022572185.1 Pseudomonadota bacterium | reverse complement strand
GACGTCACTCAGTTGTACAGGCTCTTCAGGCGAAGAACCAGGCGCCCAACATACCTAACGCAGCTAACATGCCGAGCGCCAGCGTAAGCACTGCGGCGATACCCCGTTGATCCGGCGCAAGCGGCGTGAAAAATGTCGCGACGCGCCCGGCCAGAGCCATGGGAAAACCCGCTCGCCATAGATCGCTAACCGCCTGCGGGCCACCCCGTTGCATGACCTCTTGCACTTGCCCCATAGCGCGGATTACCGGGCCAAGCAAGGTCTCGCTTTGTTTTCTTTCCGGTGCTCGCCCGGCTGCTGCGGCAGCCAGAGCCTGACGCATTGCGTCCCGATCTGCGGCCCACAGCGAGCGGAAGAGGATTATTCCTTCACTGTTCATCAGGAACGCGGCGTTCGGTTTCGGATCCAACGCCCGGTGTAGGTCGCCATCGATGTTGTCGGCCGCCACTGTCCACTGAATGTCATAGAACTCCTGTAATGCCCGCGCATGCTCCAGTTTTTCTTCCATGGTTTCAGACTGCGTGAAGTGTTCTCCTGGATGTGCTTCGCGGACGTATAGCATGATGAAATCGACGCGATCGCCGAACTCGTCATGGAGTTCCTGCACAGACGGCGCAGCACTGGCCGTCATCGGGCATGTCATTGATCCGAAGATCAGGAGGACGGGCTTGTGGCCGAACACGTCATCGTTGACCAGGCGATCACCGTTTGTGGTGAGCAGTTCGAATGAGGGGAAAGAGTTACCCGGCCCGGCCGCCTCTTTGCTGAATCGCAGGTCCCGGAGAAGAAGACTGGTAGTAAACCGCTTGTAGCGATAATCAGTGACGGCGTCTGATTGCTGCTGGCGAATGTTTGCAGCGCCCATGAGTAGCTCCTTTCAATGGATGTGCCGTTTACCTTTGCCGACCAAAGTGAGTCCCAAAACGGTTTGTTGGCTGCGGAAGATTCTCAGGGCCTCTCGAGAATCATCGCCGAGGCCTGGGCCCCCGCAGCGCAGATACTAACGAGCCCGTATCTGGCGTTACGGCGCTTCATCTCGTTTGCCAGTGTCGTGACGATCCGCGCACCCGTGGCCGCGAATGGGTGACCTACAGCAATTGAACTCCCCAGCTGGTTCAGCTTTTCCCGATCAACGCGACCAATAGCTGGCTCTTTCCAACCTTGCTCCCATGCCCGAAGGTTGGATGCGACCTGACCGCCGAATGCTTCGTGCATCTCAACCAGGTCCATATCTGACAGCGCAAGCCCCGTCTTGCGCAACAGCCGTGGCACGGCGATTCCGGGAGCCATCAGGAGCCCGTCTTTTGGGTCAATGGCCCCGTACTCGAAGGCTTTGATGAAGGCAAGGGGCTCACGGTTCTCTTTTTTGGCCCGATATTCAGACATGAGCAGAACCACGGCCGCTCCGTCGGTGAGTGGGCTCGAGTTGCCCGCGGTAAGGGTTCCCGCGGGGCTGCGATCGAACACAGGCGGAAGCTTTGCCAGCTTCTCCATCGACGTGTCGGGCCTGATGAGCAGATCGTGCTCGTAGCCGTCGAGCGGATGGATTTCGGCTTTCAAACGACCGTCCTGTGTCGCCTGGTGTGCATTCATGTGACTTCGGTATGCGATCTCATCCTGGTCCTCGCGGGAGATCTTCCATTCCTTGACCGTAAGTTCCGTATGCTCGCCCATCGAGAGGCCCGTCGACGGCTCCTGAACACCAGGGACACTAGGCTTGAAGTCCGCCGGGCGAAGCCGAGCAAATATACGCAGCCTTTGGCCAAGCGTCCGGGCGAATCCGGCATCGAGGAAAACACGACTGGCCCGCCTGCTAAAGAGCACCGCCGGGTTGGACATCGATTCAACACCGCCCGCAAGGCCGATTTCAGCTCGTCCTGCGACGATCGAGTCGTAGATAGAGGTTATGGCAGACGTACCTGTGATGCAGTTGTTTACAACGGTGAGCGCTCGAACCGAAGAAGGAAGGCGGCTGGCGAACACGATTTCTCTCGCGAATTGCGGGGTTCTTGCGTCCAGCACGGTGATCCCAAAGACAAGCTCGTCGACAGAGTTGGGGTCGAGCTCGTGCTTCTCGAGCAGTCCATTAACTGAATGGACGCTGAGATCGAGCGCAGAGAATTTTCGGAAGACGGTTCCTGCCTTGGCGAACGGCGTACGTGCGCCGCCAACCACTGCCACTCTTACATCACTGCTCATACAGCTCACTCACTGGCACGGCGATAATGAACATCGATTCCCTCGCGATTTGCCGTACCGCCGTCATATCGCGATCACCATAGCGGACTTGGGCTTGGATCTGCGTCATTCCTTTTGTGCTAAGGTCGAAGATGAGAATGACAATTAGCGCCCTCGAATCATCTTTGTAACCGTAACCACAACTATTCCGGAAATGTTTCCTGTAGCCGTCAGGTACGGGCAAACCAACAAATATTCGTCCCCCTGAAGGGCCATTATTGTGTAGCGCACATGAAAAAGTCGTGCCCGTTCGTCAGATAGCGTACCGATACCTTCGTGATACAGGAATTCTCTTATGAGGGTCTCACTGATGTCGTTCTCCGTCTCGTTCGGCCAATAGTCTCTGCACTTGCCTTTGTAGTCGATGGAGAAGAGCGCACAGTCGTCTAGTCGAAGTAGATCTGATCCTGGCAAATGGTGGTTTCGTCTGTGGCTCCAAGTCGCCAAGGCCCGGATCACGTCCTTCGTGCAAGTCTGTTCGGGAGCTACTTCTGTTACGCCATGGAAAGCGAGTTCAGCCAGGTTGTGCTTATTGTCGGAGAAATCCACCAAATCACTCCTTGCGAATCACGTGGTACAGGCCTCGGCGGTGGGACTGCCATCGGTACTTACTGAAGCTGACTATCCTACGATCTGCAGCACCGGCCCTCGATTCCGGTGTGACGCAGTCTGGCAAGTGTAACGCCGTTGGTTAATCTTCGCCTTGATCACCCGGAATCGGCTCACCGAGAAGCCACCAGAGCCACGATCTCACGCCGAGCAACAGCCCAACCCCCTAACCCGGTGCGGGGGAGGTACTACTCGGCCCGGCCCTGACCCTGAATATCGGTATATGGACTTGTCCTTTTTGCAAGCAATCTAAGCAATTTTCAACTATGCTTCACTGATAACAACGATAAAGCCAAACCCGCCTAAAGACGGGGGCGGAAACAGCCGAGCGTCCTCGCGTTCTCCGCGACGCCCTGCCAACGGTGCTACGAAGGACCCAAGATCGCCGGGCTGCCGACACGTCTCACATTTAAGGGGAGATAAGAAAATGCTGTACATTCAACCGGTACGTTCTCCGAAGCCGATCCATTTAGTGTTGTTCACAATCGTCGCGTTGGGCATCGGTTGCGGGGGCATCGCGCAGGAAAACCCGTATGCGGAACCGGCCGAACCAGGGCTGCCGGCAAGTAATATGGAACTGGATTTTCCCCGCGTGGCGCTGCTCGTCACCGATCCGCAGATCGATTTTCTCAGCGAGGACGGGGTAACTGGGGGCTCGTCGGTAACAACGTCACGGAACTCAATACCGTTGAGAACATAGAGCGGCTGTTCAAAGCGGCCAAGAAAGCTGGTATTCCAGTCGTGATCTCTCCGCACTACTACTATCCGACGGATCATGGATGGAAATTCGAGGGTGCTCTGGAAAAGGTCATGCACAATATCGGTATGTTTGACCGACCCTCAGCTTACTCGATGGAGGGATTCGAGAATTCGGGCGCCGATTTCATGCCTCAGTACAAGAAATACCTGTTTGATGGGAAAACGATTATCACGTCACCACACAAGGTATACGGTCCGGAGCAGAATGACGTGGTGCTGCAGCTGCGCAAGCAGAAAATTGACCAGGTGATCCTTGCCGGGATGTCCGCAAACCTCTGCGTGGAGTCGCACTTGCGCGAGTTGCTGGAAATGGGGTTTGAGGTTGCGGTAGTGAAGGATGCAACCGCGGCAGCGCAAATACCGGAAGGCGACGGCTACTTGGCCGCCTTGATTAATTTCCGCTTTATCGCCAATGCGGTCTGGACGACTGACGAGGCGGTGGCACGTATCTCCGCTGCGCCCTGATTTTTATAATATCCGGCCTTGGGGGTTTGTCGCCCCCAAGGCCATCGCTTCCAGCCGCTCGAATTCATAGGAATGCGAGATCGGCAGAGGTTTACCGGGCAGGCCGGCAGCAGACGTTCAACTGATCGGGCCCGAGCGGCGGAGGCTAGATTGGGAGCTGTCCGTGGGGGGAAAAAAAAGAACGACAACCCCAGCCAGACAATGCAAATAATTTCCAGTCCTGGTGCGATCGGCGGTTCCCTAACAGGTCTGCCCGTAAAATCGATAATAAAGGAGTGCAGAAGATGTTTAACGTATTAGATTCCCTAAAACCACATGCTCACTGGTTATTGCGTATTGGTTTCGCCGGCGTGTTTCTTTTCCACGGCATAGGCAAGATCATGGCCTTCGGGGGTTTCTCCCAGATGATGGGTCTTCCCACCCCAGTCGCTGCACTCGTGACTCTCGCAGAGGTAGCGGCAGGCGTTGGGATTATCATAGGGGCCTTCACCAACGATTTGATCACGCGTTTGGCAGGGCTTGCTGTCGTGCCCGTCCTGCTCGGTGCCATATTCTTGGTGCACTGGGG
>JACZWL010000093.1 GCA_022572185.1 Pseudomonadota bacterium | reverse complement strand
CCGGCCCGCCGCCGACCACTCAACGTCGAAGTGGAGCAACTTACCGTCAGCCCCGATGAAAGCCATGTTCTTGACCTGGATCTAAACGGGTCTATCAACGAAATCCCCGTATGGGCCGACGGCAAGCTCGGGCCCTGGGAAAATCTGCTGGATGGCCACAATATCATTGCCGATCTGGCCATGACGCTCGGTCAGGATCGGATTACGGTCGAGGGCTCTGTTGACAATCTACCGAAACTTATTGGCACTGAACTGTCCGTGAACATAAGTGGCCCGGCCATTGACCGTGTTACGGACAAGCTGGGGCTGCCGCCTTTCGCGGAAGGCGCATTTAATGTCGATGCAAGGATTCTGAAGCTCGACGCCGGCAGTCAGCTCAGGATCGAGGGAAATCTTGGCGCTATTGAAATTTTCGCAAGTGGCCGCACGGACAGTTTGATCGAATTTGGCAAGGCGCAGCTTGACTTCAATCTTTCAGGTCCCGACACGCGATACGTTGCTGAGGTTTTCGGTATTGACGGCGCACCGGCCGTGCCGTTCTTGATATCGGGCGATGTAAGCAAAGAGGGCAGCCGGTTCACGTTTACAGGCACTCGCGTGCAACTGGGAGAAAACACGCTGGGATTTGATGGCTGGCTGGATTTCAAAGATGAAGTACCGGACGGTGACCTGAGGGTTCACGGATCCGGGCCCGACTTCTCTGTCATCGGCCCGTTTGCCGGAGTTAAGGGAATACCGGCCGAAGTTTTCGAAATCGGCGGGCGGATTCGGAAAACCGGAGCAAGCCTGCGTTTCGACGAAGTGAGAGCGATTATTGGCGCAAATCGAATTTCGGCAAATGGCGCAATAGGAGAACGAGGCAGCCCGGACACGCAGATAAGTTTCAGTGTGTCAGGTCCCGACATTTCCATACTCGGGCCGATGACAGGCCTTGAAGGAATACAAGCCAGGCCATTCGATGTCTCCGCGGTCATTAAGCCGCATAAAGCTGGCATCGAGATTGAAAACGCAAAGGGCGATTTCGGTGAGATTCAGCTGGAGGTTGACGGTGTCGTTGGTACTGCCAAGGGAATGCAAGGTACCGACCTGAGCCTGCGTGCCATAGGTTCGGATCTTCGGCATGTGGCGCTGCTCGCCGGCGTGCCTTACTTACCCGATGGGCCCTTCGAAGTGAGCGTGCGTGCCCGAATCAACAGAAACGAGTTGCGTTTGAGCGACGGAACAGCCGCCGTAGGCGGTATGCATGGCACTGTTAACGGAACGGTCTCCTTAGGTGCTGATGCGGGAGCATTCGGTCTTGATCTGTCCGTAAGCGGACCGGACCTGGCGAACGCTTTGCAATTCGAATGGCTCGACCGCCTGTCCGGCGAACCATTCTTATTGCAAGGACGCCTTAACCATAAGGCAGGCGAGTACGAACTGAATTCTATCAACGCGAGTATCAGCGATTTCGAGATAAACGTGGATGGCGATTTTGTGATCGCCGAAGCGACGGGTTACATCGTACTGCGTGCGTCCGCACCGGACGCCGAAGAGCTCAGAAAGTTGATCGGTATCGGACACCTGCCGGACGGAGCGGTATCGGTCAGCGGCAGAATCGAGAAACTGGAGTCCGAACTGGAGTTCACCGATGTGATGGCGAGTATTGGCGAGTACTCGATTGCTGCAGACGGCACGTTGAGCAATGCCCCGCTGTCAAACAGGAGCGACCTGCGGTTCTCGGGCTCCGGCCCGGAACTTCGGGAGATCGGCCTGCTATTCGATTTCGACGATCTTCCCGCCAAACCATTCAGTGTCTCTGGTGAGGTCAACGGAAATCCGACGGGATTTGCGATCGAAAAGCTCATTGCAAAGGTTGGCGAGAACAATATCGATGGCCGTTTCACGGCTGACTTTCGTGACAAGCCGGAGGTGACCGGGTATCTATCATCGTCGTATGTCGATCTCAGGCAACAGGGTCATGCTGCCGATGCTGAGGAAGAAGCAGCCGTTGAAGAAGGCCCTGAATTTCTTTTTTCCAAGGAACCGCTGGCTACGGAGTGGATGCAAGCTGCCAATGTCGACGTAACAATTAAGACGGATCGCCTGATGCTTCCACATGGTGATTTGCAGGACTTTCAGATTGTCCTGAAGCTCTGGGACGGCGCCTTGAACATAGAGCCGATCTCGTTCCGAGAATTGGAAGGCAGCGTGTCCGCGAGCATCTACCTGGGGCCGTCCGGCGAAGGCTATGATCTTGCCGTGATGTTGAATGTAGAAAACATGCATCTTGGTTTGCTGGCGACTGAGGATCAGGATCGGGGGTCAGTGCCTCCTGTCCGCGGACAAATCGAATTCAAAGGTACGGGAAACTCACAGCATGAACTGATGGCATCATTGAATGGCAAGGTAGCGCTCAGACAGGATGCAGGCCGCGTTCGGAATTTGGGGGGCTCAAAACTTTTCGGTGACTTGGGGCTGGAGATTATTCGAACCCTTAACCCATTGGCAACTACGCAGGAATACTCGACGCTCGACTGCGCGATTTATGATATCGGGATCAAAGACGGTATAGCGACCATAGAAAATATTGCGTTACAGACAGGCAAGATGGCAGTTATTGTTCGGGGAAACGTGAACCTGGGAAGCGAACGCTTGAACCTGTCGATCCAGGCAACGCCGCGCGAAGGGCTAGGCATAAGCATTGGCACTGTTACCAATTCATTCCTCAAGCTTGGAGGGACCCTGCGAAACCCGAAACTCCAGTTAGACCCGACTGGCTCCATGACAACGACCGGTGCAGCCGTTGCGACAGGCGGCCTGTCATTATTGGCAAAGGGCCTGTGGGACAGGGTCAAGGCGCAAGGCGATATCTGCAAAGCCCTGGCAAAAGAGGAAGCCAGCGAGCAGAACCAGTGATCCATCAATGCGACCTTGCTGGACCACTAACTGTCTGACATGACGTCGTGATCGGAGCTCACTCCGAGTTGCCGCAGCACATCGTTCGACAGCGTAATGAATATCCGAAAACTTTCATCGGCGGCGAGTTTTTCATCAACCAGCAGGTCGAATGCCCTCGTCTGAAGTGAGCGTATTTCAGCCTCTTTCTCCTGTCGCTCAGCTGCCGTTGATGTCTTCTCTATCGAGTTTCTGATTGTGATTGCGGCAGCATAAAATGTGTCGATGCGGTTCTTCCGCCGCATGCGATAGATGCGGACACCTGCCAGGAAGGCGCTAAACGCCGCGATCAAAATCGTGACCGCAACCTCCGCAATTCCCGAGTACCGTTCGTAAATCGTGGGAGCGTTTCGCTGCGCATAGGCCTGTGCCCCAGGATGAATGATGAACGTGGACGATGACGGATCGAATTCTCCGGATATGTCCTCAAACAGACCTGGCCGAAGTGCGGCCAGGGCAGGCCGCAAGCTTACAAGGTCGGTAACGAGATCATAAACAACGGTGCTCTCCAGATCGCGGCGGGCGACGAGCAGGCGGTCTACTGCAAGGGTCAATATTGGCGCGGGTGTCAGGGTGCCGTAGGTGCCAACGGGAATCACAAACGGCCTGAATTGCGGATTGAGGAGGGTGGCGGCATCGATGACCGATCCGGTTCCAATGTCTGCCGGATCGCCCATGCTACGAAGCTCGTAGTCAGGCAGGTCGCGCATGCGCTCCGGAGATATCGGCGCAAACACCACGACGACATCCGGCGATTCCTCGAATGTCTCGACAAAGGTAAAATCTTCCTCGGACAGGCCGTATCGATCAGTCGTTTTTTTGAATAATAATCGTGATGGCGTGCCGGGAGGGCCAGCGAACACTTTGGCACCGGCAATCAGGTCCCGGGGGTTATCGGCGGGGCGCCCTTTACGATATGCAACATGGAGGACGGTAGGATACAAAGGCATCACCGTGGCGATATCCGACCTGAATGGCATGTTGTTCGTGATAATTGCGATATCGCCATCGCCTGAGGCGAGCGCTTGTAGCACCGTCTCCTCGCCTTCAGGCGCAGGCACGAGAGTGATTCTTACTGCGGATTCGCGGCCGAGGAGGTCAGCGAAGTCTTTCGCAATCTCCTGATCGACAGGGGACTTCGGCGTGATCAGGCGGAGTTCAGTGGGTGCTCGCTCGCAGCCGAGTACAACGGTGACAGCAAATATCAGGAGGATTGATTGGTGCTTGCGCATGAGTTAGCTTGTGGCCTCCGATCATAAATGTCATTCAATACAATACGATATCCTAATACAGGATCGGATTTAAGACTAAACGGCAGAGAGCACAGCATGCTTGATTTAAAAAAATATATCCCGGGTTACGTTATTCCGCGCAATGGGGCCCGTTATCTGACTTTGGTATTGCTCCTGTTCGCAGGCGTGGCCTATGCCAACACCGATGTTGTTATCTTCAAAAATGGTGATCGTCTAACGGGCGAAGTGAAGTCTCTCGAGCGTGGTCGCTTGCGGTTCAAGACGGAGGCGACCGACACAATAGCCATCGAGTGGGATGAGGTCGCTTACCTCAGCAGCGATCAGAATATTCAGGTCGAAACGATTTTGGGAACGCGATACCTCGGGCATCTGGGTCGTTCCGAGGATGAATTCATCCTCATCGTTGAGACACGATCGGGACCGATCGAACTCAACAATATTCAGGTAGTCCTCATGACGCCCATCGAGGAAAAGGGCGTCAACCGGCTCGACGGCGACATTACGGCAGGCTACAACTTTGCCAAGGCCAATGAAGTGGAACAGCTGAACGTG
>JACZWL010000054.1 GCA_022572185.1 Pseudomonadota bacterium | reverse complement strand
TTCACACAGCCTCGGCCGAAGGCTGCCGGTCAGAATCAACCTTTTCCAGTGTTTTGAACGACCGCTTACGGGAAAAGCAGACGTCCAGATTTTGGCTGCTGAAAAATGCTTGCTGAGCGTCCGTTTTACCCCCGATAGCGGTCGTTGGAATGATAGAGTCTTGAGGGGCAGCTACCGACCGAGAGCGGACATTCACCGCATATACCGGGCCGGACAGCGCGAAACAAAAACGAGAGGGCACAAACCATGTCACATCATCAGCGTTTATTATCTTGCAAGTCCCAGTCCCATAGCGTCCTTGCGGCACTTGTCTTACTGCTATTGACAGGGGTCGCCACCGCGCAGGAAAAGCCAGCCCGTTTTGAAGTGATTAAAGTAACCGATGAGATCTACGTTCATCGCGACAACGGACACATGAATCTTTTTTTGATCACCGATGAGGGAATCGTCGTAGTGGATCCAATGAACCCTGGCGCTGGCAGTAATCTTGCACAGGTATTGCAACGCATGGCGCCTGACAAGAAGCTGCTCGCAATTGTGTATTCACATTACCATGCTGATCATGCCGGCGGCGCCCGGCCGTTGCTGGATGTTTATGGTGACGACGTACCCATTGTCGCCAACAAGAGGACCGGGGAACTATTGGCAGATAAAAACTGGAAAAGTGTTGTACCCCCCACAAAGCTGATCGATCCTCCCTGGAGCATGAAGGCAGGTAACCTGACGCTCGAAATGCGTCATGTTGGGCCCAATCACAGCTCCGATATGCTGGTAGCCTGGGTCCCCGAGGCGAATCTCGCGTACATCGTTGATTTTGTCAGCAACGAGAGCGTCGGCTATCGCGATCTTCCGGGCGTTTGGTTGCCACAGTACTGGGAGTCAATCGACAAAGTTTTAGAATGGCCGATCGAATTGGCAACTTTCGGACATGGCATGCCCGGAAATAAAAAAAGCATTGAAGACCATGCGGAATATTGGCGCAAATTACGTGCGACAATTCGCGATGCTATTGCAAATGGCGTCAAAGAGGACGAGGCCGTCGAAAACATTCAGATGCCGGAATATAAAGATTGGCGCTCCTACGAGGAGTGGTTTCCGATGAATGTTCGAGCCGTCTACCGCTATGAAAAAAAGGCGGTGGCCGAATCCGCCGAATAGTCATACTGACGACACCGATACACGCTGAGCTATCATCATATTTTTTGCTGGTTTTTCTAAAGCAGACATTTCGAGCATTTTTCGATCTGTTACGATTTCTGCACAATCAGACCACATATCGGAGGAGTCTCCCATGCGCAGGCTGACGTACATCCTGTTATTGACCTTAGCGTCACTGCTGGCGGTGGCCTGCAGCAGGTCCGAAACACCGACTCCTGACGCCGCGAAAATCGTGCTGGTGACCGGGGCGACAGGCACCCAGGGCGGTGCAGTCGCCCGAGAACTTGTTGATCGTGGCTATGCAGTACGCGGACTGACCCGCAATCCGGACAGCGAACGCGCTACGGCGCTTACCGAACTTGGAATCGAAGTCGTCAAAGGCGACTTTGACGACGCCACGTCACTCAATGCTGCAATGGAAGGCGTGTATGGCGTTTTCGCAGTCACGAATTACTGGGAACATGGCTTCGACCGCGAGGTAGCACACGGCAAACAGCTTGTCGATGCCGCGGAAAAAGCCGGCATCAAACACTTCGTTTTCACCTCTGTTGCTGGCGCGGATGCGGGCACCGGTCTGCCGCATTTTGAAAGTAAGGCCGAGATCGAGGTTTATTTGGTGGACTCGGGACTCGACTACACGATCTTGCGGCCAGTGGAGTTTCTCGACAACCTGCGCTACTTGCGCGACGAAATTATGTCTGGCCGCTTCGTCGACCCGCGCGACGCCGGCAAAGGCCACCAATGGATAGCAGCCAGAGACATAGGTTTTTTTGTCGGCGAAGCATTCGATTATCCGGACATCTGGGTCGGGGTAACTGAAGAAATTGCCGGCGTCGAGATGACGCTCGCAGAATTTGTCGCGGCATTGTCTGAGGTCACGGGAGTCAATGTGCAATACATCCAGATCGACTGGGATGACTACGAAATTGCGCTTGGCGCCGAAATGTCGGACATGGTGCGCTGGTTCGACAACGAAGGATACTCGGTAGATGTCGAGGGTCTGCGCTCCCGCTACCCGGGCCTGATGACTGTCCAAGACTATCTGCTTACCGCGGGCTGGAACGACCGGTAGTTAGAGATAGGTCTGAATAATGTCGAGCACGCCATCGCAGTTTTAGACTGAGTTTACGACGTCCGCTTTTGGCCGAGGCTGTGTGAAAAGAGCAGTATTTCTTCGCAAATTGGCGTCTACTCGAAAATTCACTTCAGTTTTTTATGTCACTGAGTGAGATCGTCGTAGCGGCGCTGAAATTCTCGGCGCTATTGCCGATGAAATATTTCGCGGCTTAGGTGTAAGCTGATGCAGCGATCAGCACAAAACGGCCCTCTCAGGCCGCCTGCAGTTGCTCCATGATCTTGGGTGTAAATAGGCATCGAAAACTGACCCACTATCGGCGTCGAATATTGACCCACCCAGAAAGGGGTTATTGCATTAATTTCTGTGTTTGATTCTCCAACTGTCATTGCCTGTTTCGATGATATCGCAGTGATGTGTGACACGATCAAGAAGTGCTGTCGTCATCTTCTTATCGCCGAACACGGTTGGCCATTCGCCGAACGCCAGGTTGGTGGTGATGATGACGGAAGTGCGCTGATACAGATGCGACAGCAAATGAAAAACGAGCTGCCCGCCATTCTTTGAGAACGGTAGATAGCCGAGTTCATCAAGCACCACGAGTTCCGTGTATTTGGCCAAACGATCGGCAAGACGACCCCCTTTGCCGTTCAGTTTTTCCTGCTCAAGCTGGTTGGCAAGATCCACGAGGTTGAAGAATTTGGCTCGATAGCCGGAGCGCACAGCCTGCGAGGCGATGGCGGTTGCCAAATGGGTTTTGCCGGTGCCAGTGCCGCCGACAAAGACAATGTTGCGGTGTTCCTCGATAAAGTCACCGGCACAGAGGTTTTTGATCTGGGTCTCTTCGACAGCGAGCTTGTCGAACTCGAAGCTGTCCAGGTTTTTGGATACGGGGAATCGTGCCTGCGTCATACGATAGCAGATCGAACGTGCCTGACGGCTCACCGACCTCGATCTCGAAGAGTTGCTCGATGACGGTCTCGGTCGTTTGCTTACGCTTGCGGGCAGTGGCGAGCACTTCATCATAGGCTTTCGGGATCGCCACGAACTTCAGAGACTTCATCAGCCCCATAACATGATCACGCAACATGGATCACCTCCTTCCTGAAGCGGTCATAACGGGCGCAGTCTGCGACCGGTGGTTCGCTGAGCTCCAGATGAGCCGGGATCGTGACGATCTCGACACTCGGTTCCTCATGTTGTCGAGCCAGCAGGTTGAGGATGACATCGCGGCTCACCGAGCCATTGCTCAGTGCCTCGTTGCAGGCATCGGCAACAGCATCCAGACCATAGCTTGGTACGCAGGCGAGGATGTCGACCAGCTGCCGATCCCAGTCGGGATAATGCTTCAGCCGCTGCCAGGTGCGGTGAATCGATCGCGGCAGGTCCCAGTTCTTGAACGGCGCGCCGTTGCGTAATGCCCCCGGCTTTTTCCGCAGCACCGGCAGGTAATCTAGCCTCGGCTTAACTGATCCTTACTACATTTTTCGGATTTCTTACCGTCCAAAATGTCCTGCAATCGTCTGCCCCACTTTAGCAACGCCCTTTTCTTCTCAGCATCATAAGCATAGTGGTCGTATATGGCTGTAACCTCCTGGTCCGTGTGATTCAACACCTTGGCGATATCGAATCTAGGTACTCCGATCTCGGCCATGCGTGTGGCGGCAGTTCTCCTCAGGTCATGTACCGTAAAGAGAGGTATATCGAATTTGTCTCTATTCTTGGCCAGGGCATGGATCAGTGTCTGAGGTTGTATCGGGCCATCGCTACTTCGTGATGGGAAGGCGTAATCTTGACCACTCGCACCCTTTGTTAATCTCTTAGCCAATTGTGAAAGATATGTTCTGTGAGGCTTGCCGTTCTTGCTGCGCTCCTTTGGAAGCGTCCACCAATCGCCGTCAATTTCACTATGAGACAACCCCGCGACTTCTGCGCGGCGTTGTGCCGTCACTAAACAGAGTTTGAGAGCAATACGAACGTCTTCACTCATTGCGGCTTGATCTAACCCGAACCAAAATGACCGTATTTCATCTTCGGACAACACTCTGTCTCGACGTTCCTCTTTTGCTGGTTTGTCCACAACAGCGGCAGGGGAGGCATCGATAATGTCCCTCTGCACTCCGAACTTGAATACTTGCTTAATTAGACTGAGTGTTCTATTCGCCATTACAGGCGATCCCCGGTCCATAATGCCCTCGACTAGTTGGATTACGTCGCGGCGAGTAATGCTTTTGGCCTTCCGTTTGCCCCACGCTGGAATAGCATCAACTTCCAATTGTCGCTGCGCTTCCTTCCAGGTCTTTCGTTTTGGCTTGGCCCATCTCTCGACCCATTCATAGGCGAGTTCTGCAAATGACTCCGCATCCCTGAGAGCTTTTCTTGCTGCGATCTTTTCAGCGCCGGGGTCCGCGCCTTTCCCAAGCCTCTTAACCGCATTAGCTACGGCCTCCCTGGCGTCCGCCAAAGACATCCGGGGATAGACGCCCAACGTCATCCTTCGTGGCGTTCCCTCAAAGCGATAAAGATAGATAAATGACTTCCGGCCAGTAGGAGCGATCCTAAGGCCGAATCCTGGCTCTGTATCCCATGCCTCATATCGGCTCTTTTCTGGCCTCAGAGAGCGAATACGAGCATCTGTCAGGCGTTTTCTTCTGCTACCCATGCTACCCAGTATCTCATATGGGTAGCATTTTAGACTAAATACGGTGAAATGTCATGAAACAGGATGAATCATCATACCCCGAATAACTGAGAGAGATTATAGGCTGTCTGCGGGTCCGTGGAACGCAGCTGCTTGTTTTTTAACGTCGGCTGGATTTTCTATCGGAATTGAGCACATGTCTGGGTTGCAAATGTACATCGCGGGTATGCCACGGTCCGGATAACGGCCGGGTGCTTCGAAGTGCAGCAGTTTGCGTGGTTCGAAGACTTCTCTTCCTGCGTCAAAGAGCGCCTGTGCATTCGGGTGAGTAGTATCACCGACCACGGAGAACTCGACGTATGCTGTGGTCACCTTTTCCAGCGCCATCGCGAACTCGCCCGTGATTCTGCCCTCGCGGCGAATGATGGATGGATCGGCCACGGCGCGTATGGTGTTCTCGGCTACCGAAGCGAAAGCGTCGTCTTTGGTGTAAATCGACAGGTCGTAGAAGAAACTGGCCGCCGTGCCGTTCGCTTCAAGGGGTTTTCGCGGCGCAATTATGGCTGCCGTTGCATCGGGGATCGTGGCGAAGAAACCGCCCAATTCATCGTCTTGCAGGAATCGCAATGTCGCTTTGCCGATACGATCTGCCGCTTTGAGCCAGCGTTCGTCTCCGGTTGCACGGTAGAGTGATAACAGTCCCGAGCCGAACCAGACCTGTGCACTCAGAAACGGTCGTTCTTCGGTCACATGCGGCCGCATGCGTGCATCGTCTGCAACTTTGTCGTTGGCCTTTGCCTGGACAACCCAGCCTTCGTCCTGCATTCGGTCGTCGAGAATAAAGGACGCAGCTTTCTTTGCGGTGTCGAGATAGTCATCGTTACCGGTAGCCTCGTATGCAAGCACGTAAGCGGCAATGACCTCGCCGTTTCTGTCCGTGTACACGGCGTGATCCACCGGCGGCGTGCCGAACTTGCGTCGTTCGCTGTCGCTGGTCAGAAGCCAGTAGTCGTTGATGGACATGTTGGCCGGCAAATTGGCCGGCTGATTTTTTTGATTGGTGTAAAAGGTGCCGTCCGGCGCCAACATCCACGCTTGCAGAAAACGGTCGATATCATGCAGGCCGGCAAGGTATTTCTTGTCGCCGGTATGCTGGTAGCCGATAGCGAAGGCCGTGATCGCATTCGACTGCACCAGGATTCTTTTCTCCGGGATGGCCCTTAGTGCCGCAAATTTTGCCGGAACCTCCATGTCTGCGGGAAAAGAGGCAATGTAGCTGCCGCCCCACACCGGGTCGATCAAGTTGAGAAAGCCTGCCGAGCTTTTCAGCGCCAGCTCGTGCAGCTCGGCGTCATCATAGAGGTGCGCGCGCAAATAGAGATGCCGAAGACGTGAGCCGCTCTGTTCACCGCCGATGCCGCTTCTGCCCCAGCCGCCATATTTATGATTCAGCGAGCGATCGATTTGCGCCCGAAGGTCATCACGAATACGAGTCAGCTCGGTCTCGGCAGGTTTCGGTGGCGCAGCGTACGGCGATCGGGGATCCGGCCTCAATTCACCGGCCGCGTGTTTGCTGACCAGATCCTCGAGAATCGGAATGAAGTTTCTCGGTATGCGGTTGCCACGAATGGCCAGCACCTGGGTTGCATCGGGCGCCATGAAAATGGTGGCCGGCCAGGCCCAGTCCGAGTAACGCTCGCCGATGTCCGGCCGCGCCTCGGCATCGACTTCGATCGCCACAAAGTTCTCATCGATCAGTTCGATGACGGTGTTGTCGGTGTAGGTGAGCGCCTCCATTCTGGCGCAGGCCGCACAACCCTCCATGCCGACGCTGACGAGAATGATCTTGTTGCGCTCCTTTGCTTGTGCGAAAGCCTCCAGTTCCCAGTGGTGCCAGTCGATGTTGTCAGCGGCGCTGGCCGCCAAACTCGGCAACAGGGCAAGCCACGATACGGTCAGCAATAAAGACTTCATAAGGTTCCCCCAGGAAACAATTTGGCATCGAGATGCATTGATGCACGAAAACAGACCGGAGTCCGGGCCAGTTTATTTCGCAAAAGCTGTCAGGTCATGGCTGTCTCATCAACAATTGCTGCGAGGCCGTGAATCGAAACGTTATCATGCCGTTCAGGCAGCATTCGTCCGACGGGTGCATGGCATTCGCGTGAATGTCTTTGCAAGCATCCCCCGTCAGGGTAGGCTCCTGCAAGCTGCTGATTACTGTTGCAATATTCCTGTAGCATCGCCCGTCAGGGCAGGCTCCGACCGGCGATCTGTCATTATTAAAGGAGACGCATGGTTTTGACGCCCGACCAAATCATTCTGTTCGCGCTACTGTTGTTCGTTTTCGTGTTCCTGATCTGGGGGCGCTGGCGTTACGACCTGGTGGCGTTCGTCGCGCTCCTGGCGGCGCTTCTGACGGGCGTCGTGCCGACGCAGCAAGCCTTTTCAGGCTTCGGCCATCCGGCGACGGTGATCATTGCGCTGGTGCTCATCATCAGCCGGGGACTGTCGAACTCCGGTGTGATCGAGTTGCTGGCACGCTTCTTCGTCGACGCATCGAGGAAGCTTGCGGCGCATATCAGCATCATGTCTGGACTTGCAGCAGTGTTGTCTGCGTTTATGAACAACGTGGCCGCACTGGCACTGCTGATGCCGCTAGATATGCAGGCCGCGTCCAAAGCCAAACGTTCCCCGGCGGTCACACTGATGCCGCTGTCATTTGCCTCGATCCTTGGGGGCATGATTACGCTGATTGGCACACCGCCAAACATCGTCATTGCCGAGTTTCGCAACGATGCACTGGGTAAGTCCTTCAGCATGTTCGACTTCGCTCCCGTCGGTCTGGCCTGTGCCGCAGTCGGTGTGGCCTATGTGGCGTTGATCGGTTGGCGCTTGCTACCGGCGGAACGGCGCAAGGCGGATCCGCAGAAGGAACTGTTCGGTCTTGCCGATTACATCGCCGAACTGAAGGTTCCCGATGGTTCGCCGGTGATTGGCAAACGTGTACGCGAGCTGGACGAGATGGCGGCCAAGAGTGACGTCGAGATCGTCGGCCTGATACGAACCGGCAGGCGAATGCCTGGGCTGGCGCGGATCGTAGAGATCAAGGCGGGCGATATTCTCATCGTCGAGGCGCCTCCGGACAGCATCACCGAGGCGCTGGGCAACATGGGACTCGAATATATCGGTACCGGAGAGGGCGTGCTCAAGGATGAAGAGCTGCAGTTGAGTGAGGTCGTTGTGCCGGAGGCATCTCCGCTCGTTGACCGTTCGGCGGCGTCTTTTCGCTTGCTCTATCGCTATCGTGTCGCGCTTGTTGGCGTGTCCCGCGGCGGCGAGCGTTTTCGGGATCATGTTCGAAATCTGGTTATCCAACCCGGCGACGTCTTGCTGATGCTCGGTGCCGAAGAACCTTTGACGGACGTGACCGGACGCCTTGCCTTGCTGCCCTTGGCCGACCGTGGTCAGCGCGTCATCCAGCGCGACAAGGTCTGGCTCTCCGTCGGCATTTTCTCGGCCGCCATCCTCGCGGCCAGTTTTGGCATCGTTTATCTGCCGATCGCATTGGGTTGCGTAGTAGCGCTGATGGCATTACTCAACATCGTGCCGCTTCGTGAAATCTACGATTCGATCGAATGGCCGGTGATCGTCTTGCTGGGTTGCATGATTCCAATCGGCAGTGCATTGCAGTCAACCGGTGGTACCGCGCTGATTGCCGAGGGCATCGTCAGTTTGTCCTCCGGCTATTCTCCGGTCGTGGTTCTTGCGCTGTTGATTATCGTCACGATGACCCTTTCAGATGTGATGAACAATACGGCCACCGCCGTGATCGCCGCCCCGATTGCCGTAGAAATCGCAGCCAGGCTGAGCGTAAACCCCGACCCATTCCTGATGGGCGTCGCGGTCGCTGCATCCTGTGCGTTTCTCACCCCCATTGGGCATAAAAATAATACCCTGATCATGGGGCCGGGCGGTTATCGCTTCGGCGACTACTGGCGCATGGGCCTGCCGCTGGAAATATTGATCGTCGCGGTTTCCATACCGATGATCATGTGGGTGTGGCCGATGTGATCTATACGGTGCCGGTGTTCGGTTTCTTCGATTATTCATACATCCTGAATAACCGAAGAAACCGAACACCGGCACCGCACTTCGTTCTTTTTGCTTGTCAAAACATCGGGACTCGTGAACAATCGCCCGCCAGTTGAGTCAAAATGCGGGATTCGATTTTGATTCTCACCCAATTCAAAGAAAGGTAATCCATTGTGAAGAAAACCTTAGCCAGTATGGCATTGACACTGGTGCTCGCAGCCTGCGGGCAGGACCAGACAGCCACCGAGACAGTGGCGATGCCGGCAGCGGCGACGCCGAAGCACTCCGGACTGCTGTCGGAGCACATGAATCCCGACGTACGGCCGGGGGACGATTTCAACGCATTCGTAAACGGCGGTTGGATCGATTCCGCGGAGATACCGGCGGACAAGCCCGGATACGGCATCGGCATCATGCTGCGCGATCAATCACAAGAACATGTCAAGGCCATTATCGAGGAGTCTGCAGCCGGTGATTTCGCCAGGGGCAGCGATGAGCAGAAGGTCGGTGATCTTTATGCCTCCTACATGGACATGGAAACGCGCAACAGGCTGGGCGTTACGCCGCTACATGCGGAGTTCGAGAAGATCGATGCGCTAAAGGATCACCAGCAGCTTGCCGTGTATTTTGCCGAGGCCAATAAGATTGGCATCAATTTGCCGTTCGAGTTTGCGCAGACCGCCGATTTCAAAGATCCCAAGCACTACATGATGGTCACTTTTCAGGGGGGGCTCGGCCTGCCCGACCGGGAGTTCTATTTCCTCGAAGACGAAAAATCCGTCGATATCCGCACCAAGTACGTCGCGCATATCGAGAAGATGTTTGACCTGGCCGGTTTCCCGGACGGTGCAGCAGCGGCGGACATGTTAATGGCGCTGGAGACACGCATAGCCGCCGAGCACATGAAAAAGGAAGATGTCCGCGACTGGGCAACGAACTATAACAAGGTGCCGACTGCGGAATTATCTGAGCTCATGCCGCAGTTCGCCTGGAAGGCTTTTCTCACGGAAGCCGGAATTCCCGCTCTTGACAATGTCGTCGTCTTGCAGACCGATTACATGAAAGCCCTGGACGGCATCATTCAAGACATCTCCATGGACGACTGGAAGACTTATCTCAAGTGGTCGGTATTAAATTCGACCGCCGGGCTCCTGAATGAAGCTCTGGATTTACAGAACTTCGAGTTTTATTCAAAGACCTTGAGGGGTATCGAGGAGCCGTTGCCGCTGTGGCGCCGGGGTGTGAGTGCGGTCAACGCGAACCTGGGCGAAGTCGTCGGCAAAGTCTATGTTGCCAGGCACTTTCCGCCGGAGGCCAAGGCCAAGATGCAGGAACTCGTCGACAATCTGATCAAGGCCTACGAGTCGAGCATCGAGGGCCTCGACTGGATGGGCGAGGAAACCCGGGTGCAGGCACTCGACAAACTGCACAAATTCACGCCGAAGATCGCTTATCCGGAGAAGTGGAAAGACTATTCCGGGCTCGAGATCGAGCGGGACGATCTGGTCGGTAACGTGCATCGCTCGGCGTTGATGGTGTATCAGCGAGACATCGACCGTCAGGGCGGCCCGGTCGACAGGGCCGAGTGGCACATGACACCACAGACGGTCAATGCCTATTACAGCCCGTCAATGAATGAAATTGTGTTCCCGGCCGCAATCCTGCAACCGCCGTTTTTCGATCTCAACGCCGAGGACGCAGTGAACTATGGCGGCATCGGCGCCATCATCGGTCACGAGATCGGTCACGGCTTCGATAACCGCGGCAGCACTTTCGACGGTGACGGCGTGCTGCGCAACTGGTGGACGGACCAAGACCGGGCGGAGTTCGAGGCCCGCACTGCGAAGCTGGTGGATCAGTACTCTGCATTCCAACCGTTTGATGATCTCAACGTCAACGGCGAGTTCACCCTCGGCGAGAACATTGGTGACCTGGGCGGCTTGAGCATCGGCCTCCTCGCTTACAAGATCTCGCTGCATGGCGAGCAGCCACCGGTGATGGACGGCTATACCGGATGGCAGCGCGTGTTCCTTGGCTATGCACAAGCCTGGCGCTACAAGTACCGTGACGAGGCCTTACGCAATCAGATCAACACCGATCCACATTCGCCACGTATGTATCGTGTGAACGGCGTTGTTCGCAACGTGCCGGAGTTTTATGAGGCCTTCGATATCGCCGAGAGCGATGCGCTGTACCTGCCACCCGAGGAGCGGGTGAAGATCTGGTAATCGAAAAAGGTGTCAGATTTATTTTTGTCATTCGTTGATGGCAAAAATAAATCTGACACCTTTTTCCACGCTTGATCTGCCCTGGAATGAGGACTAGCCTTCGGCTGGAAGTCCTACAAAGAAGGGGAAACCAATGAATAACAAGACTTTCTGGATCGGCTTCGTCGTGGTTTTCGTGGTCATGCAGGCGTATGGCTATGTGGTGCACGGGGTAATGCTATCGGACACTTACCAGTCCCTGGCTTCCATATTCCGGCCGGAAGCGGAAATGATGGACATGATGTGGATCATGACGGTCGGCAGCGCGCTGGTCATGCTGCTGTTCTGCTACATCTTCACGCAGGGCTACCAAGGCAAAGGCGTGGCGGAAGGCGTTCGCTACGGCGCCTTGATGGGACTCTTCATATCCATCCCGGTGGTCGACCAGTACGTCGTGTACCCGCTGCCCGGCGACCTTGCCGTGAACTGGTTCCTCACGGGTGTCATCGGCTTCATCATTTCCGGGGCGATATTCGCCGCCATTTACAAGCCGTCAACGACGTAATCAGATCGACCCCGGCGGGCCACCCGTCCGCCGGGGCAAATGGCGCCTGAGATAAAGCGGTCGAACCGAGGTCTCGCTGCAACTTTTACCGATTTCCGAGCATCTGATTTTGGATGCAATTTTTAGTAGCTCGCCCCATAATGCCGGACTTCGTGCCGGCGATCGGCCTCTTATTACCTCTCTCCATCGAGGATTGATCATGTCAAGAAACGCATTCCTGCAGCTTGCGGCCTGCTTTGCCATCTCGTTTGCAACGCTCACTGGCTGCTCAGAATCGGGCACCCCATCCACCGATCAAACGTCAGCGACACAGTCGGCTGACGTCGACAGTGCCGAAGCGCCAGTGGGCCGGCTCGACAATTCTGTCGTACCGAATCGATATAGCATCGAACTCAGAATTGATCCTTCGCAGGAGCGTTTTAGCGGATCGGTCACAATAGATATATCCCTCAACGAGCCTCGCGACTCTATCTGGCTCCATGGCAAGAACCTGGATATCTCCGAGGTCTATTTGACCGATAGTCACTCGAATCGCGTCGAGGCGAGCTATGAGGAACGCCTCGAATCCGGCGTATCACTGTTATCGCTCGAGCGCCTGGTCGATGCAGGCCCTGCAACCCTGCATTTCACCTACAGCGCAGCATTCAATACTTCCAGCAACGCACTGTTCAAGATCGTGCGTGGAGAAGATTCCTATGCCGCGACGCAATTGGAGGCGATTGCCGCAAGACAGGTATTTCCAGGATTTGATGAGCCGGGATTCAAAGTCCCGTTCGATTTAACGGTGGTGACGCGCGCTGATGATGTCGTCGTGACCAACACGCCGGAGGCTTCGGCGGAAACCCTTGCTGACGGGTTCGTGCGGCACGTATTTGAAACGACACGACCATTGCCGACCTATCTCCTGGCCTTTGCAGTGGGTCCCTACGACCTGGTTGATTACGGAATGATTCCGGCAAACTCGATACGCCACCGCGAAGTTGCGTTACGAGGTATCGCTGCAAGGGGGCTCGGCAGCCGCATGGAGTACGCACTAAAGAATACGGATGGATTGCTGTCGCTGCTCGAAGAATATTTCGGCACACCCTACCCTTACAAGAAACTGGATCTGATTGCCGTACCTGAAAGTTTCGGCGGTGCGATGGAGAACGCCGGCGCGATTACCTACGACGAGTATCTCATACTGATGGACGAGGAATCACCGCTGAGCCAGCGACGCGCCTACACCAGAGTGCATGCGCACGAGATGGCGCACATGTGGTTCGGCGACCTGGTGACTCCCGCCTGGTGGAACGACATCTGGCTCAACGAATCATTCGCGTCCTGGATGCAGGCCAAGGTAGCGCATGCTTACTGGCCAGAGGGAGAATTCGACCGCGTAACACTAAAGCGGGCACTTGGCGCGATGGCGAATGATTCTTTGGCGTCGGCGCGGGAAATTCGCGAGCCAATTGACAACAATGACAAGATCGAGGGCGCATTCGACGGCATTACCTATCGGAAAGGCGCCGGCGTTTTGGCCATGCTGGAACGTTATGTTGGCGAGGATCGTTTTCAGGCGGGCGTTCGACTGCATATGGATCGACACGCGGACGGCACCGCAACGGCAGAGGACTTTATGGCGTCGCTTGCAGAGGGTACAGAACGCGTGGAGATAGAGGCGGCGTTCAGGTCTTTCATTGAACAGCCCGGCGTACCTTTGCTGTCGGTAGCCCTCGATTGTGAGGATGAGCAAAACCCACGACTTAAGGTCCGGCAAGCCCGGTACGCACCGCTCGGCTCAGCCATCGATCCGGGCGCGAGCGAATGGCAGATCCCCATGTGCGTTAGTTTCGTTGCCGGCGGTGTAGAGAAGAGCACCTGCACACTGCTGAGCGAAAGAGAACAATTCATCAATCTCGATACGGACAGTTGTCCCACCCAGGTGCATCCCAATGCTGACGGTAGCGGCTATTACCGCTTCTCGCTGGACGAAACCGGTTGGGAGAATCTGATTGCAGACGCACTGAACCTTGCGCCCGCTGAAGCACTGGTTCTCGCTGACAGTCTGGATGCCGGGTTCAGGGCAGGTGTGGTCCCTGCCGAATCCTACGTTGCCGGCATGTCGACCCTCGTCAGTCACGAGACCTGGGATGTCGCCGATGCTGCAACCAATTACTTCGAAAGTATTGCGGACATCATCGAAGACAGCCAGCTGGATCCTGTGGAGCAGGCGTTTCGCGACATCGTCCGACCCCGCTTCGCAGAACTTGGAGACGCATCGGACTCGGGCTCGAACCTGTTACGTCAGCGTATGCAGCGATTCCTGATCATCATCGCGAAAGATCCGGTCATGCGCGGGCAGCTCGCAGAGCAGGCAGCAGCAAGAATTGGTCTTGATGGCGGTCCCGACCCGTCGGCTGCACCTGCGAGTTTGCTTGAGACAATATTCACTGTCGGGGTGCAGGATCTTGGCGAACCATTCTTCGACCTGTTGCTCGAGCAGGCGACTGCGTCAGAAGATCCTGCATTTCGTGAGTCCGCGACAGGCGCTCTGGGACGAGTCGAGGATCCCATGCTCGTCAGGAAACTACAGGCAATACTGCTCACCGGGAAGTTCAAAGGAACCGAGTTCCGCGACATCGTCCGGCGGCAGATGGCCCGACGCGCCACCATCGACTCGAGCTACGCCTGGTTAAGAGAGCATACGGAAACGATTATCGGAATGATGCCAGGAGCATTGACCGGGGGCATTGTGCCCACATTGGGTAGGTCCTTCTGTACCACAGACAGAGCCGATGAGTGGCATGCATTCATCACCGCGCATGCCGACAAGCTGCCTGGTTACGAAAGAGACCTCGCACAAGCCACCGAGAGCATTCGACTGTGTGCTGCGTTGAGACAGGCCAGTGCTGCCGAGCTCGTCGCTGCTTTTGAGAAACATGAGTAATCGCGCTCGAGTCGCAGCTTGATGTCATGATTCTTCAACCGACAGCATTCTGTTCTGAGCATCGATAAATTCGCACCCTCTTTCTGCCCTGGAGGGCGTCAGGTTCTTGCTGCAAGCCGCCGGTACAGCTGAAACACGAAAGCGCTGGCCAATATCATCCCTATGCCAAGCAGGATAAAAACGAGGCTCTGCCCTTTCAGAAAGGACTCCCCGAGATATACGGCGGCGAGGGCATAGGGTAATTCGGTAATCGCGAGTGCGGTGAGATAGAGGGGGAAATTGTATCGCAGGATCCCGAGTACGTAGCCCGGGATTTCCGATGGCACGGCGGCCTGAAACAACAAAATATGCACGAATCTCGTTCTTCCCTGTACCTGATAGCGCCAGTTGGCGATTTTTTCCTCGCCGATCAGCATCGAGGCGACAGATCTTCCCAGAAAGCGGCCAACGCAATAGGAAACGATGCCGCCCAGGAACCAGCCGAGCCAGAGCAGCAGGAGGCTTACAGTCTTGCCCCAGGCAAAAATAGCGATCGGCGCGAATACCGCGCTGGAGAAAAAGGCCAGCATCGCCGATGCCATCGCCAGCAGGACAAAAACCAGCATGCCCAGCACCGGAAACCGCGATATCAACGCCTCGATCCAGACGATGATCTGTTCGGTTTGTTCAAGCAGGGTATCCGAGGCGGCAATGAGTCCGGCGACGACAATGATCGAGCCAATGACGAGGATGTGGCGTTGCAGCGTGTGGCGGATGGGCATTGCGTGGTGACAGTAACATGCACAGAACCAGCGAATACCCGTGGCCCTTGCTGGATTTCGCAGCAGGCACGCAGCTTACTATACTTCAAGTAATTCCTTGATAATCATATATATCTATTTGATATAATTAATATTTTATGAACTTACGATGCTTGGAGGTACTCGCGGGTGATTGCCTCCTTGGCTCGCAATGACGGCGAAGTTTGGTCTTTTTTTGTGACATAACTCCATGTATTCCGTGCCTTACGTCGGCAAACTGGCTCATCTGCACTGCGCCGGGGCTTGGCGCCGGTGCCCTTGTGGGCAGCACTGAGACGCATGATGTACGAAGATCATTTTGGACTTTCGCAGAACCCTTTTCAGCCGGTCGCTGAGGGCGAGGCGATATACGAAGGTCCCGATCAGGCGAAAGTCATCGCCGACCTGAAGATAGCCTTGACTGCCAGGGACTCGATTGCCGTACTGACCGGGCCCGTCGGTGTGGGCAAGACGACCATTGTGACGCACGCCCTTGAGAAAATGGGGTCCGAGCGACTGGTGGCGCGCCTGGGTCGCACCCAGGTCGGCTCCGATGAACTCGTGGATCTGCTCCTTGCAAAGTTCGGCATCGTTCGCGAGGCGACCCGAAGGTTTGAGTGCCTGAAAACTTTCAACCGGATTCTGAGCGAACAGGCAGCGTCAGGCGCCCGTGTATTCATTGTGATTGAAGACGCAGAACGCCTCGGCGCGGAATTGCTGGAAGAGTTGGAAGCGCTGACGGCGACCGATGACGGCGCATCCGCGGGCGCGAACATCATCCTCATGGGTCCGCAGAAGCTGGACAAGTTGCTTACGGCACCGGCTCTTGAGCGTGTGCGACAACGGATTCGCTTACAACAGGCACTCGACCGGTTCACTGCCGAGCAAGTGGAGGATTATCTTCGCCATCGCATAACGGCGGCCGGCGGAGATTTCGATACCCTGTTCGAAGAGGGAACCGCTTTGATGGTCCGCCGCTGTTCCGGCGGCATACCTCGCGTGGTTAACGCTCTTTGCGAAACCGCCTTGACAGTGGCGGCCGAGATGCAGGTGACTGAGGTAACGCCTCAGACCATCTTCGACGTTGCAGTTGAGGTATTCGGCATGGAACCGGGTAAGGTACCACCTGCTCCGCTTGCAAAACCCAAACAGTCGGCGAGGTCGACAGCACTGAAGGCCACGACGCCGAAAATGCCGGTGGCAAAACGACCGGAGCCAGCGGCTGATAAACCGGCGCCGGTTGCAGCAAAACCGAAACCGGCGGCCGAGAAAAGCACGGAGTCTACCGGTCCTGTCAAGAACATGCCGGCCGCGCCTGAGGCGAGGCCCAAACCGCAACAGACCGCGACCCCTGCGGCACCCGAACCTGAAACAGAATCGACAACCACATCCGAACCGTCGCCACCCGCCGCCGATGCGTCAAGTTCGCCCGAGCCAAAGCCGCAACATGACCCAACGGTACCGAACCTGCCGAGCCTGGGCGTCCAGAATGACGCCATGGCCGTCGCCGAAGTCAAGCCGGCACCGAAGTTCAAGTTTGCCGATGATATCGTTGTTGACAAGAATACCCAGACGAACCTGCTGTTGCAGTCGGAAGCGAAGCAAGCCACCGTGCCGGAGCTTCCGGCGCTGAACTTGAAAGATGGTATGCCGAAAATTGCGGACGAGGCGCCGACCACGAAGAAAGCGCCGGTACCGCCGCCGGCAGCGGCCGATGACATTCCGACCCTGGGCGAATCGTCACGGATAGACACGCTCGCCCCGGCCGCGGAAAAGCCTGTTCCCACTGCGGCAAAGCCCGCCCCGGCCGCAGAAAAGCCTGTTCCCGCTGCGGCAAAGCCCGCCCCGGCCGCAGAAAAGCCCGTTCCCGTTGCAGCTGAGCCCTCACCAGGCGCCGAATCAGTTTCTGCTTCCAGTGAAGTACCGAGCGCGCCCGCAAAACCAGCGGAACCACAGGATGATCTTGAGGCTACTGCTTGTTTCGCCAAAGTCGATCATGACATGCTGGATGCAGCGCTTGCCGACCTCGCAGTTCATGACGAGGACGATGCGTCTGAGTCGATGAGCGGGACGCCCGACGGCAGCGATAAATCGGTGGACGGGATTCCCGAAATGACGCTGGATAAAAACCTTGCTGCCAATAGACCTGCAGCGAAAGCAGGCACGACCGCCCCCGCTGTTCCCGAGCAAGTGTCGGCCGAGATGGAAAAAAACAAAGCCGCCAAGCGAGCTGCTGCGAAAGAAAAGTCCAAGCCCAGTGTCCTCGATCAAATGGCGGCCGAGGCGGAAAAAGCTGAATCACTTGAGGACGTTAGCGATCGCTTGGCCGAAACGCTGTTTGGCAGCGAGGAACTGGAAGCGATCAGTTTGCAGATCCGGGAAAAAGCGCAGCAGAAAAGGTTGGATGCGAAGGCACGAGCCGCTGGCGGTGTTGCCGCAGCGTCGACCACGCCGGAAGGCCCGCAAGCGAATGCAGAATCACCGGGTGCTTCCGAGT
>JACZWL010000092.1 GCA_022572185.1 Pseudomonadota bacterium | reverse complement strand
AAATGTGTCCAGGGCGTAGCTCAGTTCGGTTACTTTCCCTGCCAGTTCTGTTACGTCATTCATGAGTATCCCTCCCGTTAAATCGCTGCCGCGCCGGTTTCACCGGTACGAATGCGAATTGCCTGTTCAATCTCGGTAACGAAAATTTTTCCGTCGCCGACCTTTCCGGTGCGGGCGTTATTGATGATGGCTTCGATTACCTGGTCGGCAATATCGTCGGCGACGGCCAGCTCCATCTTGGTCTTAGGCAGAAAATCCACAACATACTCAGCACCGCGATAAAGTTCTGTATGGCCGCGTTGCCGCCCAAAGCCTTTCACTTCCGTCACTGTAATGCCCTGTACCCCAATGTCAGCCACGGCTTGACGCACGTCGTCGAGCTTGAAGGGCTTTATGATCGCTGTGATCATTTTCATCAGATTTCCCCTGCTTATTTCAATGAACAAAAAACACAGCGAAAATTTTCGCCGTGCCCGGTTCCTGTTAGTTAAAAGTCGAAAGACTTGCCGATGCTGAACACCGCTGATTCGTCCGATACGCCCATCAGGTCCTTGTTAGCGAAAATAATGCTTATGCCAAGATCGATTTCTGCAACAGTCGCGCCATATCCGACTTCGACGTATTCGCCCATGAAGTCCCGGGAAAAACCTGCGTACTTGCCGTAAAAGCCGTTCTTTTCCGTCGTCAAGGCGAAGTAGGTATAGTCCTGCGTCGGGCCTGTGAAATTCTCATATTGGCCGAGCGCAACATCCAGCGTGACCAGTCCATAGCCGCCGCTGAGATTGATTTCCTGGTAGGTGTCGTCAAAATCGCCGGTGTAGTAATAGCCGGTAAAGCCAATACCGTAGCTGAAATCACCAACTTCACCGCCGTAGCCAAAATAACCGTCGACCTCGAGGCCATCGCCGACATCAGCAGCCCAGGTGCCTGCGTAAAAGCCGCCCTGCTCAAAGTCGAGGCCGCCTGATGCCGATGAACTGGCCTGGAATATGCCGCGATAGTGATATTCACTTGCCCAGCCTAGGTTTGCGGACCAGTCTGCATTTACAAAACCGGCCCATAGCAGTAACGCGGCAACCAGTGCTGCCGTTGTCGTCTTTTTCATCGTGCTCTCCTTTATAGGGTTTACAATGTCTGAAAGCTGCTGCGCCCGAATTGCGAGACAGCCTGCTTTCTAAGAGCAGTATTCGTGCCAGCTTTGAAAAACATAATAAAAATAACAAGATCCAGTGCTCATTGGTCTGCGCCTGCACCGGAGTGGTGCGTCAATTCGGGTGCATGCCCCAGGACTGAGCAGGGCGCTCGCAAAAGGACAGCTCATGCACTGATTAAGCGCTGGCCTTTTCTTCCGGACTGCGGTATCAAAGCCGCATGGCAATCGAATCCATTGATGAACTCGCGAGGCGCCTGGTCGAATCAGTGCCGCAGGGCCTGCGTTCGGTGAAAGACGATCTGGAGAAGAATTTCCAGTCAGTTCTGCGTGCAGGTTTCGGAAAACTCGACCTCGTCACGCGCGAGGAATTTGAAGTGCAGGAAGCCGTGCTCGCCCGGACGAGACAAAAACTCGAAGCACTCGAGGAGCGGCTGATATCGGTTGAGACAGCGAAAGCAACAAGCAGGAAAAAGAAGACCAGGAAGAAAAAGGCGAAGGCCAAAAAGAAGTAGTCGAAATGTTGCCATTGCCAGGGAGGGCGGATGGAAGGGGAAGACTTTAGTCGCGCCTTTAGTGTCGAGTCCGGCCCAGGCACATGTTGCAGGCGATGGGCCCGGCAATTCTAAACAGCCGGGCCCAGCTCGGCATTATGGCGCCTCCGGTCACGATCGAAGTATTGCTGTCGGGCGGCTTGCCGCAGTTCAATATTGTGGGCCTTGCAGAAGCGGCGGTCCGTGAAAGTAAGGACCGCGTCCGCGGCGCATTGATCAGTTCGGGCTTCTCATTTCCCCAGGAACGCATCACGGTCAGCCTGGGACCCGCCGACATGAAAAAGACCGGAGGTCGTTTCGACCTGCCGATCGCACTGGGCATCCTCGCCGCAAGCCGGCTGATTCCCTTTGAGTCGCTGGACTCCTACGAGTTTTATGGTGAGCTCGGTCTCAATGGAGAAATTCGCTCCATACCAGGGGCATTGCCGGCCGCGTTGAAGGCGAAAGAAGCCGGCCGCTCGCTATTCGTGCCGATCGGCAACGGCCCGGAAGCGAGACTGTCGTCAGCCGAGGTATTCGTCGCCGGCACGCTGCTGGAGATAACGTCCCACCTGAATGGCTGCGAGCCGGTAACGCCGCAAGAAAGGTTGCGGCCACGCAAGGGCCGCGCCGATTCACCTGATCTTCGCGAAGTCAAGGGGCAGCAGCTCGCCAAACGGGCCCTTGAGATCGCAGCGGCCGGTGGCCACAACATTCTCTTTATAGGGCCACCGGGTGCCGGCAAGAGCATGCTGGCCCGACGACTCCCCGGCATCCTGCCTTCGATGAGTGAAAAGGAGGCACTGGAGACCGCCGCCGTGGATTCGATACTCGGGCGCGACATCGATCTGGCTGAATGGCGGCTGCGCCCGTTTCGATCCCCGCATCACACAGCATCCGCCGCGGCGCTCGTCGGCGGCGGCCCGGATCCCCGCCCCGGCGAAATTTCCCGGGCGCACAATGGTGTGTTGTTTCTCGATGAACTGCCCGAATTCAACCGGCACGTTCTCGAGTCCTTGCGGGAACCGATGGAGGCCGGCTTCATCGCCATCTCACGCGTTGGACGGCAGGCAGACTTCCCGGCACGGTTTCAGCTCGTTGCCGCCATGAACCCCTGCCCCTGCGGCTACCTTGGCGATTCCCGCGGTGATTGCGGCTGCAGCGCGGATCGCGTGCGCAACTATCGCAGCAAGATCTCCGGACCACTGCTCGACCGGATAGATATTCACATGCCGGTCCAGCGGCCGCCGAAAGAGAGTCTGCGGCCCGGCGCAGCGTCGGGCGAGTCCAGCAGGACTGTTGCTGCACGGGTGAGAGCTGCCCGCAATATTCAGCTCAAACGGGCCGGGCTGTGCAATGCGCAACTGGAAGGCGATGCTGTATTTGAATTCTGCGGACTGACACCAAAGGGCTGGGAGTTACTCGAAAGGGCCATGGACAGCTTTGGCCTGTCTGCCCGGGCCCACCAGAAAGTACTCAAGCTCGCACGCACTATTGCTGATCTGGCGAACGAAGAAAGCATCGTCCCGCGGCATGTCGGTGAGGCGATCGGTCTGCGGCAGCTCGATCGGAATACCGTGAACTGAAGGTTACGACAAGAGCGAGGCCGAATATTTTGCTACTGGCAAGGCAGAGTTATTTCCGCGCCTCGGCCACCATGTAATCGACCGCGTCGTTTATTTCCTGATCAGAAAGGTCGACGCGTGCGCCCTTCGGCGGCATGAACCCCGTCGAACCCTGAAAACCGGCTATCGCACGTTCGCGCAGGACCGAGATTCCCTGCGCAATTCGGGGCGCCCATGCGGCAGCATCGCTGATCATTGGTGCGCCGCCAATGCCGCTACCGTGGCAGGCGATACAGGCCTCGTTATAGACCTGCGGGCCGGTCAAAAGCGTTGCCACCGGTACAACGGGCTCAGCCGATGCGATCACCGGTTCCGGCGCCCCATGTTCTTCGCCGGGCAGGTAGACCTGGCTCAGTGGACGTATGCGATCTTCAACAGCTACCCGATGGTCTTCGGTATCGGCGGCAAACATGCGCAGACTGAGGTCGGGCACGGCGATCGCCAGCACCACGATCGCCACTGCGACGGCAGCAAGTGCTCCGACTACCAGTGAAAACATGTCAAAAGATTTCTGGCCCTGCTTCAAGATCATGCTCCGAGTTGTTGTATTGCTTTGCTGCCCCGGCCGATACCGGGCGAAGGGCCTCGGATTATATAGCAAGAGAACATCGCGAGGGTCACGGCATTGGGATCAGAAAGCGGAGGTGTTTGCACTGTTTCTGATTTCGGCAACTCTGCATGCAATGCAGTGGCTAGCTCAAATTGGCCGATTCCGATATCATTGCGTTCCACGCATTCGTTCTCGAGCCGAGGTCCGTTTTGCATATCATTCGCCCGATCCTGTTGTTGCTGGCGATCATGTCGCTGCTCCCCACACTGGCCCAGGCCGGCGCTGTCCTGTTCATCTACCCGACGCTCCTCATATTCGAAGGCGATGAGCGCAGTGGAACGATCACGGTGACGAACCGCGGTGACCAGACGGGTACTTTCGAGATGAGCTGGACCGATATGACCATGACACCCGACGGCGGGCTCGTGAAATATGAAGGTCAGGCGCCGTGGTCGCTGCAGTCCTATGTGCGTTACTCGCCGCGTCGCGTCACGCTCGAGCCGCTGGAATCCCAGGTCATCAGGATCGCCGTGCGGCGCGGCCTGGACATTCCCGAAGGTGAATATTACTCGCATTTCAGAGTGCTGACGCTCAACAGCGAAGACCCGTCGGCTGATTTGAGTGACGCCGAAGAGCAGGATAGGGGGGCGGTCATCACGATCGCCGCGCGCTCGGCCGTTGCGATCCCGATCGTCTGGCGCAACAGTCAGGCCACGTCGAGCGCCTCGATCGACTCGGTGCGAATCGATCAGGACACCAACCAACTCAGCGTAGACGTGCGGCGCCATGGGCTGTTGTCCGTACGCGGCTACCTGCAGGTAGTCGAAACGGCGCCCGACGGCACGCGCAGTTTCCTGGCCGAGCCGGTGCCGCTCGTCATATACCCGAGCCTCGATGCGCGGACGATGACCATCGCGCTGAACGACGGCGTCTTCGCCAGC
>JACZWL010000053.1 GCA_022572185.1 Pseudomonadota bacterium | reverse complement strand
CGCGAAAGAAACGCTCTGCAACATTTTCGCGCATGTAACCACGGCCGCCGAATATCTGCACTGCCCGGTCGGCGACGCGATTCGCCATCTCCGATGCATAGAGTTTCACCATTGAACATCGGTTATGCAGCCGCTTCAGATCATCGCCCCGATCATGGGCCGCGGCCGCTTCGAATGTCATCAGGCGGGCTGCCCACAACTCTGTCGCACTGTCGGCAAGCATAAACTGTATAACCTGCTTCTCGACAAGCGGCATGCCGTCGACCGTTCGTGCTTTAGCAAACTCCATCGCATCTTCGATCAACCGGGCCGCGGCACCGCAACTGCGGGCCGCGATCATCAGTCTTTCATGACGAAACCAGCTTTTCGTGTAAGCCATTCGATCGCCGGAACTGCCTACGCGACGATCAGCCGGCACTTTGACGTCGGAGAATCGATAGGTAGGGTGGTGGGCTGCGTAAGTGTGACTGAACAAGGGTGATGCAATCATCTCTATCCCCTCGGTGTCCTTGTCGACAAGAAACAAGGCGTCATCGCCCTCGTCGGGTAATTGGGCCTGGAACCAGAAAAAGTCCGCGAGATTGGCGCTCGTTACGTACCATTTCTCGCCATTCAGCAGGTACTTGTCACCCGCCTGTGTGGCCGTTGCTTGCAGCGCCGAAATGTCGGATCCGGGCCCCGCTTCTGTAATTGCGTAACAATCCTTTTTCTCGCCGCGCATCATCGGCAACACGTAGGCTTCGATTTGCCAATCGGTGCATGCTTCGAACATCCAGCTCTGCGGCTCCGAAAAACACCATGACAGGGCGTTGGTAATCCGGCCTAATTGTTCCCAGATTGCAACTTGTTCGACCATCGATAATTCCAGTCCTCCGTAGGCCCTGGGGACGTCTATTGCGCTGAATCCCAGTTCGATAGCGCTCTTTTTTTGCCGAAGAACAACGACCTTCGGCAGGACGCCGCCAGTCAACTCTGCTTCTACTTCATGTGGCCGAAGGTATTCATCCGCGTAGTCGCGTGCTTTCTTTTGCCAGGCGATCGCGCTTTCACTCAATGCGATTTTCAAGAGAACACCTCTACTCGAAATGCTTTGGAAAAACTGCGCGGAGATAACCATGGACGGCATCCCGGGCGATCTGGCGATCCCAGCTCTTTGGGCTGATCAAGCATGACAGCCACAGACCGTCCGTCATAGACGACAACGCCTCAGTGACCGTTCGAGCGTCTATCGCCTGATAACCACCGTCCTTGATGATCTGTTCGCACAGGCGACCGATTACCTCATCGTATTCCCGGTCATAGGCATCGCACATCCTCTGATACGTCGGCACTGCCTTCGCTTCGCCCCAGAACGCAAACCAGACAGCCAGTTTGTGCCGGTCACACACAGACGGCCTCAGATCGAGTTCCATCAACGCCAGCAGTTTGTCCTCCGGACCAGGCCCGGATTTCTCCAGCGTCTTTTCGAATTGACTCTTGTACTCCTCGGCAACCCACCGCAATGTCTCATTCAGAAGATTATCCTTGCTCTTGAAGTGCAAGTTGACGATGCCCTGAGACAGCCCCGCCTCGCTGGCCACTTCGCTCATGGTCGTGCCACCGATACCGCGCTTCGATATGCACTTGATCGTGGCCTGGATAAGCTGCTGACGCCGCGCTTCTTTGGATGCGGTGCGATTCGATTTGACTTCGGCTACTGCCATGTTCTGTGCCGCTGCTTCACGGCCGCATTTTGGCATAAAATGAATGACTATTCATTCATTTTTCTAGACTTGAGGCCCCATTTCATGAGATTCTATGTGGGTATCAGGCAACATGGAGGGTCTATGCGTAACCTGAAAAAATCCAATCTGCAGTTCCAGAAAGCCATCACCAAGCTCCCCTTGGGCGTGTCATCGAATTTCCGTTACTGGGGCGAGGACAAGACAATTTACGTCAAGCGCGGCAAGGGAGCGCGACTCTGGGATATTGACGATAACGAGTACATCGACTACCGGCTGGCCTATGGCCCGGCCATATTGGGCTATGCCGATTCCCGGGTGGACGAAGCGGCCAGGTAAGGCATGGAAATCGGCGGTGTATTCGCCCTGGCGACAGAACTTGAATACGAAGTCGCAGAGCGGATCAGCAGAATGGTGCCGGCAGCGGAACTTGTAAGATTTTCGAATTCGGGCACCGAAGCCGTCATGGCCGCGTTGCGTATTGCACGAGCCTATTCGGGTAAAGACGGGCACATCGTCCTGGAGGGTGGATACCACGGTGTATTCAGCGAAGTGCTCTGGTATTCGGCCGTCGAGGACTGGAATCCCAAACATGGCGATCCCGAGATTCTTCCTGTCGGAGAAGGGGTCCCTGCAATCATAAGACCCCTTTTTCACACAGTGCCACTCAATGATGCAAACGCGGTTGAGGACGTACTGAAAAAACACGGCGACGACATCGGCGCATTCCTTATCGAGCCTATCATGGGTAATTGCTGCGGGCTGACCGCGACAAAACAATATATGCAGGACGTGCGATCGCTGTGCGACAAGTACGACGTCGTGCTGATCATCGACGAAGTGAAGACTGGTTTTCGTGTCGCGAAAGGCGGTGTCCAGGAGTTACAGGGAGTGCAAGCCGACCTCTGCACGTTTGCCAAAGCGGTCGCAAACGGGTACCCGTTATCAGTGGTTGCGGGACGTGAAGACATTATGAGGAAAATCGGTAACGGTGTCGTTCATGGCGGTACATTCACCGGTCACTCGGTATCGCTCTCCGCCGCAAAAAAGACACTCGAAATTCTCGATGAAACAGATGCGCTTGCGAACATAGAAAAATACGGCCGCAAGTTGCAGGAGGGGCTGGGCCAAATCCTGAGCGCCAGAAACATTCCACACTGTTTTGTGGGACATCCGACAATGACGGGGTTGTTCTTCAGTAATCAAGCACCGAAGGACTATCGCGACTGGATCAATACGAATTACGAATTTTACGATGCGGTCGCACCCGAGTTGCATGAACTCGGCATTCTGGTCGAACCAGATTCGAGAGAACCATGGTTCATGTGTGAAGCTCACGATATGAAATGCCTCGAGGAAACGCTGGACAAATTTGCAAACGCAGTAGACATTACGCTCAACAAGCTGCCGTCAGAACGCCGTCATATAGTGACTGCGTGAGAATAATATCCCGGTAAATACCGGTGGGGATCGCCTTCAACAGCCATTGAGTGACACGACGCTATGAAAACATATGACGCCATCGTTGTTGGCGCAGGCCATAACGGTCTGACAAATGCCGCCTTCCTGGCCAAGGCTGGCCTCGACGTACTCTGCGTGGAAAAAAACGAGTACATCGGCGGCGCAACCGTGAGCCGGAATCTCTACAAGGACTGGATCTATTCGAACGCTTCCTACGTATGTAGCCTGCTCCGCCCGGAAATCTTCCGCGCGCTCGAGTTGTCGCGACATGGACTTCAGATAACGCCATACGGCGGCGGCACGGTATTTATGCAAAAGGGTGGCTACCTCGGCAGCTACCCGGACCACGATGTGCATCACCGGGAATACTCCCGGTTCTCCAAGAATGACGCTGACGCTTACGAGCGCTTCTCTGCCGACACGATGCGCCAGTGCCGCTTCGTTCGTGACTTTTTGTTGCGTACGCCGGCGGACCCGACGTCGTTCAAGCCCAAAGATCTCAAGCGCCTCGCTCATCTCGGCAGCAAGTTTTTCGAGATGGGCGAGGACAGAATGTACGACACGATTCGCTTCTGGACCATGAGTGTTGCCGAATACCTGGATGAGTACTTTGAAACAGACGTTATCAAAGCCGCGTTGTCTGGCAGCGGCATAATCGGCACGGCATTAGGGATCCACTCCCCCGGCACGGCGTACGTACTCCTCCACCATTACATGGGCGAGGTCGACGGCAACATGGGCGCCTGGGGTTTTGCCCGGGGCGGTATGGGCGCAGTGGCGGAAGCGATTGCCGGCGCTTTTCAAGCTTACGGCGGGGAATTGCGCAGAGACGCGGGCGTCGAGCAAATCCTGGTCAAGAGAGGCAAGGTCAAAGGTGTTGCGTTGACGAACGGCGAAGAAATCGATGCGCGCATCGTCGTATCCGGCATGGACGTCAAACGCACGTTTCTGAAGTGTATGGACAAGAAAGATCTACCTGCCGATTTTTACCATCGTGTTGAGAATTTCAAAATTCGCGGCTCGTCGGGAAAACTCAACATCGCACTGGACGGCATGCCGAGCTTTCCTGCCCTGCCGAAAGGCAGCCCGCTTCTCGATGGCGACATGCACTTCATCGATTCGATGGAGCGAATGGAACGGGCGTATGACGATTGGAAAGAAGGCACCTGGTCCAAGGACCCCTACGTCGACATGGTCATACCGACCGTCAGCGATCCAACGATGGCACCACCGGGCAAACACTTCATGAGCTGCTTTGTGCAGTACTGTCCGGCCAAAATCAATGGTCGCGAGTGGAAACCCGAGGAGCGCGAGGCTTTCGGCCAGACTGTCATCGATCAAATTGCCGAATATAGTCCTGACTTCAAAGATTTAATCCTGCATGTTGAGGTAAGAACACCGAAAGAAATTGAAGACGAAGCCGGCCTCACTGAAGGCAACATCTTTCATGGCGAGCTAACGATGGACCAATTGATGTTCAACCGGCCGGTCCCAGGCTACGCACAATATCGTGCGCCGGTTGCGGGCCTTTACATGTGCGGCTCGAGCACACACCCGGGTGGTGGAGTGATAGCCGCGCCGGGCGCGAACGCAGCGCGTGAGATCTTGTTTGATCTTAGTCGCTCGAATACGGTGCCTGAAACTTTCGGAGATGACTGAGATGACTGAACGTTACGATGCCATTGTCGTTGGCGCTGGCCATAACGGTCTGGTTTGTTCGGCTTTGCTTGCTAAAGCCGGCAAGCGCGTTCTCGTTCTGGAAGCAAAAGACCAGGTAGGCGGCGCTGCGATTACGCGTGCTTTCGCCACTGGGTATTCTGTATCCGCTTGTGCACACCTGCTGTATCAGCTTCAGCCAAAAGTCCGTAAGGATCTCGGGCTGAAGATCGAATACGCAGCCGAGAACATGGAGACCATCGCCTTGTCGCCGAATGGACAACATGTTCGGATTACCGGCAACAGGGTCGACGGCGTCAGCGATGCCGATACGGACAGCTACAGAGGATTCTACAAGCGTATGACCCGATTTGCCGATCTGTTACAAACTTACATGAACAGGCCCCCTGCCCGGCTTGCGAACGGCACAGCTAAAGATCTATTGACGCTTGCGCGGTTGGGCCTTGACGTCAGGCTGCTGGGCAAGACCGAAATGCGGGAATTTCTGCGTCTCATCGGCATGAATATTTACGACGAGTTAGTAGAAAGATTTGAAAGCCCGCTGCTGAAGGGTGCGCTGAGCCTGGATGCCGTGCTTGGCACGCATCTTGGCCCCAGATCGCCCAATACGATTCTGACTTACCTGTACCGGCTGTGCGGCAATCACGGCAGGCTCGACTCGCCCGCAGGCGGCATGAGCAGCGTCACGGAGGCGCTGGCGCACGCTGCCCGCGACAATGGCGCGACGATCAGAACCGGGATGCCGGTCAAAAGGATCATCATCGAGAATGGGCGCGCCGCCGGCGTCGAAACAGAAAACGGTGATACATTTTCCAGTTGGCTGGTGGTATCCAATGCCGATCCGAAATCGACCATCATGGACCTGGTTTCTCCGCGGAATGTCGAAACGGGATTTACACGCCGAGTGCACAATATCCGCATGCGTGGCAATGCGGCCAAGTTACATCTCGCACTTGACGGCCTGCCAACGATAGAGGGGCTCGATAAGAAAGACTTCGGTGAACGCATGGTTATCGCGCCGGACGAGGACTATGTCGAACGTGCATTTAACCCGGCCAAGTACGGTGAGTTCTCATCAAACCCGGTGTTGGAGGTCACGTTCCCGAGTTTTCGCGACTCGTCGCTTGCCCCAACCGGCAAACACGTGTTGTCCGCAATCGTTCAGTACGCTCCATACAAATTGAAAGGTGGCTGGACGGACGCGACGCGTGACGAATTCATGCAAGCGGCGATCGAAAAGCTTGCGGAATACGCACCCGACCTGCCACAACGCATCACGGCCTCTGAGTTGTTGACGCCAGCCGACATCGAAAAAGAATTCCGCATCACCGGCGGGCATTGGCACCACGGTGAACTTACACTCGATCAATTCTTGTTCGTTAGACCGGTCGGTGGAGCCGCCCAATACGCGATGCCGCTCGATGGGCTTTATCTGTGCGGTGCAGGCGCACATCCGGGCGGTGGCATCAGTGGGGCAGCAGGGCGTAACGCTGCCAGAGTGATTCTGAGCAGGGAGAAAGCGGCATGACTATCCAGGAAGTTCAACTGGATAGAAAGAAGTCGCCGTTTTATTCACGCCAGGCGAAACTCGACAGGCTGAATCAATGGCACGAGTGGAAGGGATATTCGAGCGCGGATGCATTCTACAATGCCGAGCTTGAGTACTTCGCAATCCGGAACAGCACGGCCGTCTTCGACCTGACGCCAATGACAAAGTACCGAATCACGGGCCCGGATTCGCTTGATTACATCGATCGTCTCGTCACCCGCGACATGCGAAAGATCAAACCCGGACGCGTTGCCTATGCGGTCTGGTGCGATGACCAGGGACAAGTGATTGACGACGGCACTATTTTCCACCTCATGGAAGGCGAGTACCGTCTCTGCTCACAGGAACGGCACATGGAATGGTTGACCGCAGCTGCCATCGGCCTCGATGTAAATATCAAAGAGGAAACGGCGGACATCGCAGCGCTCGCCGTGCAGGGCCCGACTTCATACAGCGTTCTAAAAAACCTGGGCTTAGACGGCGTCGAAAACCTGAAGCTTTTCGGTTTGATGGACTTCGATTTTGAGGGCACCAACCTGATGGTCTCGCGCACCGGATATACGGGCGACCTCGGCTATGAACTCTGGATAGACCCGTCAAAAGCCGAAGCGCTCTGGGATGCGCTGTTCGAAGCCGGCACGAACTACGGCATCATGGCGATAGGCACCACGGCCCTGGAACAGTCAAGAATTGAAGCCGGTTATCTCGCGGCGTACGAAGATTTTCTGCCGGCGCTGGCGACTGTTCGCACCGGGCGCTCGCGGTCGCCTTTCGAAATCGGGCTGGGCTGGCTTGTCGATTTCAAGAAACCGAATTTCAACGGCCGGCGTGCGCTCGCGAGGGAGAAGCGCAGCGGTTCAACCTGGCGGCTGGTCAAGTTGGACATCGAGGGCAACAAGCCGGCAAGCCATTCCTACATCTATACGAAAAAGTATGGAAGGTTCAGGCAGGTGGGCTTTGTGACTTCGGCGGCCTGGTCACCGATCTGTAAACACAACATCGCGATTGGCACCGTCAGGACACCAAACGGCAAGGTCGGCGACACGCTCTGGGTTGAAATATACTACCAGCGCGAGATGCACTGGACGCGCCTCATGGCAAAGGCGGAAGTCGTCGGCAAGCCTTTCTGGGACCCGGAACGGCGTCGTGTGACACCTCCCGGTGTTTATTAGCAGGATGTTGAAGAAAGTCTTCCATGACTTTTTCAACGACGTGATCCGAAAAGTGCGATTTTCGGATCCCTCACATTTTCAATGGCTTATAGCCATCGAAAATGACGGTACATCCCTGTACCGGCTAACAGGCTGTTGAAAAACTCTGTTTTTCAACAGCCTGTTAGGCCAAGAATTCGCCGGACCGCGTCGGTATGACGCACCGTCTCGATCCCCTGCTCCGCCCAAAATCAATCGCGATTGTCGGTGCGTCCGATCGCGAGTATTCGCTCGGTCAGGAAACATTGCAGAACCTGACCCGGGGAGAGTTCCCCGGCCAGATCTATCCGGTCAACCCGCGTTACGAGGAACTCGGCGGCCTGACATGCTATCCGGATCTCGGCAGACTGCCCGAAACGCCCGACCTCGTCATTTTCTGCGTCGCCGACAGCCGGGTAGAACAAGTGCTGGACGAAGCCATCGTGATAGGCGCTCCCGCCGTTTCTATCATGTCTTCGCTTATTATCGATGACGATAGTGCGCCGAATCTCAAATCACGCATAGAGAAAAAAATAAAAGACGCGGGAATGCTTGCCTGCGGCGCAAACGGCATGGGCTTTTATAACATCCGCGATTGCGTCTGGGCCTGCGGATTCAACGGTCGAATGCATGAACCGCCCGGCAATGTCAGCCTGATCAGTCATTCCGGTTCCGGCATGTGCGGCATAGCCGATTGCGAGGAACGAATTCGCTTCAACCTGGCCATATCAACCGGCAATGAAATAAGTGTGTCGATGGACGAATACCTGGACTTCGCGCTCGAACTACCCGAGACGCGAGTTGTGGGCCTGTTTGTCGAAACAGCAAGACATCCCGAAAGATTAAGGGCCGCATTGCAAAAGGCCAATGACAAACGGATTCCAATTGTTGCGATAAAAGTCGGGCGTACGGAAAAATCCGCGAAGCTGACCGAATCGCATTCGGGCGCAATAGCCGGCGATGACGCAACTTACGATGCATTGTTCGATCACTACGGCGTACAGCGCGTACGCGATATGGAAGAGCTTGCAACTACCTTGATCCTTTTCGCCGAGTTTAATCCCGTTGGCAAGGGCGGCCTCGTGTCGCTGCATGATTCCGGTGGCGAGCGGCAACTCATGGTCGATCTCGCCGACAACGAACATGTGCCGCTGACCGAACTCGCGCAGAAATCGGTCAGTGAGCTCGAAAAGGTTCTGGATCCCGAATTGCCGGCGGTCAATCCACTCGATGGCTGGAGCCGCGGTGGCACAAATGCGGATGAACAGATGACGCGCTGCCTGACAATCCTGATGCAGGACCCGGGCGCGGCGATCGGCGCGCTGGTGCACGACCGCGGCCCGAACGGGCGAATTTATTCAAGCTATGTCAATTACATGCAGCGGGCGCACGCCGAATCCGGTAAACCCGTGGCGCTTGTTTCTGCGAGACAGGGGACCGGCAGCGACCCACTCGTCGTAACCACAACACACGCAGGTTTTCCGGTCATAGACGGCATGTCGGCTTTTCTGATCGGCGTGCGGGCATTGTTTTCGTACCGCGACTTTCTGCTGCGCCCCGAATCGACCCCACCCGACGTGCCGGACGAGGCAGTCGAACACTGGCGTACCAAGCTTCGCAACATCGGGCGACTCGACGAGGCGGAATCTCTCATGATGCTTCGAGACTTCGGTATCACTGCGAACGCATGCGTCATTGCCGAATCGGAATCTGCCGTCCTCGCGGCAACTGGCGTTCTGAATTATCCGCTCGTGTTGAAAACAGCGATGCCCGGCATTGCGCACAAGTCGGACCAGGCGGGTGTTCTGCTAGACCTCCGGTACGAAGAGCAACTGCTTGCTGCGTATCGTGACCTCAATGAGCGGCTTGGGCCAAGAGTACTGGTCGCACCGATGCTTGCGGCCGGCGTAGCAATGATCCTCGGTGCCAGGCAGGACTCCCAGTTTGGCCCGGTGGTGTTACTCGGATTTGGCGGTATTCATGCTGAAGTTTATCAGGATGTCGCTTTCGCCCTGCCACCGTTCGACGCGGACAGGGCACGCTACATGTTGGACAAACTGAAATCGAGGCCATTGCTGGACGGTGCACACCGCATGAATCCAAGTAATATCGATTCCTTCTGCACTATGGCCGCAAATTTTTCCGCGATGGTTCATGCTATGCGCGATAATCTGCAGGAAATCGATATCAATCCCGTGATCGTCAGCGAGAGAGACAGTATCGCGGTCGATGCACTGGCAATCGGCTGCGGCGAAGAATCAGAAAGGTAAAGACTAATGAGTATTCAAACGGCTTCAGACTTCACATTCGAAAGGTGGCAGGCGGTGGCCGAGAAGGCGCTGAAAAAGCCCGAGACCCGGCTCTTCATTGGCGGTGATTACGTCGATGCGATCGATGGACAACGATTCGATACCGTCAATCCGGCGAACCTCGAAGCGATCGCCACAATGTCCGCAGCGAATGCCAAAGACGTCGACGCCGCCGTTGCATCGGCCAGGAAAGCGTTTCGTTCCGGCGTGTGGTCGCGCATGGCACCGCGGCACCGTATGGAGATCATGTACCGCTTTACAAAACTGATCGATGAGCATGCGGAACAACTGGCTGTTCTCGATACGCTGAATATGGGCAAACCCATATCAGACGTATTGCAGATCGATATTCCAAGCGTAATCCAGACGATTCAGTTCATGGCCGAGTACATCGACAAGATCGAGGGCGCCGTCACGAACACTGAATCTGACGTCATGCACTACGTTCTTCGTGAGCCGATCGGTGTCGTCGGCGCAATTTCGCCATGGAACTATCCGATGTTGATGGCTACATGGAAATTCGCGCCGGCTCTTTCTGCCGGTAACACGGTTGTGTTGAAACCTGCCGAACAAGCGCCCCTTTCCTGCCTGCGGCTTGCAGAGCTGTTTACCGAGGCCGGCGGGCCTGCCGGCGTATTGAACGTCGTCAACGGCATCGGCGAGGTAGCCGGAAAAGCCCTCGCGCTGCACTCCGATGTCGACAAAATTACGTTCACGGGATCGACCGAAGTCGGCAAACTATTGTTGCAGTATTCGGGACAGTCCAACATGAAACGCGTATCGCTGGAGTGTGGCGGCAAGTCACCACAGCTATTCATGGCGGATGTCGCCGACCTCGATCGCGCAGTTGCTTCCGCGTATGACGGCGTTTACGCAAACATGGGCGAGGTCTGTAACGCCGGTTCAAGATTGCTCGTGCAGAAAAAAATTCACGACGAGTTCGTTGAGCGGTTCATCGCTGAAGGAAAGGATGCCTATGTGCCGGGTGACCCGCTTGACCCGGAGACAAACCTCGGGCCGCTCGTCACTAGCGAAGCACAGCAGCGGGTGTTGTCATTCATTGAGTCAGGCAAGGAAGAAGGCGCAGAGCTCAAATTCGGCGGCGACATACCGGGCGGCATGACAGGCGCTTACGTCAACCCGACGTTATTTACCAAGGTCAACAATTCCATGCGCATTGCGCGTGAGGAAATATTCGGCCCTGTTGCATCAGTCATACCGTTCGACACCATCGACGAAGCAATATCAATCGCAAACGACACGATTTACGGGCTCGCGGCGGGCGTCTGGACCCAGGATCTCAGTCAGGCGCACCGGCTCGTCAAAGAAATCGATGCAGGCATAATCTGGGTCAACAGTTTCGACGAAGGAGACATGACACAGCCGTTTGGCGGCTACAAGCAGTCTGGCAATGCTCGCGACAACTGCATAGAAAGTCTATTGAGTTACACGCAAAGCAAGTCTGCCTGGATTCGTCTCAACTGAAATTGCGGTACCGCGCCGCCTCAAACAACCGGACTCAAGCTCGCAGCCACCAACGATATTCGACCTTTCGGGTACTAGTTTTTTCAGGCCTGATCGCGACAAGCATGAAGCCGTAGTGAGCCCGTTGTGCCCCGCCCCGATAGTCACTGCATCGAAACTGGAATCGTCCGGCAATTTTCTGGTTCTCGTTATTTGGTTGGCATCTGATGATTTCGCGGCGACAGCATTGCCGATGAATGACTCCGCGAAGACTCGCGGCACCACCACGTCAAACTGGGCCAATGCGTACATCTATTTCCCTGTGCTAACCTCTCCGGCTGCAATCTCCACATTTACTCTGGGGGCGTCTCGACCATGGCAGCTACCCTCATCGAATTCGAAAAACGTGGCCCTGTTGCGGAAATTCGCCTGAATCGGCCTGAAAAGCTCAATGCGATCAATTCGATAATGGTTGATGAATTGGGGTCAGCCCTCGACCAGGCAGAACTTGACGAAAACATTCGCGTCATCCTCCTGAGCGGGAACGGCCGCGCGTATTCAGCCGGATTTGATCTTGATATGGGCAACCCGCAGGAGGGAATGTCGGAGAGCGAATTTATCGGTCAGGAGCTAAAGCGCAGCTTTGACCTGATCATGCGTTTCTGGGATTGTCCGAAACCCACGATTGCGGCTGTCCATGGCTATTGCCTCGGGAGTTCAATGGAAATCTCCGCCGTCTGCGATATCACGATTGCTGCCGATGACTGCCGCTTTGGTGCGCCGGAAGTGAGATTCGGCAGCGGTATCGTATGCATGATTCTTCCCTGGGTCGTTGGCCTGAAAAACGCAAATGAAATATTGCTCGAAGGCAGCACAAAAATCGATGCCGGGCGCGCGCAAGCGATCGGACTGATCAACAGAGTCGTTCCCGCCGCCAATCTGATGGACGAAGCACGTTCGTTGGCCGGCGAATTGTCACTTAATGATCCTCTGGCAGTTCGATTGACCAAGAAAGCGATCAGACGTACTGTCGAAATTGCCGGAATGAGGCAAGCCCTGGCAGAGGCACTCGAATTAGCTATCGAAATCGAAACGACCGACACCCCGGAATCAAGAACGTTCAACAACATTCTGGCGTCAGACGGCCCGAAGGCAGCACTGGCCTGGCGTGCCGCACAGCGACCAGACTTCAAAAAACGATAAGCTCAACATGGATTTTCGCTGAAAATGGCTAAACGAAAGGCCGAAACCATGCCTGCGGAACTTCGCTCGTTCATGAAACGTTACCCGGGTACAGATTCCATGGAATTGCTGATCGCTGACTTGCCCGGTGTCTTGCGCGGCAAGCGTATTCGCGGGAGTGAGTTCGCGAAGATCTTCCGTGATGGTTTCTATCTGCCAGGCGGAACCGTGCTCTTGAATTCACTGGGCGACACGGTTCCCGGTATGAGCTGGAGTGCCGATGACGGAGATCCTGACATCCTGGCCGAAGTCGTTGCAAGCAGCCTGGTTCCCGTCCCGTGGGCCAGGAGACCAACAGCGCAGGCCCTGTACCGATTTTATCTGCGCAACGGCGAGCCGTTTTTCGCCGACCCGCGTTCAGTCCTTGAAAGGGCGATGAAGCCATTGCAAAAAATGAAACTCAAAATCGTCATGGCGGCAGAGCTCGAATTTTACTTGCTTGACGGAAAGACTGACAGGCCAACACCAAGAACCTCACTGATCCCGGGCATTGGCCGGCCTCAGCCGGGCCCGCAAGTCTATCATCCGGACGATCTCTGGGACATCGAAAATTTTCTCGACGACCTGAATGACGTATGCGCTGCCCAAAATATACCGGCTGGAACGACGATATCGGAATTCGCTGCCGGACAATTTGAAATCAATCTCCACCACGTCGATGACCCGGTTCTGGCCTGTGATCATGCTGTGCTGCTGAAACGCGCGATCAAAGCTGTCGCGAGACAGCATGGATTCGTTGCCTGTTTCATGGCGAAACCGTTTGAAGAGGACTCGGGTTCCGGCATGCATATCCACATGAGTCTGTTCGACGCGAACGGCGAAAATTATTTTTCTCAGGGCAAGGAAAAGACGGCATCACCGCCCTACTCTGCACGACTTCGACATGCCGTCGGTGGATTGGTAAAGACGATGGCAGACGCAACGGCGATATTCGCGCCGAACGCGAATTCCTATCGCCGGCTTCGACCCGAAATGTTCGCGCCCGTAGAACCGAACTGGGGAGCGAATCACCGCAGTGTTGCAATCCGAATTCCCCTATCCGACGAGAAGAACCTGCGTTTCGAACATCGCACCTCCGGTGCAGATGCGAATCCCTACCTCGTTACGGCGGCGATTCTGGCCGGCGTACACCTTGGCCTGAAGAACCGCTGCGACCCGGGCCGAATGGTGAAGGAAGGGGAAGTAATCACGCTGAAGCAAAAAATACCGAACCGATGGGATGCGGCGATCGACAAGTTCTCTCGCAGCAAAGTATTGCCTGAATACCTGGGGCACGAGTACTGCAAGGCCTACGCACTCAATCGTCGCGATGAATCGCGCTGCTTTCACAATGTCGTCAGCAATACCGACTTCGACTGGTATATGCGTGCTGTATAAAGGTCAGGCGAACGTATGCGCACTATTTATTCGGAAGATCACCAATTGCACGACGGTTTGCTCGAGCCGGACGGCGACGGCTGGGCGCCGAGTGTCGAATGCCCGGCACGGGCAAACAACGTGGTGGCGGCAATCCTCGAGCGTAAGCTCGGAGACAGCATCCCGCCACGCTCTTATGGCGATGACAAACTAACAACGGTGCACGATCCAGACTATGTGAATTTCCTGAGCCTGGCGTGGAGTGAGTGGATTGCCGCCGGAGAAAAAGGATCGAACGCGAAACCTTTTGCGTTCGTCGGTGCCGGCATGCGCTATGCCGACACCAGGAATATCCACGGCAGACTCGGTCGGTATTCCTTCGGCTCAAACGCGCCGTTGGTAGCCGGCAGCTGGCAGGCAATACGCCGGTCTGCAGAAGTCGGGCTCACCGGTGCGGACCTGATTCTCGAAGGAGAGCGATTCGCGTTTTCCGCTTGTCGACCGCCCGGCCACCATGCGACCACTGCCCAATGCGGCGGCTATTGCTACCTGAACAACACTGCACTCGCCGCACAGTCCTTAATCCATGCCGGCATGGACAGAGTCGCAGTGCTCGACGTCGATTACCACCACGGCAATGGCACGCAAAGCATTTTTTATGAGCGCGACGACGTGCTGACGCTTTCATTGCATGCCGACCCGGCGCTCGAATACCCGTATTTTCTGGGGTTTAAGGACGAACAAGGATCAGGTCCTGGTGAGGGCTTTAATCGCAATTATCCCCTGCCCTTCGGCACGGACTGGAAAGCATACAGCGAACCGCTGCACGATGCATTGAAGCATATACAGGATTTTTTTCCGTCGGCCGTCGTTGTAGCGCTGGGCCTCGATACCTTTGCCGGCGACCCGATATCCTATTTCGAGATTCTGGCAGAGGACTACATCTCTATGGGCCAACGCATAGGCGCGCTGAATCTGCCAACGCTTGTTGTGCTCGAAGGTGGATATGCGCTTGACGCTATAGGAGAGAACACGGTAAATTTTCTTGAGGGCATCGAAAACGCCTGAAACGGGAATTTGACCGTCACAATCGATCATGATCGCCGGCGATGCGGACTCCTGCGGGTGGCAATAAATTCGTTGTAGGCGCCCGCATCGCGTGCGTATCCTAAATCTCATCGACGCGGGCCAGGTCGTGCTCAATATGTTTACCTGCCATGAAGTAATGAAACGCGGTCCACGGACCAATTACAGCACCGATGATCAACAAGCTGTAACGCATCGATTCGTTACCATAACCTGCGGCAAGGTAGTCGCTAAGAGCACCGGCCAGTAACGGGCCAAACCCAAGACCGATGATGTTTATGATGAATAGTATCAGCGCCGATGCGACCGCACGCATTCGCAACGGCACGAGGCTCTGCGTCTGTGCGAACGTCGTCGCAAGATAAACGTTCGAAAAAATGGCCGGAATTATGAAGAAAGACAGTGACAAGTACCCGCTGCTGGCAAAGAAAACCGGGAAATTGAGGATCCAGGCAAGCAACAGAGCCGCGGCAATAACCCGAAATGAGTACCGTGTACTCCTCCGTCCGACCTTGTCGGCAACATAGCCGCCGCCGGCAAAACCGAGCCCTCCGGCAATACCAAGAATCAATCCCAGGTAGGTTCCGATCGTAGACAGGCTCATCGAGAAACTGCGCACAAGAAAGCTCGGATAAAAACTAATAATGGCGTAGCCGAGGAAACTGGCCAGTGCAGCGCCAAAGGCCATGTGCAGAAACGACTTTCGGCGTGCCAGAAATCGGGCAACTTTGAGAATGCCCGGGCGATCACCCGTGTCAACCCGGTTCTCTGAAGCGCCCCGCTGCGGCTCAATCATCGTGAAGCGGACCAGCAATGCAAGAACGAGCCCCGGTATGCCGACGATCAAAAACGCTTCGCGCCAGCCAATGTTTTGAGCGACCCAACCACCGGCAAGGTACGCAATCATAATGCCTGAAGATATGCCGAGCGTGTAAATGCCCATCGCCGTCGATCTTCGCTCGGGGGGATAGTAATCAGCGATCATCGAATGCGCCGGAGGGCTGCACCCTGCTTCGCCAATGCCGACGCCGATCCTAGCCAGGACCAGATGCACGATGTTCGCCGCAAGGCCCGACAAGGCCGTCATACCGCTCCAGACAGCGAGCGCCAGCGCGATCAGGTTTCTTCGGTTGGACCGGTCCGCAATCAGCGCTATCGGTATCCCGAGCGTGGCATAGAAAAGCGCGAAAGCCGATCCTGCCAGAAAACCGAGAACGCGATCATCGACGGCAAACTCGATTTTGATCGCAGGCAGGAGAATTGCGAGAATCTGGCGATCAATAAAATTAAACGTGTAGACAACAACAAGCAAGCCAAGCGCGTATCGTCGTGCGCCTTTGCTTATAGTCTGACTTCGATTAACCGCGTCGGCCGCGCTGATCACCAACGTTCCATATCCTGAGAAAAGCGATCGTTATATCCTTGTGAGCGGTACGATAGCAAATAATGAATAAACCGACACGCCATCAGGAAACGCGCACAATTCTCGCGATCAGCTTGCCGCTGATGGCAGCCTACGTTGCCGAAATGGGAATGATGATCACCGACATGATCATTGTCGGTCGCCTCGGGAGCAACGAGCTTGCTGCAGTTGGTCTGACCGCAGATTGGTTCTACGTTTTGTTGCTGCTGGGTATGGGTGTCGTATCGATCGTGGGTGTTCTCGCAGCGCAAAACCTTGGTGCGGACAACAAGGTGGGTATTGCGGACGCTGTCGAACAGGGCATGATCGCTGCAACGATTATGGGCATTCCCGTGATGTTTTTGGTCTGGTACCTCGGTCCCGCCCTCGAGTACGCGAAACAGGATGCGGAGGTCATAAGACTTATTACAGACTATTCGAGGCCATTGACGTGGGGGGTCTTGCCGGCACTTTGGTTTGTCGTATTACGGAATTTTGTCACCGCGCTCGCGAAGTCGTCAGCGATAATGATCATCACCGCGGCTGCACTAGTGCTAAATCTTGCATTAAATTACACGCTCGTCTTCGGTAAATTCGGTTTTCCGGCATTAGGCGTGGTTGGCGCGGGCTACGGCACCACGATCGTGACCTGGCTAATGTTCCTCTTTCTTGCGGCTCACGTTGTTACTTCCGGGCAGTTTACAGACTATCGGTTTGCCCTCATTCCACAACGGATTAATTATGGAACGCTGAAAGAACTATTTGTCCTGGGGTTGCCAGTCACCGCGACACAAATGCTGAATGGCGCCATGTTCACGGTTGCCGCCATACTTGTCGGCATGATTAGTGCCGATATCCTTGCGGCGCAGATGATCGCCTACAGTGTTATCTATCTCGCGTTAAGCGTATCTGTTGCGCTGGGTGATGCCGTCAGGGTGAGAGTTGCATACGGTATCGGCATGCGTTCGGCTGATGCAGCCCGGCAATCTGCGTATATTTCGTTCTTCCTCGCCATTGCAACAATCATCATTGCTGCCGGTGTGCTTTGGATCTTTCCGGAGTTTTTCGTTGGCATTTTTCTCGATATCACTGACGTGGCAAATGCAAGTGCGCTGAAAATCGCGCTTGGACTCTCCGTCTATGCCGGCTGGTTCTTATTGTTTGATGGTGTACTCATCGTTTCCGCCAACGCGATACGCGGTTTGCGTGATACACGTACGCCATTGTGGATATCCCTGGCAGGTTACTGGGTGATCGGACTCGGCGTCGGCACCTGGCTTTGCTTCCCGTTGGGCTACGGCGCTACGGGTTTGTGGTGGGGCCTCATCCTTGGTCCCGTGTTTTCGAACGTGCTTATGTTCTGGCGCTTTCATGTCCGATTGGCGCAGGCCGAACGCCAATTATAGATCAGTCATTAAATGGTCAAACTATCGAAATCCCGTGTATCAAGAAGCTACGCAGCGATGAGATTCAAGTGCTGGATGGAGCGCAAAGAAATATCTATTCGCGCAAGACCATTGATAGGCTACCATGAATGCCGCCAGGACGACGTGAGAAGAAATAATAGCTAGTGGTCCAGCAAGGTTATATTGATGGGCTCAGCGAGTCGTGAAACGGTTGACCGCTAGGCGCGCCTCGCTGGTAATGGCGCGTCCTTGCCAAGAGGCGCAACACCGCGGACGACCGTGTCACGGCTCGC
>JACZWL010000014.1 GCA_022572185.1 Pseudomonadota bacterium | reverse complement strand
CGACGACACGCCGGTTTGCAGCAACATCCGGAAGCATGGTCAAAATCGGAATACCGGGCGAACCGGCGCCATTCAGTTCAATTGGTGGAGCCGAGGAGGATCGAACTCCTGACCTTCGCATTGCGAACGCGACGCTCTCCCAGCTGAGCTACGGCCCCACACGGAGCAAGTAGTCTACATCAGAGCAGCATGCACAGCCACGGAGCGGCGACGAGGCAGCGAAGCTGCCAACCAACCGAGGAATGAATCTCTCGGGGTGCGCTACTGGTTTATGAGGGCCCCAGTTGAGAATATGCCGGTTTATTAATAAATAAATCGCGACCTAATCAATATCTTATCGTTCAAGGTACTGCAACTTGTCTTTGACTTCGCGCCAGTCATCCGCATCTTGCGGCGGGTCTTTCATTTCCGTGATAACGGGCCAGTCTCGCGACAACTCTTCGTTCAGCGAGAGAAACTGCTGCGCATCTTCAGGCAGTTCGTCCTCCGAATAGATAGCGTCTACCGGGCATTCGGGCTCGCACAGCGTGCAGTCGATACACTCATCGGGATCGATCACCAGCATATTCGGACCTTCGTGAAAGCAGTCCACCGGGCAGACCTCGACGCAATCCGTCAGTTTGCACTTGATGCAACTCTCGACAACGACAAATGTCATCTATCAGGTCCTCGTAATCCGGTGAGCAGGCAAAAATATTCGAAGTGCAGACGTATATCAAGCCCGGCGATAAGCATCATGACATGTAATCGATGTAATCGGGGTCGAACCGAGGTTTCGAGTTTGATCGATTACACGCAATGCCTTGCTGCGTACTGATATTCTGATGCAGGATATTGCACTTTTTGACCTGCCAAAAGACTGCGGTTATCGTCGGCAGCCGAGAACAGGTGCGAATTTGTACCGCCAGGAGGCGGATTCCTGAATGCTTACCGGTGATTTTCTTCGCAATTCAGCAACAAGCGCACCGGATCGTGTGGCCTTGATCGGACGCGGTCAGCGTCTGACTTATGCGCAGTTTGATGAACAGGCAAACCGGCTTGCCAACGCGCTGCTTGACCTTGGGCTAAAAAAAGGCGCGAAGGTGGCAATCATGTCCACCAATTGCCCGGAATATGCGATCGCATACTTTGCCATTGCCAGGACGCCTTATGTATCGGCTCATTGTTCGACGCGAAGCAGCGCCGATGAACTGGTCTATGTGCTGAACAAGATCGAAGCCGAAGTTCTGTTTCTTGAATCGTGTTTCGCGCCGGTGATCGCAGCCGTCTTGCCGGAACTCGACAAGCCGATCAGGCTGATCCTGTTCGACCGGCCGAATGAGCAAGAGGTCCAACCTGGTGATACCGTGCACATGGACCAGTTCATCAGCGGCAAGCCGGCGGGCGCGCCGACCGTTGCGCTGGATGAAAATGATGCGTTCGCAATTACCCTGACCGGGGGAACAACAGGACTTCCGAAAGCCGTGCTCGTCAGTCACAAGGCAAGATGTGCATCGGCCGTTGCCGCCGCCGAGGATTTCGGGCTGGACGCAAACGATATCGTGGTAGCGTCCACGCCTCTCTTTCATACCGCCGGACTATTCGTGTGGTTCGGCACTGCGGTCATGCTGGGAACATCAGTGGTGTTGCCCGAGGCCTGGGACCCGGTGCAGTTCATGCGCCTTGTCGCGCAAGAAAAAATAACGGCGGCGTTTCTGGTGCCGAGCCAACTCAACGACCTGGTGACACACCCTGAGTTCTCGGCAACGCCCCTCAAGACGCTACGCAATATCGGCTACGCGGGCGCCCCGATGGGGCGTGCGTTGTCTGAACGCATTAGAAGGGCACTGCCGCATGTTGCGTTTACTGAAAACTACGGACAGTCTGAAGCCTGCCCTATCACCATTCGTTGCGAAAGACACGGCGACAGGAAGCTGGAGACGGTCGGCCGGGCCGCTTCGAACGCGGAAATCGGCATCGTGGATCAGGAAGGCAAGCTGCTGCCGACCGGCGAAATCGGTGACATCGTTACACGCGGTGATCAGTTGTTCGACGGGTATTTCAATGACCCCGAGGAAACCGCCAAAGTGTTCAGATTACCGGATGGCTGGCTGCTGACGGGAGACATCGGTTTCCTGGACGAAGACGGTTTCCTGACCCTGGTCGAGCGATCCAAGGATATGCTCGTGTCGGGAGGAGAAAATGTTTACCCGACCGAAATCGAGAATGCGCTTTACCAGCATGAAGCGGTTGTCGAGTGTGCGGTATTCGGCATTCCCGACGACCGTTGGGGAGAAGTGCCGGCGGCGCACGTTGTGTTGTCGCCCGACGCCACCGTCTCCGAAGATGAGCTCATTGATTTCTGCGCGTCGAAAATTGCGCGATTCAAGCGACCCAGAGTTGTTAAATTCGTGGACAGCCTGCCGAAAACGCCGGTCGGCAAGATTCAGAAGAACGAACTGCGAGAACCATACTGGGCCGGGCGCGAGAAGAAGATCTGACACGCCAATTAGCTGCTAAATCTGTAACTCGGGTAAACGTACGATCAGCCCGTCGAGTTCGTCACTGACCTTGATCTGGCAACTCAGGCGGCTGGTTTCCTGTATATCCATGGCGCATTCGAGCATGTCCTGCTCAATATGCTCCGCAGTGCCCGTCGCCTCAACCCACGCCGGATCTACATAGACATGGCAGGTCGCGCAGCTGCACACGCCGCCACATTCCGCCTCGATGCCCGGAATGTTGTTGTCAATCGCACCTTCCATGACACTCAATCCTGACGGGACGTCGACCTCATGAGGCGTTCCATCGAATTCGATATAAGTTATTTTCGCCATCCGTCAGGCGTCTAGCGCATCGCTCATGTCGTTCTTTAGTCCCTTCGGTGCGATCCGAATCAGTTCGGCCACGCAGTCTTCGATACTCCTGCCATTGGTGTCAATTGATGCGTGCGCTTTGGAGTAGAGTTCATCACGCTCCGCCAGAATCCGGCGAAGGTCCGACATGGCGTCGCTCTGATGTTCCATCGGCCTGACATCTCCCTGTGCGATGAGGCGCCGCATGTACTCTTCCGGGCGGGCGTGCAGCCAGACGACAAAGCATGTGGTCAGCAGTGTATTCAGCATTTTGGGATCCGTCACAATGCTGCCACCGGTTTCGACGACACATCGGTCGTATCGCCTTAGAGTCTGCATCAGTGCTTTCTCTTCCAGGCGCCTGTAACCGGCCTCGCCTGAGAGCGAAAAAATTTCCGGTGTGCTCATGCCTGCCAGCAGTTCGACTTCGCTACCGAGACGCACGAACGGTATGTCGAGGTGCTGCGCCAGTAATTCGCCCTGACTGGTTTTCCCCGCACCCCTCAGACCGACCAGGGCAATTCGCCGCCGCGACTCTACGGGAACCAGGAAATGCTCTGACAACATCTGCAGGAATGCCTTGTGATTATCGGGGCTCAAATCCCGCAGCAGATCGGCAATCAATACTTCCTCGGCGGTTCGCCGCTCACGCGTTTGCAGCAGCTCACTCGGTTCCGTGCGCAATGCCGCCGCAACGCGGGCAAGCAGGACTACCGAAATATTGCCCTGCCCCTGTTCCAGTTGCGCCAGATAACGCTCTGAAACGCCCGAATCCCGGGCCAGCACCTTGCGTGTCATGCCACGATGCGCTCTCAATGTGCGCACGCGGTTACCCAGCACGCCCAACAGGCGTTCGGACTCGATTTCGCTGGTTTCAGGATGGGCAGACATCTTGTTTCTCAAGCATGAATTTGCCGGGGGAAGCCTTGCTCCCCGGGAGCACCAGGTATATTATTATGCATGTTCTTTGCCGACAATAGCATGAATCTGCACTATAATGCACGCAATCTCTGAAGCTGCCGCAAAGCCGGTAACAAGACTCGATTTCCGCGCCGCGCCGAAAGACTACCGGCACTGGTCCATCCGCATCGACGGACCGGTAGCCAGGCTCATCATGGCCGTCGATGAAGATAGCCCCGCCGCAGACGGCTATGAGCTGAAACTGAATTCCTACGATGTCGGCGTCGATATCGAGCTGTACGATGCTGTGCAGCGCCTGCGCTTCGAGCATCCGGAAGTCCGGACCGTGGTCATCACATCCGGCATCGACGGCATGTTCTGCGCCGGGGCCAATATTCGCATGCTGGGCATCTCGAGCCACTCTCACAAAGTCAACTTCTGCAAATTTACCAACGAGACGCGGAATTCGATTGAAGACGCAAGCTACCGGTCCGGGCAGACTTACATGGCGGCCCTGAACGGAACGGCGGCAGGCGGCGGCTACGAACTGGCGCTGGCAACCGAGTATCTGATGCTCGTCGACGATGGCAACGCCGCTGTTTCCCTGCCGGAGGTGCCGTTGCTGGCAGTACTGCCCGGCACAGGCGGGCTGACCCGGGTGGTCGACAAACGCAAAGTTCGCCGCGACCTGGCCGATGTTTTCTGTACGGTCGAAGAAGGCATGAAAGGTCAAAGGGCTGTGGAGTGGCGCCTGCTTGATGAAATGGTGCCGCGTTCAAAGTTCGAAGAACGCGTTACCGAAAAAGCCCTAGAACTTGCCGCGCTTTCGGATCGCCCGGAGGAAGAAACCGGCATTCAGCTTGATCATCTCGAGCGAAGCGAAGAAGAGAACGAGATCCGTTACCCGTTCGTCACCGTAACGCTCGATCGCGACGGGCGGAATGCGACGCTCGACATCCAGGGGCCGGATAGTGAGGCGCCGGGCGATGCCGAGGCGGTGAAAGAACTGGGCGTTAGTTTCTGGCCGCTTGCCGTCATCAGGGCGATCGATGACGCATTGCTGCATCTCAGGTTCAATGAACCGATGCTCGGTACCCTGATCATCAAGACATCGGGTGACGGAAACCGAGTTGCCGCATACGATGCGCTGCTTAACGAGAACCGGGACAACTGGCTCGTCCGGGAAATACTGCTGTACATACAGAGAACATATAAACGCCTCGACGTCACGTCGAGAACGACCTTTGCATTCGTCGAGCCGGGCAGTTGCTTTGTCGGCATGCTGGCGGACCTGCTGTTTGCCGTCGATCGCAGTTACATGCTGGACGGGCAGCTCGACGACCGGTCTGCGCCGACAATTTGCCTGACCGAACTCAATTTTGGTGCGTTGCGTATGTCAAACGGACTGACGCGTCTCGAGACGCGATTTCTCGGCGACAGCGCCAGCCTGGAAAACGCACAAGAGTTGGTCAGCCAGGACCTCGATGCGCAGGCTGCACTCGACGCCGGCCTGATTACTTATGCGCCTGACGATATCGATTGGGAGGATGAAATCCGCTTGTTGCTGGAGGAACGAGCAAGCTTTTCACCCGATGCGCTGACCGGCATGGAAGCGAACCTGCGCTTTGCCGGGCCGGAGACCCTGGAGACCAAGATTTTCGGCCGCCTGAGTGCTTGGCAGAACTGGATATTTCAACGCCCGAACGCTGCCGGTGAATCGGGCGCTTTAAAACTTTACGGCACGGGCAAGCGTGCCAAATACGACCGTGGGAGAGTTTAGTTATGTCAGAGGTTGACTACACAGCATTGATTCCGAACAACGTTGATCTGGCGTCGGACGCACAGCTTAAGCGTGCGTTGGAGGCCTGGTATCCGAAGTACATCGACTGGTGGAAGAGCAAGGGACCGGTCGGATTTCAGGACAGCGAGGTTTACCTGCGCACCGCCGTCGGCGTTGATGCCGAAGGCTGGGCAAAATTCGGCTACGTGAAGATGCCCGAGTATCGCTGGGGCATCCTGCTGGCGCCGCAGGAGGCAGGCAGGACCATCGCGTTCGGCCAGCATAAAGGCGAGCCGGTCTGGCAGGACGTTCCCGGTGAGTATCGCGCGATGCTGCGCCGCCTTGTGGTCATTCAGGGCGACACCGAACCCGCCTCAGTTGAACAACAACGCTTTCTCGGGCAGACCGCGCCATCACTTTATGACATGCGTAATCTCTTCCAGGTCAACGTCGAAGAGGGACGCCATCTCTGGGCGATGGTCTATCTGCTGCAGAAATACTTCGGCCGTGATGGTCGGGAAGAGGCCGAAGATCTGCTTAAGAGAACTTCCGGCGACGCCGACAAGCCACGAATTCTGGGCGCGTTCAACGAGGCAACGCCTGACTGGTTGTCGTTCTTCATGTTCACGACCTTTACCGATCGCGACGGCAAGATGCAACTCGAATCGCTGGCGAGCTCCGGTTTCGATCCGCTCGCAAGAACGACGCGCTTCATGCTGACCGAGGAAGGCCACCACATGTTCGTCGGTCGGACCGGCGTCGAGCGCGTGATCCAGCAAACCTGCGAAGTCATGACCGAGAACGGCATCACAGATCCCACCGACAAGGAAGCCGTGCGAAAACATGGCGCCATCGACCTCGCAACCATGCAGAAGAAAATCAACTTTCATTACTCGGTAACACTCGATCTTTTCGGCGCGGAAATCTCGACCAACGCGGCAAATTCGTTCAACGCGGGATTGAAGGGCCGATTTCGCGAGGTAAGAATAGATGATGATCATCAGCTGGAAAATGACACATATCCGGTGGCTCGGGTGGTCGACGGCGAAGTGCAGATAGTAGATACGCCGGCCCTGAGCGCCATCAATGCGCGGCTCTGCGATGACTACATGGATGATTGCGAAAAGGTCATGAAGCGCTGGAACCGTGTACTGCAGACACACGGCCTCGATTACTCTTTATCCTTGCCGCATCGCGCGTTCCGTCGCGCAGTCGGTGAGTTTTCGGATGTGTACGCTACGGTCGCCGGAGAGATCGTGTCCGAGACCGAATGGCACGAGCGCAAGGATGAGTGGCTGGCGTCCGATGCCGATCTCGAGTACATCCTCTCGCTGATGCAGTCGGAAACGAGTCCCGGAAAATATGCAAGCTGGATTGCAGCACCGAGAGCAGGGATCAACGGTCAGCCCGGCGATTTCGAATACGTCAAACTAGCGGCATGAGGATTCAGTGATGAGTGACCAACAGTCTTTTGTCGACGCTGTCGCAACAATAACCGCCCGCATCGCCGGGAGGAGCCTTGACGGCGATCTGCAGTCTTTCCTGAATGAAAACTTTCCGCCGGGCGGCGAGGCGTTTGACGAGCTCGCCACCCTGTGCCGGGAAGGCATCGACGAAGGCTGGCTCTGCGATCGTGAGCATGGCGGCATCAAGTTTGGACGAATCATAAAACCGGGTCCGGAGACGAACGGCTTTTCCGTCGATGTCGTGGAGATGGAAGATATCGCCGGGCCGTATCATGGCCACCCTAACGGTGAGATCGACATGATCATTCCGGAATCGGCAGGCGCCAAGTTCGACGGTCAGGGTCAGGGCTGGACCGTCTACGAAGCTGACTCGGAACATTACCCGACTGTGACCGACGGCAAGGCCATCATTCTTTACCTGCTTCCTGCAGGGGAGATCGACTTCACCCGGACCGCAGCCTGACGCAGCAGTTTCTATGTCTGATCAGATATCAATGGATTCGATTGTCGTGCGCCTTGCCGGTGATTCTGGCGACGGCGTGCAGCTCATGGGATCGCAGTTCATCGCCTCCACCGCACTGAGCGGCAAGGACTTTGCAACATTTCCGGATTTCCCTGCCGAGATCCGCGCACCCGTCGGCACTACTTTTGGCGTGTCCGCCTATCAGATGAATATCGGCGTGAGCCCGATTACCACGGCCGGCGACGCACCCGACGTCCTGGTTGCCTTTAATCCGGCCGCGCTCAAAGTCAGTCTGCCATTACTGTCGAGCGGGGCGCTCCTGATCGTCAACAACGACAGCTTCACGGCACGCAATCTGACCAAAGCGGGCTATGCTGAGGACCCGCGGGATACCGGGGAACTGGATAGCTACCAGCTTGTACCTGCTGATATCGGCCGGCTCAATCTCGAGGCAGTAAAGCCGTTCGGGCTCTCCAAGAGTGACGGCGGTCGCTGCAAGAATTTCTGGGCGCTCGGTCTGCTGATGTGGATGTTCGACTGCGACCTTCTGCCTATCGAAGACTGGATCCGGCAAAAGTTTGCCAGGAAGGAAGTAGTACGCGACGCTAATCTTGCGGCGCTGCATTCCGGTCACGCCTTTGGGGAAACGGCCGAACTATCGGAAGCGATACCCCGATTCAAAATCAGGACAGCCGATCTGCCGGCCGGCGAATACCGGGGCATTACCGGTGCGGAAGCCTTGTCGCTGGGCCTCGCCGCGGCAGGCGAGCTGGCCGATCGGCCGGTGCTCTTCTGCTCCTACCCGATAACGCCGGCATCGCCATTATTACATCGTCTTTCGCGTCTCGGTGAACTTGGTGTCGGCACGTTTCAGGCAGAGGACGAAATTGCGGCCATTTGCGCGGCAATTGGCGCGTCTTACGGTGGTGTCATTGGGGTTACCTCGAGCTCGGGTCCCGGCATCGCGCTGAAGACCGAAGCGATGGGCCTTGCCGTCAATGCCGAGCTACCGCTTGTGATCGTCAATTCCCAGCGCGGTGGTCCGTCGACCGGCCTGCCGACGAAGACGGAACAGTCCGATCTTTACCAGGCTGTTTACGGCAGGAATGCCGATACGCCGATACCTGTCATCGCGGCACGCTCGCCGGGTGATTGCTTCTTCGTGGCAATCGAAGCTGTGCGTATTGCCTTGCGGCATATGACACCGGTCCTGTTGCTGAGCGATGGTTACTTGTCCAACGCGGCAGAGCCGTGGCGAATTCCGGACATGGATGACATCGAGCCGATCGAGGTCAATGCCGCGCCGGGGCCGGACGATACTCGAGATGCTCAGAGCCTGGCCTTCGAGCGCAACGCGGAAACACAGGGTCGGCCGTGGATAACTCCGGGAATGCCTGAGCTCATGCATCGATTGGGCGGACTCGAAAAAGATATCGATACCGGCCACATCTCCTACGACGCCGCCAACCATCAACGCATGACCGACATGCGTGCCGCCAAAGTCGAGTCGGTCGCCAGATTCATTCCGCCGCAAACCATGGAACTCGGGCCGCAGGAAGGCGAGCTGCTTGTGATCGGCTGGGGATCCACATACGGATCGATCTTCCAGGCCGTACGGAAGATTCGCAAAACACATTCAGACGTCAGCTACACACACTTGCGGCATTTGTTTCCGCTGCCGGAAAATCTGGGCGGGCTTCTCGGCAACTTCAATCAGCTGCTCGTGCCCGAAATGAATATGGGACAACTGTCGACGGTGTTGCGCGACCAGCTTGGCGCTGATCCGACGCCGTTTTGCAAGGTAACCGGCCAGCCGTTCCTGATCTCGGAGTTGGCGGAAAAGATGGAATCGATGCTGCCGCCAGTCGTGGTGGCAGCCTGTAAGCCGGTAGCGAAAGGCGAAGCTCGATGAGTACCGTGCTGTCAGCCAAAGACTTCGCAACTTCGCAGGAGGTGCGATGGTGCCCGGGCTGCGGGGACTATGCAATCCTGAAAACCATGACAAAAACGCTGGCCGAGCTTGGTGCAAGACCTGAGTCAACTGCATTTATTTCCGGCATCGGTTGTGCATCGCGCTTTCCCTATTACGTCGAAACCTACGGCTTTCACACCATTCACGGGCGAGCTCCGGCGATCGCGACAGGGCTCAAGCTGGCGAATCCCGACATCGATGTCTGGGTAGTTACGGGTGATGGCGATGGCCTGTCGATCGGCGGCAATCATTTGCTGCATGCGCTGCGTCGCAACGTCGGCCTGAAAATCCTGCTTTTCAATAACGAGATCTACGGACTGACCAAGGGCCAGTACTCGCCTACTTCCCGGCGGGGAACAAGGTCGCCGTCGAGCCCGGGCGGGTCGGTCGATGCGCCGTTGTCACCAGGAGAATTTGCGCTGGGCGCCGGCGCGAAGTTTTTTGCGCGAGCGATCGATACGGACAAGGCAGGTCTCGGGGACGTACTGAAAGAGGCACATGCATTTGAGGGTGCTGCATTGGTAGAGATTTTCCAGAACTGCATCGTCTACAATGAAGATGTATTTGCAGACTTCACGGATCGGAAAAATGCGGCTGAAAAACAGCTGCGACTGAAGCACGGCAAGCCAATGTTGTTTGGCGCAGACAACGAAAAAGGCATTCGCTTCAACCCGGATGATTTTTCGCTGGAGGTGATCGATGCCAGATCCGTTCCCGAGCAGGTGTTACGACACGATGAAAGGAACAAAGTGGTCGCGCATTTGCTTGTTGAACTTGCCAAGCCGGTCGCGCTCGGCGTGATTTACAAGTGCCCGGGTGACAGTTTCGAGAAGTCCTGGTACGCCGCACGCAAGAGCGGACTGAAGCGAAGCAGCAGCGTAGCCGATGCACTGCGTAGTACGAATACCTGGACGGTGACCTGAAATGCCGTCAACCCATAAGGCCAGAGGGAAGGGAACCGGAATGCCGCCAGGCATTCCCGATGGGATGTCCGCGGCGGTACTGAAGGTCAACGGCGAGGAGTATCCGGTTGTATTCCCGAGCCATCATACTTTGCTCGAAGTCCTGCGCGAGGAATGTCAGCTCACCGGCACCAAACACGGCTGTGAGCTGGGCGAGTGCGGTGCCTGTGCTGTGCTGGTAGATGGAAAGCCGGTCCTGTCCTGCCTGCAGATAACGACGGATGTCATCGGCAAGTCGATTCGGACGGTTGAGGGGCTGCAAAAGGGCAATGACCTGCATCCGTTGCAGGAGACATTTGCCGATCTTGGCGCCGCGCAGTGCGGCTACTGCACACCCGGCATCCTGATGGTGGCGGAGGCACTGCTCGAGAACGAGCCCGAGCCGGATAACGAGCAGATCGCGGAAGCGCTGTCCGGGAATATCTGTCGCTGCACCGGTTACCACCGCATCATCGAAGCAGTCAAGTGGGCGGCGGCAAAACAGAGAGGTGACGACTGGCGACCCGCTGAAGCGCTTTTCATGGGAAGCGAGATTCCCGACTAGGTCTTGTCATGGTCAAAGCAATTTCGAAATTAAACGATGAGTTGGCCGACGCTACCGAAAGCCAACTCAAGATCATCGGCAAGCCGTTTCGACGTGTCGATGGTCGTGCCAAGGTAACCGGCCAGACGCAATTCGCGGATGACGTGCAGTTCCCGCGCACGGCCTACGTCAAGCTTGTTCGAAGTACCGTGCCGCATGCCAGGATCAAGAACATTGATTTCTCGGCCGCGCTCGCAATGGAAGGAGTACTGGGCACGCTTATCGGCGAAGAGTTACCGGACAAGTTCGGCATCTTGCCGGTATCGGAAGATGAACATGCGCTGGCAGTCGATACGGTTCGATTCGTTGGCGACGCATTGGCCGCAGTTGCAGCGGTGTCCGAGGACATCGCGCACGCCGCAGCTCTGGCAGTCGAAGTCGAATATGAACCTCTGCTGACTATTTCCAGTGTGGAGGAAGCGCTCTGCACGCCCGAACCACAGATTCATGAATATGCCGATGACGGCAACATACATAAGAAGGTCTCACTGAAATTCGGTGACGTCGAAGCAGGCATGGAGCAGGCAGATATCATCCTGGAAGACAACTTCTTCTATGAAGGCAGCAACCACCTGGCGTTGGAACAGCATTCGGCCATTGCCTTTGCAGAAGATGATGATCGCGTCACCTTGTATTCATCGACGCAATGTCCGCATTACGTGCATCGTGCCCTGACCAAGACGCTCGACATACCAGCTTCGCGCATCCGGGTAATAGCCTGTTCGAACGGTGGCGCATTCGGCGGCAAGAGCGATCCGTTTAATCATGAAATCGTGGTTGCCAAATTGGCGCTCAAGCTGGGCCGGCCCGCCAAGATCACGTTGACCCGGGAGGAAGTGTTCTACTGCCACCGCGGCCGCCATCCGGTGCAGATGCATCTGAAGACCGGATTCAGGAAAGACGGCACGATGACCGCGCAGCATCTGAGAACGACACTCGATGGTGGCGCATACGGCAGTTATGGCGTCGCCAGCACTTACTACACGGGTGCACTGCAGACGACGACCTATAAACTGCCTAATTACTGGTTCGAGGGCGCACGCGCTTTTACCAACAAACCGCCGTGCGGACCCAAGCGAGGTCATGGAACGCCGCAACCGCGATTCGGCTTCGAGGTTCAACTGGACAAGGCGGCTCACAGACTGGGAATCGACCCGGCAGAGCTGCGCCTGCGGAACCTCCTGGAACCGAATACGATCACGGCAAACTGGTTGCAGATCGGGACGATCGGACTGAAAGAGTGTATCGAGGCCGTCGTCCGGGGAAGCGGCTGGAAAGAGCGTTACGGGAAGTTGCCGGAAGGCCGTGGACTCGGGCTTGCATGCAGCGCTTACATGACGGGTGCCGGCCTGCCCATTTATTGGAATCACATGCCGCAGTCGGGCGTCCAGATTAAACTGGATCGCAGCGGCAACGTTGCGGTCTTTTGCGGCGAGACTGAGATCGGACAGGGCTCGGACAGCATACTTGCCGTTGTGGTCGCCGAGGTCCTGGGCATCGATCTGAAAGATATACGCTTGTGTGTCGGCGACACCGACCTGACACCGGTAGACCTCGGCAGCTATTCTTCGCGCGTGACGCTCATGGTCGGCCACGCAGCAAAACAAGCCGCGGAGAGAGCGCGCGACAAAATCGCCGAGGCAGTCGCGGAGCATATGGAAGTGCCGAAGGATTCCCTGGTTTTTGCGAACCGGACGGTATTTCCAGCCGATGAGCCGGAGAACGCCATCGAATTCAGTGAGGCGGTCGTTATTGCGGAATCCCGTTTCGGCACACTTGGCACGACCGGTTCGTATATTCCGCCACGCGCGCCCGGCCGCTATCGCGGCGCCGGCGTCGGGCCATCACCCACCTACTCTTACTCCGCCAGCGTGCTGGAAGTCGAGGTCGATCCGGAGACTGGCTTATACGAGGTCATCAAGGTTTGGATGGCACACGACATCGGCCGCGCGCTGAATCCCGTCCTTGCGCTTGGGCAGATCGAAGGCAGCATTTACATGGGCCTGGGCGAGGCCGTCATGGAAGAACAGGCCTTCCGCCGTCTGCCGAAGCGCCTGTCTGGTGCACTCGTGCACAAAATGCCTTCGATGCTCGAATACAAGAGCCCCGGCTTTCATGACATGCCGGAAATGACCTGCTACATGATCGAGACAGACGATGAACAGGGCCCGTACGGTGCCAAGGAAGCGGGTCAGGGTCCGTTGTTGCCTATCATGCCGGCGCTGGCGAATGCGATATTCGATGCCGTCGGCGTACGCGTGGACCAGGTGCCGATTCACCCGGACTTCATACTGAAAGGATTGCAGGCGAAGAAAAACGGACGCGATCCTCGCGTCGGCCCCACGAGTTTTCCAGACGTCGACTACGGGGAACCGCTCATTGTACACACGCCCGCACAGGGTGGCGACGGCCGCGCGGCGAACGACCCGAAGGCCAGCAAAAAAGGATTGCGCTCTGCGTCCGGCACGATGAAAAAACGCGAAGACGCGTTGAAGGAGCACAGCAGTGCTACGCTTACCACCGATTAAGCTCGTCGCGCCGACCACCGTGCAGGCTGCGGCGAAGGCGATTGCGACGTCCGACGACAACGCTCGCCTGGTTGCCGGCGGGACCGATCTGTGGCCGAATATGAAGCGCCGTCATCAAAAGGCCGATACCGTCGTCAGCCTGATGTCCATTCCGGATCTCGATTCGATTGATTCGGCGAACGCGAACATGCGGATCGGTGCCACCGCAACGCTTGCGAATATCATCCGCGACGACAAGCTGCGGGCACGCTTTCCTGCGTTTGCCGTCGCCGTCGCCTCGATATCTTCTCCACCACTGCGAAACATGGGCACCATCGGCGGCAATCTCTGCGTGGATACCCGTTGCACCTATTACAACCAGACCGAAGAATGGCGTCGTTCGATAGACTATTGTCTCAAGGAAGACGGCAAGATCTGCTGGGTGGCAACCAAGTCACCGAAATGCTGGGCGCACACTGCCAGCGATTCAGCACCGATTCTTTGCGCACTCGATGCAAAAGTAAGACTGGTCTCTGCGTCGGCCAGGCGGGAACTGCCGCTGGCCGATATGTATGTGGATGATGGCATCGACTATCTTGCCAAGCAGCCTGATGAGATCCTGACCGAAGTGCTCGTTCCCGGTAGCAGCGACAGCGATCATTGTCGATCCGCGTTCTGGAAGTTGAGAAGGCGCGGTTCCATCGATTTCTCCACGCTGTCTGTAGCGGCTGCCGTGTGGACCGACGACAACGATGTTGTGACTCGCGCTTCAATGTATTTGGGTGCGGTCGGGTCTGCCCCGATGCCTGTTGCCGAGATTGATACCGTTCTTGTCGGCAACAAAATGTCTGAGGACGGAATTGCAGAAATCGCACATGTCGCGCACAAGATCGCGCGGCCCATGGACAACACGGATTTTGCCGCGTCGTGGCGCGGCAAGATGACCGTGCAATATGTGACCGCCGTACTCAGGGAAATCGCCGGCCTGCCACAACTTCGAATGCGGCCGCGTCATAGGCTTAAAGTCGTGTAATGTGACTTAAGGTATCAGTATCCCGGGTCGTGCTTACGAAATCCGTGGGCGGCGCTCGACAACAAGGAAGGAAGCATGAGTAGTCAGTCAGTCGGACGACAGCTCGTTTTCACCTGTGCCCTGGTTTGTATGTTTGTGCTCTCCGGTTGCGGCGGCACCAAGGTGCTGAAAGAAGCGCAACCGATACAGACCACGCAGCCGCTCGCTACCGTATCCGATCAGCAGGTCACCGCGATACTCGACTGGGTCATCGTGCGCGACGGCCCGGGAACCTGGGCAAAGAATGCGGACTGGGATGAATACCTGCTGAGAATCAGAAATCTGTCCGACCAGCCGATACAGGTAATACGGGTCATCGTCGTCGACTCGCTCGACACGCGGATTGAGTCGCAGCCCAAGCGGAAGCAACTTGTCAAAGGCAGCAAGCAGACTGCCCGGCGTTACAAGGACTCCGGTATAAAGGTGAAAGCAGGCCGGGGTGCGGGGACGATGCTCGTTGCCGGTGCTGCGGTGACGGTGATTGGGGTAGGCGCAGCAAGCGTTGTGGCAGTGTCTGGTGCGACTGTCGCAGGCAGTGCAGGGGCAGCGGCCGGTGGCCTGTTGTTGCTGGGCCCGGCGCTCGCCGTTGGTGGCATAGTGCGTGGCGTCCGCAACAGTGCCGTCAGTAAGCAGATCGAGCAGCGGCAGACGGTATTACCGCTTGAGTTGTCGGCAGGTGAGGAACTGCCGCTCAATGTCTTTTTCCCACTTGCGCCGTCGCCCGGCATGGTCGAGCTAAGCTATACCGATGTCACCGGCGAACATAGTCTCACCATCGATACCAGCACGGCATTGAACGGTCTGCACATAGGTGAACCGAAAGAGTAGGGCTTGTATGTCAGCAGTACAGCAGCGCGGTCAGATGACGGAATACTTGGATGCAACTATCGTTTCGTAATCAGCCGAAGCGTCGGATATAAAATCAACACCGTAATCGCTGACGTAAAGAACTCAACTGGCTGAACCTTGTTCAATACATAATGGGCCAGTATCGTGGCTGCAATTAACGAGATTACGCCCGACCAATTGACGGTATCCTCCTGATGCTCGCTGATATCCGACTGACCGAGTATCGGTCGAACAATGAAGTAATCAGATATCATTACCATCGCTAATGCCGTGGTCATGACGCCGAGAATCGTTATCCACGCATTCACCAAGACAAGAATTTTGCCATACAACATCACCAGCCCAATTACGTTGGCCAGGACGACGAAGACGATCCGTCCCGGACGCCAATCGAATGCCACATCAAAAAGGTTCGTCAGCGCCAAAGACCCGCTATAGGTATTCAATACCTGGGCTTTGGATTGCGCCAATACCATCAACACAGCGCCAATCACGCCGCCGAAAATAATGAAAGCCGACGCGATACTGTCGGGACTTTGCAAGGCCAGTTGCTGTGCTGCAGCTACTTCCATGCCTCGAACTGAAACAAAGTAGTCAACAATAGAGGCCATACCTGCAAACATGACCATTCCGCCAATAGTCAACATCACGATAGACATGGAAATGTTACCGGCCAATGCAGCTATGCCAATGTCCCTGGAACGCCTGGCGTAGCGTCCAAAATCACCATCGACGAGCGCCAATGCGCCGGCAGATCCAATCAGTACATTTACGCAGAAAATGAACTTGTCGGTATCGTCATGAAGCCCCATGGCTGCAATCGCTTCGGCTGGCAATTGAGTGCCAAAAGTCATCGCCTGCAAAAATGACTGCTCAGATTGCGAAATAATATCGACGACCATCCAGAGGAGCACGAGCAGGAAAGCGATCAACGTGACAGATGAGACCTTGACAACCAACTGGAAACCGAAGGCCGTCAACAGAATCCACGCCGCTGTCATCAGTCCATAAATAATTATTTGACTGCTTAAGGTGTCCTGTATCTCGAAAAAGAAAAGAAAGCCTTTGTAAAGCAAAGCATTTTCTATCGCCAGGAATCCGATAATCATGAATCCGAAAATTGCGGATGCCAGTATCGAGCCTTTGTTGCCAAGGCCATACGTGCGGGATATCAGGGTACTGGAGCAGCCCTTGCGATAGCCGATGTGGCCGACTCCCCAGCCCATCAGGAAACCCACGATGACCACGAATACGCCCGCAATGACTGCAATTTTCAATCCTGCAACAAACGCAACCAACGCACCGAGAAACAACTGGATCAGCGTGGTTACGATTCCGGCAGTATTCCAGGACAAGCTCAACCAGTTCTGACGTTCGGAGTCAGGAACCGGCTCCAAAGCGTGATCTTCCATTTTTCTATTTAGTTCGTTGGATTCCATGATCAACACCTCCGTGGCTAATGGGCGAGCCCATATTGCACCATTTTCCCATATTCCAAAGGGCTCAAGCCCGGGCGCCGTCAAAAGATGAACACCACTGGGCGGACAATCATGCCATCCCCGTTCGCTATGTTTAGTGGCACCCCGACAAAATAGAGATCTCGCTTGCCTAACAGGCGATCCATATTCATCAATTGCTCATAGGCAGGAATGCTCCGAGTCAGAAAGGAGTAATGCGCCGGCATCGTTCTCGCTGCCGCCGAATCGGCAACCACCGGGCTCTCGTCCGTCAGGCTGTCAACAGCGAATGCGTCGGTGCCAAAAGCACGGATTGGGATACTTGCCAGGTATTCAGATGCTTCGAAATTCAGAGTTATCGATTCCGGCAAGGCAGACTCTGTCTGAGGGGGCACATAGTCCGTGTACATGAGTACGATGTCACCCGCGTCAATGTCCTGATCTTCGAGCATTTCTTTGGTAACGCTGCGACCCGCCGGCAGGTGGCTCATGTCGATGACTCTGGCGGGCCCAATAAAAGATTCGATCGGGTAACTGTCGATGCCGAGACCCATGCCGACATGATTCGGAGCGTCAACGTGCGGCCCCCCATGATTGAAGATCCTGTAGTAAGCGTTGGAGCCGGATATTGGACCGAAATCCCAGGAAATAACGTCGAAGGTGTTGGACTCCGTAAATCCCATTTGCGTCATGAAGCCCTTGCCCCATACGCGCTCGGGCAGGTCCTCCGTCACAAGGGCGCCGAGATCAACTATTTCATCAGGCTTGGGTAAGGCTGACTCCGTGTGGCGGTCGGACTGGACACAACCGAAAACGAGTAGCGGAGCTAACAACGCAAGCGCCATTCCATGTTTCACAATGTACCCCCTTATTCGAAAGCAGTGTCAATGAAACGGTAGCCTAAACGGCTCAACTGGGTCACGCTCGCTTTGCTTCGTTTTCCGCCTGTCTGAATTTTATCATCTGACTGGCTGCTTCCGGTGCAGCCGCAAAAAATAGATCCGAGATTTCCAAGGCAGGATCAGTCGTCTGCAGACAGGCGCTTTCTTATTTCGTCCGGGATAGGTACTGCGCGAATGCCCTGGGATCCGTCTTTCAGGCGTTCTGCGCAGACGCGTATTTCCAGCCCCTCTGCACACACTTCGCCATCTTTGCGTACTTCATGTACGAGGTTGAAAGTCTTCTGTTTCCATGATGCCACGTAACTGGTTATCTCGATCGAGTCTTCAAAACGTAAAGGTTTGATAAATTTTGATCTTGCCTCGACAATCGGCGCACCGATAAGCCCGAACTCTTCCCGAAAAACATCGAATGTCAACCCTGCTTTGGCAAACAGGCGCCAAGCACTTGCATCAAACCAACGGAAAAAATTCGGATAAAAGACAATGGCTGCGGGATCGGTTTCGCCAAATTCCACTGTCACAACAAATTTACTTTTCATTCTGTTTCATCCGCCTATGAATAGTTGATGTGTGTGCAGTTCTTCGTTGCGACGCAGACCTCATTGATCTTCGCCTTCCGGATAACCCGGATCTCCCGGGATTACGAATCGCGTCTTGCCGTTGTCCTGGAGGATGACTGGCCGAATTTTTGCGATACCTTCTGCCGCCTGAGCGCTCGCCCAGCGCAGCAGCTCATCGACGGTTCTGAACTCCGAAATTTTCCTTAGATTGCTCAGCGTCGGGAATGGCAGCTTCATTCCAGCTTCTTTGCCAACTGACAATATCTCCGCAGCCGTCATCCAGCAGCTGTCTGTTATTTCGCTGCCATCGTGTTGTGCATCCTGACCGGGTGGCATTTCCGCGAGGAAAAAACGCGCTGCCCATCGTTTGGGCAGCCGTAACGGCGTCTCCCAGAAGCTGAAGTAATGCAGGGCATCGCAGGCGATACGAAGATCGTGCGTCCGCAATATCTCTGCCCACGACAGGACACCGCTGTCGAGCTGCCCGCGCAGTTCACGGAGCGATGATTCGGCATCCTGATCGCCCGAAAAAGCCCAGTCACCTTGCGAATCTCGTGCCAGCAAAACACCGGTCTCCTCAAACAGCTCTCTGACGGCAGCGCTGTAGAAATCCAGCCCGCCCCTCGGCAGCCCCAGCGCCGCGTCTGCCTGTTCCGTCGTTGTGCCCCGGCAAAAGGCCAGCGCCTGAGATTCATCATCGTCCACGACACCGCCCGGAAATGCGTAACTGTCCCCGAACGCATCTCCGGCCTTACGCCTGACCATCAGGATCTCGGGATCAGACTCGCCTTCGCGCACCAGAACGACGGTCGCCGACGGCCGCGCCTTTACCGAATCAGAATTGTTCCGCTCCATGGCTATGAGAATTGCGAAAACATAAGAAATCAATGATAGCCCGGAAATCGCACCATTATCGGTTCGCGGCTAAAGCCGCTCCCGCACATCGCAAAATCAAGATCGCGGCTTCAGCCGCGATCGCTGCTGTTCAGCTACCTGGAACCTGTTTTTTTGTACGGATCAAACAATGTGTTATCCGCTTGCCGCAATTCGGATTCCGGGATGAGCGGCGTCGGCACATAGTGTTTTGGCGTCGGGCCGCCGGATTTAACGCGAGCCAATGCTTCTGCCGGCGTTTCCAGTAGTTTCGCGGCGGCGATTGCCTCTTTGCGGTTCGGTATGTAAGGAATACCGTGACTGTTGGGTGGCGGCATGAGATCGGCATTGTAGTATGCAATTTTCTGTTTCTCGGGATCGACATAACGCGTCAGATTGAGGTCCCGTTTGTTGACACCATGCGGCGGCAGCACGCACACACCGTCCACGATTTCCAGGTCGAGCCACCATTTTTTTGCCGGATTACGAATACCGTGTCCGAGCAAGTCGTCAAGCCGGGTAGCAATCGGCACCAGCAGCGGCTTCAGCCATCGTGCATTGATTCCGAGCCAGCTTGCGACCTGGGTCGCGATCGGTCCATCCCAGGTCACGACCTTATTCAGTGGACAGGCTTTCATGCAGCGACCGCAGGCAAGTCCGCGCTGATTGGTAAGCCTGTACCGCGCGCACCGTTCAGCATCGAGCTTCCACATTTCGTAGCCGTTGAACATGACCTTGTCGCCCCAGGTGATCGCATCGACAGGGCATTCGCGCGCGCACTTCCGGCAATTGGAACAAAAATACTGCAGGCCGAAATCGATCGGCTTGTCTGCTACCAGCGGCATGTCGGTCGTCATCACGACGGACTTGAAACGCGGGCCGACGAAGGGATTCAGCACCAGTTCGCCGATGCGGCTCAGCTCGCCGAGTCCGGCCAGCAGAATCAAAGGTATGTGCAGGACCTCGGAATCGGCGTTCGTCTGGGCCCGGGCGGAAAAGCCAAGTGATCGCAGATGATCCGCCATGACACCGGCGACGACTGCACCTCGCATGTAGGCGCGCATCGACTGGGCGCCGGAGATGTAATCATCACCCGATGCACCTTCCATCGTGTCGTACTCCTGATCGATCAACATGACGACCGCGTACTTGTGATGACATTCGATTGGTACGCCGCCGTCGCCATGCGAGTACCAGGCGTAATTCGGAATTTCACAAATCCCGGTAAGCTCCGCACCCAGGAAATAAGACAGTGACTTCAGTGCTCTCGTGTTTTCCTCCGCGTCGCTGCAGGATGCGGCAACTTGCTCCGCAACCGGTCCATCCTGCTGCGGCACCATGGCGCCGATCTGCTTGAGCATCGCAGTTGCAAACGGATGCTTGAATGCAAATCGGCTGCGTTCGCGTTGCGTCTTTTCGCCGAGGTCGCCATGAATCGCACGATCGAAAAATGACGCGCGCTTCGGCACCCGCGGGACTTCATCATCGATGATCAGCGTCGTTGGTTTGTCCACACGATCTACCGTTTCCATGGCGAATTTGCTGAGGTGAGTCGGTCTGCTCGATTGCCGCCAGCGCTCCAGACCGGATGTCGAACCGCCGACGCCGAACCAGTAAGCGATGCCTTTTGCCTTTGAGGCCGCATGTGGATCAAGCGGCTTATCCGTTGCAAGCTCGTAATCCGTCGTCACTGCACAAATCGAATACCGGTCGTCCAGATATGGATTCAGGATTCTGTCGCCGGAGCGCACGCCAAGTCCCGCCATGACAGTCAGGCGTTCGAGATCAACGTCACCGTGTTGGCCGTCGTGTGCGACGGCCGAGTAACCCATCAGCTGAATATGGTTTGCGATGCTGATGGCGATTTCATACGCGCGGAACTCGGCAGCTTCGGCCACGGAGTCCGCTACCCAGGACTGTGCTAAGGACCCGTTCTCGGGTACTCGGCTGTGTTCCACCAGCACGACAACCGCAAGGCCATGATCCTGCGGTGTCGCATCATCCAGCCAGCATGAATCTGCCAGCGAACAGATCGCCACCTGACTGGCATTGAGGAAATAGGCCGAACCCTTGATGTCGATCATGCGTCTGTGCAGATCGTCTGGAACGGGCGCTCTTGCCGCTACAGGATCGTCGTCCCGCAGCGAATGAAAAATCTGGTGATACTTTGCAATCGATTCGCTGAATCCGTCCACTTGTTTCGTATCGACGGTCGGCCGGATGCTCTTCGGCAAATCGATTTCCTGGCCCAGGATGTCCGGATCCCGGGCGAGACGTTCCAGCGGGTAGGGACCAAGATGATAAAGCCTTGATTTATTGGAAAAAAATATCATCTCTGGATGTGTAATTGTCAGTACACTTCTATTCTAACATTGTCCGGCATCAGGGAGAGGACGGGTTGTGGATAATCCCGATAACGGCGTTGCCGTGACTCGACAGACCCAAGGTATAACAGTGGGGATTTGATAGGCTGCGCGGCCGGCACGGAGCCGGCCGGCCTCGCCGCCGCCGCCCCTGACCGCCGGCGCCACGAAATCCCGGTCGCAGTTCGCAAACACCATAATTGAATGACGACGGCAAGTGGGTGATACCATTTCCGCTCGCTCGCTCCGGACCCCAGAACAATGTTCGAACAACTCGGTACGATTCACCCCCTCCTGCCGCCCGGCGTGGGCCTGCTGGCGCTGCTGGCGGGCGCGGTCATCATCGACCTGATCGTCAAGCGCGTTTTAGTCGCCACAGTCCGCGCCTTCGCCAAACGATCCAGGATCAGCTGGGACGACACCCTGGTCACGCACAACGTCTTCGGTCGCCTGGCGCAGGTCGTGCCGGCGCTGATCGTATTTGTCGGCGTGCCGCTCGTGCCCGGTCTGCCCGCAGGTGGCGCGCAGGTCCTGCGCAACGTTGCGACGGGCTACATGGTATTGATGTTGACGCTGGCGCTGACCGCGATGCTGAGCGCGGCGAGCACGATCTACGCGGCCTCGCCGCTGGCAAAGGCACGTCCGCTAAAGGGCTTCGTGCAACTCGTGCAGATCGTCGTCTGGATTCTCGGCGGCGTGCTGATCGTAGCGACGGTACTGGACCGCTCTCCGCTGTTGCTACTCAGCGGCTTCGGTGCGATGACCGCTATCCTGCTGCTGGTGTTCAAGGACACGATCCTGTCACTGGTCGCCAGCGTGCAGCTCACCGCGCAGGACATGGTCCGCGTGGGCGACTGGATCGAGATGCCGCAGTTCGGCGCGGATGGCGACGTGGTCGATGTGCAGCTCCATACCGTCAAGGTGCAAAACTGGGACAAGACGATCACCACGATCCCGACGCACCGGTTAATCACGGACTCGTTCAAGAACTGGCGGGGCATGTCGCAATCAGGCGGCCGGCGGATCAAGCGCGCGATTTTTATCGACGTGTCGTCGATCCGTTTCCAGACGCAAGACGAAGTTGATCATTTCACACGTTTCGCGTTGCTGAAAGACTACGTCAAGAACAAGGAACAGGAGCTGGCCGATTACAATGCGGGACTCGCGACCGAAGTGGACGCGGAAGTGAACAGACGGCGGCTGACGAACGTCGGCACATTTCGCGCGTACGCGTACAACTACCTGAAGAATCATCCGAGAATCCACAAGGACATGACGCTGATGGTTCGTCAGCTCGCCCCGGGGCCCGAGGGACTGCCTTTGGAGATTTACTGCTTCACGAACACGACAGAATGGGCTGCCTACGAAGATATCCAGTCGGACATCTTCGATCACCTGCTGGCAATCGTGCCGGAATTCGGGCTGCGCCTGTACCAGAAACCGGCGGGTTCAGATTTGGCGAACCTCAAATAAAAAAGCGTATCGGAAAAATAAACACCTTGAATAACAGGGCCGCGGTGCAGCCGTGAATTAACAGATTAGAGACTCCCGAGGCTCAGTCCGGAAAGAACTTGTCCAACAGGGCACTGTATCCCTGCACCGCTGTGCGCTGCATGTAAAAGGACAGGCCCCTCAAACCACCGAGCTCTTCGCCACCACCCGCCCGGCCGGGTCCGCCGTGCACGAGCATTGGCATCACCGTGCCGGGACCCGGCGAGATGCCGGCGACTCTGCTGCTGCCGTGCGTCAGCCTGCCGTTGAACGGGGCGAGTCCGATCAGCAGTTCGCGGGAGAAATTGCGGTCGTCCGAGTACACCGATGAGACGAGTGAGCCACCGCCTGCAGCACAGCTATTAATAAGTGTCCCGGTGTCCTCGTAGGGCAAAACCGAGACGACGGGGCCGAAGATCTCTCGTTCATGCACGATTGGAGCCGATGCGGCATCATCCACGCGGAACAGATGCGGTGTCAGAAAGTATCCCTTGCCCACTTGAATACCGAGCAGCTCTTCCGGTTCCAGACTGCCCGTTACTTTAGTTGTCTGTCCCTGGAGCACCTCGATGGCTGCCCTGACATCGTCGAGCTGATTTGCGCTGACAAGAGGTCCCATGCGAACGCTGGCCTCGGCCGGATTGCCGATCACGATATCCTCCAGCCTTTCCCCAAGGGCATCGCTAAAGGACTCCAGTTTTGCAGGTGGCACGAACACGCGGCGAATCGCCGTACATTTCTGTCCGGCTTTCTGTCGCACATCTGTTACGACCTCGTTGAGCATCATCTGCCATGTCTCGCTGCCGGCCTCGACATCGGGACCCATCACCGCAGCGTTGAGGCTGTCAGCCTCGACATTGACGCGCACAGATTGTTTGGTATGCGCGTCAAGACGGCGCAACACCGCGGCGGTGTCTCCCGAGCCCGTGAAAGCAAGCACGTCCTGAGGACCCAGATGCTCGAGCAAGTCACCAACAGATCCGGCGATGAAAGAGAACGCGCCCTCGGGGAGCACAGCAGAGTCGATGATGATCTCAGTCATGCGGTGTGCCAGCAGCGCCGTACTGGTTGCCGGTTTGCTGACAACCGGCATTCCCGCAAGCCACGCGACCGCCGCTTTCTCGATCATCCCCCAGGCCGGAAAATTGAAAGCGTTTACATGCACAGCGGCACCGTGCAGCGGCGTAAGGATATGTTTCCCCGCGTATCGGGGAGTCCGGCCGATCTGTGTGGACTCGCCGTCATTGATCAGGTGCCGGTCGCCGAGTTGTTTGCCGACATCGACATATGCCAGCAGGGTCGCAGTCGCGCCATCGACATCGAACTTGGCGTCGTTTCTCGTGTTACCGCCATTCTCGATCGACAGCTCGATGAACTCCTCCCTGTTCGCGAAGAGCACCTCATAGAGCTCTTGCAACTTTTCCGCCCGCTCGGCGAAAGTCATCGAGCGCAACGCCGGTCCGCCGACGGATCGGGCATGCGTGAGCGCCGCCCTAAAATCGATACCCCCGGTACTGGTCTCGGCCAGCGGTTCCTCGGTCGCGGGGTTGAGCAAGGTGACCGTCTTGCCACTCCCCTGGTGCCACCGGCCACCGACAAAGCTTTTTAATTTCACAGGCATCAACGACAGACTCAAACTATTTCACTTTCAGCCAGTAGGAAATCATTCCGCCGAGGGCCATCGGCACCGCGAAGACATAATAGTTGGCTGACATGCTGAATCCCGCGGCGATCAGGAATCCGGCCGCGGCCGGGCCGACCACTGCACCAGATCTGCCCAGGCCGATCGCCCAGCCGATTCCGGTGCTGCGAATTTCCGTGGGATACACCTTTGCCGCGACTGCGTACAGGCCCGTGAATCCGCCTTGTTGAAGAATGCCCATGAAGAAAATAACGGTCAGCAAAAAGGTCAGTTGATTCGGCGCGGAAGCAAAAATCACCATGCAAACGGCTGATGAAAACAGGAACACAAAAACCAGGTTCGTCAGTTTCCAGCGAGTCGACAGCGCCCCCAGCGTAAATATTCCGATGACGCCACCCAGGTTGAACAGAAAGAACGCGAAATGGCCAGTTTCAGCCGAATAGCCGCTCTGCTCCATCAGCTTCGGAATCCAGCTCATCAGAAAATAGAGCGTTGCGAAACACAGGAAGAAGCTTGCCCACAATATCAACGTTACTACCCGGTGCTCCCTGGCGAGGAGACTCGTCATAGTGCCGACAAGTCCTCTTGCTTTTCCGACAGCCTCTCGCGCGACCACCGGCAACTTGTCAAGCGTGTCCTTCTTCAACTTAAGCAGAATCTTGTTGATGCGTTGCAATGCATTTGCCGGCCGGCGCTCCAGCAGATATTTGAGTGACTCCGGAATGAATGCCCAGGCGACGAAGCCCATCGTAAGCGTGACGCCGCCACCGAACCAGAACATGCCGCGCCAGCCGTACTCCGGCATGATGAATCCGGCGACAACTGCCGTCATCATTGCGCCGAACGGATAACCTGCGGTCGTTGCGGCGACAGATAAAGAACGATATTTTTCGGGGCTGTATTCTGCCGCCAGGGTGGCCTGACACGCGAGCATGGCGCCCGCGCCAAGACCACTGACGAAGCGCAGGATAACAAATTCAGTCAGTGTCGTGGCGTTGGCCGTTAATAGTACGGATACGCCAACCAATGTTACGCTGAGAATAATCAGTTTGCGGCGGCCGATAATATCGGACACCGGCGCGAGGAACATCGCGCCGGTCATCATGCCGGCAAGCGCAAAACTGAAGATCAGGCCCAGTCTGTCAGCGGTAAGTTGCAACTCCTGTGACACGGCAGTGGCAACAATCGCCATCGCTGTGATGTCGAAACCATCGAGCATATTGAAAAACATGCAGAGCCCGACAACGAGGATTTGCTGGCCGCTGATCTGGCCATTGTCGATGACTTCGGCAACGACATTACTGCTTAATGCCGGGGCCGCAGAATCAGACATATCGTTTCCTCCAGTAGCGGGTAGGCACTATATGCATGCAGAACGGCGCGTGTGTCAAACCAGCGACCAAAACGGTGAGGTAAGGTTTCCTCTTCAGACACAGTCTCAATCACATTCACCTACTGTTTGACGGCGTTCAAGTGGAAATAAAATGCATACCGATTTATCCGGTGTTCTTCTGCAGGTAGTTGCTGCGCATGAAAACATTGACCTCATGTTGTACCGTATCGACCCAACAAAGGCTGGAGTATCGATATGGCTGGCAAAGACTCAACGATCAGGACGGAACTCTTTATTGATGGTGAGGTGCGCCCACCAGCTGGCAAGGAATATTATCAATTACATAATCCTGCGCGCCCTGACGAGTTTGTAGGAGAAGCTGCCAGCGCCACGGCTGACGACATCGATGTTGCCTGCAAAGCAGCGCATGCGGCGTTCCCGGCATGGGCGGCATTGTCGTATGCAGAGCGCGCTGACTATCTGACGAAGATTGCCAGGCATCTTACTGCAGACGAGGCAGAACTGAATTCCAGAATCAAATTGTTTACACGCGAGCACGGCAAGATACTCAAGGAATCCACCATTGAGATGACGCGCCTCGGCGATCGCTTCACACTCTGTGCGGCTATGGCGGAACGACTTGCTGTTGATGACGAACTGAAAGGGCCGCCATTCGATACCATTATTACGCGTCAACCGCGTGGTGTGGCTGCGTTGATCGTTCCGTGGAACTGGCCGCTCTCGATCCTCGGCGCCAAGTTGCCACAGGCCCTCGTGGCCGGGAACACCTGTGTCGTCAAGCCGTCTCAGAACTCGGCAATGGCGCCGACCATGACCATCAGGAAAATCGCCGAGGTATTGCCGGCGGGCGTCCTGAATGTAGTAACGGGATCCGCATCTGTAATCGGTGACCCGTTGTTGTCACATCCGCTGGTCAGAAAAATCAATTTCACCGGTAGCATTCCAGTCGGTAAACATGTCATGCGTGTCGCTGCCGATAAGCTCACACCCGTGACGCTTGAGCTGGGTGGTAATGATGCCGGAATATTCCTGGAGGACGCGGTTCTCGATGATGCGGCATTCATGCGCATGTATCTTGCAGCGTTCATGACCTCAGGACAGATATGCATGGCGCTGAAACGCCTGTATGTGCACCGGTCCAGATATGACGAACTATGCACCGGCCTTATTGCGGCAGCTTCACGCCAGGTGATCGGTGATCCGCTATTGCCCGAGACAAGCATGGGTCCGCTCAATAACAAAAGTCAGCATGCCGTGGTTACCGGCATGCTCAGCCAGGCACGGGAGCAAGGCGCAGATGTGCAGGAGTATGGCCAGGTGCCGGATGAGGGCCTGTACAAGGCAGGTTACTTCCAGAAACCAGCGCTGGTATTCGACCCGGACCCTGCCCTCGATATTGTGAAGGAAGAGCAATTCGGTCCGGCGCTGCCAATTATCCCGTTCGATACGGAAGAAGAGGCCATCAGCCTGGCCAACGATTCCCAATATGGCCTTTGTTCATCGGTGTGGACACAAGACAGGGAAAGCGCCGTTCGGCTGGCGCGACAGCTCGAGGCCGGTTACACCTATCTGAACGGGCATGGGCCACTGGCTCAGGACAACCGTGGGCCTTTCGGCGGATTCAAGGCGAGTGGCATAGGCAGAAACCTGGGGTTCGAAGGTATCCTGGAATTTCAGGAATATCACAGTATTTCTGCTCCCGATGGATGGTTGTTTTAACGTGAATGTTCGCGGCTAAAGCCGCTCCTGCAATTCTTTTTTCGCAGGAGCGGCTTTAGCCGCGAACGGATAATCGGGCAATAATCGGCTGTTGCCCGGCAGCGGTGATTGTGTTGATTAGATTGCTATTGGTATCCGGAATGCTTACGTCCCTGATGTTTTGTGTGACGCCGCCGGTACTCGGCGAAGAGACCGTGCATGACCCGGAGCTGGTCATGGACCTGAAGTGGGAAATCGGTTCATGGACGGATATCTGGCGGATAGAGCAATTCGAGAGCGCTGCAGTTGGCGCCGATGTCAGTTTTTATATCTACTTGCCGCCCGGTTACGAAACGGGCAACGAGCGCTACCCTGTCGTGTACTGGCTGCATGGCGCGTATGGTCGCCCGTACAGCGCCACCCCGATCGTGCAGCGCCTGGATGCAGCCATTCACGCAGCAAAAGCCCCGAAAATGATCGTCGTCAGTTGCCTGGATCCGACCGGCCTGAGCATGTGGACCAACTCGAAAGACGGTCGTTTGCCAATGGAAACGCTGATCATCGAGGAGTTGATTCCCCACGTCGATGCCAACTATCGCACCATCGCAGATCGGCGCGGCCGGGCTATCGAAGGATTCTCCATGGGCGGTTACGGCTCGGCCTACCTGGGAATAAAGTACAGGCACTTGTTCTCATCCGTGTCCGTCCTGGCTGGCGCGCTGCACACGCCTGAGACTTTTCGCGAACGCCGCCGTGCCATCTTCGACAACGTGTTTGCCGGCGACACCGAATATGCAGCGGAGCGTTCACCCTGGAAAATTATCGAAAGAGACGCCAACGAGGTCCGCGGCAAAATCAAGATTCGGATATTCGTGGGGGCCGATGACGGCCTGCTCGAGTGGAACAGAAATTATCATACGCTGCTCGATAAGCTCGGCATTGAACACGAATGGGGTGTCGTGCCGAACAGCCCGCATGATCTGGAGATCCTGATGCAGAATTGGGAGGGCGATTTTTTCCAGTTTTATCAGAGTGTTTTCGCCAGCGGAATGTCCGGCGACGCACGAGCTGAATAAAATCACCGGAATCGCGCTCATCGTCCGGCAGCGGAGGAAGTAATGACAAATTCGAGAGTAATTGTTGTAACCGGTGCAGCATCCGGCATTGGAGCGGCCGCCGCGAGGCTACTCAGGGAGGACGGGGAAACCGTTATCGGCATCGACATTACGGAACCTGCCGCCGGAAGTGTCGATCAATTTGTGTCGATGGACCAGAGTGATCCTGCGTCGATCGACGCGGCTGTAGCCAGGCTTCCCGACGGACTTGACGGTCTGATGAATATTGCCGGTGTGGCGCCGAGTTCGAAATCTCCACCGGCTATGGTGCTAAAGACCAATTTCTACGGATTACGCGCGTTTACGCGGAAATTGCTGGGAAAAATTTCGCAAGGAGGTGCGATCGTCAACATGTCATCAGGGGCAGGGTTGGGATGGCCGCAAAATATTCCCCTGCTCCGGGAAGCGCTCGCGATCGACGACTGGGATTCAATCGATGAATTCGTCAGCCGGCATCAGATTCACAATGATGGTATCGGCAACCAGGCAGCTTACCCGCTCAGCAAGCAACTGCTGATCGTGTGGACTGCCACAGCATATCCAATCTGGAAAGAGACCGGAGTGCGCATGAACGCGGTTGCGCCCGGAGCTGTCACCACGCCGATACTGGACGATTTTCTTAAGGCTTTCGGCGAAGAGTCTGCGGAGCGCATGCGGGCTATCGGTGCCTCAAGCGCTGAGGACATCGCAAAGATCGCTAGGTTATTGCTTGATCCAAGCTATGAATGGATCAACGGTACGACCATTCCAGCAGAGCGCGGTGCAATTATCTACGGTGGCATCTCGAAAATGGGTCTTAGTTGACCTCGCGGACGAAAGCGAGACGCTGGGAGATAGCAAATCCATTGCGCTGTAGAAACTTAAGGACATCGAAGTGCGCTGCGTCGGTCTCCGAGCGAATAACTTCTATTTGCAGCGCTGAAAGATTCGCCAGCAATTGAGACAACAATGCGGTACCGACCAGATGGTGCGTGTAGCCGGGGTCTACCGCAATACTGTCCAGCACTGCGGCCGGCTCAATGCGGTCGAATTCTCCGAAGTCCACTCTGGCCATGACGAAACCGACGACATGGTCGTCCTGCTCGGCAACGAGAGACACCCGGAGTCCGGATTCGTCAAGCGCTTCCGCCAGTTTTTGCTCGAAGTAGGCCTGATGTTTTCTGCCCGAGATCTTGCGGTCGATTTTTACGATTGCCGCTAAGTCAGAATCACGCATTGAACGACACGGTATGATGTCTCGCGCCAGTGCGCCACGATGATCGCTTTCGGCATCGCTATAGTCGTTTGCGTCACCCAGCCTGCCGGCTTCCTCGATCAGATCATCGACAAATTGCAAATCGTCAAGATAATCAGCGGCCCTCTCCAGGATGTGCCTTGGCGCTAGCGAAAATCCGGTGCCCGCGAAGAACCGCAGCATCGACAAGTTACGCCAGTCGGCCTGGGTATGAATCGCACAGATGCCTTTGTGCTGCAGGATCGCGTCGAGCGCCGCCAGGAGTGACCGGCCCATGCCTCTTGTGGCTGCACCGGGATCGACGCCGATCGCATCCAGCGATGCTGAAGGTTCCTCCGTACCGTATTCGCCTTCCTGCAGACGCGCCAGCAGAAAACCCTGCAGCACAGCGTTACTTTCACACCCCAGGTAAACAAAATTTCGCGGCTCAGCCAGGGCGGCTTCCAGTCGTTTCCGGTAAAAGCCATCCCGGCGGCGACCGGTATATTCGCAGTCGATTTCAATCACCCGCTCCAGATCGCCTGCGATCAGCGGACGGGCCTGAAAGTTTTCCATTGAGCGCTTCAAACTATTCATCCGGCACGAGGATGGCGCGCCCGGCCAGCTTGCCGTCATGCGCCCTGGCAAATATCTCGTTGATCTCGGACAGGGGGTGCCGCTCGATGAACGGCAGCATGGATACTTTGCCGGTCAGCACCAATTCGAGTGCGTCGGGATAGTATTCCGGCAAGCAACCCCAGTTGCCCAGGGCGCGAGCATGAAACGCCATCAGCTTGGATAAGCGGACCTCGAGTTTCTCCATCGTGAAGCCCACGACGGACAGGCATGCTCCGTAGGTCAGCAGGCCAAAAGCGCTCGCCTGACCGGCCGCGGTGCCTGAGCACTCGAAGATCTTCCACTCCGTCTGTCGCAAGTCCTGATCTTTCGCGAATTGCCGGACCGCGTCTCTTAGATCCCTTCCCTGTACTTCACGCGCATTGATCACCATGCTCGCGCCGAAGTCCTTGAGCCGATCAAGCTTTCCCTGATCAACGTCGACTGCGACTACGGTCGCCCCTTTGGCATGCGCAAGTTGTACGGCGTAGCCGCCAACACCGCCGACGCCGATGACAACAGCCAGGTCTCCCGGTTCTACTTCTGCCTGCACGACTGCCTGATACGGAGTCGTCAGCGCGTCAGCGACGACGCTCGCGTCTGCCAGTTCCATATCGATTTCGGCCAGTCGCGCCGTGTCGATCTCACAGAGCCCTGCCGATGGCACGGTGATATGCGTTGCGAAGCCGCCGTGCATATCGATGCCCGGTGACTTCTGGTTTCTGCAGATGGTGCCGCGGCCGCGATCGCAAAGATCACAGGAACCACAGGGGATGACGGCCGGGATGACGACCGATTTGTCTTGCCACTGCGCGCCGTCACGGCCGGTGCTGATTACGCGTCCGCTGATTTCGTGACCCAGGGTCAGCGGTAACGGGTGCTTCGTCCTGATACCGTCATAATAGAAGCCGAGGTCGGTGTGACAGACGCCGCAACCGGCAATCGCAACCACAACCTCGTTCGTGTCAGGCTCATCGGGCTCGAATCTCACCCTGGATAACGGCTTGCCCGGTTCCTCCATCACCCAGCGGTACGCATTCATTGATCAGCTCCCGGCACAGTATTATCCCAGACAGGCTTGCGCTTCTCGAGAAACGCATTGAGACCTTCGACCGCGTCGTTGGTTTTCATGAGTTCATCGAGATACATTGCCTCGACGGCCTGAAGTTTTTCCTTGACCCGTGCAATGTAATCATGGCGTGCAGCAGTCACTGCGATCCGCAGTGAACTCGCGCTCTTGCCAATAATGTTTGCGTCGATCCATGCCAGCGCTGCTTGCGCGGGCTCATCGCTGACCTCGTCGACCAGGCCTATTTGTCTGGCCTTGTCCGCATCGACGCTCTGACCAGACAGCAGCAGCATTTCCGCCTGTGACTGCCCGATGCGCTCCGGCAACAGGCAGGAGGCTGCAGGCGCGAAGACCGCGAGCGAAATCTCGGGCTGGCCAAGCCTGGTATCCGGGGCGGCGATGATGAGATTGGCGGCGCAGGCGACTTCCAGCCCTCCGCCGAGACACTGACCGTGCACGGCGGCGACGATCGGGACCGGGTATACGATCATCTGCGTGATCAGTGCATGCAGTTTTCTTACCATTCCGGCGCACTGCCCGGGCAGATGTTCCTCGACGCTGGCGCCGAAGCTGAAATTCGGACCCTCGGCGTCCAGCACGACCGCCATCAGGCGTGAATTGGCAACATGTTTCGCGAGCGCGGTCGTCAGAGCATCGATCATTGCGGCGTCGATGATGTTTGCCTTTGGCTGCGCCAGTTGCAATCGCAGGACTTGCTTATCGCGCTCAAGCCAGGATTTCAGGGGGCCGTCTGTCATGTGAATTTCCTCTTGCTGCAGTTTCCGGGCTAATCGATTGCCGCCGGCGGATCGGGGTCATAGTCCCAGTCGGCATCCGGCTCAGGGTATTTGGCCAGCCAGTCCTCCATCCAGGCGACATGCTGGCGTTCGTCGCCGGCGAACTCGATTGCCAGCGAGCGTATGCGTTCGTCCGTGCAGTCATTCGCCGCGGCTTCGAAGAACGCCATCGCATGCATTTCATTTTCAAGCGCAAGCTTGAGCGCATGATGCGGCGTCATAAGATAGTGAATGCCGGCAAGGTCGATGTTCTCCGGAGGCTCGAGATCGGGCCAGCGATACTCCCATGGCGCCAGATCCGGGAGTTCGATATCGCCGGCTTTCTCCCGTATTTTCGCTGCGTGCCCGGCCTCCAGCTCCGACATTTTTTCGAACAGTTCTGCGACCTCATCGTTGCCGCACTGTTGCATCTGTACAGCGAGATCCTTGTAGCTCTGTACCGCTTCCAGCTCGATGACCAGCGCATGGACCAGAAGCTCTGCCATGAAAAAAGACTGTGAGAAAGTATCGGGGGCTCTGCTCAAATCAGAAACTCCTCATCGATGTTGCGATCAAACCTGATCTCCTGTCCGACGGTCTGCCGGTACGGTTCGCGCGAGCCTTTGTACAAGACGCCGATGTTGAAGCCGTCATCGGTCATAACCCGTCTTGCTGCCTGGGCCGCGTCTGACGTTGGTGTCACGGGTGCGGGATGAACCTGTTTCTTCCATTCCCTTTGGTCCGGTCGAAAAGTTACACAGGGGCTTAATATTTGCACGAATGAAAAGCCGGGGTGCTCGATCGCATCGACCAGGATCTGTGCCGTGCCATTCGGATCTCCGGAGAATGCGCGGGCGACGAAATTCGCCCCGGATGCGAGTGCGATCACCAGTGGGTAGAAAGGTGAAATGCCCGGGCCGCCGGGCGCGATCTTGCTGTCCCAGTCAGGCGCCGTGGTGGGCGAGGGCTGACCCTTGGTCATGCCGTAAACCTCGTTATCCATGACGATATAAGTAATATCGATGTTGCGTCTGCAAGCGTGTAGCAAGTGGTTGCCGCCGATCGAGAATCCGTCGCCATCGCCGCCGGCGCAGATAACCGTCAGATCCGGACGAGCTACTTTGACGCCGGTGGCCAGCGGCAGCGCACGACCGTGCAGCCCGTGAAACCCGTAGCAGTTCAGATAAGCCGGGATTCGCGAAGAACAGCCGATGCCTGAAATCACGGCGATTTCCTCCGGCCGCAAGGCAATTTGTGCAACCGCCCTGGTCAGGCTGTGAAGCACATGAAAGTCGCCGCAACCCGGGCACCAGACAGGGCGGGTGTCCGACTTGTAGTCGCTTGCCTTGAGCTTGCTGGGGACTCGCGCACTCATTGATGGGCCCAGTCGCGCAGCGCCGCGGCGATCTCGCCGGGGCGAAAAACCGAAGGTCCCGGTCGATGCAGTGATTCCACGTCCGCCGGCAGGTCATACCAGGCACGCAGGAAACGGTAGAGCTGACCGCTGTGATTCTGCTCGATGACCATGAGGCGCTCGACCCCCCCGAGGGCGTCCGCCATTTTGCGCGGCTGTGCCGGTAGCAGCAGTCGCAGGGAGATCAACTTCAGGTTTGCGCTCAGTTCGGCAGGCAATCTGCCAATGGCTTCTCTTACCGTACTCGTCGTTGAACCCCACGTGAGGACTGCCAGTTCGCCGTCGCCCTGGATCTCCGCCCAATGCTGGCCGTAGTCAAATTCGGCGATTTTTCTCGCTCGTTTATCGAGCTGCGCAACATGATCATCGGCCAGCCCGGACGGCTTAGCCTTCGCGCTGTGCTCGAGACCGTCCGCCGTATACTGACCGCCCGGCATACCCGGCAGCGGCATCGGAGAAATTCCGTCGGCCGTTATGGCATAGCGCTCGAAATCCTCATTCATGATCTCGGCAAGTTTTCTTTTGGCAAGGAAATTGATAGCCGGTATCGGATCAACCACAGCACTTGCCTGACCGATGAACTGATCCGACAGTACGATGATCGGCGCTTGTGTGGCTTCTGCGAGATGCACGGCCCATTGTGTCGTGTACACACAGTCCGTTACCGAATTTGCTGCGACAACGAGATGTGGTGCATCCCCGTGCAGGCCGTATACAGCGGCATCGAAATCCGATTGTTCGGGTTTGGTCGGGATACCGGTCGACGGACCTCCGCGCATGACATTGATGACAACGACCGGAATCTCGGCGCCGACAGCGAGGCCGAGACCCTCGATCATCAACGACAAGCCCGGGCCCGAAGTAGCAGTCAGGGACGGTATGCCACCGTATGACGCGCCTATTGCCATGTTTATGGAGGCAAGCTCATCTTCCGCCTGCAACAGCGTGCCGCCCGCGTCACTCAGCCTTGGCGCGAGCCACTCGAGGATCTCGGTGGCCGGTGTAATGGGATACGCAGCCGCAAACCGGATGCCGCCCCGCAATGCGCCAAGTCCGGCAGCGTGGTTACCGCTTATCAACCAACGGCTATTGCTTGCATCGCCTGTCGCGCCACCTGCCGCTTCGGGCTCAGCCTCGTTTAGCAAAGCGGCCCGGCCATACCCGAGGCGCACGCACTCATTACTGACGCTAAGCACATCGCGGCCCTTTCGACCGAGTGTTTTTTCGATCGCCTGCAGCACAGCGGAATCTGTAATACCGGCAAGTCTCGCTACATAGCCGAGCGCAACCATGCTCGGACGCCCGCCACTGACGGTTTCGGCCAGAGCTTGCATCTCCAGTTCCTGAATGTCCGCGCCCAGGTCGGCGATAAAATCCGGCACAGCCCCGCCGGACGGATCAGTCACGATGATGCTGTCGGCATCAAGTGGAATATCAGAGCGAAAACGCTCCGCATGTTGCCAGTTGATGCCAACCAACACATCGAAACGGTCATCGAGACAATTGATCGGAGACTTGCCAAGCCGCAGCAACGCCGCTGACTCGCCACCGCGTATTTGCGGTCCGACCGCAGGAATCATCAGGCCGTACCGTCCGCAGCGCGCGGCGGCAGTCAGCAGTATTTGGCCAGCGGTAATTACACCGGCACCGCCCTTGCCAACGAGGGCGATGGAAATCGAGTCCTTGTTGCCGGCCTGATCTGACATTCCCGACCCCCGGTGTGGCCCTTCATTGACTATAATGGTAATACGGTACTATAATACCGTTATACGATCAAAAGCAAGCACTGCAACAGTCTCGTTGCCGGCAAGGCTCGTGCGACGGGGACTCTGGGAGGGCCGGACAAATGAATGCTCAAGCCGCAAAAACAGGAAACGGCAGGAAACTCGTCGATTATGACCTGGCCCGCGAGGTGATCGTCCCGGGAGTGAAGCTCGAGAAACGCCCGGCCCGATGCTTTGGCGGGCATGCTCTGGACGGACTCTATAACGCATGGATTACGCTCGATAATCCGAAACAGTACAACTCCTACACGACCGAGATGGTGAAAGGCGTCATCCTGGCATTCCGCCAGGCGAGCGCCATGCGCGATGTCGTCGCCGTTGTTTTCACTGGCACGGGCGATAAGGCATTTTGCTCCGGCGGCAATACCAAGGAGTACGCGGAATACTATGCTGGCAATCCACAGGAATATCGCCAGTACATGAGACTGTTCAATGACATGGTCTCGGCAATCCTGTCCTGCGACAAACCCGTGGTCTGCCGTGTTAACGGCATGCGTGTCGGTGGGGGGCAGGAGATCGGCATGGCCTGCGATTTCTCTATCGCCCAGGATCTGGCGCGCTTTGGTCAGGCCGGCCCGAAACACGGATCGGCGCCAATTGGGGGCGCCACGGATTTTCTGCCGCTGATGATCGGCTGCGAACAGGCCATGGTCTCCGGGATACTCTGCGAACCCTGGTCGGCGCACAAGGCCTATCGCCTGGGAATCATTTCGGATCTTGTTCCCGCCCTCAAGGTTGACGGTGAGTTTGTACCGAATCCTCTGGTGGAAACGTCGCGATACCTGGACGAATACGGCCGGATCATTCACGGCGAATCGAAAACGGCAGATGAACTGAAAGCCGGAAAAGAATTGCTGGCTAAAGGCACGGTTGATCTGAGCCTGCTGGACCAGGCTGTCGACACCCTTTGTACCAAATTCGTTTACATGTTCCCGGACTGCCTGACAAAGACGCTCGAGGAGCTCAGAAAACCGAAACTCAACGCCTGGAACGCCAACAAGGAAAACTCGCGGGCATGGCTGGCTCTGAACATGATGACCGAGGCGCGTGCCGGGTTTCGGGCTTTCAACGAACCTGCTGGCGGCGAACGCGAGATTGATTTCATCGGCCTGCGACTTGCACTGGCAGCCGGTGATTCCTGGACCGACGAACTGACCGAAAGCCTGTTGCCCGCGGCAAGACTGGCGAAATAGACAGGAGACTTCGATGGCCCTGATGATAAACAGTGTATGCACGGCTTGCGACGTCTGCGAACCGGTCTGCCCTAACGAAGCTATCAGTGTTGGGGAGCCGATCTACGTCATCGATGCCTTCAAGTGTACCGAGTGCGTCGGCGCTGAAGACGAACCGCAGTGCCAGCTCGTCTGTCCCGAAGAGGATTGCATCGTTCCTAACCCGGACTTCGAAGAGACACAGGAAGAACTGCAGCAGAAATACGAGATGCTGAACGGCTGAGCAGACTCCTATGCTCTGTCGAGGTTTTCGACGCCGTATCTGAGCAGCGTCTTCAGCGTGATGGAATCCAGCGTCGAGCGAATGAGTCCGTCTATTTCGCTGTTCACACTGTCCAGGCCACTAATCACGATCTGCGCGTTTCCCGATAGTTCATCGGGAGAATCTATATCCGACTCGAGTGATTCGAATTCGTGTATGACATCCCACAGCGTTGTTCGTCGCACGTTTCCGGCAAAATGATAACCGCCGCCGACGCCCCTGACTGACTCGATCAGCCCACTGCGAACGAGAGTGCGCATTACCTTGGCCAGATGGTGAATGGAGATTCCGTACTCTTCGGCGATCTCCGCGGTGGAGTGCTGTTTGTCCGGGGCGCTGGCCAGATGCAAGACCGCATAGAGCGCATAGCGGCTCGCTTTTTGCAGCTTCATGAATTGCTTCCTGGCGTGAGCTGAATGGTCACGTGGATTCCTTAGTCCAGATGCTTTTCGAGTTCAATATAGGGACCTGCGGCAAGACCTTCGCCGCGGAAAAAGGACAGATTCACTTTATCGTTCCCCAGAACCATCGTGCGCAGAGTCGTTATGTCGGCATTCCTGAACTCCGTACACAAAGCGTCCAGCAACGATTCCCCGATGCCGCGTTCACGATGACCCGGCGACACGTTCAACGCCAGTACCCAGCCACATGGCGGGGAACCGAATTCCCAGGCACGTATCTCTCCGACAATAAAGCCCAGCAGTTCGTCATCCGCAGATGTGGCTACCAGGAAGTACCGCTCCGTTCGCCGACCCGGTCCCGCAAAACGATCGAGAATGTCGGTCCAGTATGCGGATTTATTGGCCCCGGTTATCTCGGCATCCAGGGCCACGATAGCTGCGTTGTCGGCTTTGCTGACCTGCCGAATGTCGATCGCGATCTTCTTGTTTTTCATCTTCGCCGTATCAATTTTAATGCCGGACACCCTATCCTAACACCCCGGTCGCATGGTCGCCGGCCACCGCAGCCATTGTCGGTATTGGCTTCCGGCCGGATTCGAACCCCGAATTGACGCTAAACACGTATTTCGGTACCATTATACCATTATTCAACAAAGAGCCCCTGATCATGGCTTTGGATGAGATTGTCGAGCGTTGTCAGGATCTGTATGACGACCTCGATTTCAAGTACATAAAGCAGTGGAAAGCCGCCGGGAGCGGCCGCAAGGCGATCGGTCATATGCCGGTCTATGTGCCGCGGGAAATCGTTCATGCCGCTGGCATGTTGCCGGTCGGCATTCTCGGTGGTGGTGACCAGCTGGATGTGATCCACGGCGACGCCTACTACCAGAGCTACATCTGCAGAATCCCCCGTTCCACGATCGAACTCGCCGTTACCGGTCGTCTCGATGAACTCGACGGGATGCTCTTTCCCAGTACCTGTGACGTTATTCGCAATCTCTCGGGAATGTGGCAGCTCAAGTTCCCCGACAAGCTGGTCCGTTACTTCGATGTGCCGCAAAACTTTGATCTGGACGTCGGCGGGGTCTTCTACACGCGCGAGTTACAACTTCTCCGCGATCAGCTTGCCGAACTCGGTGGCCGTGAAATTACCGACGACGATCTGCGTGCGTCGATCGCCTTATATAACGAGAACCGTCGGGCGATAGAGGCACTCTACGCTTACCGCTCGGCCCAGCCAGGGCAAGTACCGACGCCGGAAGTGTACCTGTTGATGCGCGCGGGCATGATTCTGCCTGTCGACGAACACACCCGGCTCATACATGACTACATCGCGGCTGCGAAAGCCGTAAAACGTCCCGTGAGGGACAACTGTCGGGTGGTTGTGACGGGCCTTTTTTGTGAGCAACCGCCATTGGGCCTTCTTAAATCGATCGAGATGGCCGGATGTTATGTGGTCGATGACGACTTCATGCTCGTGGCACGATGGCTGCTCGAAGACGTACCGACGGAAGGCGATCCGCTCAAGAACCTCAGCGACGCGTTCATCACCTACTCCGTGGAAACCTCATGCAAGTACGTGCCGGTCAGGGAGGACAAGGGCAAGTTCCTCATTGAATCGGTCCGCAGGAACCGGGCGGAAGGCGTCATATTTGCCTCACCCAGTTTCTGCGATCCGGCACTGCTGGACAGGCCGATGTTGCAAAAGGCCCTGACGGCTCAGGGTATTCCCTACACCGCATTCAAGTACGCCGAGAATTCGGGGCAGATGCAACCGATTCGGGAACAGGCGGGAACCTTTGCAGATTCAATCAAATTATGGAGCGCCGCATGAATACCGCAGGGACCAACCCAGGAGACGTGCAGAAAGAGGAATCGATGCTGCTGCAGAAAGCCATGATCAATGCCAACTACGATGCGCTGTCCACTGCGCACGAGGACGGCAATAAAATATCGTCAACCTTCGTGCCCGGGAATCTGAATGAACTGTTGATGTGTTTCGACTTCGTCCGCAACCTTCCCGAGATCAACGCGCTGCAAGCCGGCATGAGGAAAAAGAGTGGTGCTTACATCATGGAGGCGGAACGTTCGGGCCATTCAGAGGACGTATGCACCTATGTAAAAACCGATCTGGGCATGATGTCGAAAGGTCAGGTCGGACCGAACGGCAAGCCATTGCCAACACCGGATGTTTTGCTTCTTTCGTACACCGGTTGCTTTACCTTCATGAAATGGTTCGAACTCGTTCGCGATGAGTACGGTTGTGAAACTGCGATGCTGCATGTTCCCTACCAGGCCGACGGAAAAATAACGGACAACATGCGGCAGTTCGTCGTGATGCAACTGAAAGAGCATGTCATACCGACACTCGAGCGCGTCAGCGGCATCAAATTCGATATTGACCGCCTGAGGGAGTACCTCGGGGAGTCGGCCAAAGCCGAGGACAATCTGGTCTGGGTTTTGCAGTCGGCGAAGAACAAGCCATCGCCGATCGACGCCTATTTCGGCGCCATCTATTACTGCGGCCCGATATTCTCGGCGTTCCGCGGCAGCAAGGAAACGACTGCATACTACAAAGCGCTGCGCCGTGAAGTTGAAGACAGAATTGAAAAAGGCCTGGGACCGGTGACCCCGGAAGGCCTCCTCGACGAAGAGCGTATTCGCCTCGTTGTCGAGGGACCGCCCAACTGGACTCATTTCCGTGACTTCTGGAAGATGTTCTATGATGAAGGCGTGGTCGTCGTTGCAAGCTCCTACACCAAGGTTGGCGGCGTCTACGACTTCGGCTTCCGGCATGACCCGGAGCATCCCCTCGAGACCCTTGCCGATTACTGCCTTGGCTGTTACACGAACCACAGCCTGCCGTCCCGCGTAGACATGCTTTGTAATTATATGGATGAGTACGAGGCGGACGGTTTTCTCGTCAACTCAATTAAGAGCTGCAACAGTTTTTCGGCCGGGCAGTTGCTCATGCTTCGCGAAATCGAAGAGCGCACGGGCAAGCCGGCTGGATTCATCGAGACCGACCTGGTCGATCCGCGCTATTTCTCGCCGGCCAACGTGAAGAACCGGCTCGAAAGTTATTTTCAAATGATCGAGCAGAAGAGACTGCGCCCGGAAGACAGATCGGCGGCATGAAGACTTTTATCGGCATTGATCTCGGCTCTACCACTACCAAAGCAATCGTGATGGACAGCGAGCAGACGGTGCTGGGACGCGGCATCACAAACTCGCGCTCGAATTACGGGATCGCAACAGATATTGCCAAGCGGGAAGCGATTCTCGACGCGCGGTTTTTTCTGTTTCGTAGACTCCTGCAGGATCTGCCGGCCCTCGGCGGGCTGCTTGACGAATTCCTCGCAAGCCTCGAGCAGGACTTTCGCCTGCAACAGTACCTTGACCAGCTCGGCGACCTCGAAAGGACCTGCATCGAAAACGCGGGAGACGATCGCCTGGGCAGGGACGGCCCGGAAAGCCGCGAATTGCTGGCTGAATTATTTCGCCAGTTGTACGAGGAGGCGCCAAAACTCTTCGGGCCGGGATCCAGCCGAAAATCCGATTTTTTTCGCGATATCGCGGGCTCACAGTACGCGAATATTTCGAAGTCCGTCGTCGAGGACAGCAAAATCAGCTTTGAAGCCATGCTGAACATCTATGACCGGTCTATCATCGACGTTGAAAACCGTGTCGGCGACGACGCGGATGAGACAAAGTTCATGAGTGCACTCGACCGTACCTGCAAACGGTCAAATAAATTCAGTAAGCTGACAAACGAACTTCGTGCGCCATTGAAGACCGTACTCGACACTGAACTCGAAGAGACATACGTCTGCGGCACCGGATATGGCCGGGCGACCCTGCCTTTTTCGAAGGAGCATATCCGCTCCGAGATTCTTTGCCATGGCCTTGGCGCGCACATCATGCATCCCAAAACTGCCACAGTTCTGGATATCGGCGGGCAGGATACGAAGGCGATACAGGTCGATCCGCATGGCATCGTTGAGAGCTTTCAGATGAACGATCGCTGCGCAGCGGGCTGCGGCCGTTATCTCGGTTACATCGCGGATGAAATGAATCTCGGCTTGCATGAACTCGGGCCGATGGCGATGAAGTCCACAAGAAAAGTTCGGATTAACTCGACCTGTACCGTTTTTGCCGGCGCCGAGCTGCGTGACCGGCTATCGATGGGCGAGAAGCGGGAAGACATCGTCTCCGGTCTGCACCGGGCGATCATTCTTCGCGCGATGTCGATTCTGTCGCGGTCCGGCGGCATACGTGATCAGTTCACATTCACAGGCGGCGTAGCAAAGAACGAAGCCGCGGTAGCTGTGCTCAAGGAGCTCGCTTACGAGAACTATGGTGAAGTCACGATGAATGTAAACCCGGATTCGATTTATACAGGCGCACTGGGTGCCGCCACATTTGCGCAGCGCACTATTGCGCGCTGAACGAGGGACCTGACATGACACTCGCAGCAGGGATTGATCTGGGGACCGGTGCAGTCAAGGCCGTTTTGTTCGACGTATCCGATGGCGAAACGAAATGGCTCGCAAGGAGTACCGAGCGCATTCGCAGACGCGATCCTTTGGTCCTGGCGAAGCAAGGTTACGAGCGGATCCTCGCTGGCCTCGACCTGGATCCTGAACTGGTCGACTATGTGGCGACCACGGGCGATGGAGAAAATATCTCGTTTCGCACCGGCCATTTCTACTCGATGACGACCCATGCCAAGGGCGCCACCTATCTCCGTCCCGGTATCAGTGCCGTTATCGATATCGGGGCTCTGCATGGAAGAGCCATCGCGACCGACGATCGCGGCAAAGTGCTGACCTACAAAATGACCAGTCAATGTGCGTCAGGGTCGGGTCAGTTTCTCGAAAACATCGCCCGGTACCTGGGCGTGGCGCTGGAGGAGGTCGGCGAGATTTCAAAGACCGCCGATAACCCCGAAACCGTGAGCAGCATCTGTGCCGTCCTGGCCGAGACGGATGTGATCAACATGATTTCACGGGGCATCAGCACGGCGAACATCCTGAAAGGCATTCACATCGCAATGGCAAGCCGGCTCGTCAAACTGCTGAAGTCGATCAAAGCCCGGGAAGGGATCGCGTTGCTGACCGGCGGGCTTGCGGTTGATGAAGGTCTGATTGAGGCGATGCAGGAACAGGTTGTCGAACAGAAACTGAAAGTCAAAATAGTCAGTCATCCGGACTCGATATATGCCGGAGCAATCGGCGCCGCGCTCTGGGGTGCGTTCCGCCACGACAAACTGTTGCAGGTAGAGCATGGTGTGCCGTCGAAGGACCTGCATGAATATGATGCCGCTCGGCCCGCCCTGGCGGTCGATATGGGCGAGGAATCCGTTGCATGCCCGCTGACCAGCGTGGTCGAGCCGCAAAGCAGTACCTGCCCCGCGGACCAGGTTTTGCGATCCGATTCAGCGGATAAGAAGACGTGAAAGCGACAGAAGTACTCATGCAGGAGCATCGCCTGATCGAACAGGTTCTGGATTGTCTGGAAGCGGCTGCCGGTCGGCTCGAAGACGGCGAAGAAATCAACCCCGACTTTTTCATCGACGCGGCGGAATTCGTGGCAGGATTTGCAGACGGCAGCCACCACAGGAAAGAGGAAGACATCCTGTTTGTAGCGATGACTGCGAAGGATATGCCTGCGGATTCGGGTCCGGTCGCAGTCATGTTGCTCGAGCACGAGGAGGGCCGGCGACTTACAGCCGGATTCCGGGCTGCAGCAGAACAGATGAAGACCGGCGATACAGGCGCATCGGTGGACGTCATCCGTAACGTATTCGACTACATCAATCTTCTGCGTGAACACATCGTCAAGGAAGACAATGTGCTGTTCCCCATGGCTGATCAGGTGCTGGCTGCCGACGAAATGCAGCAGGTGTCACGGGAATTTGAGCGAATCCTTGCTGAGGACGAAAAAAGCGGCGAGTGTGCCAGGTATCAGGCACTCGTGGCTAAGCTAAAGTGTTATTTCGCGGCTGAAGCCGCTACGGTTTCTTATTAGCATTCGTGGGAGCGGCTTCAGCCGCGAAATACCGGTCTCTCATTGATATTGGTAGGAGCGGCTTCAGCCGCGAAATACCGGGTCTCTCATTGATATTGGTAGGAGCGGCTTCAGCCGCGAAATACCGGGTCTCTCATTGATATTGGTAGGAGCGGCTTCAGCCGCGATCCGATGCCGAATATTTCTTCAGTCTTCACGACCATAGCGAGACTGGATGATCTGCGCGAGTATGGAGATGGCGATCTCAGCCGGTGATCGCCCACCCAGCGACAAGCCGATCGGACCGGCGATGCGTGCCAGCGTTGCGTCGCTGAATCCGTGTTCGGCAAGCCGCTTTAATCTTTTGGCATGATTTTTCTTGCTGCCCAGGGCGCCGATATAAAATGCCTCGGACTCCAGCGCGGCTCTCAGCGCCGGCTCATCGATCTTGGCGTCGTGACTGAGTGTGATAACGGCAGTGCGGCAATCCAGTGACAAACCCGGCATTATTTTCTCAGGCCATTCGTTGCTGATGTCTGTGTCTGGAAAACGCTCAGAGGAAGCGAAGGCTGTGCGGGGGTCGATCAAAGTTACTTTGTAGCCGGCAATACGGGCCATCGGGATCAGCGCCTGGGCTATGTGCACAGCGCCTATGATGATAAGGCGAGGCGGCGACGAGAATATCTGCAGCAGGTAGCGCTCCTCTGCAATCTCGACTGTCACGGCGCCATCACGGCGCAATGCCTCTCTGGCGCGTTGCAGAAGCTCATCGGGGACATCGGCCGTGTCGCCATAAGTACCCATGTCATCGATCAGCAGCTGGCGTCCGCTGCTCAGTCCACGCAGCAGCACCACAGACTGATTCTTACGACGTGCGGCGACCAGCCTCTCGAGCATTTCGCGTTTCATTCGACTGGCTCCACCAGAATCTGGATCTGGCCGCCGCAGGCCAATCCAACCTGCCAGGCTTCGTCGTCAGTGACACCAAACTCCAGCATCTGTTGCCTGCCGTCGCGGATGACTTCCATCGCGGCGCGGATTACTTCTCCCTCGACGCAACCGCCGGAGACCGATCCTTCAAAAGAGCCATCGTCGGCGATCACGAGGTTACTGCCTGCAGGCCGGGGTGACGAACCCCAGGTCTGAACGACCGTGGCCAACGCGACGGATTTTCCCGATTGGCGCCACTCCAGCGCCAGCTCCACCAGATCCTGTGGATCACGATCGGTAACGCCTGCCTGAGTCATGTGTTGTTCTCCACTGCGGGCCCGGACATCAGGTGTCTGCGGCTGTCTTCAACCATCCGTCAGTACCACTATCGATCAGGATTACTTCGGCATCGTTACTGTAGAGCTGCTCCACAAGGGTGTGCCGCCGCTCGAGTACGGCGCGTTGATTAACGTAACCCTTGTCCGTGATTTCGCCGGCATCGATGTCGAGAGCTTCAGTCAATAACAGAACCCGGGCGATGCGTGTGCTGGAGGCCGGGTGCCGGGCATTGTGAGCGGCCAGGTCGTCGCGCAATGTCTGCCTGACCTTTTCATGGCCCAACAGGTCCGATAAGGAAGCGTCGGGGCCGAGGCCGGCTATCTTCGTTATTCCTGCAACATTCGGAATAATCAGCAAGCCGATGTCGTCGCGATCATGACCCGTGACCACGGCGTCCTGGATAAGCGCGGTGCACGTGGAAATCGCGGCGACCCTGACCATGCCGGTGCTGACCCATGAGCCGGTCAATAACTTGAAGTCTTCAGCGACGCGACCGTCAAACAAGATTCCCTGTGACGGATCGTCCGGATCGGCAAATTTTCCGGCATCGCCGGTCCTGTAGAAGCCATCTTCGTCAAAGGCTTCCTGAGTCAGATCATCACGCCTGAAATATCCTGGCGTAATGTTGGGTCCGCGCAAGCGCAGTTCCAGCTTGCCGGCACTCGGTAGCATCTTGAGTTCGGTTCCCGGCACGGGCAGGCCAATCACGCCGGCGCGGGCGATGGGAAAGTGAACGCCTGTGGCGAGCGGCGCGGACTCAGTCAGTCCCCAGGCGGAGGTCATGGCGATCTTCTTACCAAGTGCCGCCAGCGACAGTTTCTCGAATCTCTCCCAGAGGTCCTGCGGCAGCGCGGCGGCTGCATAAAATATCGTGTCGAGGTTCGAAAAGAAGTGATCACGAAACTCTGCATCCTGCTCCAGGTATGGCGCCAACATCTGAAAGCCGCGGGGGACGTTGAAATAAATGGTCGGCGAAATTTCGCGCAGGTTATCTACCGTGGTTTGAAACATCCCCGGTGCCGGTTTGCCGGCATCTATATGAAGTGTCCCGCCGTTTCGCAAAATCAAATTGAAATTATGGTTGCCGCCGAAAGTGTGATTCCAGGGCAGCCAGTCGACCAATATCGGCGGGCGACGAGTGATGAACGGCCAGATCTGAATGATTGCCTGCTGGTTGGAACACATCATCCGCTGCGTATTGATGACACCCTTCGGCATTCCGGTTGATCCGGAGGTAAACAGGATTTTCGCGACTGTTTCCGGGCCCACCCGCGAGAACGCCGCATCGACGGCCGAAGTCGGTTTTGTTGCCAGCAATTCGTCTATCGGCACCGCCTCGATGCCGGCCGGAACACCCTCCTTCACCACCAGCGTAATGCCATCGAGATCCAGTGCCATCAATGCATCGTTAAACAGTTCGCCATTGGAGGCATACACGAGCTTCGGCCTGACCAGGTCAAAAACGTGCTTGAGCTTGCCGAAATCGCGCGACATCAACGAGTAGGCCGGAGAAACAGGCGACACGGGAAAGCCCGTGAACATCGCCGCAAGTTGCAGCAGACCATTCTCGATGCTGTTGTCAGAGAGAATCATGAGCGGCCGGTCTTCGCTCACGCCATGGGCCAATAGCGCCTGCGCCAGTGCGCGAACGGACACCAGAGCTTCGCCGTAGGTAACGCTTCGCCAGTCACTCGTTACCGAACGTTCTGCAAGAAATGTCCGTTCCGGCGCCTGTTCCGCCCAATCGACCAGGTACGAGCAGATGTTCGCGGCATAGGATTCGAGTTTCAATGGCGAGCGCAGAACGAGGCCGCCTCCTTGCAGTTGTTCAACATCAACCCGCGCAGGCGCGAATTCCGGTGTCGCTCGCCCAGCCATTCTGTTCAGCCGATCTCGCCCGCTACGTCACCCATCGCGGCGTCGGCGTGTTCGATCGCCTCGGCAATGTGGTCCTCCCCGATAACCGTAGACAGCGCAATCATGCCCCGAGGCGCAATAAACAATCCGTGATTGATGCAGGCAAGATGAAACCGGCCTATCGCTTCCTCGTCGTCACGGACAACAGACGACTCGGGAACCGCTTCGCTGAAATAGATGTTCAGGCAGGAGCCATGGTGGTTTGTCGCCAAAGGCAGGCCATGCTTCTTCGCTGCATCGGCGAGACCCGACTGCAGCGATTCGCGCAGCTTGTCCATTCGCTCGATGCGCTCCGCAGTAAGCTCGCGCAATGATATTTCTCCCGCAACCATCGTTACCGGGTTCGCGTTGAACGTGCCGGTGTGAAAGACTTTCATATCATCGGGATCAAATATTCGCAGCATGTCGGCGTGGCCGCCCACGGCACCGACGGGAAACCCGCCGCCAATGATCTTGCCCAGCATCGTCAGGTCCGGTTCAATATTGATACCGGCCTGACATCCACCCATGCCGAATCGCAGCGTGAGCACTTCGTCGAGCACGAACAGTGCGCCAGCCTCGTGTGCTGATTTCCTGACTCCGTGAAGAAACTCTTCCTCGCCCTCGATAATGCCGCCGGAGCCCAGCACTGGCTCGAGAAAAACGGCCGCGATGTTGTCGCCGTGCTCGTCAAGCACGGCCTCGAAATCCGCCAGGTCATTGTAGGATGCCAGATGCGTGAGCGGCCCCTCGTTGCCGAAGGAGCCGATTTCGAACTCGAGCAGCGAACCGTGATAGCCATAGCGTGCCATCAACAATTTCGTTCTGCCGGTAATTATCCGGGCGATGGTGAAAGCGAGAGCGCCGGCTTCGGATCCGGAATTGGTAAAGCGGACCTGCTCGATGGAAGGCACACGATCGATGATCAGTGCAGCGAGACGGCACTGCGGTTCGTTGGCGGCAGCCCAGCCGGTCCCATCGCCGATCTGCTTTCGCACTGCCTCGATAATGGGAGGATAAGCGTGCCCGTGGACCATCGCCGTATAGTTGTTGATCAGATCAAGGTGCTGGTGGCCGTCAACGTCCCAGAAGTACGCGCCTTCACCACGCTTGATCGTCAGGGGATAGGGCTTCCAGAACGCAGCCTGACGCGAGGTGCCACCTGGCATGAATTCGCACGCGCGTGCGTAGTTACCGGCGCTGGATCGGGTACGCTCAAGATAGGCTGCATGAATCGCAGACGTCATGTCAGACACTTTACCAGTTGTAGGCTTTGACCTCCTGCGGTACTGCTTTAAGAAACTCGCCACTGGCATACATGGCCGCAAGCGTCTCAAGGTGATCAGTGAGGGGCTCGTCGTGATCAAGATAAGGCACGTGTTCGCGTACCATGTCATACAGCGCGCGGGTCGCCGCACTGAGTTGATCGACGCCGCGAAGATCTGCCGCCTGGCAGGTGCAAATCAACTCATACGCGAGGATATGACGAGTATTATCCAGGATATCCCGTGTCCGCCGGGCCGCATTCATCCCGAAACTGACATGATCCTGAAAATCACCGGTCGACGGCAGAGTCTGAATGGACATCGGCATGCACATCTGGCGATTCTCGGCAGTCAGCGAGGTCGCCAGGAACTGGCCACCCATAAGCCCCATGCGTACTCCGGCGTTCTCCTTGACCAGGAACGGCGGCAGGCTTCCGTTGAGACTCGGATGAAGCAAGCGGTTGTTGCGGCGATCCGATAGATTGCACATATTCACCAGCACGATTGCCAGCTGGTCCATGGCATTGGCGATGTACTGGCCATGAAAGTTTGCGTTGTGCACTGCTTCGCCGTCCTCGACGACCACCAAGGGATTGTCGTTCGATGAGTTGATTTCGATCTCGACGGTTTGTTGCACGAACACCGTGGTGTCTACCACCGGTCCAAGAATCTGCGGTGTCGCACGGATTGAATAGACGTCTTCGATTTGTTGGTCGAGACTGGTGGGTTCATCGGTGGCAAGATTTCTCAGCCATTTTTCCGTTTCCTCGTCCTGAACGATCATCTTGCTGTCGGCGAGCGTGTCGTAAATGCACTCCGCAATATGTCTTTGCCCCACGTGCGGTTTTTGCCGGTGCGCCGCCGGGTGAAATGGCATGATTTTGGCCTTGTGCACTTCCAGACTCATACAAGTCGCCAGTGTGTAAGCCTTGATCAGGCTCTTGCTTTCCGCAACAAGGCAGGCGGCGATGGCGGTCATCACCGACGTGCCATTGATGAGCGCGAGGCCTTCCTTGTAACTGAGTTTCATCGGTTCTATGCCGGCTTTCTCCATTGCCTCTGCGCCGGGCATGACTTCACCATCGAACTTCGCGCGCCACTGGCCTGTACCGACGAGGCCAATACACGCCAGCGGCCCGAGGTCACCGCTGGCGCCAAGTGAACCTTTTTCGGGAATGCAGGGCAAAACGCCACGGTTGTACATTGCGACATATTTATCGAGATTCTCTATCGAGATGGCCGAATAACCGCGGCCCAGTGAGTTTATTCGGGCGAGCATCGAAGCGCGCACATAGTGGTCGTCAAGATACGGACCGACGTTGGTTTGGACCGAACGCATGATGTTGTTCTGCGTCTCTTCGGCATGAGACGGCGGGACCAACCAGTTAACGAACCCGCCAACACTCGTCGTTACGCCATAAATGACCCGGCCGGCATCCACGAATTCCTCGAGCAATTTACGTGAGGCGATTACACGCTTCCGAATCTCGGGCGTAAGCTCAACCTGGATCGCGGGGTCGCGTGCGATGCGCAAGAGCGAATCGACGGTGAGGCTCTCTCCATCGGGAATGATGGTCGAGGCTGCTGGGCTGACGGTATCTTGAAGCATGGCTGGTCTCGGCGGAATTAAGTCATTGATAAGAAGCAGCTTACGCCGATTTTCGCGCAAAATTCTTTCTTTTTTTTCGATTTATCGGCTAAAATCGGAATAGCCTTTCTCCAACTGTCTATTTTACGATAGGATTATTCAGAATGCCAACACCATCACAGACCGAAGCGGTGCCGCTGGATCACTACGAGCGCAGCATATTGAAGGCCCTCCAGGCAGACGGCCGCCTCACAAACCAGGACCTGGCCCGACAGGTCGGGCTGTCGCCGTCAGCCTGCTGGCGGCGGGTAAAGGGGCTCGAAGAAGCTGGTGTTATTTTGCGTTATACGGCCGTTCTGGATTCCAAAAAAGTCGGCATCGGTGAAACTGTGTTCGCGCATGTTTCGATGGCGCGCCACTCCAAGGCCTCCAGCGACGAATTTGCCGATTTGATGCGCAAGCAACCGGAAGTCATGGAGTGTTTTTTCACAACCGGCGCTGCAGATATCATGCTGCGTGTGGCCATACCGAGTGTCGCCGCCTATGACCATTTTCTGGAAAACGTCATATTCAACGCGCCGGGTGTCTCCCAGGTTCACTCCGATTTTGCACTACGGCAGATCAAGTTTGAGACTGCATTGCCCCTCTGACGGCGAGGGCTCAATGTCATTGGCTTTACAACGCATCACTCGGAAAGTTTTTTTCTCGATTACGGACCTGCCATCGTTTTATCACTCAGTCATTGAGTGTTAATCCCAGCATCTCCACCGCATTGTCGGAAAAGATTCTGCGGCGGCCTTCCTCGGAGAGATCCAGGCCGTCGATGATTCTTATGGTTTCACGTATGTACATGGTCCCGCCCTCCGGGTCGAACGGGGCGTCCGATGCAAAAAGCACATGATCGACGCCAAAGAAATCGAGGCAGCAGCGTGTGGCTGACGCAGATCCGAATACTGCGGTGTCGGCATAAAACAGCTTGAAATAGTCGAGAGGCCGGCGCTTCAGTTCCTTGAGAAGGATCGTGTAATCCTCGGTTGATGTTCGCTTACCCAATTGATCCCAACCTGGCCCGACGCGTCCTTCAAAAAACGGAATCATGGCGCCGCCGTGGTGGGTGATGATCTTGAGGTTCGGCAGTCGATCGAACAACCGGGAGAACACGAGGCGGGCCATGAACGCACTCGTTTCATAGGGCCAGCCGAAGGTCCACCAGATCTCGTATTGCGACAGGTCTTCGGTCAGGTAATCAGGAAAATTCGGCCCGCGCGTCGGATGCACCCAGATCGGCCGGTCATACTCGGCCATCGCTTCATAGAGCGGCATGTATTCGGGTGCATCCATGGCTTTGCCGCGGTCGTTGGTAAACGCCTGCACACCGACCGCAGCAAGTTCCTTCATGGCCCGGTGTGTCTCGTCCATCATTGCCTCGGTGCTCACAAACGGCAGCGATGCGATGAATCCGGGAAATCGGTCGGGATATTTGTTGCATAACTCGGCCATTTCGTCATTTGCCATCTGCATTAGTTCGACCGCGTATTTGGGGTCGGCCGAGATCTCGATCGGTGGTGATGACAGAGACAAGATCTGACAGTACTCGTCGAACGTATCCATTATGCGGAAACGCTCGTCGAGATCGGTCATCATCGGTACCTGGCGTACACGGTGCTGCATGTTCGACGGGTTAGGCGAGACTTCCTGAAGCCTTTCGAAGAAGCCGCTCGGCATGATGTGGTTGTATGCGTCGACCTTAAGCATTGTTACTGCCTCCTGATAATCCTGCTGCCCGTCTCGTCATTACGATCTCGGAAGCGAGAAACAATAGCCCCGATGTCGCCGCAACTGCAAACACCGTGCCAGGCAGCGCAAAGGAATTGATGGGGACACAAAGAATACACCCGGCGAGAAACGCGACCGCGCGGTGCAGCGGTCCGATAGGTCGCAGGAAATAGCCAGTCAGCGCAATCGATATCAGGAAAATTCCTGCAATCAGCGTCGTCACGGCAATCGCTACGAGGCCGAAGCTGCCATTCATCATGAGTCCCGGCGAGAAAACGAAGACGAACGGGATCACGTACGCAAGCCAGCCGATTTTCACTGACGTCAATGCAGTTCGCATCGGGTTCGCTCCGGCAATTCCAGCAGCTGTGAACGCCGCGATGGCCACTGGCGGTGTGATCATGGACATCATTCCAAAATACATGACGAATAAGTGAGCCGCGATTGGTGCGATACCGATCTCGACCAGGCCCGGCGCGACAAGCGTTGCGAGCAAAACATAGACGCCGAGTGTCGGCAAGCCCATGCCGAGAATGACACACACGCAAGCGGCAAGAAGCAACAACAGCATCGGGCTCCCGGAACCGAGCAGGAAAAGCGAGTTCGTAAACGTGAACCCGAGTCCCGAGTTGGCGAGTACGCCGATGACGATGCCCGCGCCCGCACAAATCAAGACCAGGTTGAATACGACCAGGCCGGTTGCACGTATGGCAGCGGCGATTTGGGCCAGGTTTGGACGCGAACCCTTGTAAGAAAATATCGCAGCGCCGGTCACGAGGACCACACTTGCCACGATCGCTGCCTTCTGCGGATAGATGTTAAAGACGAACAATGCAACGACCAGCGCGACGAATGGCAGAAGGAAAAACCAGCCGCCCGCCAATTCATGGCCCTGGCTGGTCTCCTTCGCATCGAGGCCTGTATGGCCATCGCGGCCGGCGAGCAAATCGACCTGAATGAACAGCGAGAGGTAATACAGGATGCCGGGAATCAGGGCGGCAAGCACAACATCGGCATAGCTGATCCGCAGGAAATCGGCCATCAGAAATGCAGCCGCACCCATAACCGGCGGCAGCAGCTGGCCACCGGTAGACGACACGGCCTCGATCGCGGCCGCCCGTTCCGGAGAGTAGCCACTCTTCCTGATCATCGGAATCGTGACGACACCGGTTGCGGCGACATTGGCGACTGCGCTGCCCGATATCGAACCAAACAAGGCGGAGCCGAGAACTGCAACCTTGGCCGGACCTCCGCGGTACCGGCCCATAAGAGTCTGGGCAAGATTCGCGAAAAATTCCGCGCCACCGGTCACCTGCAGCAGGTTACCGAAGAACACGAAACTGATCACGATGTTGCAGACGATCAGCAACGGTCCGCCGGGAAGGGCGTTGGCGTCGAAAGCGAGAAATCCAGCCAGCACGTCCCAGCTTGTCTGTTGTGCCGCAAACGGGCCGGGAATAAGGTGCCCGGCAACCGCGTACGTGATGAACGCGATAACGATCAATGGAAGTGCCGGGCCGGATGCGCGGCGGAGTGCTTCCAGCGTCAGCAATATCTGCGTCAGACCGATGATGACAACTTCGCTCGGCGCATCGATGGTCATGTCCACGAGCTGGGGATAGCGGGCCGACATCCAGCCGGCCGTCACCAGGCCCGCGCCCGCTGCGAGCCAGTCGTACCATGGTGTATCGCTTTTTACCGCATGCCGTTTTGCCGGCAAATGAATGAAAGCGAGCGCGATCGCCAGGCCCAGCACTACGGTGACAATCTGTGCCGGATAGAGATAGATCGTAAGCGCTTGAAACAAATCCATCGCCCAGGCTAGGGCGATGATCGTAATCAGCGAGGCCAGCCCACTGCAGAGGAGTGACCGTAAGCCTGCGTCCTGGCTGGCATCACGATTACTCAGCGTTTCGCCGGTGGCCAAAGCTCCTGCTCCCTGTAAAAGCGCATTGCGCCGGGGTGGTATTCGAGGAGGCCGAGATCCTTCGCCATTGCCTCGTGGCTGAATCGCCTGAAAGCCGGCGACGCGGCGACCAGCTTTTGCTTGTTTTCATAGAGGACGCGGGTCATTCGGTACACGGTATCGTCGCTGGTTTCGGTACTGGCGAACAGCAATATGTCGTATGTGATCACCCAGGTCGGCTCGATGATTCCCGGGTTGGCCGAGCCCGGTTCCTCGAGCGAAAGGTATGCAACCGGCATTTTGCGCCGTATGCCTGCCAGGTTTTCGGCAGTATTTTCGACGGGCAGGGCACGGATGCCGTGGCGCGCGTTGGCTTCCCGAACTTTCGGTGCGCGCAAGGCCATCAGGAAGCCCTCGGTTCGTCCTGCGATGAAGGCGTCGGCGCCAGCAGCAACGCTGGGCACGTTCAATGAGTCTACGTCATCGCGAGTGAGGCCATCGGAGGCCAGTGCCGCATCGACCAGCGGCAAAATGATCTTATTGGCGACGTAGCCGTCGGGCAACCGGTGTCCCTTCAGATCTGCAATGCGTTGGACCGGCGAGTCCTGTTTAACAAATATTGCAATCTGCAGCGGAAACAGCACTGCGACTGCACGAAGATTTGCTTGTTGCCGGCCTTCGAAATAGCTCTCACCGGTCACGGCCAACATGACTTCGTACTGATTGGCGACACCGAAGTCGACCTGGCCGCGCGCAATAGCGGGAATGAAGACATTGGCGCTGGTGTAATTGCGCACGGTCGCCCCAAGCTTGCCATTATTCGTTGCGACCTTCGCGATTGCGGTGCCGGCCAGGTCAAACAGCGTGCCCTTGACCGATACGGCCACGCTCACAACTTCATCGGCGCTGATGGCCTGCATCATCACGAGTAATGCGACTAGCAAGAACTTTCTCATAGGCAGTATTGCCTTCCGTGGGCACCAATCACTACCTGCACAAGGTAACATGTGACGAATATCGGCGGTCAGCATGACCATGGTTCACACCTGTCGACCGGCAGATGCAGTTTCAGGCGCATCCGGAAACTGATATTGTTATCTGTTACGGCAGGGACAAGGGAACACCCGAAACCTGTGCGACTTTCCTGAGCGAGACTGGATTCTTGGCGGCGAAAAAAAAGAAAACAAGTAAAAGGACAGGCAAGAAAACCAGCAAAAGGTCTGTTCCTGCTTCATCGCGTGGCCGCCAGAGGAAGGTCAAAATACTTGCTGCTGCGACGAAGCTGTTCCTGAAAGTGGGCTACGGTGAGACGTCAATCGATGCCATCGTGCAAAAATCCGGCGGCTCCAAAGCAACTCTGTACAGTTTTTATCCGACAAAAGCGGATTTGTTCCGTGCCGTTGTTGACTCGATCGTCACGAGCCATGAGGGTGCCGAACTCAAGTCGCTGGACGATGTTCGTGACACGCTGGTGAATTTTGCCGAACAGCGGTTGCGGGTTGTGTTTTCCCGCAAGCACCGCGCGCTGATGGGATTGATCATCGCCGAGCGTGATCGTTTTCCGGATATCGCCCGCATGTATTATGAGCGCGGCCCGTTACGCGGCCACACGCTGCTGCGAGACTACTTCGAGACGCTGATTGACAGGGGGCTGATCGATATCAGAAGCGCCGAAGAGGCATCCGAATTTTTTCGCGGCATGCTCATGCACCAGCGCTATATCGACCAGCTTTACCTGGATGCCCCGGCGCCATCGGCTGAGGAGGTCCGCGTCAAGGCGCGCCACGTTGTGGACCGCTTCCTCGAGGCGTATCACCAGCCTGACAGCAGCTAAATAGGCTGTTGGATCGAACCGATCTGGAAATTTTCTGCGATTTGGTCAATAATGTACGGTACAGTACGGAATAGTGCCGTAGTCTAAATGTTTGGACTTTGCGAATAGCTGATGAACACATTGGATGTAGTCGCCATATTCGCGGTTTTGTTGCTCGCTGTAGCGGTTCTGCCCGGGACGCTGGGGATACTGATGCTGACGAACAGGATCGCCGCATCTCCTGCAGGTGCCCGGTACATCTATTCGCAATCTGGCGTGCTGATCGTCCTGGCGCTGGCGCTGATCGTTTATGCGCTGTATCGGAACGCCGTCGCCGGGCCATTTTCGGTTACGGTCATCGGATCCGCGGCCGCGGTCGCGTTGTTGCTGATCTACGGTTTCCTGATGCACGCGAAGATGCTGTTTCGGCCTGTTCGCAAGCCGATATTCATATCAATCGACGAAGCGCTGGGGAAATTCGGGCCGGACGAGGAAGTCGTCGGGGTTATCGACGGCGACGGCAAACCGTATGCGTTCATCGCGCGCCTGGCGCGGCGCCCGCATATCGTGTATCAGACCGAGGGCGATTCACCGTTCATCATGACGCACTGCATACTGGCGCACAGTTCGATGTCGTATGCCCTCGAGGGTAATTTCAGTAACCCGGATATCACGATCACTGCTGCACTCGCCAATAACATGGTTTTCTATGAGAAAAACAGCCGCTGTACCGTTGTGCAAATGCATAATCGGCTCGAGGGCAGGAATGATCCCCTGTCTACCGTGCCAACCGTTATGACCAGCCTGAAGACCTGGAAGAATCTCTACCCCGACTCTCCTGTATGGATGCGCCCGGTCGAGTGGCGCGACGTTTTTTACCTGAAACTTCTGGCCAGGGCCGACGTAATCGACCCGTCCAGCCCGGTCATGGTGTATCCGTTGCAACACCAGCTCGACGAGCGTCTGCCAATGAAATCTCTTGTACTGGGGCTGCTTTCCGGACGTCTTTCACGAGCCTATCCGGTCGACGTGGTCGCGGACAGGAAAGTAATCAATGACCAGATCGCGGATACGCGCTTGGCGATCTTTTGCGTCGATGACTATATGCAGGCCTTCGATCGACGTGTTAACGGCGACAGGATACTGACTTTCGAAAAATCGGACAAGGACGAGCGTTTTGTCGATGTGGAAACCGGCTCCGAATGGTCCGCCACCGGGGCATGTACCAGTGGTAAATACGAAGGCAGACAGCTCTCTGCAATTCCGCATTACAACAAGATATTCTGGTACGTATGGTCCGACTACTTTCCCGGCGGCGAAATTTTCGGTGCCGCGATAAATATCGAAAACATTGAGGCGTCCGCCGCCTGATTGACTGCGTCAGAGGCAACGATGGCACAGATTTTCGCTACCGACCGTGATGGCACGAAGCACGAACTCGAGGCACGCGAGCGAGCCAGCCTGATGGAGATTCTAAAGCAGGCCGGCCTGTCGATAGAGGCGCTGTGCAGCGGCTCCTGTCAATGCGCTACTTGCCACGTTCTTATCGAAGAGCCCTGGCTCAGCAAGCTCAAGCCGCAGACGGATTTCGAGATCGCAACGCTCGAGGGCGAGGGCAGCGAATTGCAGGCAAACTCGAGGCTCGCCTGCCAGATAAAATGGCAGGACGACCTGGACGGCATTGTCCTGACTGTTGCCCCTGAGGCCTGAAAAATGGCGTCCGGCCTCGAAATCGAAGGCTTCTGGGATTTCTCCGTTCGCACCTATCGAACGGATGGTGTGCCGGACGCCTGCTTGTCCCTGCAGAACGACTACGGTGCGGATGTGAACATGCTGCTGTACTGCTGCTGGATCGGTGCTTACATCGGCCAGTTCGACGGTGAGCTGTTCGCAAGAGCAAGCGCGTTTTCGACACAGTGGGCTGATCATGTCGTGGTGCCGTTACGATCCGCAAGGACCTGGATGAAGCACACCGGATGCGATACGGATCCAGTCCCAACCGACGCCTGCATGCAGCTCCGCGAAGAGATCAAATCCGTTGAGTTCGCAGCGGAAAAAATGCAACAGCAGGTGCTGGAGTCCCTGGTGTCAATCGATCAATCGCGGAACGACGCTCCGGATCACATCCTGAAGGATATCGTCGCTAACCTGATACTTTACTCGGAGCATACGGGTTTTGAAGTATGCGAAGACGTGCGACGTAAATTCTCTGACATCATCCGGGCGGCGTTTCCGGACTGGCGCGAACAGATGATTTTGCGCGCTCTCGAACTCTGACCTCGAGCTACAAGGAGGCCTCGAGGCCTGATGGGCGACCCCTTCTCTACAGATGTCCCTTAGTCGTCGGCCATGTTGACGATCAGAAAGATGAATGCGCATGCCCCGAAAAACTGAAACGCACCCTCCAGAGACTGCCTGCCGACGGCCGTGTCCCACATCTGGAACAAGGCGCCGCCGAATACCGTGAACAGGCCCAGCCACACCACAATTCCCGTACCGCAGCCAAGAAGGGCGAATGTCTTTGCTGCGTTAAACGTGGCGGCAGGTGATGTCCTCGCATTCCAGAGGTCCCACGCCCCTTTAGCCGCGAGCAAGCCTGCTGCGAATTCAAGCGTGACGATCAGGACAAGCGTAAGCCATATCAGGGCAGGATTCTGAAGCGCCGGAAAAAAGGAGTCCGGATACGCCTGGTGATCTGCCATACTCATGACGTAGGCAAACGCCTGGTAACAAGCTTCCAGGTTGGCGACGTTCTGGCCGGCATAGAACAGGCACAACAGAGAAATGAACATGACGAAAACGATCTTGAGATAACGGATGGCCATTGTTGTTCTCCCTTCTTATTTGAATTTTGGTAACAGCTGTCCTGGCCTTTATCCAATAACAACCGGGTCTTTGGAACTGAATTGGGCCGTGGCGAGAACGGTAGCGCGAAGTGGACGGTTCTCTATAGGTAGAAACCCCTATGCTGGGCGGTATGAGGCAGCCACGAAACAGCAGGTCAGAGGTTTCTGAACGAACTACAGTTGGAATGACGCAGGTGTAGCAGTCAGGCGTCGCTCACGCCACTCCAGCGCTTAACCAGTCCCGATTCCAGCCCGAGGAGGTCCAGCAGCCGGCCAACCGTGTGATTGACAATATCGTCGACCGATTGCGGCCGGTTATAGAAAGCAGGCATGGGTGGCGCAATAGCGATGCCCATCCTGGCGGCCTGATATAACAGCCGGCAATGGCCCGCATGCAGCGGTGATTCCCTCGGTACCAGGATGAGCTGCTTGCGCTCTTTTAACATGACGTCAGCGGCGCGGCACAGAAGAGTATCGGCATACGAATTGACGATTGCCGAGAGGGTTTTCATCGAGCACGGTGCGACGATCATACCGTCGCTTTGAAACGAGCCACTGGCAATCATTGCACCGACATCATTGTTGCGATGAACGACGTCCGCCAGGCTCTCCACATCCTTGATCTTCCAGTCCGTTTCGATCTGGATGTTCATGCGGCCGGTGGATGACATCACGAGATGGGTTTCTACGTCGTCCTGCTCTCGCAAAGTCTCAAGCAGACGAACGCCATAGATCGCGCCACTTGCGCCGGATATTCCAATGATGAGACGCATAGAATCGTGTCCTGTCCCACAAATAACTTCATAAAACGCTGCCCCTTCTTACCGCTGGCGGCGTTGCTTCTCCTTGCGTGGAGCCTACCGCTGTTCGTCGTCGCGCCTTGCCAGCGGCAACAACGCCCAACCCTATTCAAGAATTTATTCGCGGGGCAGGACACAGCTTAACATTTCTATATGGAACGGTTCTATACGAAAATGTTAAGCTGCTGCCAGGATTCCGCTATCGGGGGATGAGCTATGGGTGCTTTTGATTTTCGTGCCTTTCTTGAAGATCTGGACAGCAATGACGAACTGTTCAGGGTTCCGGTCGAGATAGACACGCTTGACGAGATAGGCGCATTTATCGCCCGCGCCGACTACAAAAATAACCACAAGCCGATACTTTTCGAGAAACCGAAGGGATTCGATATCCCGGTGCTGGCGAATACCGTAGGACACACCTACAAGCGCATGGCCGATGCATTTGGGGTGCCGGAAGAAAATGCCTTGCCGGGAACGGCGATGAAGATGATGCAGGTACTGAAATCGGGCGGTGTGCCCCCGGTCTACGTCGACGCGAAGAAAGCGCCCTGCAAAGAAGTGATTTTGCAAGGCGAGGATGCCGATCTTTCACTACTTCCCGCGCTGCGACTGAACCCGCAGGATGGCCAGGGAGCGCCTGATTTTACCGAGGGCCGCTACTTTACGAGTCTCTGCATATCGAAGCCAACAGAGAATGCGCACAACCTGTCATACCATCGCTTCGAGATAACAGGAAAGAACACGGGCTCCGTCTGGATTTTCCGCGGTACCGGCGATGCCTTCAGTATGGAGAAGTTCTGGGGAAGTAAGATAGACGATCCGTCCTCAAGCTGGGACTACGAGAATGCGAAGCCGTTTCCGATGGCTTTCGTGTTCGGTGTGACACCGGAATTCATACTTGCCGGTGCAAACTCGGCATTGCCGCACGAGAGTGACGACTTCGCATTCATTGGCGGGCTCAGGGATACGCCGGTGGAGATGGTGAAATGCGAAACCGTGGATGTCGACGTACCTGCCAACGCAGAGATCGTCGTCGAAGGCGAGTTCAAGCCGTTCAACTGGACGATGCAGGGACAGTTCGCGTCGTTCAATGGTTTTTACGATGACCCGAGGCGTCGTCCTGTATTCGACGTCACCGCAATAACGATGCGCAAGAATCCGATATATCAGCACGTGCATATTGGCAGGCCCTTGAACGAATGCAACTCGATCGCGGCATTCTTCCGCTCAGTGCGAATGTTTGTGCAGATAAAAGAGATAATGCCTAACGTCGTCGACGTATTTGTCGACCCGTCAGCCGGGTGTGGCTTCACGGCGCATATTTCAATCAAGAAGGCGCGTATCGGCGAACCCAAAATGGCGATGATGCGTGCTTACACGGCGCTGGCAGGGTTCTGCAAGCATGTCTTCGTCTACGACGACGATATCGACATCCGCGATCCCAGGGATCGCGACTGGGCGCTCGCGCATCGCTTCATGCCGGACCGTGACCTGATGATCGTGCCGAACGTGCTCGGAATGAATATCGAACCGATGGCGCAGGGGGTCATGGGCTCGAATTCGAAGCTGGGCGTATATGACGGCTATCCGGAGATTCCACTGAACGTTCGCTCCTTCATGGGTGTCGATTGCACTGTTCCCCTCGGCCTGAAAGTGATGGACAAGGTGGTCGCTGTTCCGGAAGTCGAGGCGAGAATCGATAAATTGTGGCAAGAAACTGTCAAGTGATCGCTCCGATGACAGCATGAAAAACCACGTCAAGACGAAGACAAATCTCAGCGAACGAGATGAGGATATTTGCGTCGATATATTCAGAAACATAATGCATGTACGCCACCTGATGCACCAGAAAGCATCCAGGGTTGCCGCCGGGGCGGGGCTGCATGCGGCCGAACTGAATGTCCTCGACATACTCGGCAAGTTTGGGCCGATTTCCATGGGGCGTGTGGCTGACGAGACATTTATTTCGCCGTCGAACACGACCAGTACAGTGAAAAAACTGGAATCGGCCGAGCTTGTGAAAAGAAGGAGGTCCAACACGTCGGACCGGGAGGTAACAGTGAGTCTGACCAGCAAGGGCACGGCGCTGTTTCGGCAATGCTATCCCCGCATCCTCGGCGAGGCGCATGCGCACATGGCTGAGCGGCTGACGCGGCAGGAGCGGGAAAAGCTTGCCGGAATCTTGCGAAAACTCGTGGCCTGAGGATGGAAAAAAGCGGCATAGAGTGCAGGATTTTTGGCCATAATGCTGATATCGGGCTAGTCAATTCAGGAGAGCAGGATGTTCGATGTCTCCAGGTTATTACTCGATAACAAGATCAACCGTCGCTCGTTCATTACCCGGCTGACCCAGGCAGGCATATCGGTCGCAGGTGCTGCTTCCATCGCGGATGCCCTTGCCGCAAACGACAAACCGGGCGCAGCGGGAACAGGCACCGCCCCCGAAAGCGGCCGGGTGCTCGAAAATCATACCGGCGGCGAACTCATGGCGGAGTTCCTGATCGATTGGCAGGTGCCGTATGTCTTTGGCCTGGCCGGGTCGGAGGAGGTCGGGTTCCTCGACGCGCTGGTCGACCGTACCCAGCTGCAATACGCAACCTGCCTGCACGAAAGCGCTGCCATGGCGATGGCCGACGGCTATTCGCGCTCCACCGGACAAACCACAATCGTGCAGCTGCATTCCGTGGCGGGCGCGGCCTATGCGCTCGGCCAGCTTGCGGGCAGCTTCAGGGACAATATCCCGGTCGTGGTCATGGCAGGCCGCCAGTCGGCAAATTTTCGCGGTCAGGATGGATTCCTGGAGGCTGCCAACCTTCATCAGCTGCCACAGGAATACACCCGCTGGACCTGGGACCTGATGTCGGCGGAGACGATACCCGAGGTCATGCGCCGGGCCTTCCTGCTGGCCGAAGCGCCGCCGGGCGGACCGACCTTCATCACGATGTCCAAGGATTTACAGGAAGCCAGGGTCCCGTCCGCCGAGATTCTGCCGCGCTCGAGGTCCCGGGTAGCCACGGAAGTGGCGCCGAGGGACGAGCATGTGCAGAAAATTGCCGACGCGCTGCTGGCGGCGACTTTACCGGTGCTGTTTCTCGGCAACGAAGCGATCCGTTACGACATCAGTGGCGAGGTCGCCGGCATCGCCGAGAAAATCGGCGCGATGGTCATGACGGCAGGCAAGATTCCCGTGGTTTTCCCGAACACTCATCCGAATTATGCGGGCCAGTTTCAGGACGACAGGGCGATCATGCCGGACATCGATGCGTTCTGGAGTCTTGGCGCAGCGATGTTCAAGACCGGTGCGCGGCCGAGTGAACCATTGATATCGAGATCAGCGACCGTCATGCATACCAGCCTGGTGCAGTCGGAAGTTGGCAGAAACTACCCCGTCGATGTCGCCTCGATCGCCAGCATTAAATCGACTTCGGCGGCCGTACTCGAAGAACTCCGACGGCGCAATACGAACTCGTCGGCAATTCGAGATCGCAACCGCTGGGTGCACGAGTACTCGGCGAAACGCCGCCGTTCTCTGCAAGAAGCAGGGAAAGGGGAATGGAATAGCGTGCCCATCGCTTCGTCGAGATTGATGTCGGAGCTCGACCGGCGCATGGAGCCCGATGCTTACATCGTCAGTGAGATTGTTAGCAACGACAAGTTTATTCGTCGGCACATCAAGTTCGACCATACGCGGCCTTTCGAGCAGCGGCGTCGCAACTTCGATACGGTCTCCGGCGTACTGGGTTGGGGTCTTGCCGCCTCGATCGGCGTCAAGATGGGCAATCCGGAGAAAGAAGTCTGGTGTCTTACCGGTGATGGCTCGCTGAACTTCGGCAGCCAGGCGCTCTGGTCCGCGGTCCGCTACGAAGTTCCAATCGGAATAATCGTATTCAACAACGGCCAGTATCAGGCCAACCGGCTCAATCAGAACCGCTACAAGGGACGTATGCTGCAAACCGGCAAATATATCGGGGTGAACCTCGGGCATCCGGATATTTCCTACGTCAAGATGGCGGAGACTTACGGATTAGAAGGCGAGCGCGTCGATGAGCCCGATGATCTCGCTGCGGCGCTGAAGCGCTGCCAGCATGCCATGCGCGATGGTCGGCCGTATCTCGTCGACGTCAGGATTGGTACCTGGGCAGCAGGCAGCGACTCTGACTGGTACGATTTCTTCTCGGTTGCGCGGAACGAACACCGCAAGAGCCAGGGAGCTCGCGAATAGCCTTGCTGGACCACTGGTCACTGTTTCACGCACAAAAAAACGCCCGGAATTAACCGGGCGTATTCATTAATACAATACACTTGTTAGAAGCCGAGCGTAGCCCTCAACGAGATTGATTTGGTCTCTTCGAGATTGGTTGTAATAACCGCCGATCCGGAGAGAACCGACGAGTTGACGAAGGTGTGGATGAGTTCATCGGTCAGGTTTCTGCCTATCAGCTCCAGTGTCCATGAGCGGTTACCTGCGAGCGAACCCGCCAGCACCAGGCTTGCATCGATGCGGTCAGAGGCCGTCTGAAATCCCAGCGGATCCCGCTCAATCGACATAACCTGGTCAGCGGTATGGAGGTATTTGGCAGAAAGCGTCAGCTCCATGTTGTTACCCACCGGCGTGCTGTAGTCGACGCCCACCACCGACGACCATTCGGGCGCCAGGGGAAGTTGTTGGCCCTTCAGGTCCTGCAAGCCAGTTCTTTGTCCTGCTGAAATGAACACGTCAAAGCATCCGGTACCGGTTTCGGGCTGGCTTAGATAGCAGGGCCCGACGAATTCATCGTATTCGGCATCCGTATAGGCGCCGATGAAACTCAGCGTCAGACCTTCCAGGGGCGTTGCCCATAACAGGTCAACCTCAACCCCATCACTGGTGGCATCAGCAGCGGAAACGATTTGTGTAATTACAACCGGGTCATTGGATGATACCTGCAGGTCCTCAACCTCGGTATGGTAGATCGTCCAGTTAAATCTTAAGGAGTCATCCAGCAAGGTATGTCTGCCGCCAATCTCATAATTCGTGGATTCCTCTTCACCAAAGACAAAAGTGGTAGGATCTCCGCCGCCTCTGAGATCAAAGCCACCGGACTTGAAGCCCGTCGCAGTGCTGATATAGAAATTATTATTGTCGTTGTATGAATATTGCAGTGCGACGTTATAGGAGAAATTGGTGTCATCAATAGCGCCTGTTATGGGTGCGCCGGGCGTCATACCGTCGTCGCCCATGGTACATTCCGATAATGGTACGTTCGGGTCGTTACAAGCGACCGGGGCATTGGCCAGGTCGCTGGTGTAGACCTCCCCAACGACCTGGGCCCTGGATCCCTCACGATCTTCATTGGTTACCCGGCCACCAATTGAGAGAGTGAACTGATCATTGAGGTGAAAATCAAGCTGGCCGAAGGCAGCTATGGAATCGGTTTCTGACGCCTGGAACTCATTACGGGAAACCGCCGGATTAATCGCCGGTACTGGCGGACCGATGACCGCCGCAATCGCATGAAAAGATTGGGTGGCATCCAGGTCGCCAGTGAAATACATCACGCCAGCGATATAATCGAATGAACCGGACTTAGCACCACCATGGATACGGAACTCCTGATAGAACTGCTCGTACTCTTCCGTGTTCTGAATACTCACCCGTTCAGCGTCCAACTGATCGCCGCTGAACATATCGTTAATATCGTAGTTGGTGAATGAGGACAGGGAAGTAAAGGTGAAATTCTCGAAGTCTCCCACAAAGGTCAACCCGATCAAATCGGACTCAATCGTAAAGGGTTCTCCAGAATTGAACAGGGGACCAGTGGGTGTGGCACGCCGGAGGTCGGCGGTTGAATTTCTGTCAGCGACACCGCTACAGATAAATCCCAAACCCTCCGCTCTGGGTATGGACTGCGGTGGTCCCGTTGGCGGTTGATATTCCAGGCACCCGGCAATTATCCTGGCCTTACCTTGCCGATCGAAATCGGTGCGCTGATACATCAGCTCAGCTGTCACAATATCGGTAAGATCAAAATCGAGCATAAGCCGCACCGTCAGGTCTTCGTTTTGTTGAAGGTCATCGCCGGTGACGCTGTTATCAACCCATCCATCCGTATCACGGTAGTTAACCACTGCCCGGCCACGCATACGATCGCTCAAGGGCCCCGACAGCATAGCTTCAATCTCAAATCCTTCGCTCGCTTCAAAATTGTATTGCGTAGCGAGTGATCCCTCGAATTCTTCCGTAGGCTTACGTGATGTGATATTGATCGCACCCAGCGAGGTGTTCTTACCAATGATGGCTCCCTGGGGACCTTTCAATATCTCCACCTGCGCCACATCGATCAGGGCGCTTCGACCCAGGCGACTTCGGGTTGAGAAAAAGCCATTAAAAACCTGACCGACGCTGGGCTCAAAATGAATACCACTGCCATAGGTGCCCAGGCCCCGCATGAAATAGAGGTCAGATGCGCCAGCTGCCCGGATGTAACTGAAATTGGGGGTATAGGGGGCGAGTTGCTGGAGATCAACAAGTCCCTGTTCGGCAATTTGTTCCCCGCTAACAGCTTGAACGGAGATAGGGACGTCTTGTAACGATTCTTCAACCTTACGTGCCGTCACAATAATTTCTTCAAGTTCCGCAGCGGTCGCGAACCGAGAGGGCATCAATAAAGACGTAAATGCGATTGCCGACATGCAGGCAACACTCAGTGATATGGAAATGGTTCTCATTTGTTAAACCCCCGCTCGAAAATCCCGAAGATTCGTGGATTAGTCATCTCATCCACCTAAGGTATTATGCCCCGATGTGGGGCTTTTTTGCTGCAAAGCCAGATAGTTTTCAAGCAGGCTTGAGCAGCAAAATGTAATAAATTCCTTGCACAGCGAACCAGCATGCTGCATTAAGTGAACTATACTGTACAGTACCATTATCGTAAAACACCAGTTGTTGTCAAGGGCTATGATGCGGTGGCTGCTGGTCTCTCGTAACAACCGCAAATCGATCACGTCGCTATTGCACGCTCCTATGGTCTGGACGGCGAACGAGTCAGCCGGCCCGGAGACCTGGCCGGCGCACTAAAGCGTGCGATTGTTGCGGAGAAGAACGGACAGGCCACTGTGCTGGATGTGCTTATCGACCGGCGGGGTGGTGCTGCGGATGTCAACTGGCACGAAAAATATGTGCCGAAATTCAGCTCCTGATCTGATCGCGGCATTCGTCTCGATCACGGTTGCTGTTGATCTGACGTCGTCAGAAAGGTCATAAAGTTACTGCCGGTACCTTCCTCCATCCTGCTACCTAATCAATCTTCGCGGCGTCCTTGTACATGACCTTGTGGCGTTTCTTTTTGATCCAGACATCGAGCTCGTCGTCGGTCATGAATTTTTTCTGATCGAAGACGTCCCAGTGAATGATTTCCTCTGGCTCTTTTTTCCACCGCTTGTAAGGCTCCTTGAGTGGCGGCCCGAAACACATGAGGTCGAGAATCGAAAGCTCGTCCGGAACCTGCAGAAGCGGCCGCATCGCTTCCTGCGCTTTCTGCTGGCCGATAGCGGTTACCCACCAGACGTTATAGCCGAGCGCAGCAGCAGCAAGGTGTGCCGACATCGTGGACGCTGCAACGCTTTGCAGGAGGATACGCCCCGCGTTTTCGATGTACATTTTATTGAGATCGGAATCATCGTCTTTAAGCATCGGAAATGCTTTTACATAGCGAAAATCTGCGATGACGACAATCAATCCGGGTGCAGTCGCGAGGCCGGCATAGTTGGGTGTCGGAAACTTCATCTTGAGGGTGGCGCGAAAGCGCTGCTCCGCGACGAAGTAATTGGCAATTTCCTGCTTGACCTCCGGATCCCGGATCACGATGTAGTGCCAGGGCTGGGAGTTGGCACCCGATGGTGCATGACGCGCCGCTTCCAGGATCATTTCAAAATGCTCTTTGGGCACTTCGTATTCCGGGTCGAATTGCCGGGTGGTAATTCGATTACGTGCGATGTTCATAAAATGATCATACAGCCGGCGATCCCCGATTACGGGTTGCGTCCCGGTGTTGGCTGGATTCATGTTGCTCTCCCTCGACTCACTGCCCTTGCTGATAAGTAGGCTCACGCAGTGCCAATGATAAGTATCTTACGCCCATTGTATTTTGCACAAGCTTGACGGCGCGGCTGATGGGCCATTCTGCCACTCGTATGTTGATAACGATGATCGATTTGCTCAAGTGAGGACGACGATCTTTCCGCCGGCTGCGTTGTCTTGCATGCAGCGATGTGCTTCAACAATGTCGTCCAGTTGAAATACACGCCCGATCCTGGGCGTCATCCGTCCCGCCTGAACTTCGTTCACCACCGTCTGTAGCGGTGTATCGATAAAATCCTGTGAGCCGCCCGAGTACGTGGTGAGGTTCACCGTAGACGGGATCGCAGCCATCGGGCTGAAATTGTCGAACTCCCAGGCATTGCCGACCATACCGGTCATGCATACCGAGCCGAAACGGGCGGCACTTTGCAGCGAGTCGAGCAGCGTTGTCGTGCCGACGAGCTCGAGGACTTTGTCCACCCCATCCGGAAATACCCGACGGACATCGCCTGCGATCTCTCCATTGTCGATGAACACGTGATCGGCGCCGTTGTCTTTTAACATCGATTCGCGATCCGCTTTTCGGGTCGTTGCTGCGACGGTGGCGCCTTGTCTTTTCGCCAGGACTGCCGCGGCCAAGCCGACCGATGTAGTGCCGCCGCGTATCAACAGAGACTGTCCGGCCTTTAGGCGCAACGCGCTATTGAGCGCGCCCCACGCGGTCTGCATCATCTCGGGCAGTGCGCCCAGGGTGTCCCAATCTAACGATGTGGTGATCGCCTGCACTTGCCTGGCCGGCACTGAGGTGTATTCGGCATAGCTGCCATCGAAGGCTCGCCCCATGCCCCCCATGGCGGTCGCCACGGTCTGGCCTGGCTTGAATTCACCACCGGGCGCATTTTCCACCACGCCGACGGCCTCGATACCGAGTACCCGGGGAAATTGGACGCCAGGCGAGAGGCCCTGGCGGGTGAAGAGTTCTGAGCGATTCAGGCCGAATGCCTTCACTCGAATCAGGACCCACCCGGGTGCTGGCTGAGGAACCGGCAGTTCCTCGATCTCCAGCACCTCGGGGGCGCCTGGCTCACGAATGACGGCGGCTTTCATGGTCAATGCGGGCATCGCCTTGGCCTCAGCTCGTAGAGGCAACAGCCGCTGAACGATGGTTGTCGATGCTCAGCTCCCCGGCGCCGTAACGCGCGAGAAACAGGAATCCACCGGCTATGGCAACGTTCTTCATGAACAGGATGAACTGCATCTGATCACCAAGCTGGTTGTGAAAGATAAATGCAGATAGCAGCGAAAAGCCTGCCAGCGCAAGCGCCACATATCGCGTCTTAAAACCCGCGATAATCGCGAGACCTGCGGCGACTTCAAACAGGATCGTCGGATAGATCAGGATGCCCGGCAATCCCATGGCTTCCATGTAGCCTTGAGTACCTTCGATCGCAGAGATCTTACTCAGTCCTGCCAGGACAAAGATGAGCGCGATCATGACGCGACCGGCAAGGCTGAATAGTGGATTGAGTTTATTCATGGTGTTCTCCCTAAATGACTACGTGAGGCCGACGGACTAGCGCCGCGGGTTGGTGGTGGAAAAGGCATAGCGCGCAATCTTCCAGTCGCCGCCGATCTTTCGCAGAACGAACAACTCCTGGTTGCCTTCCGCGACTTCGTCGCCCGTGGCGTTGATGCTGGTTGTCCCGGATGAGTTGGTGCGCGCAAACACCCAGTCATCGGCGATCACCTCGACCTCGACAATGTCGAACTCTACG
>JACZWL010000052.1 GCA_022572185.1 Pseudomonadota bacterium | reverse complement strand
GAGGGTTCATTCGTTAGCTTTGCCACGTAGATCAAACCTGCGAGTTCCTTTCCCTGAAAAACTCTTGAGGGCGCGTTCTCTTCCAGTGCGCGGCGAATATCATTGGCCCGTGTCTCATCCTGCAGCAGGCGGGAAAGTCCTGCGGCATGATGCTCGATACAATACTCGCAGTTATTCAACATGCTGACATAGACGCCGATTGTCTCCAGATATGATTTCGCAAGCGTGTTCGCCGAGTGATGCAGCACGTACTTGTACAATGTCATATGCCCTTCCATCGTGTGTGGACGCAGGCTGTGTGCAAGCATGATGTTGTCAACATTGTTGTCCGGCCCCTTTACCCGATCGTAGAGCTTCTTGAGTTTCCCGCTTGCCTTCTCGAAGGCGATGGTCCTTATCCAGGCCATAAATCAGTGCTCCACAGTTTCGGCAACAAGGGCCTGAACCGCAGCGTCGACCATTTGCCGGCCCGCTTCGGCTACCATAGCCACAATTGAGCCGTCGACAGGATGAGTATGCTCGAACCGCTTTTTCGACTGCAGAAATTGTCCGGCAACGATATTCCTGTTAACAGGCGAATTCACCGTCTCCTCCAGGCAGCCGGCTGCCAGCAAAGCGTGGTTTGACAGCTTGTGTGTGAATACTTAAGCGGCGATTCTGACCCCTTGTTTGATCATTAACCATAAGAATGGCGATTACTACCCGAACCGACCTGGAACGCCTCGACCGGGAAGACCCCCTGGCAGCATTTCGAGACGAGTTTTTCCTGCCCGACGGGATCATCTACCTTGACGGCAATTCCCTCGGCGCCATGCCTCGCGAAGCCGCGCAGCGTGCCAGACAGGTGGTGGAGAAGGAATGGGCCATCGGCCTGATCGGCAGCATGAACACGGCGGGCTGGTACGCGCTTCCGGTGACCCTCGGCCGCAAGATCGCAGCGTTGGTCGGTGCAAAGCCCAACGAGGTTGTGCTCACTGATTCCACCGGCATCAACCTGTACAAGGTGCTGGCGGCGGCGCTACAGATGCAGCCCGAACGGCGGGTCATCGTCATGGAAGGCAGTAATTTCCCGACGAATAACTACATGGTGCAGGGGCTGGTCGCACAGCTCGGCGATGGTTACACGATCAGGTTCGCCGAAGCCGACGAAATCATGGCGGCTATCGACGAGGATGTCGCCGCCATTTGCATTACCCATGTCCACTACAAGACCGGCAATATTCTCGATATGGCGGCAATAACGGAACGTGCTCACTCGGTCGGTGCCGCAGCGGTCTGGGACCTCTGCCACAGCGCCGGCGCAATGCCCGTCGATCTCAATGGCTGCAATGTCGACTTCGCCGTCGCTTGTACTTACAAGTACCTGAATGGCGGGCCGGGCAGCCCCGCCCTGCTGTTCGCCGCCGAGCGCCACCACGGAGAGTACCTGCAACCATTGACCGGCTGGTTCGGTCACGCCGAGCCGTTTGCTTTCGAGCGGGACTATCGCCCGGCTCATGACGTGCGACAGATGCTGAGTGGCACACAGCCTGTCGTGAGCCTTTCCCTGGCGGAGATCGGCATCGATATCATGCTGCGCGCAGACCTGCAGGCCATCCGCGAGAAATCAATGCGGATGACGGATCTCTTTATCGAGTTGGTCGAACAACGTTGCGGCGACCATAACATTGCGCTGCTCAGTCCCCGCCAGGCCGAGCGGCGCGGCAGCCAGGTATCTTTGTACCACGAAGAAGGCTATCCGATCGTGCGGGCGATGCATGATCGCGGTGTCATCTGCGACTATCGCGCGCCGGGCAACATGCGTTTCGGCTTCGCGCCCTTATATATTCGCTACGTCGATGTCTGGGACGCGGTCGACAGACTCCAGGACGTTCTGCAAACCGGTGCCTGGAAAAAGCCGGAATATCGTGAACGCGCTGCCGTCACCTGAGGTATGGATGATAGTGTGAGACTATCCGTCCGGGCGCCAGCAGTTTCACCCTGACACTGTGTCTGTCGTCAGACTTCGAGGGTCTGCAGCAGCATCCGCACTGATACAATAAATAGAAAGCAGCCGAAAATTACGCTGAGCTGTCGTTGGCTCAAGGCGTGTGCCATGCGCGCGCCAAGCGGCGCCGCAAGCACCGTAGCCGGCGCAATAAAGGCGAATCCAATTAAATTAACGTAGCCGAGGCTACCGGGCGGCAGAAGATCGTTGCCATAGCCTGACCATATGAAGCCCAGGGTGCCCGGAATACTGATCAGGAGCCCAAACAAGGCCGCGGTGCCAATGGCCCGGTGGATCGGCTCGTTCATCAAAGTCAGTGCAGGCACACTCAATGAACCGCCGCCAATACCCATCATCGTCGATACCATGCCGATTGTCGCGGGCATGAACAGTACGACATTTCCGCGAGGAACGCCGCTTGCCAGGGTCCAGTTGTCCAGGGGCAGCAACATTTTCAATGCGACCAGCAAAGCGACTGCCGCGAACACGGCGGTCAGCACATGCCCGCCGACATTACTTGCGATTGCGATGCCCGTAACGGCTCCAATAAAAATGAAGGGTAGCCAGTGTTTCGCCAGTTCCGTATCTACAGCGCCTCGTTTGTGGTGTGCGCGCGACGACGCTATTGATGTCGGCACGATCACGGCCAGCGATGTGGCGACGGCAATGTGCATGCGCACAGACGCGTCGACACCCAGCAGTTCGAGAACGCCTTCCAGTACCGGCACAATGACAATGCCGCCACCGACGCCGAGCAAGCCGGCGAGGATGCCGCCGGCAACCCCGGTTAGCAGCATGCCGGCAATCAGCACTGATATCTCAGGCATGAGTTAGACTCGAATGTTGGCTGCTTGTGGAGGATTCAGACATCGTTGTGGTAAAAGCAAATCGAGATTTCCTGCAAATACTTTCCAGCATTCTGTCAGGTGTTAATAAGTGACTATACCGAAGAGCATGCGATTCGTAGATATTTCTGAACCCGGCGGGCCGGAAGTACTGCAGCTGGCCCATGGTCCGGTGCCGCAAGCCGGTTCTGGTCAGCTCCTGATCAGGGTGTCGGCCGCCGGAATAAACCGCCCGGACATCTTACAGAGGAAGGGTATGTATCCGGTGCCGGCCAGTGCCTCGCCTATTCCGGGCCTCGAGGTTTGCGGTGAAGTCGTTGCCTGCGGCGAGGGTACTGCGAAATTCAGCAAAGGAGAGCAGGTTTGCGCCCTGGTCAATGGCGGCGGTTACGCAGAATTTGTCGCGGTGCCGGAAGGCCAGTGCCTGCCTGTTCCTTCGGGATTGAGTGCCATTGAAGCTGCCGCTTTGCCGGAGACATTTTTTACGGTCTGGACGAACGTCTTCGATCGCGGAGCCCTGAAAGCCGGCGAAAACTTTCTGGTCCATGGCGGTTCGAGCGGCATCGGTACTACTGCGATCCAGTTGGCTAAAGCGCGCGGCGCCAGAGTCTTTGCAACAGCGGGTTCAAGTAAAAAGTGCAGTGCCTGCGCAGATCTCGGTGCGGACCTGGCCGTTAATTATCACGAGCAGGATTTTGTTGAGGAAATAAAAAAAGCAACCGACGGATATGGTGTCGATGTGATCCTCGACATGGTTGGCGGTGACTATGTTGCTCGCAACATAGATCTCGCGGCGTTGAACGGGCGAATCGTCATCATCGCCTCGCTCCGTGGCCGACAGGCCGATCTGAATATTGGGCCGATCATGTTGAAGTGTCTTGTTTTGACCGGCTCGGTTTTACGGCCGCGATCTGACGCGGAAAAAGCCGCTATCGCAGCATCGCTGTATGAGCACGCCTGGCCGCTCATCGAGGCCGGTAAAGTAAAGCCGGTCATTCACAGCGTCTTTCCGCTTGCAGAAGCCGCCAAAGCCCATGCGCTCATGGAAAGCAGTGAGCACATCGGCAAGATTGTCTTGGACCTGAACGCAGCGTAATTATTTATTCGCCCGTCCTGACGGGCGATCACGGCCGAATTGACCTGATTACTATTGAATACGCGTCAGCCACGCAAGCAGCATCCTGACTTGCGTGTCATCGAGGCGATCATTGAATGCCGGCATGAAGCCGTTGCGGCCGAGGGCAATTGTTTGTTCTATGTCTTCTGCGCTATCGCCGTACAGCCACACGTCGTCGACCAGACTGGGAGCTCCAAGCATGATATTGCCTTCGCCCGTGACGCCGTGGCAGGCGACACAAAACTGCTGGTAACTCGTTTTGCCCGGGTCATCATCCTTCGTCTGGCCGCCCTGGCCGAGTTCGCGCACATAACGGGCAAGCTGCTTCACGCCGTCGTCACCCAGCACAGCCTGCCATCCGACCATCACCGCCTGACGACCGCTACGTATCGTTTTCTCTATCTGGGCTACATCCCCGCCCCACTGCCATGCTTCGTCCATCAGGTCGGGAAAACGGGAAGCCTGGCCTCTGGCGTCCGACCCGTGGCAGATGCCGCATTTCCTGTCGAATACTCGCCGCGCCGAAGCCATTATGGCGGGGTCCTCCTGCAGGGACTCCAGCGTCGCTTTGGCGATACTCTGCCGAACTTCACCGAACTGCTCACGGTAGGATGCGAAGCTTTCATCAAGCCGGCCGCCCTGCGACCACTTCAGCACGCCGCTGTAACTGCCCAGTCCCGGATAAAGTATCAGATAAATGACAGAGAACACCATTAGCGAGAGGATCAGCCAGAACCACCACATCGGCGCGGGATTGGATCCTTCCCCGAGCGTTTCATCCCAGACCTGCGCTTCGCCTTCGTCCTGTCCGTTTGCAGCAAAGTAGATACTGAAGACGAACCAGCAGAGCGCGGCAAGGCTGACAACCGTAATTACGGCAATCCAGCCACCCCAGAAATCTGTTGGCATGTCAGCCATCGGCCTGTTCGTCCTCCAGCGGAATGCGTGCAGCTTCGTCAATCGTTTCGTCTGACGAGCGCATGAAAACCCAGACAACCAGCACAACCATAAATGCCATCACCAACATATCGCCCGCAAAAAGGAAAAAAGTCATGGCTTGTCTCCGGGTCCGTACGCGGTACCCAGCTTCTGCAGGTAAGCAACTACTGCATCGAGCTCTGTCTTGCCCTCGAGTGCAGCATCTGCCGTTGCGATATCTTCGGCGTCGTACGGATGACCGAGCTTCTGCAGCGCCGCCAGGCGCCTGCCGATATCGCCATTGGCATTTGCCTCACGTTCTGCTAACCACGGATACGCCGGCATGATGGATTTCGGCACGACATCACGCGGGTTGATCAAATGCAGGCGATGCCATTCATCCGAGTACTTGCCGCCAACACGATGCAGGTCGGGACCCGTGCGTTTCGAACCCCACAGGAAGGGCCTGTCATACACGAATTCGCCGGCACGCGAATAAGGTCCGTAGCGCTCGACTTCGGCGAGTAGTGGCCGAATCTGCTGAGAGTGGCACAAGCTGCAGCCTTCGCGCATGTAAATGTCGCGTCCCATCTGTTCGAGGGGCGAATAAACAGTCGTATTTTCCGTCGCGGTCCTGAGAGATTCCTGGAACAGGCTCGGCATCACCTGGGCGAGGCCGCCGATCGACGACACGAAAAGAATGCCGAATATGAGTAAGCCGGTATTCTCTTCCAGCTTCTTGTGCAGACCTATTCCACTCATACCGAAGCTCCAGCACCACGCACGGCCGGCGGCCGCACCTGGATCGTCCTTGCACCTGAGATCGTCTTGAACAGATTGAACGTCATCAGAATCGCACCGCTCAGGAATATGAGGCCGGCAACCAGCCGCAGCAGATAATAAGGCGGCATGCTGGCCATGATGTCCCTGAAGCTGTAGCGCAGCTCGCCAAATTCGTCGAGGCTGAGCCAGAGGAGCCCTTGCGAAACGCCTGCGCCCCACATCGCCAGCACATACAACATGGTTCCGGCCAGCGCCAGCCAGAAATGGATGTTGGCGAGTCTGACACTGTACAGCTCCCTGCCGACGAGTCTCGGCACCAGGAAGTAGAACGTGCCGAATGTAATCAGCGCGTTCCAGCCCAGCGCACCTGAATGTACGTGGCCAATGGTCCAGTCCGTGAAGTGGCTGACGACGTTGACGCTCTTGATCGCCATCATCGGGCCCTCGAAGGTCGCGAGGCCATAAAACGCGAGCGAAAGCACGATGAATTTAAGGGCCGGATCGGTACGCAACTTCTGCCAGGCACCGCTGACCGTCATGATGCCATTGATCATCGTGGCCCAGGACGGTGCAAGGAGAATGAGGCTCATCACCACGGCGAGAGACTGGACCCACTCGGGAATCGCGCTGTAATGCAGGTGGTGCGGGCCCGCCCAGATATAACTGTAGGTAAATGCCCAAAACGCGATGATGGACAGCCGGTAACTCCAGATCGGGCGCTCGGCCTGCTTCGGCAGGAAATAATACATCATGCCGAGGAAGCCGCCGGTCAAAAGGAAGCCAACCGCGTTATGGCCGTACCACCACTGCAGGATCGCGTCCTGGGCACCGGCGAACAGTGAGTAAGACTTGAAGAGCGTTGCCGGCATCGCAAGGCTGTTCACGACATGTATCATTGTGATGACGATGATCAGCCCGCCATAGAACCAGTTCGATACATAGATCGGCTTTATTTTTCGCTGGGCGATCGTGCCGAAAAAAATAATTCCGAAGCACACCCATACCAGTGCAATCGCGATATCAAAAGGCCATTCGAGTTCCGCGTATTCCTTGCCGGAGGTAATGCCCGCGAGCAGCGACAGCCCGCCGAGCAATAAGATAATCTGCCAGGCGATACAGACGAACCAGGCCAGCCGCGGCAAAAACAACGGCACGTGACAGGTTCGCTGCACGCTGTAAAACGCCGTCCCCATTAACGCCGAGACACCGAAGCCGAATATAACAACGTTGGTATGCACAGTACGCAACCTGCCGAACGACAACCACGGCTCACCGAAGTCCAGCGTCGGCCAGACGAGTTCAGCAGCGACATAAACGCCCGCGGCCATGCCCAGCACGGCCCAGACGATAGCCAACATGACCAGCGCGGTCACGACGCGATCGTGGTAAAACTCGCTCTTCGGGTTTTCGTTCTTTGCCGACACCGCTAGATCCCAACCGCCGGGCCGAAACCGCGGCCCCAGAGAGCGACCGTAACGCCAAGCAGGCTGACCGCGGCAACGAGCAGATAAGCAATCAGCGACGACGCCATCAACATGCCGCGCTCGGGACTTATCCGCAGCACGATCGGCAGACCCTTATATAAGAGATACATGCTCCAGATCAGCGCCGGCACGAGCACCATGATATTGATAAACACGTGCGGATAAAGATGAATGATGCTGCCGACGACCAGCGGCGCCCCGACAATGGTCATCAACGCATAATGTATGCCGAGAGACAGTCGCGCTCCGTAGGTTGCCGCCATCCATTTCGCGATAACTGCGGAGCTGACGAAACCGAAGAGAAGCGCCATGAAGTAGCCGATGCTGATCTTGACCAGCACGTCCTGCGCCAAAAAGAGCGGTTCATCGGCACCCAGTCTCCAGCCGAAATTCGACCCGCCGATGTAAGCCAATACAGGAGGGATTGCGACGAGCCAGACCACGAGCCCGAAAAACACAGCATTCGCCGTCGGCCGCGCATTCGACAGCACATCGAATGCTTTGGCCGGCTTGAAAAACAACCATAGCAACATCGCGGGGGAGATTGTTTTGGGCGTTCGCATCCGCAAACCGATGATGGCCTATTATTGTAATTGCAGGATGGGGCCCTGCGCTCCTGTTACCCGTTGGTAAGTGTATACCAATTATTTTTCATCGTCATAGGCATTTACCGCAGCGCCGTAATCATCATGGTTCGGCAGATACGTGTTTCCCATAATGGCCTGCCTCGACCAAACCGCTAGACTATCAAGCAGCGTACAGAAACGGACAAAGACCATGATGAACATTGACAGCATTATGACGACAGATCTGATCACGATCCCGCCGACTGAGAATCTCGACACGGCCCGCACCTTGATGCACGACAATCATATTCATCATTTGCCGGTCGTCGATGACGAGCGCAAGCTCGTCGGTCTCGTCACGCTGAGCAACGTTCTCGCCGCGACCGATTCGATTCTTCGTGATCCAGATAAGCGCATGCACGCGAAGGAGATCAGTATAGAGGACGTCATGGTCACGGATGTGGCGACCGTCGATGAACGTGCAAGCATGCGGCAGGCCGCATTGTTTCTTGAAAAACACCACATCGGCTGTCTGCCGGTGCTGACCGACGGCAAACTTCACGGCATTATCACTGACACGGACTTTGTCAGTGTCGCCATAAATCTGCTCGAGCAATTAGAAGACTCGGAGCCTGTGGAAGACTGAAGCTGTAGCAAGATGTTGAAAAAGTCATCCATGGCTTTTTCAACAATGCGATCCAAAAATTGTGATTTCCGGATCGATCACATTTTTAATGGTTTACAACCATCAAAAATGACAGTACATCCATGTACCGTCTAGCAGGCTGCGGAAAAACATAGTTTTTCGACAGCCTGCTTATTGCGCGAGGAACATCTCCCGTCCTGAGCCGCAATTCATTTAGAATCGTCGTCTATGATGTGCAGGTCATAATCAGGAGTAACCCCAACGCATGGACGCCAGCCGCCGCCAACGCATTTTCGGTCTGGCCCTGCCCATTCTCGGCGGCATGGTCTCGCAGAATTTGCTCAACCTGGTTGACACGGCAATGGTGGGCTTCCTCGGCAACCCGGCACTGGCCGCCGTGGGTCTTGGCGGTTTTGTCGTCTTCATGTGTCAGGCACTGATTCTCGGTATCTCTACCGGCGTGCAGACGCTTGCGGCCCGCAAAAAGGGTGAGGGCCGCATCGATCGCGCGACCAGGGTCCTCAACACAGCGCTGCTGCTGGTCCTCGTGGTGGCGCCAGTATTCTCTCTCGTACTTATCCAGCTCGCGGAGCCCTTATATCCTTTCCTGAACAAGGACAGCGCAGTGATCGAGCAGGGTGTCCCCTACCTGGAACTGCGCTTGGCCGCGATCGTATTCGTTGGCATGAACTTCGCCTTTCGCGGCTACTGGAACGCTCTGGATCTGTCGCGTTTATATATGACGACGCTGATCCTGATGCACGCATGCAATATCTTTTTAAATTATGTGCTGATTTTCGGGCATTTCGGGGCACCAGCGCTGGGTGTAGCCGGCGCCGGTCTGGCAAGTGCCATCTCGATGGCCGTCGGCACCGTGATCTATTTCTATCTGGGTTTCACACACGCCAGCAAGGACGGATTCATGAGGGGGCTGGCCACCCGCCAGGAAACCGGCTCTCTTATCAGGATATCCGGCCCATCCGGTGTGCAGCAGCTGTTCTTTGCCGCCGGCTTTGTCGTTACTTTCTGGATCATCGGAAAAATCGGCACGGCCGAGCTGGCTGCAGCAAACGTCCTGATCACCGTGACCTTGTTTGCCATCCTGCCCGGCCTCGGTCTCGGCCTCGCCTGTGCCACGCTCGTGGGCCAGGCACTCGGCCGCCAGGACCCGGACGATGCGTACTGCTGGGCCTGGGATGTGGCCAAAGTGACCATGGTCGTCATGACGGTGCTCGGGCTGCCGATGTGGTTGATACCGGACCTCGTATCGTCGATCTTCATCCACGATGCAGCGACACGGGAACTCGCACGCTGGCCGATGCGTCTGGTGGGCCTCACGATGCCCATTGAGGCTCTCGGTTTTGCTTTCATGCATGGGCTGCTGGGTGCCGGCGACGCCAAAGGCGTCATGTTCGTCAGTGTCGGTATTCAGTGGCTGCTGTTCTTGCCTTTGGCCTTCCTGGTCGGCCCGGTTCTGGGTTTCGGCCTGCTGGCTGTCTGGCTCCTGCAAGGTGGCACCCGCTCAATGCAGTCGGCGATGTTTCTTCTCAGGTGGAAGAGGCGGCGATGGCAGCACATCACCGTCTAGTGGTCCTGTCGTCGGCCCGCTTTGGCATGCATGCGTCATCAATAACGTTGCGCCACCACCTTTGATATGCTCCGGGAACTGACATCAAAGGACAGCTTTCATGGTAGAAACAGCATCACGGATGCTGGCGCTTGGCACCGAGGCTCCAGCCTTTACGCTACCGGATCCGGATGGCACGCAGTTCTCGTTGGATAGCAGCGAGAGCGCAGACGCCTATCTGGTCATGTTCATCTGTAATCACTGCCCTTACGTAAGGCATGTGGCAAACGAACTGGCACGTATCGGGCACGACTATCGTCCACAAAACGTCGCCATTTATGCGATCAACAGCAATGACTACGAGAAGTATCCCGCAGATGCGCCGGCAAGAATGAAGCAAGAAGCCGCTGACTGGGGTTTCAACTTTCCCTACCTCGTTGACAACGACCAGAGTGTTGCCAAAGCATATCAGGCAGCATGCACGCCGGACATGTACGTTTTCGATAGCGAAAGAAAACTGGTCTACCGCGGTCAGCTGGATGGCAGCCGGCCTGCAAACAATGTTCCGGTAAACGGCAGCGATTTACGTGCCGCGCTCGACGCTGTGCTGAGCGGGACTGCCATACCCGAAGATCAGACGCCGAGCATCGGCTGCAACATCAAGTGGAAGCCTGGTAACGAACCGGCGTGAACCGGGTAGCACCAAACATTGCTGATGTAGGGCAATCGCCCGTCAGGACGGGCTCCTACGCGGGCGATTACGCTACGGGCGATTGCACCGCGATCGGTTCCGCCGCCTGATCCAGTTTCCTGATCGTGAATCCCGTGTATCCGTAAATCACCGATACGACCGGATTGATGAGATTGAAAAATACGAACGGCAAATAGGCAAATGTCGCAACGCCGAGAGTTGCCGCCATGTAAGCGCCACAGGTATTCCACGGCACGAGCGGCGACGTCAGCGTTCCCGAGTCTTCGATAATGCGTGACAGGTTCTTCGGGTCAAGTTTCCGTCTCTGAAATTCCGCTTTGTACATTTTTCCTGGCAAGACGATCGCGATGTACTGATCGGCCGCTACGATGTTGATACCGATGCAGCTGAGTACGACCGTCAGCACCAGCGAACCGGTCGACTTCGCAGCCTTCAGAGCCGATTCGATCAGGCGCGTCAGCATACCACCATGCTCCAACACCGAGCCGAACGCCAATGCGGTCAATATCAGCCAGATTGTGACCAGCATGCTGCTCATACCGCCGCGCGTCAGCAGATCATCGACGGCGCTGTTGCCTGTGTCCGACACAAAACCGTCCGCCAATGCCAGCCAGACACCCTTGGTCATCGCCAGCCACACCGGCAGTTTCGGAGAATTCGCAAAGGCCAGCACGACGTCGGCCTGAATCACAACTGCAAGGATTCCCCCTAACAGCGCACCGAACAATATTGTTGGCAACGGCGGCACTTTCTTGTAGGCCATGTAGAACACGACCAGGAGTGGCAGCAATGCCCATGGCGTAATGTTAAAAGCGCCATCGAGCGTGGTCATCAGTTCCCGAAGGGCCGGGCTGTCGGCCCCGACATCCCCACCAAGGCCGATCACCGTGAAAATGACAAGGGCGATCAGAAACGACGGGGCTGTGGTCCAGACCATATGCTGGATATGTGTAAACAGATCGGTGTCGACAACGGCGGGCGCAAGATTTGTTGTATCCGACAGCGGCGACATCTTGTCGCCAAAGTACGCGCCCGATATGATCGCCCCGGCCGCAATTTCAGGCGACAACCCGAGACCCATTGAAACCCCGATCAGCGCAACACCCAATGTACCGGCGACAGTCCACGAACTGCCCGTCGCCAAAGACGCGATCGCGCAAATCAGACAGGCCGCCACATAAAAAAACTGCGGGTTCAGAAGCTCAAGCCCATAATAAATCAAAGACGGTACAGTTCCCGCCATCAGCCAGGTACCGATGAGCGCGCCAACCGAAAACAGGATCATGATTGCGCCCATTGCCGTGCCAATACCTGCAACGATTGCTTTTTGAATGTCATGCCACCGGTGGCCGTTCTTGATTGCAACGATGGCCGCGATCGCGGCACCGATTGTGAGTACTATCTGGTTCGGGCCATAGGAAGAATCGGCTCCAAAGAGATAAACAGAAAGGCTCAGCATGGCAACAAGTGATGCGATTGGTATCAATGCATCGATCAGGGACGGTTTTTTTATTGTTGTCATTAGTACGTTAACCTTTCCTGGCCTGCCTTGATATTTATGAGATATATGTCACCGGGCCAGAAACGCAATTGATACCTGCCTGGTTGATCACAATGCAACCTTGATTGATTTGCTTATATAGTCGCAAACAGCAGACTCAGACCACACCTCGGCATACTTGGCCTGCATATCAAACAGATTTGCCTCATGCGGCGATTCGTGACGATCGCCACAGGCATCTGCCACAACAATGGGAATGAAGCCGTTCGACAGCGCGTCGACGCAACTGGCTCTAATGCAGCCACTGGTCGTCAACCCCGTGATGATCAGTGTATCGATTCCCTTTGCAGTAAGCGTCGATGCAAGCGAAGTGCCGAAAAACGCGCTGGGATATTGCTTTGACACGACGAGTTCATTTTCGCGCGGCTGCACACCGGCCGGCCAGTCACCCATCGGGCTGCCCTTGCAGAAATGCTTCAATGGCAAAGCCTTTTCATAAAAGCGACCTCCATCCATGCCGCCCGCCTGATATACGACATTCGTGAAGATAACCAAAATTCCCCTCTCTCGTGCAATCTGCAGAATTCGTAAGGCGCTTTGCAACGCCTTATCGACATCTGCATAAAGCTCACATTCCGGTTCAAAGTAAGCCTGAACAAAGTCGATCAGGATAAGGGCTGGGTTTACACCGGGAGTCAGCGAATGGCTGTATGCCTTTGCATAATTTTTGTCGCGACTGGGTGTCATACGAAGTCTCCTGAGTCGCCGATCAAAATACCGATAGCGCGGTGGGATCAGGTCTTTTTCAGGTTCGCTTCCATCTTGTAGCTGAAGAGGTCGGTATTGTATACACCCGTTAAGAAATCCACGAGTTCTCCGTCGTCACTGTATGAATACCGCACCCTCTTCAGCAGCGGCTTGCCGGTTCTGATTGTCAGAGCCTTTGCGACCTCCGGACTGGCTCTTTCGGCGCTCAGGTATTGCTCGAATCGTGCGATTTTGATTCCATATTCAACAAATAGCTCGAATCGTGCATTTGTCTCGAGTTTCCTCTTCGTCAGGGTACGGTCGAAGCCACGTGTCCATGTATCGTAGTAAACGTACGGGGCTTCATGAATATTACGTAGTCGGTGAAGATTGCACAGCTCTTCATTACCACCACCAAATTTTTCCGCGATCTCCGTGGGTGGCGCGGCGAAGTCTATTTTCAATACCGTAACTTTCGTATTTATCTCGTCAAGACCCTGCATCAAGTCAGTTAACGGTGCATGAACCGGGTCATGCGGTTTGTTGTAGTCAACAACCGTTCCACGACCACGACGACGCACGACCATCTTTTCGTTCGCTAGCTCGACCAACGCACGGCGCGCTGTATTTCTCGAAACATCAAATGTTGCCGCAAGCTCTTTTTCTGACGGCATTCTTGATCCCGACCGCAGAGCACCACTCGCGATTGCATCGCGAAGCATTGTGTACAGTTGATAGTACAGTGGTGCCGGCGAGGTCGGATCGACGGTGCGACGATTCAACGTCCCCAACAAATCGTCCCGATCAAAAACTACGTTTGAATCCAAAATTTGCTTTCGCCTGCATGCTCAGGAGTCAGACACAGTAACATTCTGGTCTGGCTTGCTGTTCCAGCGGTTCTTCGCTAGAGTACTAATGTTCCAACATTAGAACAATTAAACGTGCTGATCAAGGCTGCTCCCGCCTATTGCCAAAGGTGCCATCCGTGACCGCAGCAAGCGTAGAGATCGTTGAGGTAAGTCCACGCGATGGCTTGCAAAACGAAAGTCAGGCCGTGTCGACAGAAGATAAGCTGCGTCTTATTGGTCGAGCCGTTAGTGCAGGCATCAGGCGTCTCGAAATCGCAAGTTTTGTCAATCCAAAGCGCGTTCCACAAATGGCCGATGCGGAGGAAGTCGTTGCAAAGGTTCCTCGATCTGAAGATGTTACTTATATCGGCCTGGTAATGAACCGGCGCGGTGCAGAGCGAGCGCTTGAAACGAACATAGATCAGCTCGGTGCCATCACTCTTTGCTCTGACACTTTTGCGCAAAAGAATCAGGGGCAGTCGGCGCGGGAGACGTTGGATGTCGCATCCGAGATTATTCGTCTTGCATCCGCCGAAGGGCGTACTGCGACCGTCATGATTGGGTCAGCGTTCGGCTGTCCGTTCGAAGGCGAAGTTGCGGAAGATGATGTAATCGAATATGCGAAGCGATTGGCGGAAGCTGAGCCCTACGAGATTGCCCTGGCCGATACTATCGGTGTTGCTGATCCCTGGCGCGTCGCTTCGCTGTTTCAAAAGCTGCGAGAGGCGGTGCCCGGTATGCGATTACGGGGTCACTTTCATAATACGAGGAACACAGGGATCGCGAACGCGTACGCTGCAATACAGGCAGGGGTAACAACCATTGATGCCAGCATCGGCGGCCTGGGCGGCTGCCCTTTCGCGCCTGCCGCCACGGGAAATATCGCGACCGAGGATCTCGTCTACATGCTGAATCGGGGCGGCATAGAAACCGGGGTCGATCTGGCTGCACTTATGGATGCGTGCCACTGGATGAATGATGTTGTCGGTCGGCAGCTCCCGGCGATGGTGAGCAGGGCTGGCGGTTTTCCGTAAACTTGAGAAATTCTGACTATTGGTTGTGGACTAGAGGTTAACAAAAATGGCATACCGATTGGGCGTAGACGTCGGCGGCACCTTTACCGATCTCTTGCTTTTTGATGATGTGAGCGGAGCGACAAACCGCGCGAAGGTTCACAGTACACCGGCGGATCCATCCCAGGCAGTTCTTTCCGGGACAACGTCCATATGCTCACAAGCCGGTATTAAACCATCGGAAATTGACAGTTTTTTGCACGGTACGACGGTAGCCACTAATGCCCTTCTCCAGGGCAAAGGCGCGCGTGTCGGCCTGATTGTCACCGAAGGCTACCGACAGGTGTTACAGGTTGCCCGATCCTGGGTTCCGGGCGGCCTGGCGGGATGGATTATCTGGCCCAAACCGACGCCGCTGGCCAGGCTGGAGGACACTGTTGAAGTATCTGGTCGCATGACAGCACAGGGAGATGAATACCGGCCGGTCGATAAGGTTCAGGCCCGGCAAGCAATCTCCAGGCTCAAGGATTCTGGAGTCGAGGCAATCACGATTTGCCTGATGAACTCCTATGTGAATGGAAAGCACGAAAATCAGGTGGCTGAGATTGCACGAGAAGTATTACCTGATCTGCCCATCTCGCTGAGTCACGAGATATTGCCGGAGATGTACGAATACGAACGGACGCTCACGACCGTTGCCAACTCTTCGGTCCGCCCGGTCGTTGGCCGCTACATTGCCAATCTGGAGAAGGAATTACGCGGCATGGGAATGACCGGACACATCCATATGTTGCGCTCGGACGGCGGTCTGATGACCGCCGCGAAAGCGCAGGATGCACCGGTCAAATTGTTGCTCTCAGGGCCCGCAGGTGGCGTCTCCGGTGCTCTCTGGGTTGCCGACAACGCAGGATTCAAGAACATATTGACACTGGACGTCGGCGGCACTTCCACCGATGTCGCGCTCATCGAAAATGGAGAGCCGCGCCTGGTGCGTAACACGGATGTTGGCCACCTTAAGGTCAGAGCTTCCTCACTCGATGTAAAAACAATCGGTGCGGGCGGCGGCTCGATTGCCCACGTTCCCGAACTGACCAGGGCATTGCGCGTTGGTCCGGAAAGCGCAGGCGCAGATCCCGGCCCGGCCAGCTACGGCATGGGTGGCACAAGTGCCACAGTGACGGATGCCAATGTCGTCCTTGGCTACCTGCCCGAATCGCTGTTGGGGGGCGAATTCAAACTTGATAAGGAGGCGGCAAAAAAAGCCGTCCAGGAAGTCGCCGACGCATTGGGAATTGGCCTGCAGGAAGCGGCGGCGGGCATCATCGATATCGTCAACGAGAATATTTTCGGCGCGCTGCGCATGATCTCCGTGCAGCAAGGATATGATCCGCGCGATTTTGCGTTGATGGGCTTCGGCGGCGCCGGCTCATTACATTCGAACGCGATTGCCAAATTGATGAATTCCTGGCCGGTAATCGTTCCCAATTCTCCTGGTGTTCTTTGTGCCTTGGGCGATGCCACGACGCGATTACGCGCTGAAGCAGCACGCAGCCACTCCAAGCGAGTTTCTGACACCAGTGCCGCGGCCGTCAAAGAGATTTTCGCCGAGATGGAGGAAAAGGTTCTCAAGGAACTCATGGAGGAAGGTGTCGACAGAGGCGAGGCCGAAATCCGCTATGAGGTAGATATCCGGTATCACGGTCAGGGGTTCGAGATTCCGATGCCATACACGACTGAGGGCGGCGACGATGCCGTGACGCGCTTATGCAGCGCCTTTGACGAGGAACATCAACGCATGTTCACTTTTAATATGGAAGCCGAACACGAACTGGTCAATTTGCGGGTGTTTGCCCTCGGTCCTGAGCTGTTATTGCCCGCACTGGATATTCCCAAAGGCAACGGCGATCCGTCCGCAGCGAAAGTACATGATCACGACGTGTGGATCGATGGAAAAATGCAGCCGGCTGTGATTTATGCACGAAGCAAACTTCGGGCCGGCGACCGTATCGAAGGTCCGGCGATCGTTGTTGAGATGGACAGTACGGCCCTGATCCACCCCAAGCACATTGCTGAAGTCGATAACTTCGGCAATATTCTCATCAACCCTGCGTAATTGGGACAAAGCCATGCCAGCAAAACTAATTGAAACAAACAAGGAAGAGTTTGCGAAAACAGCGGTTGATCCGATCACACTCGACATCATCGAGCACGCCCTTCGCAATGCTCGCGTAGAAATGGATGCAACGCTTTTTCGAACAGCGCTATCGCCAAGCATACGCGAACAAGGTGATGCGTTTCCCTTAATTGCTGATAGAAGCGGCAAGATGGTTGTGGGCCAGTTTGGCTCATTTATAGATGGATTCCTTCGCCTTTACGACGGCGAGATTGAAGAAGGCGATGTCATCTTGCTCAGTGACCCATATAGCTGCGAAGGCGCTGTCAGCCATAACAATGATCAGCTCATTATCATGCCCATCTACCGGCGCGGCAGAATCATCACATGGGCTGCCATGTTCGGTCACATGACCGACATAGGCGGCAAAGTACCCGGCTCACTGCCAACAGACGCGGCATCCATTTTCGAAGAGGGGCTGCGCCTGCCTCCGGTCAAACTCTACCGGAAAGGCGAGTTTCAGGAAGACATTCTCAAGATCGCGATGTTTCAGAGCCGTGTGCCGGAGTGGTACAAGGCCGATCTACACGCGATCGTCGCGTCCTGCCGTGTTGCGGCGCTGCGTATTGATGAGATCTGTGATCGTTTCGGTGAAGATGTTTTTGTATCTGCGATGGACGAGCTTTTGTTGAGAAATCACCGGGCAATGAAGCAACTGATCAGTCAGGCAATCGGAGAAGAACCCGTATCGTTTGAAGATTACGTCTGTGATGATGGTCTCGGTAACGGCCCGTTCAAGATCAAGTGCACGATGTGGCGCGAGGGAGACAAAGTCATTCTCGATTTTGACGGCACGGACCCGCAGTCAGATTCGTCCATCAATTTTTACCTCAATGAAAACATGTTCAAGATGTTTTTCGGCATCTACATGATTATGGTCTTTGATCCACAGATTCTCTTTAATGACGGCTTCTACGATCTTGTCGATGTGCGGATCCCGAAAGGCTCGTTGCTGAAACCCGAGTTCCCTGCCGCACTGTCCTGCCGAACTCACGCACTTGGTCGAATATTCGATGTGCTCGGCGCCCTGCTCGGGCAAAAGACACCTGAGTTTCTTAACGCCGCAGGATTCTCGTCCAGCCCTCACCTGATGTATTCGGGCTTCCACGAAAACGGCGAGTGGTATCAGCTATTCCAGATCGGATTCGGCGGAATTCCCGGTCGCCCACTCGGGGACGGCATGGACGGACATTCTCTGTGGCCGGGGTTCACGAACGTGCCCAATGAATTCCTCGAAAATTACTTTCCATTAATTATCGAGAAATACGAATCCGCAGCCGACTCGGGCGGCGCCGGTCTACATCGAGGTGGCAACGGCATCCATATGATCTACCGTTTCCTGCAAAAGGGAAAGATTTCGATTCACGATGACCGCTGGTTCGTACCGCCGTGGGGCGTAAATGGAGGACTGCCTGCCAGGCGTTCCTGGAAACTGTTGGAAAAGGCAGATGGCACGAAGGTACCGCTGGGTTCGAAAACGGACCATGTCGAGGTGCACAAAGACGATCTCTTGCATTACGTTACCTGGGGCGGAGGAGGATGGGGCGACCGTCTGCAGCGCGATGCTGAACTTGTAGCCCTTGAAGTTCGACAGGGTCTTGTGTCGGCAGTGGGCGCCAAGAACTATGGCGTCGTACTGAAA